>NZ_JARUBO010000005.1:1953333-2603750 GCF_029626235.1 Micromonospora sp. WMMD1120 | reverse complement strand
CACCACGACGGGAACGCACCGGCGAGCCGGACGTCCCGGGCCGGCGCGGCGTACCACCGCAGCGCGAAGCGGGGCGCGTGCTCCGGGGCGTACCGGAGCAGGTCGTCGTCGCGCAGGCCGTGCCGGCACCGGTCGGTGGGGTAGACCGGGTGGCCCTGGTGGGCGGCGAGAACGTCGTCCAGGACCGCCGCCGGCAGGCCCGTCGGGGTGTGTGCGCGGCCGGCGGCCACCGCGCGGAACGCGCGTGACCGGTGCCGGACGGTGAGCCGCCGGGCGCGCAGGTCGGCACGACACTCCGCGCCGAAGGCCCGCCAGCCGGCCTCGGCCTCGGCGTCGTCGCGGGGAGCGAGCAGCGCCAACAGGCCGTCGAGGGTGTCCGTCCGGTGGGTGCCGCCGTCGCCGACCACCAGCACCAGCGGCGCCGCGCTGCGAACCGCCTGCTGGAAGCCGTCCGCGCGGACCGGGATGCGCAGCAGGCCGGCCGGGTGCGGCGCCTGCCACCAGTCGGGCCCGTCCGGCCGGCCGGTGCTCAGCAGGCCGCGATGGTCCTCGCGCAGCAGGGCGTCGAGCACCCGGGCGAAGACCTCCCGCTCGCAGTCGTCACTCACTCGACAATGGTCCACCGGAGGTCGCCGCGGAAGTCGGCCAACGACCGCCGGACGGCGCCCTCGTTCGGGCCGATCGCGTGCAGCACGGCGAGGTAGTCCCGGTTCGTACCGGTGTGCTCGGCGGTGACACCCACCTCGCGCAGCGGGCGGCAGCCCAGCCGGACACCGCCACGCACCGCGTCGACCCGGCCCGGCGCGGCGGCGAGGCGGCCGGAGCGGTCCGCGCAGACGTACTCGACGTGGGCGTACCCGTCGACGGTGGCCGGCAGGTCGAGGGCGGACAGCGGTTCGCCGAGGTGCAGCCGGATGACGTACTCGAACAACGGCACGCCGAGCAGTTCGGCGAGGATCAGATCCATCCGGTCACCGATGAGGCGGTAGTTGACCTCGATGAGCCGCACCCGACCGGCGGAGACGACGTACTCGCTGTGGCAGGCGCCGAAGCCCACCCCGAGCGCGTCGAGCCGCGCCCGCAGCTCGGCCTCCGTCGACCCGGTCGGGGGTGACCAGCACAGGTTCTCCTCGGTGAACGTCGGCGGCGGACCGAGGCCGGTGCGCCAGCCGCCGAGCGAGGCGAGCGCCGTGCCGTCGCCGAGGGTCTCGAAGGTCCGCAGCTCGCCGTCGAGATACTCCTCGACCACCAGGGCCACGTCCGGTCGCCGACCGCGGATCTCGGTGACCCGGGCGACCAGTTCGGCGTGGTCGGAGACCAGGTAGGCGTCCTCGCTGGCCACCCCGGCCCGGGGCTTGACCACCGCCGGGAAGATCCCGGCGGGCGCCTCGGGCGCGGCGCCCGGGTCGACGGTGCTCACCCGTACCCGATCGAGCCCGGCGTCGGCGATCACCCGGCGCGCCGCCGCCTTGTCCTTGCAGCGGCGCGCGGCGGCGGGGTCCTTGCCGGGCAGACCGAGCTGTCGCGCGGCGATCGCGGTGGCCTCCTGGAGGTGGTCGCTGTTGGACAGCAGCGCCACCGCCCCGGTGCACGCCGCGACCACGGCGGCCGGGTCGCGCACCGCGCACCCGGTCACCGGCGCGTCCGCCGGCCAGTCCCCGGGCCGGTCGGTCAGGACGGTGGCCGCCAGCCCCAGGGACGCCGCAGCGGGGAGGAACCCGTCCAGGACGGCGTCGGTGGGGTTGAGCGCGGTCAGGTACAGGCGCATGCCGCCTCCGGTCACCAACCGCGCTCACGCCACGGCGTCGACGGCGTGCACCGCTGGCTGCTCGGCTGCCGGGGCCGGCCGGCGCGGGAAGCGCCGCTGGTGGGCGAGGCCGAGAGCGACCCCTGCCACCACCAGCACGATGGCCGCGACCGCTACCGCCGAATAGCCGACCCGGTCGGCGGCGGCGAGACCGACGGACGCCGCCACGAACGAGCAGACCAGCCCGAACGACGACAGGACGGTGAAGTCGGTGCCCCCGGTGTCGGGGCGCGAGTAGTCCATGTTGACGGTGTAGAGCACGACGTTGGCGATCGTGTAGGCCACCATGAAACAGCAGAGCGCGGCGACCGTCGCGCCCAACGGCGCACTGCCGTTCATCAACGGCAGCAGCAGCAGCGTGGACACCGTGAGGGCGACGCCGCCGACCACGAGCACTCCGCCGCGCCCGAACCGCCCGACCCCGAGGCCGGCGACCAGACCCGCCACGATGGCCGGGGCGCTGGTCACCACGCCGGTGACGACGCCGATCCGACCCAGTGACCAGCCCGCGTCGACAAGGGCCGGCGTCACCAGGGCGTACGCCATGCCCGCGCCCACGTAGACCAGCGGCACCACACCGAACGTCCACCACCGGCAGCCGGGCTGGCCGAACACCGACAGCAGCGCCCGGTAGGCGCTGCCGATCCCGGCCACCCGATCGGTGCGCGGCGGCTCGCGGAAGCGCCACACCACCAGCAGGCCGACAGCCGTCATGGCGGCCAGCAGGCCGATCGCCGCCGCCCAGCCGAACCGGTCGTAGACCAGCACGCAGGCACCGCCGCCGAGCAGGTTGCCCAGGTAGCTCGCGGCGACCTGGATGCCGTTGCCGGTGCCCCGGGCCGAGTCGGCGAGCATCCGGACCGCCACGGCGTCCACGGCGATGTCCTGGGTGGCGGAGAAGAAGACGTACGCGGCGCAGATCGCGACGATCGGGCCCAGCGCGTCGGCCGGGTTGGCGAACGGCAGCAGCGCCAGCAGGGCGAGCACCAGGGCGCTCTGGAGCACGAGCAGCCAGGACCGGTAGTGGCCGCGGTGCCGCGAGCCGTACCGGTCGAGGAGCGGCGCCCAGAGGAACTTGACGGGCCAGATCAGACCGACGATCTGCAACAGCGCCAGGGTGTCCAGGGAGGTGCCGCCGTCGCGCAGGATGGCGGTGAGCCCGACGGTGATGAAGCCGACGCCGAGGTACTGGGTGACGTACAGCGCCGTCAGCGTGCCGAGCCGGCCCTTCATGCGGCTTTCCAGTAGCCGAGGGACGTGACCCGTTCCTTGTCGACGCCGAGCGTCCGGCGGATGTGCCGGGTGAGACCCCGGGTGGTGGCCGCCTCGCAGGCCACCCAGTAGTGGCCGGCGCCGCTGGTCGGCAGGGCGGCGCAGACCGTGTCGACGAGGTGTTGCCCCGCGTCCTGTCGGGGCACCCAGGTGACCTGGTGGTGCGCGCGGGCGCGCGGGGCGAGCGCCTTCTCGCCCTCGTGGGCGTACTCCAGCCAGACCGTCGCCGGAATGTCGGCGCCGGCGTCGAGCAGGCTGTTGACAGCGGGCAGGGACGCCGCGTCACCGATGAGATAGAGGTGTTCGGGCGCGGGGTCGGGCAACTCGAAGGCGCTGCCCTGAACTGTCGCGCCGATGGTGTCGCCGACCTGGGCCGTGGTGGCCCAGCGGGCGGCGCAGCCGTCGTGGATGGCGAACTCGAGGGTGAAGCGACCGGTCGCCGGGTCCGGGTCCACCAACGTGTACGCGCGCTGGTGCGCCCGCCCGTCGTTGTCGAACCAGAGCCGAATCCACATCGTCGGGTGCACCCCGCACGCCTCCAGCAGGCCGCCCCCGTCCATCCGGAGCCGCTGGTAGTGCCCGTCGATGGACTCGGTGCTCAACACGGTCAACCGAAAGTCCCGGCCGCCCATGGCCTTGAGGACCAGGGCCTCCCAGTTCCGTTTCACGCACCCCTCCGAGTAAGGTCATCCTTAATTAGGGGAGGGTAACCTAAGTCGCGCCCCGGATGGAACAGAGGACAGCACCCGATGACGTACCTGGAGAAGATCGCCGGTCTCGGTGACCTGTCGTTGGTGCCCGTGGACCCCGACCGGCACGCCGCGCTCCTGCACGGCTGGGTCACCCGCCCCCGCAACTCGTTCTGGGGAATGGGCGAGCACAGCGTGGACCAGGTCCGCGAGATCTACGCCTTCGTGGACAGCCTGCCGACGCACCACGCGTACCTGATCGTGCTCGACGAGGAGCCGGTCGGGCTCTTCCAGACCTACCAGCCCGAGGCGGACCCGGTCGGCGAGCGCTATCCGGTCCAGCCCGGCGACATCGGCATGCACCTGCTGCTCAGCCCGGACCGGCGCGTCGCCCGTGGCCTCACCAACGCCGTCGGCCCCGCCCTGGCCCGCTTCCTGTTCCGCGACCCGGCCGCGCAGCGGATCGTGGTGGAGCCGGACGTCCGCAACCACCTCGCCCTCCGGCGGCTGGAGATCGAGGGCTTCACCTTCGACACCGAGATCGACATGCCGGACAAGCGTGCCCAACTCGCGTTCCTGACCCGGGCCCGGTTCATCGCGCGGCACCCGACGCCGGCCTGACCGCCGCGGTCGCCGCCGTCGGCGGTGTCGCCGCCGGCGTCAACTGTTGGCGTTCCAGAAGCCGACCAGGGTCGCGGTCCACCAGCCGAGCTGGGAGACGGTGGCGGCGGCGACCCCGGGAAGCAGGGCGGACCAGGGCGGACGGCCCTGAACGGCGACGAGTTGGTCCCGGACCCGGTCGAGGAACAGCCCGTTCACACCGACCACCAGCACCGCGAGCAGCTTGACCCAGACCAGCCCGGACGACGTGTCCGGCCCCAGGGCGGCACCGCTGGCCAGCAGACCCACCAGGCCCAGCCAGATGAGCAGGTGCGCGCCGCGTGCGGCGGTCAGCACGGCGCCGAGGGGTTCCCGGCGCAGCAACCAGCGCAGACTGAACCAGTCCACCGTCAGCACCGCGCCGAAGCCCACCACGAGACAGGTCAGGTGGCAGAACAGGGCGACCATCCGCCAACCCGGCGAGAGGGTGACGTGCCCGGCGGCGAGGATCGCCACCAGCCACCCGGCACCGACCGCGATGACCGACGAGGTGCTCACCACGCGCTCCGTGGCACGGCGGTGGCGACCACGCCAGCTCGCCGCAGGCGAGTCGGCGACCGCCCGTCGTGCCGTCCGGGTGGTGCCGGTCGAGTCGGCACGGTGCGCGGCACGCGCCGCCCGGACCGGGGCGCGGACGTCGGCGTACGGCATGCTCACCTGGCCGGTGCGGCCTTGGCCGTCGCCGGCCGGCTGTCCAGGCTCGCCAGCTCGGCGGCCCGCGCCTGTTCGATCCGGCCGGCGAGCGCCTTCAGCTCCGGGCTCCCACCGGCGTTCCGCTCGCCCCGGCACAGCACCACCGTCTGCGCGAGATGCGCCCGGATCAGGGCCGTCGCCCGGGACGGCACCTCGGCGTCCGGCGCGTCCCGCACCTGCGCGAGACCGACGTCGGTGACCATGCCGGGCATCTGGTGACCCTCGTGGATGTTCGACTCCGGGACGTTGCCGGCGGCCAGCAACCCGCGCAGATCCCGCAGCTCCGCCTGGTGGGCCTCGCGAATCTCACCGAGCAGGTCCCGCAGGGACGGGTCGGTGCCCGCCGGCCGGGTGTCGAGATGGTCGATGAGCGCCAGCGCGCCCTCGTTCATCGGGATCAGAAGCTGGATGAACGCGTCGTCGGTGCCGTTGAGCACCACCGACGCGGTCGGTGTCACCGCGCGCGGCGCCGGAGCGGTCGCCGCTCGCTGGTCGTCGCGGCCCCAGCTCTGCCCGAGGGCGACGGCCAGCGCCGTCACGACCAGGGTCGCGACCACACCGACGATCCGTGCGGACCGACGCTCGCCGACTCGTCCGCCCCCGCTCAACGGGCGGCCTGGAAGGCGCGGCCGACCAGCGTCGCCTCGGTGCCGTCGCTGAACAACCCGGACCGGTCCTTGTCGGTGGCGGGTAGACCGAACCAGGCGTAGCGCTGCACGTAGGACAGTTGGCCGAGCATGGCGGTGGACGCGGTGAGGAACGCCGCCTGCTGCTGCTGGCTCGGGAAGTGCGCACCGGCGGCGTCGAAACGGATCAGCGCGAACTCGGTCAGCCAGATCGGCTTGCGGTACCGCTCGTAGACGGCCTGGAGATACCGGCGGAGCTGGTCGACAGCCGGGCCGGTGGTGAAGTCCGCCCCGAACCAGTGCAGCGTGATGAAGTCCACCCGGTGGCCACGTGCCTGCGCGCCGGTCATGAACCGGTCCAGCCACCCCTGCGGGTCCGGGGCACCCCAGGCCACCGCCGGGCTGCCCAGTTTGCTGCCGGTCGCCATCAATCGCGGCCACAGGTCCAGCGCCTGCTCGACCGTCATGTTCGCCTGCTCGGGCATGTCCGGCTCGTTGAAGGTGAGCAGGTAGGGCCCGGCCGCCTCGGCCCGCGCCAGTTCGCCGGCGGTGACGTTCGCCGCGCTGCGGATCATCGGTACGAACGTCGTGCCCCGCGGAGTGGTGATCCCCGGGTGTTCGGTGCCCCAGGTGTAGTACCAACCGGCCCGGGAGTTCGCCAGCGCCTGGCTCGCCCCGGCGAAGTTCCACACACCGACGCCCTTGCGCGGTGAGCTGGCCACCGGGGCGAGGGGAGCCTTCGACGACGGCCGGGCGCTCGGCGACGGCGCGACGCTGGGCACGGCGACGGCGGTGGGCGACGCGGGGGGTGGAGCTGCCCAGGAGGGCGCCGACGGCTCGTCCGGCTGGACCACCACCGCCATGGTGATGGCCAGGACGGCGGCGGCCACCCCGGCGGCGAGGGTCGGCACGAGGCCACGGGGCCGATTCACCGCGAGGTCGACGGCGCTCGGGCCGCCGCCGGGGTCGGCCGGCGGAGTCGGTCCGGCGCCGTGCCCGACGGTGGGACTCGATGGGCCGACGACCTGGGCGGCGGCGGTGGGAGCGGCCGTGCCCGGGAGGTGGGCGTCGAGGCCCGCCGGCAGCGGCAGCAGCGGCAGACCGGCGAGCAGCCGATCGATCGGTACGAGCGTCGTGCCGAGCCGACCGCAGAAGGCGCAGTCGCGGACGTGTCGGGCCAACCTCTTACGCCACAGCGGGCTGGGAACGCCGTCCCACTCAGCGATGACCCCGCGCAGGTCGGGACAGCCGGGGCGGGCCCGCAGCGCGCGTACGACGCCTCGGGCGCTCTGGATCTGCTCCTTCATCCGGTGGACCCGCACGGCGACGTGACCGGGCGACAGCCCGAGCGCGTCGGCGACCTCGTTACGGGTTATCTCCCCGGTCTCCTCAAGCCACCACAGCGACAGCAGCTCCTGGTCGTCCTGGTCGAGCCAGCGGGTCGCCTCGGCCACCTCGCGTCGCTGGTCGGTGAGACCGAGCCGGAGGATGGTCATCCCCGCGAAGTCGGCGGCCGGGTCGGGCACGTTGTTGATCGCGTCCAGCCCGGCGTCGCGGTTGAGCGCCACACGTCGACGGGTCTCCCAGTCCCGCACCTGACGGATGGTGATCGCCACCAGCCAGGAGCGGTACGCCGCCGGGTCGTTGAGGGCGGGCAGGTAGCGGATCACCCGTACCAACGTCTCCTGGACCACGTCGTCGACGTCGGCGTGACCGCGCAGCGCACGCCCGACGATGTTGTAGACCAGGGGTAGTGACGCCGCGACGACGTCGTCGAGGGCGCGCTGGTCGCCCTGTCGGGCCGCGACGACCAACCCGGTATCGGGTAGTGCCCGACCGGCTGACGACATGGGTGTCACTCCTCGTGTGCGGGTCCGGGGCGCCCGCGCTGAGCGCCCTCACGATCGGAGACTGCGGGCGGCGGACCCGATTACACAATTTCCGCCCCGCCAACCACACGCGGCGCACACCTGCGGAGCCTCATACTTTCGGCTAGTAATTGATCCGCCGTTCAGGTAACGTCGGAGCGGCAAGTGAACGACATGACGCGGTGGCGAGGCCCGTGTTCGTGGCCCGCGACAGCGCACTCCGCCCGCACGTGCGCCCCGGTCAGCGCCGGTTCGGAGATCCTCCGGTCGATTCCATTCGACGGGCACCCGCGGAAGGGGATCACCCCCATGACCACCATCGTCGAGACCGCTTCCTTCGACCAACGGAGCGCCGACCAGCGCCCCGACGACCTGCTTGCCGCCCTGGCCGCCACCGGCGCGGACGACCCGCGTCGACCCGCCCTCCGCGACCGTGCCATCGAGGCCTGGCTGCCGCTCGCCCGGCACCTGGCCCGCCGCTACGGCGGGCGCGGCGCACCCGACGACGACCTGTTCCAGACCGCCTCGGTCGGGCTGGTCAAGGCCGTCGACAACTTCGACCACGACCGGGGCGTCGACTTCACCGGCTACGCCATCCCCACCATCGTCGGCGAGATCAAGAGGTATTTCCGGGACCGCACCTGGGCGGTCCGCGTACCCCGCCGCCTCCAGGAGTTGCGCCTGTCGATCAGCGCGGCGAACAGCGCGCTGACCCAGACCCTCGGCCGCTCGCCGACGGTGGCCGACATCGCGTCCCACCTCGACCTGTCCGAGGAGGCCGTCCTCGAAGGGCTGGAGGGCGCCCGCGCCTACCGGGCCACCTCGCTGTCCACCCCGGTGGGAGACGACGGCAACCGGGAACTCGGCGACGCGCTCGGCAGCGACGACCACGAGATCGACCTCGTGGAGATCCGCGTCGCCCTCGCTCCGGCCCTCGCGACCCTGCCCGAACGCGAGCGCGAGATCCTGGGCCTACGCTTCTACGGCAACCTGACCCAGTCGCAGATCGCCGACCGGATCGGTGTCTCGCAGATGCACGTCTCCCGGCTGATCGCCCGATCGTTGACCACGCTGCGCCACCACCTCGTCGACGACAGCACCTCCTAGCCCACAGGACAACCATGACGATGCTCATCGACCTGACCGGCAAGACCGCGCTGATCACCGGCTCGACGCAGGGAATCGGCGCCGCCATCGCCACCGGACTCGCCCGCGCGGGCGCCCGGGTGGCGGTCAACGGCCGTACCGCGGCCGGGGTGCGGAAGGCGGCGGACGCCCTGCGCGCCGACGTGCCCGGCGCCGACGTGGTCGAGGTCGACGCCGACGTGTCCACCGACGAGGGCGCGGCGCGCGCCCTCGATCTGCTGCCGACCGTCGACATCCTGGTCAACAACCTCGGCATCTTCGGGCCCACCCCGGCCCTGGAGATCTCCGATGACGACTGGCGTCGCTACTTCGAGGTGAACGTGCTGGCCGGCGTCCGGCTGACCCGCGCGTACCTGCCGGCGATGACGGAGCGCGGCTGGGGGCGGGTGCAGTTCATCGTCAGCGACTCGGCGGTCGTCATCCCGACCGAAATGATCCATTACGGCGTCTCCAAGACCGCCCTGCTCGGCGTGTCGCGCGGCTTCGCCAAGACCGTCGCCGGGACCGGGGTGACCGTCAACTCGGTGCTCGCCGGGCCGACCCACACCGGCGGTGTGGAGACCTTCGTCGCCGAGTTGATGGGCGAGAGCCTGCCCTGGGAGGAACGGCAGCGCGAGTTCATGCGG
Source organism: Micromonospora sp. WMMD1120 (assembly GCF_029626235.1). Taxonomy (NCBI): domain Bacteria; kingdom Bacillati; phylum Actinomycetota; class Actinomycetes; order Micromonosporales; family Micromonosporaceae; genus Micromonospora; species Micromonospora sp. WMMD1120. The sequence continues at coordinate 2,594,363 of NZ_JARUBO010000005.1, read as the reverse complement.
CAGCACCGGCCGCAGTCGTTGCTCCAGCGTCTGATCGAGCCCGAGGAGATCGCGAACATGGTCACCTACCTCGCCTCCCCGCTGGCCTCCGCCACGACCGGAGCGGCGGTCCGGGTCGACGGTGGCTACGTGGACGCGATCGTCCCGTGACCGTTCGCCTCACACCTGGATGACGTGGCCCACCCGCGGCGGCGTACGACCGGCGAGGACGTCGACCCAGGCGCGCTGGAGGGCAGCCGGCCCGGTGCCCACCTGGACGTCGAGCCATTCACCCAGCACGGCGGCGAACCGACGCCACGCCTCGGTGAACCGCGCGTCGAGCCCGTCGCGACCCCAGTCCTGACGACGTTTGCGCATCTGCACGGGGGCGAAGAACACCTCCCCGGCGGCGTCGGCGTTCGGCGTCTGGTTGGTGAGCCCGACGGCGATGTCCCGGACGAGCCGGTCGCCGAGGCGCCGCCGCACCGCGGCACGGGTCGACGGCGCGCCGGACAGGTCGAGGTAGACGGTCGGGACCACGGCGAGGGCGTCCACGTCGTCGTACGCGACGACCTCGTCGTAGCAGCCGAGTGACCTGGTGAACGCCAGGTTGCCCGGCGAGGTGAGCCCGACCAGGCGCGGCCCTCGACCGTGCAGCTCGAACGCGGCGGCGTACGCGGTCTTGCTCGACGCCGACGACACGAGCAGCGTCTCGGCGCCGTGGAAGTCGTTGTCGACGACCTGGTCGGCCAGCATGAACGAGGTGAAGAAGAGCGGCCGGAAGAGGATCAGCAGGTCCTCCTGGTCGCGCTGGTACGCCGGATCGCCGGTGGTCGACCGGTACGCGTTGTACGGCGACGGCAGCTCCGCCCGGTGCGGGCTGGCGTCCCGGAATCCGGTCGCGTCCACCCGGTCCGGCCGCACCACGAGGTGACCCGCGGGCGGCAGGTAACCGTAGATCCGCTGGCCCACCTCCACCCCGGGCACCGCCGAGGCGACCACGTCGGCGAAGCCCCACAGTGGCGGGAGGCCCCACTGCGGCCCGAGCCCGTACGCGGACGGCGGAAAGAACCGCCAGTAGCGCATCGAGTCTCCGAGCACGGCGTAGGTCACGTTGTTGGCGGTGAGACCGACCCGGTCCACCCGCAGCAATGCCTCACCGGCCCGGATCGCGGGTGCGGCGACATCGACGAGCGTGGTCTGCCCGAGATCGGCACGCGCCACGGCGAAGCTCCAGGAGTCAGCCATGAGCTGACGCTAGACAGCCACGGAAGCGATGACAAGTGCACTGCGGGTGCAGAAACATCACACTCGTACCCCTGATCGGGGTGGCGGCGGCCGCGGCCCGCTCAGTGCCGGTGCGGCCGGTTGCGGATGAGGGCCAGCGCGAGCACGGCGGCGACGAGGAAGACGATGCCGTTGACCCGCAGACCGGCCTGAACACCCGAGGTCACCGCCTCGGCGAGCGCCGAGCGGACCGGATCGGGCAGCGGCTGGCCGTCACTCACTCCGGCGGCCACCGCCGCCTGCACCGCGCCCCGGGTGGGTTCGGCGACCTGGTGGGCGGCGAGCCGGCCCGGCAGGTCCGCCACCATCGTGGTGGTGAGGAGCGTGCCGAGCACCGACGAGCCGACCACCGAGCCGACCTGGCGGGCGGCGTTCACCGCGCCGGAGGCCATGCCCGCCTGGGCGGGCGCGACGCTGGCCATCGCCGCCGCCGTCGCGGGCGCCACCACCAGCGCGCTGGCCGCGCCGAAGAGGACGAACAGCGCCCAGCGGTCACCGAACGGCGTGGTCGGCCCCTGGCCGGCCAGGGCGAAGCTGGCCACCGCGCCGAGGACCAGGCCGAGGGTGAGCGGCGCCTTGAAGCCGGTACGGCGGATCGCCCGCCCGGCACCGAAGGCGACGAGCGCGTAGGTGCCGAAGAGCACCAGCATCCGCCAGCCGGTGTCCAGCGGGCTGAGCGCCTGGGCCCGCTCGTGGAAGAGGACCAGCAGGATGGCGACGCCGGTGAACCCGAACAGGGACACCGCGGCGACGGCCATGACCGCGCTGAACGAGGCGGACCGGAACAGCCGCACGTCGAGCATCGGCGCGCCGGCACGCAACTCGACGAGCACGAACGCGACGAGCGCGACAAGTGCGACGACCCAGGCCGTCAGCACCACCGGGCTGGTGTAGCCGTCCTTGCCGCCCTGGATCATCGCGTAGACGGCGGCGGCGATGGCGACGGTGCCCAGCAACAGGCCGGGCACGTCGAGGCGGGCGGCGCTCGGCCGGGACTCGACGACCCCGATGCCGGCGACCACGAGGGTGACCAGGCCCAGGACGATCGTCGACACGTACACGCTGTGCCACTGGTGGTGTCGCAGCAGGGCGCCGGCGATGAGCGGACCGACCGCGAGCCCGATGCCGGAGGCCGCCGACCACGCGGTGATGACCTCGGTGCGTCGGTGCGGGTCGGTGAAGGTCGCCCCGAGGACCGCCAGGCTGTTCGGCAGGATCAACGCCCCACCGAGGCCGGCGACCAACTGCCCGACGATGACCCAGGCCACGCCGGGGGCACTGGCGACGACGGCGGCTCCGGCGATCATCGCGACGACACCGGCGCCGAAGACGCGCTTGCGGCCGTAGCGGCTGCCCAGGGTGGCGGCGGACAGCACCACGCTCGCCACCATCAGGGTGTACGCGCTGGGGATCCAGACCAGGGTGGTGGGGTCGACCCGCAGGTCCCGCTGGATGGTGGTGAGGGCGGACACGGTCGCGGTGATCTGTAGGAACGTGATCATCGCTCCCAGGCACATGGCGACCAGGGTCACCGCTCGGGAGCCCCGCAGGGCCGGACGGGCGGCGACGGCCCGCCCGGGTGGGGTCGTGGTGCTGGTGGTCACTGGAATCCTTCGGGTCGAGGCGAGCTGACTTTCTTATGCATAAGCCAGCAGCGACCCAGTGAATCACCTGACTAGCCTCACCGCAAGTCAGGTACGCTTGGCGCATGGAGGACCTACGCAACGACCGCGACGCCTGGACCAGCGAGAACTGCTCGGTCGCGAGGGCGATGGACATCGTGGGCGGCCGGTCCACGGTCCTGGTCATGCGCGAAGCCCTGCTGGGCACGCGCCGTTTCGACGACTTCGTTCGCCGCGTCGGCGTCGGCGAGCCCGCCATGGCCGCCCGCCTCAAGGAGATGGTCGCCGCCGGCCTGCTGGAACGCATCCCCTACCGCGAGCCAGGTCAGCGCACCCGCCACGAGTACCAGCTCACCCGCAAGGGCCGCGAACTCCTGCCCGTGATCACCGCCCTACGCAACTGGGGCGACACCTGGGCCGCCAGCGACACCGGCCCGTCCGTCGTCGCCACCCACCACGACTGCGGCGAGCCGATCCGCGCGGTCCTGCGCTGCGCCGCCGGCCACGACATCGCCGAGGGCGACATCGACATCATCGCCGGCCCCGGCCTCCTCCGGCGCGACTGACAGCAGCGCACCCGCCCTGGCCCACGAGGCGGCGCTCACCCCGGGGACCGCACAGCGCAGGCACCTCACGACATCGATCATGGTGACTGAGGTTGTCGTACCCCTGTTCTAATCTCGGGTCGTGGTCGAGGAGTTGGCGCTGGCGGACGGCATGGTCGCCGCCTGCGCCGACGCGTCCGTCTGGGCCCTGCCCGACGACGACCTGACCGCCGCCCTGGATGCCGCGCACCGCCTGGAGCAGCGCCTCGCCGCGGTCAAACTGGCAGTGGTCCGCGAGTTGGACGGTCGCGGCGTCGCTGTCGCGCGGGGCGCGTCGTCCACAACCGTGTGGCTACGCGAACGACTACGGCTCACCGTCTCGGCCGCGCGCCGGCTCGTCGACCTCGCCACCTCGATCGACGCCGCGCCGCCTGCGGTGCGTACGGCGTTGGCGAGCGCGACGGTTACCGTGGAGCAGGCCCGGGTCATCGCCGATACGGCCGCCACGGTGTCGGCGACCGCCGGCCCCGAGGTGACCGACAAGGCCGTCGGCGTGCTCGTCGACTGGGCCGCGCAGTTCGACCCCACCCTGCTGCGCAAACTCGGCACCCGGATCCTCGACCACGTCGCCCCCGACCTCGCCGACGCCGCCGCTGCGGCGGCCCTGGCCGCCGAGGCGACGCGCGCCGCCCGCGACCGGCACCTCACGATCTCCGCCCAGACCGACGGCCGCCTGCGACTCAGCGGCACCCTCGACGCCGAAACCGCCGGACTGCTCCGCGCCGCGATCGACCCGCTGAGCGCACCCACCGGCCCCGACGACACCCGCTCACCCGGGCAACGCCGCCACGACGCCCTCGCCGACGTGTGCCGCCTCGCGCTGCGCACCGGCGACCTACCCGAGCACGGCGGCGACCCCGCCCAGATCGTCATCACCACCAGCTATGACGACCTGGCCGCTCGGGTGGGCGCCGGCACCCTGGACACCGGTCTTCAGCTCGCCCCCGACACCGTGCGCCGGATCGCCTGTGACGCGGCTGTGCTGCCAGCCGTGCTCGGTGGCGCCGGCCAGGTCCTCGACGTCGGCCGGCAACGCCGCCTCATCACCGGGCAATGCGCCGCGCCCTGGTGCTCCGCGACGGCGGCTGCGCCTTCCCCAGCTGCGACCGCCCACCACGCTGGTGCGACGCCCACCACGTCCGGCACTGGGCCGACGGCGGCACCACCAGCCTCGACAACGCCGTCCTGCTCTGCGGCCACCACCACCGACACGTGCACACGAGCGACTGGACCGTCCGCCTCGGCGACGACGACCATCCCGAATTCATCCCACCCGCCTGGCTCGACCCCGACCAACTCCCCCGCCGCAACCACTACCACCGCAGGACGTAGGCCGGTCCGATGCTGGACGGTCGCAGGCAATACGTTCACCACCGCAGTGGGCAAGCAGGCGCTGTTTGATCACCTGCCCGCCGACGGCCTTCTCCCCTGCGGCTGGCTTCCACGCGGCTGGGCCACGACCGGCACCTACTAATCCACGACGTGGACCGAGAACAGCGCTCGCCGCCCGCTACCCGCGGTCGAGACAACCAGGCGCGCCCGATCCGACTGCGCGGGGATGCCCGACCACGTCAAGGTGTCGACAGCTGCCGAGCCCGCTTGCCACCAGGTCGAACGAGGTCGGCTCGGCGGCAGCCTGCTCTAGCCGAGCGGGAGTCGGCAGCGCGGGCTCAACTCTCATCACGCGCCTGATGCGGCCGGTGGCGCTTGATCCACGCTTCCACGTCGGCGCGGTCCCAGACACGCACTTTGCCGCTCGCCACCGTGTCGATAGGTGCAGGGAAGGTGGCGCGGTTAGTGATCTCCGTGGCTCGGGTGCGCGACACGCCACCGAGCATGTCCGCGATATCGGAGAGCGCCACGAGTCTCACGGCATGACCGTATGCACGTGACACCGGGGCACATTGCCACTTGCAAGCTTGACAGTGTGCACATGGCAGGTGAGGCTGAGGGGCGACAACCGGAGCGGTCCGGTCACCTGATCGGGGATCGGTGGTCGGACCTGCCTGTTCTCGGAGGTTGAGGCGACGTGCCCATGGACGACGGGCCGGTGACGTCCGCGCTGGTCATCTGGACGGCCCAGCGGGTTGTCAGACAGCATCACGGGTCACCGGCCACTGCCCGCAGTGCCGGGACGACCGATGCGACCTGCTGATCTGGGCCCGTGACACGCTCAGGGCGCACCGCAGGTGATCGAGCGGGAGCGGCCCCGGCCGGTGAGTTCCGCCGACCGGCCAGCAACGGGCACGGCTCCCCCGGGGGTGGCGGGCCGTCCACCCGGACGGCCCGCCACCTGTCGGATCAGAGGACGATCTGGTGCACCCGGTCGTCGACCCCGCGCACCGCCAGCCAGGCGCTGCCGTTGGCGCCCGCCGCGGCCCCCGGGGCACCCCGGAACGCGTCGGTGGCGAACTCACCGCGACGGAACCAGCCGCCCCAGCCGCCATCGGCCAGGTTGCGCTGCCAGAGCCGGTTGTCGGCGGCCAGCGCGAACAGATAGACCCGGCCGGAGGTGGCGAGCAGGGTCGGGCTGCCGCTGGTGGTCCCGCCCAGGTTGGTCCAGCTCGACCAGGTGGCGCCGGTCCGGCTGCTCCACCACACCTCGTCGGTGCGACTACGGACCGCCACGTGCAGCACGCCGGCGTCGTCGACGACGGCGCTCGGCCGACCGTAGAACGGCCGGTCGTCCGGAGCCCCGACGCCGGTCCAGCCGGCGCTCGGCGTACGCGACCAGAGCTTGCCGTCGGCACCCCGGGCCAGCAGCGTCCACCGGGTCGGGCTGGTCCAGGCCACAGTGGGCGCGTCGGTCAACGTGCCACCGAGGCTGCGCCACGGCCCCCACCCACCGCCGACGTAACTGCGCTGCCACGCGGCGTTGTCGGTGCCCCGGACGAAGACGTCGAGGCGGCCGTCGGCGGAGCCGTACGCGGCGGGCTGCCCGAGGATCCGGCCGCCGACCGGGCCGCCGAGTGACGTCCAGCGGGTGCCCCACGTCGTACCGGAGCGGGTGTTGACCGCCAGCGCACCGGAACCGTCGCGGACGAAGGCGGTGGCGTGCGTGTCGTCCACCCGGACCAGCGCCGGACTGGCGCTGGCGCTGCCACCGAGGTCGACGCCGGCGACCTGGTCGGTGCCGGTGAGGCCGAGCATGGCCACCCCGTGCGCCGGCACCTCGACGGTGTACGAGCCGGTGAACGGCTGCACCCCCGCGGTGCCCGGCTGGGCGTCCACGGTGCGGCGCGACCACAGGTCACGGACGCTCACCGAGCCGCCGAGCGCCACATCGGCGAAGTTCACGGTGATCCGCTGGGCGGTGTCGTGCCGGTTGAGCAGCGCGACAGCACGCTTGCCGGCGCCGGTGAGCACCTTGCTCCAGACCTGCGCGTCGGTGCCGGTGTCGGCGACCTTCACGCCCTGCCGCACCAGCGGGTCCTGGTCCACCGCGATGATCTCCGGGTTGGTCAGCGCCGAGATCATCTGCTGGGGCAGGCCCCGCGGGTCCGAGCCGATCACCAGCGGGGCGGCCATGATGGCCCACATGCCGAGCTGGGTCTTGGACTCCTCCAGGCTCAACTCGTACCCGCCGCCGGGCAGCGGACGCATCGGCAGCAGGTAGTCCGGGTCGTTGTAGTGCCCCGGCCCGGTGGCCGCCGGGTGGTACGCGTTGACGTCCATGTTGCGCAGCACCCACGGGAACGCCCACTGCGGCGTCGGGTCGGTGAGCCCCACGTCGGTGTACGTCCGCCAGGAGTCGGCGATGGTGGGCGCGTACGTGTAGCTCCAGGTGGAGAGCTGCTCCGGGGTGTACGGGCCGCCACCCCAGTCGGAGCTGACCGGGTTGCAGATGTTCAGCAGCATGGGTCGGGGCGACTGGCGTACCGCCTCGGCCAGCTCCCGGAAGGTGGTCTCCGGGTCCAGGCCGGCGGCCCGGCCGCAGAGCCAGTCGGCCTTGAGCGCGTCGAAGCCCCAGCCGGCGAACTGTGCGATGTCGGCGGCGTAGTGGCCGTTGCTGCCGAGCCCGCACTGCCCCGGCAGGTACGGTCCGGCGTCGGTGTAGATGCCGGCCTTCATGCCCTTGCTGTGGATGTACGCGGCCAGCGCGGCCATGCCGCCGGGAAAGCGGGCCGGATCGGCGACGAGGTGACCGGCCTCGTTGCGGGGGGTCGGCGCGGCCCAGTTGCCGTCGATCCAGACGTAGGTGTAGCCGGCGTCGCGCAGGCCGCTGCTGACCATGAAGTCGGTGACCGACCGCACTTCGGCCTCGGTGGGGTCGCCACCGAGCCCGAAGTAGGTGTTCCAGCCCTGGTAGGGCGTCGGGGCGAGGCCGCTGTTGAAGAACGTCGGCGCGCCCTGGTCCTCGGCGCCGCTGACGGCCGGGGCGTGACCGGGGCGACCGGGCCCGTGACCGGCCGGTGGCGGCGCGGCATCGGGTGGACCGGCCAGCGCCGGCGTGGGGCTGACCAGGCCCAGGCCGAGCACGGCCAGGGCTGCGGTCAGCTGTCGGTTCAGGCGCATGGAGGTACTCCTGTCCCTCGGGGGCGGGGGGATGGTGGTGCTCCGGCCTCAGTCGCGGGTCAGCACGATGAGGTCGGCGTCGTGGGTCGGGCTCCACCGCACGGGCAGGCCGACAGCGCCGAGGTGAGCGCCGGAGTAGCTGTGGTCGCCGTGGGCGTACCGGGCGCTCGGGTCGAGGCCGCGCAGGGGCAGCCGGACCGGGCGGGACGGCAGCAGGCCGGCACCGTCGAGCCGGCCGGTGTGCCAGGCCAGGACGACCACCCGGCGGTGGTCCGGCGCGGTGTACTGCACGGCGCACCGGGCCTGGTCGGGGCCGCCGATCAGGTGCACCTCGCCGGTGGTGACGACGTCCCGGATCTCCTTGTAGCGGGCGATCCAGCCGGCGGCCTCGGCCCGTTCGGCGGGGGTCCAGGCGCGGATGTCCGCGCCGATGCCGAGCACACCGGCCATGGCGAGCACGAACCGGAACGCCAGCGTTCGCGGCCGGGTGTCGAACAGGCCCGGCGCGTCGGTGACCCAGGAGCTGAGCAGGTGCGGCGCGTTGGCGTGCAGGAACCCGTACTGGATGGCCAGCCGGTCCAGCGGACCGGTGTTGTCGCTGGGCCAGAAGACATCCGAGCGGGCGGCCATCGCCAGGTCGGTCCGCGCGCCACCACCGGCACACGCCTCGATCAGCACGCCGGGGTGGTCCCGGCGCAGCCGGTCGTAGATCCGGTGCAGGTTGGCCACGTGCGCGCCGTCCAGGTCCAGCGGGCCCTCCCCACCGGGCCGGCCCGGCTCGGTACGCGGCCGGTTGAAGTCCCACTTCAGGTAGTCGATGTCGTACCGCCGCAGCAAACCGTCCACTGTGGAGTGCACGAACTCGGCCACCTCGGGTCGGCCCAGGTCGAGCAGGTACTGGTTGCGCACCGGGGTGAGCGGTCGGCCGTGCACGGAGTAGACCCACTCGGGGTGCTGGGCGTAGAGGTTCGACGTGGGGTTGACGCACTCGGGCTCGACCCAGAGCCCGAAGTTCAGCCCGAGCGCCCGCACGTCGGCGATGAACGCGTCGAACCCGGCCGGGAACTTCGCCGGGTCGGGCGTCCAGTCACCGAGCCCGGCGGTGTCGTCGGTACGGCCGACGAACCAGCCGTCGTCCACGACGAACGTCTCCACACCCAGCTCGGCGGCGATCCGGGCGAGCGCGAGCTGACTCTCCGCCTCGACCGCGAAGTAGGTCGCCTCCCAGGAGTTGTAGAGCACCGGGCGCGGGGTGAGCCGGTCGGCGGCCAGCCGCCGCTGGTGGGCGTGCCAGACCCGGGCCAGCCCGTCCAGGCCGTCCGCGCTGTACGCCCCGGTGACCACCGGCACGGTCAGCCGCTCGCCGGGCGCCAGCTCCAGCGGGCCGTCGACGAGCTGGCGGCCCACCCGCACGCGGGTCAGACCGCCGGTGTCCCGCTCGGCGGTGATCTCCCACGAGCCGGTCCAGGCCAGTGCCATCCCCCAGACCGAGCCATCCGGCTCGGCCGTGTCCCGGACCGCCAGCCAGGGCACGTGCAGGTGCCCGGGTACGCCCTGGGAGCTGCCGATCCGGAAAGCACCGTGGCCCAGCTCGACATGGGCGAGCTGGAACTCCTGCGCCCACTGCCCCCACTGGTGGCTGAGCAGCGCGCCGTGCGGGGTCGGCACGCAGAAGCCGCCCGAGCCGGCCCGGACCACCCGCAGCGGGCCGCCGCCGTCGTTGACCAGCTCCACCCAGCGCTGCACCACGTCGGTGCCGTCTGGCACCCGGTAGTGCACTGTGGCGCGCAGCCCGGTCACCGGGTCGGCGAAGTCGACGGCCAGTTCCCGCTGGTCGGCGTCGAGCCGGCTGCCGGTGTGCCGCAGGCCCACCCGACGCCCGCCATCCGGGGTCTCGACCACCAGGTCCGCGCCCAGGAACGGGCGGTCGGCGTCGGTGGCGTACTCGATGGGGGCGGCGTCCCCGGCGGTGAGGAACGGCACCGGGCCGTCGTAGGCGACCGGCGACGGCCCGTCGCTGACGCCGTGCGGGCCCCAGGCGACCAGTTCCAGCCAGCGCCCGTGCGCCGGCACCGTCACCGTGTATTCGGTGTGCGCGCCGCGCAACGTCCACCGCCGCCCGGTCACTTGACCGCTCCGATCGCCAGACCCGAGACGAAGTGCCGCTGGAAGCGCAGGAAGACAGCGACCGTGGGTACGGCCGCGATGACGGTGCCGGCGGCGATGACGTTCCAGGAGGAGACGAACTGCCCCTGTAGCGCGAGCAGCGCCGGGGTGACCGGCATGGTGTCGTCGGTGCGCAACACGGTGATCGCCCAGAGCAGGTCGTTGAAGATCCAGGTGAAGGAGAGCGCGCCGAGCGCCGCCAACGCGGGCCGGGTCAGCGGCAGCATCACCCTGGTGAAGATCTGCGCGGTGCCGGCGCCGTCGATGGTGGCCGCCTCCTGGATCTCGTTCGGCAGGTCCCGCATGAAGCCGTGCAGCACGAAGGTGTAGAAGCCGAGCCCGAAGCCGACCTGCACCGCGATCAGCGCCCAGAGCGTGTCGTAGAGGCCGGTCAGCTCGCTGAACTTGGCCACCGGGATGAGCAGGATCTGCGGCGGCAACAGGTTGCCGGCGAGCATCAGCAGCAGGATGGTCCGCCGCCCGGGAATCCGGAACCGGCTCAGGGCGAACGCGGCCACCGCGGCCAGCGCGAGGCTCAGCAGCACCGACGGAACGGTGACCAGCAGGCTGTTGATCAGCGCGCGCAGCTCGCCCCCGTCGGTCCACGCCTGCCGGTAGGTGTCCAGGGTGAACGACCGGGGCAGGCTGCCCACGCCGTGCGCGGCGATGTCGTCGAACGACCGGGTGGACATCACCACGACCCAGAGCACCGGCCCCAGCCAGAGCAGCGAGAGCAGGACCATGCCGGTGTGGAAGGCCCCGGTACGGAGCTTGGTCATCAGGCTTCCTCCCGGAACGCGCGGACCAGGTAGCCGAGGATGACGGCCAACGCGAGCACGAAGATCACGACGGCGATCGCGGAGGCGTAGCCCAACCGCAGACTCTGGAACGCGGTCGAGTACATGTAGGTGCTGAGCAGCTCCGACGAGTGGTACGGGCCGCCTTTGGTCAGCGACCAGACAATGTCGAACGAGCGCAGCGAGTCGATCACGATGACCGAGAGCACGACGGCGTTGACCCCCTTGAGCTGGGGGATGGTGACGTGGCGCAGCCGCTGCCAGGAGTTGGCGCCGTCCATCCGGGCCGCCTCGTGCAGCGCCGGGTCGATCGCCTTCAGCCCGGCCAGGAAGAGCACCATCACGTACCCGATCTGCCGCCACAGGGCGGGCAGGATCACCGCGTACAGGGCGGTCTGCGGGTCGGCGAGCCAGGGCCGGATCAGGTGCTCCAGCCCGACCGCCCGCAGCACGGTGTCGGCTATGCCGTCTGGCTGGTAGAAGACCCGCCAGACCAGCGCGGTCACCACCAGTGAGAACACCACCGGGGTGAAGAGCGCGGCCCGGTAGAACCCGACGCCCCGCCGCTCCTTCTGCAACAGCAGCGCCATGCCGAAACCGCCGAGCACGGAGAGGCCGCCGAAGAGCACCAGCCAGATCACGGTGTTGACCAGCGCGCCCCGGAAGGTGGCGTCGCCGGCCAGCTCGACGTAGTTGTCGGCGCCGACGAAGGTCGGCGACGTCATCCCGTCCCAGCGGGTGAGCGAGAACCAGAAACCCTGTAGCGCCGGCCAGAAGACCCAGACGCTCTCCACCGCGAAGGGTACGAGGACGAACGCCACCAGCAGCGGCGACAGTCGGGCCGACCGTCGCCGCCGCTGGATGGGGGTGACCGAGGTCGTGGAGGTCGTTGCTGTCACGTCAGCCCTTGAAGACCTTCTCGGCGCCGGCCTGCCACTCTCGCAGGATCGCGTCGATCTGGTCCGGCTTGTCCATGAACTTGGTGAGCGCGGTGTCGGCGGTGGGCTGGAGCGCGTCGCTGGAGTCGCGGTTGAAGAACTGGGTCAGCTCCTTGGCCTCGTTCAGCATCGCCTTGCCCTTGACCACCAGCGGCGAGTCGGACGCCTTGGCCTTGGGGTTGGCCGGCAGCACGATGCCGGAGCTGGCCTTGACGTACGCCTCCTGCGCCTCGACCCCGGCCAGGTAGGTCAGCAGGGCCTTGGCGCCGGTCGGGTTGGCGGTCTTCGCGCTGGCGAAGAAGCCGTCCGTCGGCGCCTCCTCGGCCAGCGGGACCGCCGGGTCGATGATCGGGAACCGGAAGAAGTCCAGGTCGCCGAGGGCGTCCTTGGGCGCCGCGTCGGCGAAGAACGTGCCGATCAGGAACATGCCGGTCTTGCCGGCCAGCAGCGCGGTGGTCGCCTCCTGGAACGGGTACGCCTTGCCCTTGGGGTCGAAGTAGGGCAGGACCTCGCGCCAGCGGGTGAAGACCGCCTTGACCTTCGGGTCGTCGAAGCGCTGCTTGCCGGCGAGCAGTTCGCGGTGGAACGGCGCGCCGTTGATCCGGATGTTGAGGTAGTCGAACCAGGCCGAGGCCACCCACGGGGTGTCGCCGAGGCCGATGCCGATCGGCGGCACGCCCTTGCTCTTCAGCGTCTCGCAGAGCGCCAGGAAGTCGGCCCAGGTCTGCGGCTCCTGTACGCCCCACTTGGCGAAGTTGGACTTGCGGTAGAAGAAGCCCCACCAGTAGTTGTTCATCGGCACGAAGATCTGCTTGCCGCTGGCGTCGGTGGAGAGGGTGCGCAGCGACTGCGGGTAGTCCCCGAGCGACTTCCAGACCTCGGAGACGTCCAGCAGAAGGTTCTTGCTGGCGTAGTCGTTGGCGACCGAGCCCGCGTACCAGGTGTAGAGGTCCGGCGGGTTCGCCGAGGTCAGGTAGGTCGGCAGCTGGGTCCGGAAGGTCTCCGAGGCGATGGTGTTCAGGCTCGCCGTGCCCTTGCCCTGCGTGTTGAAGTTTTCGATCAACTTCTCCATCGCCGCCTTGGCCTGCGGCGAGGAGAGGTTGGACTGGATCGTGACCGCGCCCGAGCCGCCGCCCGTCGCCGGCCCGCTGGCGGAGCTGGCGCACGCGCTGAGGAACGAGCTGGCGCCGAGCGCGCCCAGGCCGGCGAGCCCGAGGTGGCCAAGGAATCGCCGGCGACCGGGGTCGAAGTCGCTCACGAGGTATCCCTTCCTCTACGACACTCAGCGTCACCGCGCGATGTGTCGTCCATGTGAATGCTGTGACCAGAAGGTTGCATCGGCCGTCGCCGACTGTCAAGATATCTTCGTAATTAATGGTTAGTTGAGATCAAGGCGGGGGTCAGGTGGATCAGCCTATGCGCCGGTTAGAAGGCAAGAACGCGCTGGTCACCGGCGCGATGGGCGGAATCGGCGCGGCCACCGCCCGACGCCTCGCCGCCGAGGGTGCCGCCGTCACGCTCTTCGACGTCGCCGACCCGACCCCGCTGGCCGACGAGTTGACAACCAACGGCGGCCGGGCACTGTCCGTGACGGGTGACGTCAGCGACGAAGCCGACTGGACGGCTGCCGTCGCCGCCACCCGCGCACACCTCGGCCCGGTCGACATCCTGGTCAGCAGCGCCTACGCGGTGCGGGTGGCCCCCGCGCACCAGACCAGCCGAGAGTCCTGGGACCAGCAGCTCGGGGTCAGCCTCACCGGCTCCTTCCTCGGCGTCCGCGCCTGCCTGGACGACCTGCGGGCGCGCTCGGGCGCGGTGGTGCTGATCTCCTCGGTGCACGCGCTGGTCGGGCTGCCCGGACGCCCCGCGTACGCCGCGGCCAAGGGCGGCCTGGTCGCGCTCGGTCGCCAGCTCGCCGTGGAGTACGGCCCACAGGTGCGGGTCAACACCGTGCTGCCCGGGCCGATCCTCACCGCCGCCTGGGCCGACGTGTCCGAAGAGGACCGCCGGCGTAGCGTCGCGGAGACGGTGGCCAAGCGCTTCGGCACCCCGGACGAGGTGGCCGCGACGATCGCCTTCCTCGCCTCACCGGACGCCGCCTACGTCACCGGCGCGAGTCTCGTGGTGGACGGTGGCTGGACAGCGGTGAAAGCCTCGGCCTGAGAGATCGATACCGACCAGCGAAAAGGCCAGGAGCATTGGCACAGTACGCACGCCGCGGCATCCACGGGCAGACCGTCGAGACGATCGCCCGTCGCATCCTCACCGGTGAGATCGCCGCCGGCGCGACCCTCAACCTGGTCGCGTTGCAGGAGGAGTTCGACGTCAGCCTGACCGCGCTCCGCGAGGCGCTGAAGGTCCTCTCCGCCAAGGGCATCGTCGACGCCCGGCAGAAGCGCGGCACCTTCGTCCGGCCCCGGGCGGACTGGAACCTGCTCGACGGTGACGTGATCCGCTGGCAGTTCGCCGAGGGCACCGACCAGCGGTTGCTCGACCAACTGCACGAGGTGCGCGCCATCATCGAACCGGCCGCCGCCCGGCTGGCCGCCACCCGGGCCACGGACGGCGACCTGGCCGCCCTGGACCAGGCCCTCACCGAGATGGCCGAGGCCGACGGGGACCCCGCCGCCGCCACAGCGGCCGACCTCGCCTTCCACCGCGCGCTGCTCGCCGCCACCCACAACGAGCTGTTGGAGCGGATGGAGGTGGTGATGGAGACCGGGCTCGCCGAACGGGACCGCCTGGTGCACGGCGGCACCGCGCACGACGACCCGGTGCCCAGCCACCGCGCTGTGGTCGACGCGCTACGCGGGCGGGACGAGACGGCGGCCGAGACCGCGATGCGTGAGTTGCTGAACAAGGCGGTCCGCGACGTCGAGAAGGCACGGGGACGAAGGGGCAGTCAGTGAAGATCGAGCGGATCGAGACCTTCCTGGTCGCGCCACGGTGGTTGTTCTGCCGGGTGGAGACCGACGAAGGGCTGGTCGGGTGGGGTGAGCCGGTGGTCGAGGGCCGCGCCGAGGTGGTGCGCAGCGCGGTCGCGGTGCTCGCCGAATACCTGATCGGCGCGGACCCGCTGCGGATCGAGCAGCACTGGCAGGTGCTCACCAAGGGCGGCTTCTACCGGGGTGGCCCGATCCTCTCCAGCGCTGTCGCCGGCCTCGACCAGGCGCTCTGGGACATCGCCGGGCAGGCGTACGGCGCTCCGGTGCACGCGCTGCTCGGCGGGCCGGTCCGCGACCGGGTGCGGGTCTACTCGTGGATCGGCGGCGACGAGCCCGACGAGGTGGCCGACGCCGCCGCCGCGCAGGCCGCCGCCGGTCTCACCGGGGTCAAGATGAACGCCTGCGGGCAGCTCTCCCCGATCCCCACCTCGGCCGAGGTGGACGCGATCATCGGCCGGGTCGCCGCCGCCCGCGAGGCCCTCGGCCCGGACCGGGACATCGCGCTGGACTTCCACGGCCGGGCCGGGCTGGCCGCGGTCCGCCGGATCCTGCCCGAGCTGACCGCCCTGCGCCCCTTCTTCGTGGAGGAGCCGGTCCTGCCCGACCAGGCCCACCACCTGGGCGACATCGTCGCCAGCACGCCGATCCCGGTGGCCACCGGCGAACGGCTCTACGGCCGCTCCGAGTTCCTCGGCCCGTTGCAGGCCGGGGTCACCGTGGTCCAACCGGACCTGTCGCACGCCGGCGGGATCTCCGAGGTCCGCCGGATCGCCGCGCTGGCCGAGACGTACGGCGCGCTGCTCGCCCCGCACTGCCCACTCGGCCCGATCTCGCTGGCGGCCAGCCTCCAGGTGGCCTTCGCGACGCCGAACTTCCTGATCCAGGAGCAGAGCATCGGCATCCACTACAACGCGGGTTCGGAACTGCTCGACTATCTGCTCGACAGGGAGCCGTTCCGGTTCGTGGACGGGCACATCGCCCGGTTCGACCGGCCCGGGTTGGGCATCACCGTTGACGAGGCGGCGGTCCGCAAGGCCGCCCAGACCCCACACGCCTGGCGCAACCCCGTCTGGCGGCACACCGACGGGTCGTTCGCCGAGTGGTGACCGACGCGAGGCCGGTGGCGCTGCGGGTGGCGTACGACGCGGCGCACGGCGCACGGTGGACGAGCCTGCGCGGCGGCGGCCGGGAGTGGCTCTGGCGCGGCCCGCGACCCGGCCGGGACGAGGTACGCCCCGGGGACGCGTTCGTCGACGCCGGTGGGCTGGAGGAGTGCCTGCCGACAGTGCGCGGCGAGCCGGACCACGGTGAGGTGTGGTCGCGACCGTGGCGCTCCGCCGGGCCGGGCACCGTGGTCGTCCAGCGGCCGACCTTCACGCTGAGCCGCCGGATCACCGACGCGGACGGCGTTGTGGTGGCCGACTACCGGCTCGCCGCCGACCCGGGGCACCGCTTCGTCTGGGCCGCGCACGCCCTGCTCGGCCTCTCCCCCGCCGCCCGTCTCGTCGCGCCCACCGGCACCCCGACCCGGCTGCACCCGGAGGCCGCCGCGCTGCTGCCGGCGGGCACCTGGCCGACCGGCGCCCCGTGGCTCACCGGGCCGTGGCCGTCCCCGGCCGGCCTGACCCTGGACACCCTCGGCGCCGACGACGGCACGGCGGTCGGTGCGGTGCTGCTCGACTGCCCCCGCGTCGAGGTGGTCGACGACGCCGACCGGCTGACCCTGGAGCTGGAGTGCGACGGCCAGCCCCGCAGCACCGCGCTCTGGCGCAACCTGGGCGGCTGGCCGGCCGACGCCCCCTACCGCAGCCTGGGCGTCGAGCCGATGCTCGGCGCCGCCTTCGACCTGGCCGACGCCGGTCCCACCGACGCGGCGATCGTGCCGCCAACCGGTGAGGTCACCTGGCGACTCACCATCTCCGCCCATCGCATCCACTGAGGACACCCGTGCTGAACCTGCTCGACGAGCTGCGTACCCATCGGCTGCTGGCCATCGTGCGCGGCCCGGACCCGGCGGCGGCGCTGACCGCCGTGCTCACCCTGGCCGAGAGCGGCGTCGCGCTCGTCGAGATCTCGTTGACCAGCGCCGACGCGCTCGACACCATCCGGCGGGCCCGCGCCTCCCTCGGCCCGGGTTTCGCCCTGGGCGCGGGCACCGTGCTCAGCGCCGAGGACGCCCACGCGGCGGCCGACGCGGGCGCTGGTTTCCTGGTCACCCCGGCCCTCGCGGCGAGCCTCGCCGAGGGCCGCCGGCTCGGGCTGCCGGTCCTCGCCGGCGCCCTCACCCCCACCGAGGTGGTGCAGGCCACCGATGGCGGCGCCACGGCGGTCAAGCTGTTCCCCGCCTCCCTCGGTGGCCCCGGCTACCTCGGCGCGCTGCGGGACCCGTTCCCCGGCACCCCGTTCGTGCCGGTCGGCGGGGTCGACGCGGACGGCGCGCGACGCTACCTCGACCGGGGCGCGACAGCGGTCGGCGTCGGCTCCCCGCTGCTCGGCGACGCCGTCCGGGGCGGTGACCCGGCGGCGCTGCGCGAGCGCGCCGCCGCCTTCCTCGCGGCGGTCCGGCCGTGATCGACCTGCTCACCCTCGGCGAGACGATGGCGGCCTTCCGCACCACCGGCCCGCTGCGGCTGGGCGGCACCGCCGGGATCTCCGTCGCCGGGTCCGAGTCGAACGTGGCGATCGGCCTGGCCCGGCTCGGTCACCGAGCCGCCTGGGTCGGTGTCACCGGGGCCGACGAGCCCGGCGAGCTGGTCCGCCGCACGTTGCGCGCGGAGAACGTCGACCTCACCTGGTCCCGGGTCGACGCCACCGCGCCCACCGGCCTGATCCTCTTCGAGAACCGGGTCGCCGACATCAACCGGGTCACCTACCACCGCGCCGGATCGGCCGGCTCCCGGTTGGGCCCGCAGGACGTGGCCCGCGCCTTCGCCGCGCCCGGCGCACCGCCCCGGCTGCTGCACGTCACAGGCATCACCTGCGCGCTCGGCGAGGAGCCGTACCGGGCGGTGGTGGAGGCGGTGCGCCGCGCCCGGGCGGCGGGCAGCACCGTCTGCCTGGACGTCAACCACCGGCAGCGGCTCTGGTCGGTGGCCGAGGCCGCCGCCGCGCTGCGACCCCTGCTGCCCTCGATCGACCTGGTGATCGCCTCCGACGACGAGCTGGCCGTGCTCTCGGACGAGACCGACCCGGTCCGGGCGGTGCTCTCCGCCGGGGTGACCGAGGTCGTGGTCAAGCACGGTGCCGGCGGGGCGACCAGCCACCGCGCCACCGGCACCGACCACCGCCCGGCCCGGACGGTGCCGGTGGTGGACACCGTCGGGGCGGGCGACGCGTTCGTGGCCGGGCTGCTCTCCGGCTGGCTCGACGGCGCCGACGCACCGGACCGGCTGGACCGGGCCGTCACCACCGGCGCGTTCGCTGTCGCCACCCGGGGCGACTGGGAGGGCCTGCCCGGCCGCGACGAGTTGGCGCTGCTCGACCACGAGCCGGGCGGTACGGTCCGCTGACGACCCCTGGGAGGAGCCACAATGGAGCTGACCGAACCGACCGTCTGGAGCGACGACCGGCTCGAGCTGGGCGAGGGCCTACGCTGGGTCGACGACCGCCTGGTCCTCGTCGACCTGCTGGCCGGCCGACTGCTGGAGACCGACGGCGACGCCCCCGCCCCGCTGCGCGAGGTGCGCCGGCTCGACGTACCGCTGGGCGCGGTCGCCCCGGTGGCCGACCGGCCCGGTGCGTGGCTGGCCGCCGCCGGCACCGGCGTCACGCTGCTGCCCGCCACCGGGGAGCCCCGACCGGTCGCCGACCTGGTCGGCGACGCGGCCGAGCCCACCCGGATGAACGACGCCGTCGCCGACCCGCACGGCCGTTTCTGGGCCGGCAGCATGACGTACGCGGCGGTGCCCGGCGAGGGCACGCTGTTCCGGCTCACCCCGGGCGCGGCACCGGTGCCCGCGGTGACCGGGCTGACCATTCCGAACGGGCCGGCGTTCGACGCCGACGGCACCACCATGTACCTGGCCGACACGCCGCGCGGCGAGATCGACAGGTTCACCGTCGACCCGGCGACCGGGGAGCTGAGCGGACGCGAGCCGTTCCTGCGGTTGCCCTCCGCCGACGGCGGCCCGGACGGCATGACGCTCGACGCGGCCGGGCACCTCTGGATCGCGCTGTGGGGCGGCGCCGCGGTACGCCGCTACCGACCCGACGGCACTCTCGACCGGGAGATCCGGCTCCCGGCCCGGCAACCGGCCGGCATCTGCCTGGGCGGCCCCGACCTGCGTCGACTCTTCGTCGGCACCGCACGGGTGGGGCTGGACACGCCGGGCCGGGAGGACGGAGCGCTGCTCGCTGTGGACGTCCCGGTCCCCGGCCTGCCCGCCGTGCCGGCACGCTGACACCAGCGCTGAGCGCCGGCTCGGACCACCGCGAGGCATATCGGACGGCCGGGCGGGAATAGCCGTTGTCGGAGCGCGGCAACCGACCGGCAGGGGGAACGATGAGCACCGTGGGACGGGCGTCATGAACGGGCCGGTCGGCGACGAGCCGCTCGGCGAGTTGGAGCTGGTGCACACCTTTACCGGCCCGATGCCGACCGGGGTGAGCGTCTCGCACCGGGGCCGGATCTTCGTCAACTTCCCGAAGTGGGGGGACGAGGTTCCGGCCACCGTCGTCGAAGTGCGCGACGGTCAGGAGGTGCCCTATCCCGACCAGGCGTGGAACGACCCGTCCGGCGACGACGACGCGGGCGCGTTCGTGTCGGTGCAGAGCATCGTGGTGGACCCGGCCGACCGGCTCTGGGTTCTGGACACCGGCAGCCCGATGTTCCGGCCCACCAGGCCGGGCGGCCCGAAGCTGGTCCGTGTCGACCTGGAAACCGACACGGTGGCCCAGGTCATCACCTTTCCGGCGGACGTGGCGCTGCCGACGACGTACCTCAACGACGTCCGCTTCGACCTGCGCCGTGGCGAGGCCGGCGTCGCGTACATCACCGACTCGGCCAACACCGGACCGAACGGGATCATCGTCGTCGACCTGGCCAGCGGCGCGTCCTGGCGGCGGCTGCACGACCACCCGTCCACCAAGGCGGAGCCGCTGGCGACGTTCCGCCCGGTGGTCGAGGGTCGGCCGTTTCTGGAACGCCCGGCGGACGGGCCGCCGAAGCCCCTCACGATGGGCTCGGACGGGATCGCCATCTCCGCAGACGGCAGCCGGCTGTACTACTGCCCGCTGGCGTCCCGACGCCTGCACAGCGTCTCCACCGAGGCGCTGGCCGACCCGGGCGTCACCCAGGAGGCGGTCGCCGCGACAGTGGTCGACGAGGGCGACAGGGGCACCGCCTCGGACGGGCTGGAGAGCGACGACGCGGGACGGCTCTACCTCACCTCGTACGAGCACAACGCGGTGCTGCGCCGGCTGCCGGACGGCGAGTACGAGACGCTGGTCCACGACCCGAGGCTGCTCTGGCCGGACACCATGTCGGTGGCCACCGACGGGCACCTGTACGTCACCGCCAACCAACTGCACCGGCAGCCGCAGTACCAGCGCGGCCAGGACCTGCGGCGCAAGCCGTACGCCCTGTTCCGCACCCGGATCGACGCCGGGCCGGTGCTGCTGCGCCGCTGAGCGCGCGCCGGACGGGGTGCGTGTTTCACCTGACGGGCAGGGTACGGTCCAGCAGGTCGAACAGCGCCGCCCAGTGGCGCTCGGTGGCCCGCTCGTCGTACATCGGGGTGTCCGCCATGGTGAAACCGTGGTGCGCGCCCTCGTACACCTCGGAGCGGTAGCGCACCCCGGCGGCGTCGAGCGCGCTCTCCAGCGTGGCGATCTGCTCCGCCGTCATCGACTGGTCGGCGTCGGCGTGTCCGAAGTACACCTCACCGGTGATCGAGCCGACGCCCCGGTGCGGGCTGTCCGGCGCGTCGGTGACGATGTGCCCGCCGTGGAAGCTGGCGACAGCGGCGATCCGGTCCGGGTGCGCCTCGATGGCCCGCAGCGCGTTCGTGCCGCCCATGCAGTAACCGGTGATCACGACCGGACCGGGCCGGACGTCGTCCCGGGCGGCCAGGAAGTCGAGGTACGCCTCGGTGTCCCGGCTGATCAGGTCGGCGGTCAACGCGTGGATCAGCGGCACGGCCTTCGCGAAGATGGCGGCCCGCCCGTCGGCCTCACCGAGGCGGGACAGGTCGGACAGCGGTGCCCGCCCGCCCCGGTAGAGCAGGTGGGGCGTCAGCACGAGGTAGCCGCGGGCGGCGATCCGCTCGGCCATCTCCACCAGGCGCGGTCGCGGCCCGATGGCGTCCATGAAGAACAGCACCGCCGGGAACGGGCCGTCGCCGTCGGGTCGGGTGACCGACGCGTCCGCCATCCCGTCGCCGGTCGGGATGTCCACAGTCGTTGTCTGCACCGGGCCTCCTCGTTCGAGAGTCGATCGTCAGGAACGCTACCCGCCACGCGGCCACCCGGCTCGGCAGCAGGCGATCGGCGTTCCGCGGGCCCGGTCGGTCAGGCACGGACGAAGCGCACCGCGTCGGCGATCACGTGGCCGTCGGTGCCCTCGGTACGGATCAGCACGCTCCCGTCGCTGCCGGCGGTGAAGGGGTAGGTGCCCAGCGCCACCCACTGGCCCCCGGACTGCCGCTGGTCCACGGTCCGGGTGGCCACCCCGCCGGAGTACGCGATGTCCACCGGCACGTTCGTCGCCCGGTTCGGGTCGGCGGTCCAGCGCAACTGCACGGTCCACGAGCCGGAGACCGGCAGGGTCGGGCGGAACCGCAGCCGGTTGACGCCCTTGCCGGTGTTGCCGTCGTGCTCGTAGTCGGGGCCGTAGTAGCCGCCGATGCTGGTGCTGCGCAGCCACGTCCCGGCCCGGGTGATCCCGCTGGACGCCGCGTTGTCCAGGATCACCTCGCTGGTCGAACCCCACTCCAGCACCGCGCCGTCCTGCCGCAGCCGGGCCTGCAGGGCGGGCACCGACACCGCCTGCACGGCGAGGTTGCCGGCGAGCGCCAGCGACGCGGCGGTGGCCGCGGCCTGCCCAAGGATCATGAACACCGGCTCCATGCGGATCGAGCCGTACGCGATGTGGCTCGCCGACAGGCAGACCGGCACCAGCAGGTTGGCGCACTGGGCCTGGTGCGGCACTATCGACCGGTAGCTCACCGGGTACGGCGCCGGCACCCCGATCTGCACGTCGCCCTCGTTGCGCACCTTGCCGTCGACCACCACCCGCTGGCAGTTGTGCGAGTCCATCGTGTAACTGGCCAGGCCCACCGAGTCGGTGGCCCGCACCCGACCCCGGCAGTCCGCCTCGGTCATCACGTACGCGGAGACCATCCGGCGGGCCTCCCGGATGTAGAGCAGCGGCGGCCAGCCGCCGGTGCCGGTGAACTCGTCGACCGGCAGGCCCCACCGTGCTGTCGACTCGCGCACCGTCGCCGGCAGCCGGGGGTCGTTGGCCAGGAACCACATCAGCCCCTGCTGGTAGCTGCGGTGCTCGGCGATGATGCTCTCCCGTACCGCCCAGCTCGCCGTCGGGTACGCGTGGTTGAAACCGATGTGGTCGGTGGAGACGGCCCCGTTGTTGTTGGAATCGGTCTTTCCGCCGCCGATCGAGTGGGTGGTGAAGTACGGGCCGGCGAAGCCCGCCTGGATGTGTCGCAGCAGCAGCTCGTACTCGATCGGGTCATAGTCGGACGGCCGGGCGAACGGGATGCGGTTGGCCGCCTGGGTCAGGCACATCCGGAAGCAGTACGCCTGGATCAGGTCGTCGCCGCTGCCCTGCGGGGCGAGCGGGGTGGCGGAGATGCCCGGCAGCAGACCGCTGGCCGGCGAGCCGGCGGTGACGTACGGGTCGACGGGATAGACGAACTGGTGGGTGTTGCGGGACTGCACCCCGTTTATCGTCTCGCCGTAGGTGTCGTTCGACTCCCGCCCGACGGTGAACCCGACGCCGGCCATGGCCAGCAGGTCGCCCTCGTAGGTGGCGTCGACGAACATCCCACCCCGGTAGACCGAGCCGTCCTCGGTGCGCAGTTCGGTGATCCGGTTGCCGCTGCGGCCGACACCGGCCAGCCGCGCGCCGACGACCACCGGCACACCTGCCTCGGCCAGCATCTCCGCGAAGATCTCGGTGGCGACGTGCGGCTCGAAGGTCATCCGCAGCGGCGAGGTCGGCGTGAGCGTCCCGCCGTGGTATTTCACGTACACCCGGCGGTAGAACTCGGCGGCCAGCCCGCCGATGGACGCCTGCACGCCGGTGTCGGTCGCGCCCAGACCGGCGGTGCTCAGCCCGCCGACGTGGGTCGTCGGCTCGACGACGACGGCGGTACGGCCGAGCCGGCGCATGGTGATCGCGGCGGCCAGACCGCCGGAGGTGGCGCCGTAGACGACGAGGTCGGCGGTGGTGACGGCGGCCCAGGCCGGGCGGGACGGGCCGGCGAGCCCGACGAGGACGAGGCCGGCGCCGCCGGCGGTCAGCAGTCGGCGGCGGGACACTGGCATTGACACGGCGAACTCCCGTTGGGTAACCGGAGGGGACGGTTACAGAAGCACGCCGCTGCCGCTGCTAACGAGATTCTTCAATCTCTGTCGATGGGTGTCAACCGATCAGGGGCGGTAGCGGTAACCCATTCCCGGCTCGGTGATGAGGTGCCGGGGGCGGGCCGGGTCGTCCTCCAGCTTGCGCCGCAACTGGGCCAGGTACTGCCGCAGGTAGTTGGTCTCGTTCTGGTACTCCGGCCCCCAGACGTCATGGAGGAGTTGCCGCTGGCTGACCAGCTTGCCGGGGTGGCGCAGCAACTTCTCCAGCACGCTCCACTGGATGGGGGTCAGCTTGACCTCGGTGCCGTCGTCGCGCCGCACGCTGTGGTCGGCCAGGTCGACGGTGTGCCGGCCGATCCGCAGCGCGGGCACCGCCTCGCTGGGCGCGCCGAGCCGGCGGGTCACCGCCCGGATGCGGGCCAGCAGCTCCTCCACCCCGAACGGCTTGGTCACGTAGTCGTCGGCGCCCGCGTCGAGCGCCGCGACCTTGTCCTCGCTGCCGGCCCGACCGGAGAGCACGATGATCGGCACCGCCGTCCACCCGCGCAGGCCCCGGATCACCTCGACCCCGTCGATGTCGGGCAGGCCGAGATCCAGCACCACCAGGTCGGGCGGGTGGCTGGCGGCGGCCTTCAGGGCGGCGGCCCCGGTGCCGGCGATGTCCACGTCGTAGCGGCGGGCACGCAGGTTGATCCGCAGGGCACGCACGATCTGCGGCTCGTCGTCGACGACCAGGATGCGTGTCATTCCTGCGGCTCCTCCGCGCTGGTCTGGGCGGCCGGCAGCCGCAGCACCATGGTGAGCCCACCGCCGGGGGTGGTCTCCGGGGTGATGCTGCCACCCATCGCCTCGGCCAACCCCCTGGACAGGGCGAGCCCGAGGCCGACGCCGGTCTGGTTGTCCCGGTCACCGAGGCGCTGGAACGGCAGGAACACGTGCTCCCACTGGTCCTCCGGGATGCCCGGCCCCCTGTCGATCACCCGCAGCTCGACCTGGCCGGCGTGCGCGCTGGCGGTGATCGTGGGCGGCTGGTCGGGCGGGCTGTGGCGCAGCGCGTTGGCGACGATGTTGACGAGCACCCGCTCCAGCAGGCCCGGGTCGGCGGTGGCCGCCGGCAGGTCGGCCGGGATGTCCGTGCCGACCGTCGCGGCCGCCGGGCCAAGTTCGTCGAGCGCCAGGGGTACGGCGTCCTCCAGACCGATGTGGGTCGTGGTGATGCCGAGGACACCGGCCTGGAGACGACTCATGTCCAGCAGGTTGGCGACCAGCCGGGCGAGACGGTCCAGCGACTCCTCGGCGGTCGCCAGCAACTCCTCGCGGTCGGACTCGTCGAACTCGATGTCGTGGCTGCGCAGGCTGGTCACCGCCGCCTTCGCGGACGCCAGCGGCGTACGCAGGTCGTGGCTGACCGCCGCGAGCAGCGCGGTGCGCATCCGGTCCGCTTCGGCGAGGGGTCGGGCGGTGGCCGCCTCCTCGGCGAGCCGTTCCTGGCGCAGCGCGACGGCGGCCTGCGCGGCGAACGCCTCGACGATGCGCCGGTCGGCGGCCTCCAGCCGCCGGCCGCAGAGCACGACGGTGATCCGGTCGTCGACCGGGACGGTCGTCTCACCGCTTCCCGGGGTGCAGGGCGGGCTGTCGCCGACGCTGGCCGCCACGGTCCAGGCGTGCTCCTCGCGGGCCCGCTCCGGGCGGCCACCGGCCTCCTCGGCCAGTTCCAGCACGCTCACGGCGCGCAGCCCGAAGGTTTCCCGCAGCTGTTCGAGCAGGGCGGGCAGCGGGCGCTCGCCGCGCAGCACGCCGCCGGCGATGGCGGCGAGGGTCTGCGCGTCGGCGGCGGCGCGGGCCGCCTCCCGGGTACGCCGGGCGGCCACGTCGACGACCCAGCTCACCGCCAGCGCCACCCCGACGAAGACGGCCAGGGCGAGCAGGTTGTCCGCCTCGGCGATGGTCAGGGTGCGGTACGGCGGGGTGAAGAACCAGTTCAGCAGCAGTGACCCGCCGAGCGCGGCCACCAGGGCCGGCCACACCCCGCCGACCAGCGCGACCCCGATGACCCCGGCGAGGAAGAGCAGGATGTCGTTGGTCAGGGTCAGGTCGGGCAGCGTCTTCAGCAGCACCGTGAGCAGCGGCATGCCCAGCACGGCCAGGGCGAAGCCGAGCAGCCGGCGACGGCGGGACAGCGCGGCCGGCACCGCCGCCGCCCGGCGGCCCTTGCCGGCCTGCTTGTGGGTGACCAGGTGCACGTCGATCGAGCCGGAGAGCGCTGTGGTGGTCACCCCGACACCTCGGGAGAAGAACTGCGCGAAGCGGCCCCGGCGGCTGGCGCCGAGCACCAACTGGGTGGCGTTCACGCCCCTGGCGAAGTCGAGCAGCGCGGCCGGCACGTCGGTGCCGAGCACCTGGTGGTACGTGCCGCCCAGGCTCTCCACCAGCACCCGCTGCCGGGCCAACTGGGCCGGGTCGGCGCCGGCCAGGCCGTCGCTGCGCGCCACGTGCACGGCGAGCAGGTCGGCGCCCTTGCTGCGGGCCGCCACCCGGGCCGCCCGGCGGATCAGCGTCTCGCCCTCCGGGCCACCGGTCAGCGCGACCACCACCCGTTCCCGGGCCTCCCAGGTGGCCGCGATGCCCTGCTGGCTGCGGTAGCGGTCGAGCTGTTCGTCGACCTTGTCGGCCAGCCAGAGCAGCGCCAGCTCGCGCAGCGCGGTGAGGTTGCCGACCCGGAAGTAGTTGCCCAGCGCGGCGTCGATCTTGTCGGGTCGGTAGATGTTGCCGTGCGCCATCCGCCGACGCAGCGCCTCGGGCGTCATGTCGACGAGCTCGACCTGCTCGGCCGCGCGGACGATCTCGTCCGGCACGGTCTCCCGCTGGGTGGTGCCGGTGATCTGCGCGACCACGTCGTTCACCGACTCCAGGTGCTGCACGTTGACTGTCGACAGCACGTCGATCCCCGCGTCCAGCAGTTGCTGGACGTCCTGCCACCGTTTCTCGTGCCGGGAACCGGGCACGTTGCTGTGCGCCAGCTCGTCGACGACGGCGATCTCCGGCCGGCGGGCCAACACGGCGTCCAGGTCCATCTCGGTGAACTCGACGCCCCGGTACTCCAGCACGCGGCGGGGCACCTGCTCCAGGTCGCCGATCATCGCCGCGGTGTGTTGACGACCGTGGGTCTCCACGAAACCGATCACCACGTCGGTGCCGCGTGCGGCCCGCCGTTGGGCCTCCTCCAACATGGCGTACGTCTTGCCGACGCCGGGGGCGGCCCCGAGATAGATGCGCAGTTCTCCGCGTGGCACGGGGACCATCCTCCCTGCTCAGATCGGCGGGCGGGGCCGTGCCCGTCGGCACCGCCCCGCCCGCGTCGCGCTCTCAGCGCGCGGCGAACCGCCGGTCGAGGGCGATGTTGAGTTCCAGCACGTTCACACCGGGCTCCCCCATGAACCCGAGCGACCGTCCGGTGGTGTTCTCCTCGACCAGCTTGCGGACCGCCGCCGGGTCCGCGCCGCGCTCGCGCGCGACCCGGTTCACCTGTAGCTCGGCGTACGCCGGGCTGATCTGCGGGTCGAGGCCGCTGCCGCTGGCGGTGACCGCGTCGGCGGGCACCGCCGGCTTCTCCGGCGCGTCGCCCCGGATCGGAGTGATCAGACCACCCTCGGCCACGTAGTCCCGGTCGGGTTGGGCCAGCTCCACCGTGACCCCCTGGTACGAGGAGACGAACGGGGTGGCCGGGGCGACCTGGTTGACGCTGACCACCCGGGTGACCGGGCCGGTCAGACCGTCCGCGCGGAAGACCGCGAGCACCGCGCCCACCCCGTCGTCGGTGCAGAACGGCCGGCTTCCGTCGACGCCGTTCAGCTCGCCGACCGCCTTGCTGCGTGCGCAGACCTGGGTCAGCAGGCTTTCGCTGGACTCCTCGGGGTCGCTGGCGATGGTGTCGACGACGCTCTCCGGGCCGAGGTTGCTGGCCGAGGTGGACGTCGGGTCGTAGCCGTCACCGGCGGCGGACGGACGGGACTGGAAGTAGCGCGGCACGGGGTTGCCGTCCGCGTCGGTGAAGGACTGCCCGATCAGCGAACTGCCGACGGTGCTGCCGCCGACCTCGATCAGTGAACCGTCGGCCTTGTGGTTGAGGCCGGGCAGTTGACCGACCGCGACCAGGACCAGCGGATAGACCAGGCCGAGCAGCACGGTGAAGACGAGTACGGCACGCAGCGCGGCGAGGTGTTGGGCGATCCAGGTGGGTAGACGCATCACGAAATCCCCGGAATGAACTGGATGAGCAGGTCGATGAGCTTGATCCCGATGAACGGGACGATGATTCCGCCCAGCCCGTAGACCAGCAGGTTGCGGCTGAGCAGCTTCGACGCCGCGGACGGCCGGTACCGCACGCCGCGCAGGGCGAGCGGGATCAGCGCGATGATCACCAGGGCGTTGAAGATGACAGCGGACAGGATCGCCGACTCCGGGCTGGCCAGCCGCATGATGTTCAGCGCGTCCAGGCTCGGGTAGAGGCCGGCGAACATGGCCGGGATGATCGCGAAGTACTTCGCTATGTCGTTCGAGATGCTGAACGTGGTCAGCGCGCCGCGGGTGATCAGCAACTGCTTGCCGATCTCCACGATCTCGATCAGCTTGGTCGGGTCGGAGTCGAGGTCGACCATGTTGCCGGCCTCCTTGGCGGCCGACGTGCCGGTGTTCATCGCCACCCCGACGTCGGCCTGGGCGAGCGCCGGCGCGTCGTTGGTGCCGTCACCGGTCATCGCGACCAGCCGGCCGCCCTCCTGCTCCCGCTTGATCAGCGCGAGCTTGTCCTCCGGCGTCGCCTCGGCCAGGAAGTCGTCCACCCCGGCCTCGTCGGCGATCGCCTTCGCGGTACGCGGGTTGTCACCGGTGATCATCACGGTCCGGATGCCCATCCGGCGCATCTCGTCGAACCGCTCCCGCATCCCGGACTTGACCACGTCCTTGAGGTGGATGACACCCAGCGCGCGGGCCGGCTCACCGTCGACGTGCTCGGCGACCACCAGCGGGGTGCCGCCGGTGCCGCTGATCGCGTCCACGATCTCGCCGACCTGCTCGGTCGGGTGACCGCCGTTCTCGCGTACCCACTTCATCACCGCGGCGGCCGCGCCCTTGCGGACCCGGCGGCCGCTGCCCGACGCGCCGCCGTCCACGCTGGCGTCCGGGGTCAGGTCGACGCCGCTCATCCGGGTCTGCGCGGTGAACGGCACGAAGGTGGCGTGCGGCATCACGCCGGGCTCGCGTTCGCGCAGCCCGAACTCGTTCTTCGCCAGGACGACCACCGAGCGCCCCTCCGGGGTCTCGTCGGCCAGGCTGGAGAGCTGGGCGGCGTCGGCCACCGTCGCGGCGTCGACGCCCTGGACCGGCACGAACTCGGCGGCCTGCCGGTTGCCGAGCGTGATGGTGCCGGTCTTGTCCAGCAGCAGGGTGTTGACGTCGCCGGCCGCCTCGACGGCCCGGCCGCTCATCGCCAGGACGTTGCGCTGGACGAGGCGGTCCATGCCGGCGATGCCGATGGCCGACAGCAGCGCGCCGATGGTGGTGGGGATCAGGCAGACCAGCAGCGAGACCAGCACGACACCTGTGACACCGGAGTTGGTGATCGCCCCGCTGTCCGGCGCGGCGGCCTGGTACGCCTTGGAGAAAATCGCCAGCGGTTGGAGGGTGACGACGGCCAGCAGGAAGATGACCGTGAGCGCGGCGAGCAGGATGTTCAGCGCGATCTCGTTCGGCGTCTTCTGCCGGTTGGCGCCCTCGACCAGGGCGATCATCCGGTCGATGAAGCTCTCCCCCGGCTTCTGGGTGATCTTCACGATGATCCGGTCGGACAGCACCTTGGTGCCGCCGGTGACAGCGCTGCGGTCGCCGCCGGACTCCCGGATGACCGGGGCCGACTCGCCGGTGATGGCCGACTCGTCGACGCTGGCGATGCCCTCGACGATGTCCCCGTCACCGGGGATGATGCCGCCCGCCTCGACCAGCACGATGTCGCCCTGGCGCAGTTGCGGCGCGGGGACGGCCTCGTCGCGGTAGGCGTTGGCCCTGGCGCCGGGCTTCCAGTCGAGCAGCCGGGTGGCGATGGTGTCCTGTTTGGCCCGCCGCAGCGCGGCGGCCTGGGCCTTGCCCCGGCCCTCCGCGACCGCCTCGGCCAGGTTGGCGAAGAGCACTGTCAGCCAGAGCCAGATGGTGATCGCCCAGGCGAACACCGACGGGTCGAGCACCGCCAGGACTGTGGTGAAGGCAGCGCCGACCTCGACGATCAGCATCACCGGGTTACGCCACAGCGTGGTCGGGTCGAGCTTGCGGAGCGCGTCCGGCAGGGACCGGACCAGTTGCTTCGGGTCGAGCAGTCCCCCGCCGACCCGGTCACCCTGGATGGCCGGGGTACCGGCGGTGGCGGCGTCCGCCGCGCCGTGCGGCGCCGGCGTAGACGTGGTCATGTCCTTCTCTCTCATGATGGTCACAGCCCTTCGGCCAGCGGGCCGAGCGCGAGCGCGGGCAGGAAGGTCAGCGCGACGAGGACGACGGTGACGCCGACGACCATGCCGATGAACAGCGGTCGGTGGGTCGGCAGGGTGCCCTCGGACGCGGGGGTGGGTGCCTGGCGGGCCAGCGATCCGGCCAGCGCGAGCACGAAGATGAGCGGCAGGAACCGGCCCAGCAGCATGCACAACCCGAGCGCGGTGTCCCACCAGGTGGTGTTGACGGTGATGCCGGCGAAGGCGGAGCCGTTGTTGTTGCTGGCCGAGGTGAACGCATAGAGCACCTCGGAGAGGCCGTGCGGGCCGACGTTGAGCGCCGTGGAGTTGTTGCCGGTGGCGAACGCGGCCGCCGTACCGACCAGCACCAGGATCGGCGTGATCAGAAAGTACAGCGAGGCGAACTTGATCTCCCGGGAGCCGATCTTCTTGCCCAGGTACTCGGGCGTGCGGCCCACCATCAGGCCGGCCACGAAGACCGTGATCACCGCGAGGATCAGCAGGCCGTACAGGCCGGAACCGACACCGCCGGGCGCGACCTCGCCGAGCATCATGTTGACCATGGCCATCATGCCGCCGAGCGAGGTGAACGAGTCGTGGAACGAGTTCACCGCGCCGGTCGAGGTGAGCGTGGTGGCGGCGGCGAAGGTGGCCGAGTTCGACACGTCGAACCGCACCTCCTTGCCCTCCAGCGCCGCGCCGATCGCCTGCGGCACAGTGCCGTGGCCGGCCAGCTCGAACACGTTGGTCAGCGTGATGCTGACCAGCGCGAGGACGCCCATCACCGCGGCGATGGCGTAGCCCTGCCGGTTCTGCCCGACCATCCGGCCGAAGACCCGGGGCAGGCTGAACGGGATCAGCAGGATCAGGAAGATCTCCAGCCAGTTCGTCCAGGTCGTGGGGTTCTCGAACGGGTGGGCGCTGTTGACGTTGTAGAAGCCGCCGCCGTTGGTGCCCAGTTCCTTGATCACTTCCTGGCTGGCCACCGGACCGCCGGTGATGGTCTGGGTGCCGCCGGTCAGCGTGCTCACGTCGGTGCCGGCGGAGAGGTTCTGCACCGCCCCGCCGATCATCAGCGCGATGGCGCCGAGCACCGCGATCGGCAGCAGGATCCGCAGCACGATCCGGGTCAGGTCGACCCAGAAGTTGCCGAGCTGCCCGGTGCGGCTGCGGGCGAAGCCGCGCACCAGCGCGACAGCCACCGCGATGCCGACCGCCGCCGAGACGAAGTTCTGCACGGCGAGGCCGGCCATCTGCACCAGGTGGCCCATCGTCGACTCACCCGAGTACGACTGCCAGTTGGTGTTGGTCACGAACGACACTGCCGTGTTCCACGCGCCGTGCGGCACCACCGGGTCGAAGCCCAGCGACAGCCACAGGTGGTTCTGCACCCGCTGGAACAGGTAGAGGAAGAGGACCGAGACCGCGGAGAACGCCAGCACGCTGCGGGCGTAGACGCCCCAGGTCTGCTCGGCGGTCGGGTTGACCCCGACGAGTCGGAAAATGCCCCGCTCGACGCGCGACTGCCCGGTTCCGGAGACCGCCCGGAACATGTAGTCGCCGAACGGCTTGTAGACGGCGACGAGCGCCACCACCAGCGCCAGCACGAAGATGACGCCTGCTGTTGTCATGCTCATCAGAAGCGCTCCGGGAACAGCAGGGCGAACACCAGGAACACACCCAGTCCGATCGCCAGCACCAAGCCGACGGCGTTGACGGCGCTCACAGCTTCTCCACACCCCTCACCACGAGGGCGAGAGCCGCGAACAGCCCCACCGTCAGCAACACGAACAGCACGTCAGACACGGCTGACCTCTCCTAGCGGAAGATGTCCTCGCGACCGCCTCCCGGTCGCGCCGGGCAATCAAAGCCCCACCACCCGCCGGACGGCAGGGGTCATAACGCGACCATGACGGGACCGGGCCGTTTCTTGACGCGGTCTTCACACAGGCACCTGATCAGGTGAAATGCGGCACAGACGGGGCTGCGCTCCGAAGGGCCGGGACCGCTCACCCGCCCGCTGCTCCGCATGCCCCCTGCGGCCCCCTTTGCTTTGCACCCATTGAGGCACCGGCTACTCAGCGTGAGCGTCGCCTCCGCGGGTGCAGAGCAAAGGGGGCATAGGCGGGATTGGGTGCCCGGGCGGCGTCGCGCCCGGCGCGGCCGGGTGGTGGGGAAGGGTGCCGGGCCGTTCAGGCCGGGCGGCGGGCCACCAGCACGTCCCGCATGATCGACTGGTCGACCCGGTGCCGCAGCGCCCGGTAGGGCCCGTCGTCGACGACCGTCAGGCCCGCGTCGGACAGCGCCGCCGCCGCGTCGTCCCGACTGGCGACATGGGTGTTCCAGGAGACACCGAGGGCGCCGCCGGGGCGCAACAGCCGCGCCCACACCGGCGCGGCGTCCGCGAGCAGCGCCAGCGGGTCGCGCGAGAGACCCTGGTCGGCGGTCCGACTGCCATGCTGTACGCCGTACGGCGCGTCGGCGACCACCAGGTCGACGGTCTCCGGGCGGAAGAACTCCCCCGAGCGGGCGGTGTCCGCATTGACCACGTCCAGCACCTGCGTGCGACCGGCCTTGTGCTCCTCGCGGGTCGGGGCCAGCTCGATGCGTACCCGCCGGCCGACCACCTTGCGTTCCCGGCGCACCGGCCCCGACTCGAGCACCCGGTGCTTGACCCGCTTCTGCTTCAGCCAGGTGGTGATGAACGCCCGGTACGCCTCCACGTCCTTCTGGTCGCGCTCCACCCCGGCGGCGTCGAATCCGTACATCAGCGCCTGGTTGAGCGTGGTGCCCCGACCGCAGAGCGGGTCGAGCACCCGGAACCGCCGGCTGGTCAGCTCGCCGGCCCAGGCCGAGGCGAGCAGTGTGACGTTGAGCAGCAGCTTGGTGAACTGCTCGTTGGTCTTGCCCGGATACTTCTGGATGGTGAGCAGGTCGTCGTCGTAGCGGTCCAGACGCCGCCACTCCACCGGCCGCAGCAGCTCACCCACGAACTCGAACAGCGCGTACCCGGCGGAGAGGTTGCCCAGGGCGGCCAGGTCACCGTCGGTCAGCCCGTCGCCGGTGAACGTGACGTACGACGCGCCCCCGACGACCTCCGTGCCCATCTCGCCGATCCGGCCCTCGAGCGCCGAGCGGCCGAAGATCTCCAGCTCGGCACGGGTGAGATCGACGGCGGAACGGGCGTACACCCGATTGGTGGCGGGCAGGATGAGCAGGCCGTAACGCGTCATGATCCGGCGAGTATTCCACAACCCGTGACGGTTGCCGGGAACCGGAAGGGCCACCGGAGCGACTACCGATACATGGGGTGTGAGCAGTGGCGGGAGGTCCTGTCCGCGCAGTTGGACGGGGAGGAGACCGCCGCCGAACTGACGGCGGCGCAACGGCACCTCGATGGGTGCGCCGATTGTCGGGCCTGGTTCACGGCGGCGGTCGCGGTGACCCGTCGGGTCCGTACCCGACTGGTGGTTGAGGTGCCGGACCGGACGGCGGCGATCCTGGCCGCCGTCAGCGCGGCCCCGGCACGCCCGGCGTGGTGGCGGCGTCTGCTCGGACGCGGCCCGCTGGTGGTCGGTCTGCGCTCCGCGCTCGGGCTGCTCGGCGCGGTGCAGTTGGTGCTCGGCCTGGCCCAGGTCGGCCGGGGGGCGACCACCGACCACCTGCACCCCGCCGGCCAGCACCTGTGGCACGAGTCGGCCGCCTGGAACGTGGCCGTCGGCGCCGGCTTCCTCTTCGTGGCGCTGCGCCGCAGCCCGCCGGCCGGGCTGCTGCCGATGCTCAGCGCGTTCGTCGGCACGTTGCTGCTGCTCTCGGTGAACGACCTGGCCACCGGGTCGGTGGCTAAGGAGCGGCTGGTCAGCCACGGTTTCCTGGTGGTCGGCTACCTGATCACGGTGCTGCTGTCCCGCCCCGGTCTGCGCCCCGGTGGGCCCGCGCCGCAGCGCCAGCCGGAACGGTCCCGCTGGCGGTTCGGCGCGGACGAGGTGGACCAGCCGTTGCGGGTGGTCCGCTCCGAGCCGTACCCGGGGCAGGCCGCCAACCGATTCGCCGCACCGGCGGCGCGGACCGGTCAGACTGGCCGGGCGGCAGGTACCGGTCGGACCGACGAACGCCGGGCCGCCTGACCGGCCGAGTCAGTCCGCCTGCCGCTGGCGTGCCCGGTGGGCACGCGGGTTCCAGTCCGGCGTTCACCGACTCTTTTGCGTCACGTCCATCCCCGCGATGACCTGCGGGACCACCCGTTCCACGATCGCCAGCAGCGTGGTGGTGAGCAGCAGGTGCACCTGCGGGCGGGTAAGCGCGCCCCGCTGGAGCCACTCCCGCGCCGTCGATGTGGCCAGGCCGCAGTACGCCCTGACCATGCCGCGAAGTTCCTCGTGGTGTGCGGCCTGTCCGGCCAGCCCCACGGCGACAAGCATGCGGTCCGCGGCGACCTCCTCGGCCTCGGCGAGCACCCGCTCCACGTCGGCGTCCCCGCCCATCCCCCGCGCGGTGACCGCCGCCAACCAGGAGGTGCTGTGGCGGGACACCACGTCGAGGAACCAGGTGACGCTGGCGTCGACGCGGGTCCGCAGATCACCCTTGGGCAACCGTTCGACTGCCACCTCCGGAATCGTCACCATCACCCGGACGACTTCGAGGTAGAGATCCTTCTTCGTACCGAAGTAGTGGTTGACCAGCCCTCGGGCGACCCCCGCCGCACGGGCGACGTCGGTGGTCGACACGTCCGCGTACGGGCGCTCGCCGAACAGCCGGACCGCGCAGGCCAGGATCTGGCCGCGCCGGGCGTCCGGCTCCAACCGACGGCGGCGGGGAGCCGTCTCGACACTCATCTGCCCGACCCTAGCGGCAGCTCAGCGGTTAGCCACCGTTCTCGGTGGCCGACCCGTCGCTCAACGCGGACCCCGGCGACGCCGGACCACGTGTCGCCCGAGGTGGCGCAGATTGGACGCCTCGGAGTAGAGCGCCGCGTTTATCGCACCAACGGCGACGCCGGGCGCTCGCTGCACCCGGTCGACGTCCTGCACCACCCGGCCGATCAACGTCAGACGGCACCGGAGATCGAACAACTCCCTCCGCGCACAGTGCAGCGCCGTCTCCAGTCCCCCGACCCGCTCCCGCAACCACGCCAACTCCGTCGCCTGATCCATCCGCACCCCTCTCTAACCACGCCCACGCTGCCCACCCGATAGCGCAGCGAAACCCTTTGACCACACTCAGCCACTTTCGCCTGCCTGTCAACCCTTTTGGGGACCCCCGATCGGAGACCCCCAATCGGGGATGGTCGAACGTGCCTAGGTTCCAGGTGTGGCAGATAAGGGGCCGGGTGAGTTGATGGGGCCGTACGAGATCGGCCAACGACTCAACGTCTCCCGAAGTCGGTTCCAGCAGATCGCGATGCGGCCGAGCTTCCCGAAGCCATACCAGGAAC
This sequence comes from Micromonospora sp. WMMD1120, assembly GCF_029626235.1. Taxonomy (NCBI): domain Bacteria; kingdom Bacillati; phylum Actinomycetota; class Actinomycetes; order Micromonosporales; family Micromonosporaceae; genus Micromonospora; species Micromonospora sp. WMMD1120. The sequence continues at coordinate 2,559,034 of NZ_JARUBO010000005.1, read as the reverse complement.
TACGCGGCATGAAGGTGTGGCTGCGTGCCGATGTCGAGGCGTGGATCGCCGAACACCGCCCACCACGCCCCACCGACGGCGACGAAGCCGAGTAACACTCAGCCACCGACGCCCAGGCAACGCACCCGCCGGACCGCGCGCCAGCCGGCAATCTTGGACAGTTTCCGTTACCAGCTAACGGAAACTGTCCAAGATTTACCCTGCCGGGACCCCTGACCCGGCCAGGCGGAGGTGTCCGCGTGGCTTGATCGACTCGACTTTCCTGATGTCGGGGTGACCATCTCGCGGGGAGGGGCCGACTTCAAGGAAACGGAGTCGATCAAGGCGCGTCAGTCAAGTCGGGTGGCGAGGCGGCCAGCCGCCGCACGGCTTATTGACATGCCGCCAACAGGGCGCGAGGGTGGTGCACATGTCGACGCCCGACGGTCCCCCCTCGCCCTGGCGCGAGCCGGAGCACGACGACCTGGCCGAGCTGGCCCGCACCTTCTTCACCAGGGAGGTGCTGCCGCACGCCGAGCGCCTGTCGACGCAGGGTCACCCCGACCGCGAGCACTACCGGCGCGCCGGTGGGCTGGGGTTGCTCGGCCTGTCCGTCCCGGAGGAGTACGGCGGAGGCGGCGGCGGGTTCACCCACGAGGCCGTCATGCTGCACGAGCAGGCGTACGCCGGGGAGAGCAGCCTCGGGTTGGCCGTGCACAGTGGGATCGTCACCGGCTACCTGGTGGCGTACGGCAGCGAGGAGCAGAAACGGCGCTGGTTGCCGGGTCTGTGCAGCGGCGAGCTGGTCGGCGCGATAGCGATGACCGAGCCGGACGGCGGCTCGGATCTCCAGGCGATGCGCACCCGGGCCGTCCGCGACGGTGACGACTACCTGGTCACCGGCGCGAAGACGTTCATCACCAACGGCGGTCTGGCCGACCTGATCGTCGTGGCCGTGAAGACCGACCCCGAGCAGCGGGCGGCCGGCGTCTCGCTGCTGGTCTGCGAGGTGGGCGGCGATCCGGAGGGGTTCCGCAGGGGCCGCCTGCTCTCCAAGATCGGGCTACACGCCAACGACACCGCCGAGCTGTTCTTCGACGAGTTCCGGGTGCCGGCGGCCAACCTGCTCGGCGGTGTGGAGGGGTTGGGCTTCGTCCAGCTCATGCAGCAACTTCCGCAGGAACGACTGGTGATCGGCGTCGGCGCGGTGGCGGCCATGGAACGGGCGGTCGAGCTGACCGTCGCGTACGCCAAGGAGCGCACCACCTTCGGCAAGCCGCTGCTGGGGCACCAGAACACCCGGATGGTGCTCGCCGAGTGCGCCACCCGTACCCGGGTCAGCCGGGTCTTCCTTGACGACTGCATCGTCCGGCACACCCGGGGCGAGCTGGACGTGGCCACCGCCGCGATGGCGAAGTCGTGGCTCACCGAGGGGCAGTGCGAGGTCGTCGACAGGTGCCTTCAGCTCTTCGGCGGCTACGGCTACACCACGGAATACCCGATCGCCCGGATGTACGCCGACGCCCGGGTCCAGAAGATCTACGGCGGCGCCAACGAGATCATGAAGGAGCTGATCGCCCGTGCCCTCTGAGGCGTACGTCTATGACGCGGTCCGCACCCCGCGCGGACGCGGCCGGGACACGGGCGCGCTGCACGGGGTCAAGCCGATCTCCCTGGTGGTCGGTCTGATCGACGCGGTGCGGGAACGCAACCCCGGCCTGGACGTCGGCCGGCTGGAGGACCTGCTGCTCGGCATCGTCACCCCGATCGGTGAGCAGGGCGGTGACCTGGCCCGCGCCGCCGCACTGCTGGCCGGGCTGCCCGAGCAGGTGGGCGGGGTGCAGCTCAACCGGTTCTGCGCCTCCGGGCTGGAGGCGGTCAACTCGGCCGCCGCGCGGGTCCGCTCCGGCTGGGAGCACCTGCTGCTCGCCGGTGGGGTCGAGTCGATGTCCCGGGTACCGATGGGTTCCGACGGCGCGGCCTGGGCCACCGACCCGCAGACCGCGCTCGCCACGTCGTTCGTGCCGCAGGGCGTCAGCGCCGACCTGATCGCCACGCTGGAGGGTTTCACCAGGGACGACGTGGACGGTTACGCGGTGCGGTCGCAGGAGCGGGCCGCCAAGGCGTTGGCCGGCGGGCACTTCGCGCGTTCGGTGGTGCCGGTCCGCGACGGCAACGGGCTGGACATCCTCACCGTCGACGAGCACCCGCGTCCGGAGACCACCCGCGAGGCGCTGGCAGGGCTCACCCCGTCCTTCGCCACGCTCGGCGAGGCGGCCGGCTTCGACGCCGTCGCGTTGCAGAAGTTCCACTGGCTGGAGGCGATCGAGCACGTCCACCACGCGGGCAACTCGTCCGGCATCGTGGACGGCGCGGCGCTCGTACTCATCGGCTCGGAAGGGGTTGGCCGGGACCTCGGTCTCACGCCGCGCGCCCGGATCGTCGGCGCGGCGGTCACCGGCGCCGACCCGACGCTGATGTTGACCGGGCCGATTCCGGCCACCCACAAGGCGCTGGCCGTCGCCGGCCTGACGGTCGACGACATCGACCTGTTCGAGATCAACGAGGCGTTCGCCGCCGTGGTCCTCAAGTACGTCCGTGACCTGGGCCTCGATCCGGACCGGGTGAACGTCAACGGCGGCGCGATCGCCCTCGGCCATCCGCTCGGCGCGACCGGGGCGATGCTGCTCGGCACGGCGTTGGACGAGTTGGAGCGCCGCGACCTGCGCCGCGCCGTCGTGACGCTGTGCATCGGCGGCGGCATGGGCGTCGCCACAGTTCTCGAGCGCTGCTGACCGGAGGGACGACAATGACCGAGACCATCCGGTACGACCGCGGCGACGACGGCATCGTCACGCTCACCCTGGACGACCCGACGCAGTCGGCGAACACCATGAACCGGGCGTACGCCGCGTCGATGACCGCCGTTCTCGACCGGCTGGAAGCCGAGCCCGACCTCGTCGGCGTGATCGTGACCAGCGCGAAGTCGACGTTCTTCGCCGGCGGCGACCTGCCCGAGATGATCAGCGCGACGCGTGCCGACGCGCCCGCGCTGACCGAGCTGCTCGGCGCCATCAAGCGGGACCTGCGCCGCCTGGAGACGCTGGGGCGGCCGGTGGTCGCGGCGGTCAACGGCTCCGCGCTCGGCGGTGGCCTGGAGATCGCGCTCGCCTGCCACCACCGGATCGCGCTGGACGCGCCGGACAGCCGGCTCGGGCTGCCCGAGGTGACCCTGGGCCTGCTGCCCGGCGCGGGCGGGGTGACCCGGACGGTACGCATGCTCGGCCTGGCGACGGCACTGACCACCGTGTTGCTCACCGGCCGACGGATGCGCCCTGCCGACGCCCTGGCCGCCGGCCTGGTCGACGAGGTGGTCGCCACCGAGGCGGAGTTGCTGGACCGTGCCCGCGCCTGGATCGTCGCCAACCCGCGCCCGGCGCAGCCGTGGGACCGGCCGGACTACCGGATGCCCGGCGGCAGCCCGGCCAGCCGCTCGCTCGCCGCTCAGTTACCCGCCTTCCCGGCCACGCTGCGCAAACAGCTCAAGGGGGCTCGACTGCCCGCGCCGGAGGCGATCCTGGCCGCCGCCGTGGAGGGCGCCCAGGTCGACCTGGAGACGGCCCTGACCGTGGAGACCCGGCACCTGATCGGCCTGCTCACCGGGCAGGTCGCCAAGAACATGATCGGCGCGTTCTTCTTCGACCTGAAGGCCGTCAACGGCGGTGCCGCCCGACCGTCGGTGGACGTCGCCCCGGTGCGGCGGGTGGCGGTGCTCGGCGCCGGCATGATGGGCGCCGGCATCGCGTACGCCTGCGCCAGCGCCGGGCTCGACGTGGTGGTCAGGGACGTCTCCCCGGAGGCCGCCGGGCGGGCCCGGGAGCACGCCGAACGGTTGCTGGCCCGCCGGGTACGCAAGGGTCGCGCGACCGAGGCGGACGCCCGCGCCGTGCTGGACCGGATCACCGCCACCGACCGGGTGGACGCGCTCGCCGGCTGCGACGCGGTGATCGAGGCGGTCTTCGAGGACCCGGCGCTGAAGCAGCAGGTCTTCGCCGAGGTGCTGCCGGTGCTGGCGCCCGACGCGTTGCTCGCCTCCAACACGTCCACCCTGCCGATCAGCGAACTGGCTGCCGGCGTGGACCGGCCGGCCGACTTCATCGGCATGCACTTCTTCTCCCCGGTGGACCGGATGCCGCTGCTGGAGATCGTGGTCGGTGAACGGACCGGCGACGCCGCGCTGGCGCGGGCGTTCGACCTGGGCCGGCGGATCGGCAAGACGCCGATCGTGGTCAACGACGGTCGCGGCTTCTTCACCAGCCGGGTGATCGGCCGCTTCATCGACGAGGCGGTCGGCATGGTCGCCGAGGGCGTGCCCGCCGCGTCGGTGGAGCAGGCAGCGTTGCAGGCCGGCTACCCGACCGGGCCGCTGGCGCTCGCCGACGAGGTGAGCCTCACGCTGATCCAGCGGATCCGTCGTCAGTTCGAGGCCGCCAGCGCGGAGTACCGGCCGCTGCCGGCGCACCGGCTCGTGGACGAGCTGGTGGACGCGTACGACCGGCCGGGGCGCGCGGCGGGGCGGGGCTTGTACTCCTACGACGACGGCACCCGAGGGCGGTTGTGGACAGGACTGGCCGACCTGATCACCGACGCCGGCCGCGCGGTGCCGTTCACCGATCTCCAGGAGCGGATGCTCTTCGCCAAGGCGCTCGACGCGGTGCGCTGCCTCGACGAGGGGGTGCTGCGTACCGAGACCGACGCCAACATCGGCTCGATCTTCGGCATCGGCTTCCCGGCGTGGACGGGAGGGGTGCTTCGCTACGTCCGGCAGTACGCGGGCGGCCCGGCCGGCTTCGCCGCCCGCGCGACCGAGCTGGCCGACCGCTACGGCGACCGGTTCACACCCCCCGCCGACCTGGTCGACAGACTCGCCGCCAGCGCACCCGGGCCGGACGGCGACAGTTCCGCCCGTTCCGCAGAGCCGGCCGGCGTCGCGTGACGGCGGCGCGCGGCGGGCCACTGGCCGGGGTGCGGGTCGTCGAACTGGCGAGCCTCGCCCCGGCGCCGTTCGGCTGCATGGTGCTCGCCGACCTCGGCGCGGACGTGGTGCGGGTGGACCGGCCGGGCGCCCCGGGGCCGGGCCGGTTGGCCGCGCCGACCGGCGGACCACTGCAACGTGGGCGGCGGGCCACCGCCCTGGACCTGAAGTCCCCGGCCGGGGTGGCGGACCTGCTGCGCCTTGCCGAGCGGGCGGACGTGCTGGTCGAGGCGTACCGGCCGGGGGTTGCCGAGCGGCTCGGCTTCGGCCCGGAGGTGTGCCGGGCCCGCAACCCCCGACTGGTGTACGCGCGGATGACCGGCTGGGGTCAGGACGGCCCGCTGGCGGCCCGCGCCGGGCACGACATCGACTACATCGCGGTGGCCGGCGCGTTGGAGCCGCTGGGCCGGGCCGGCGAGCGCCCGTACGCGCCGATGAACCTGCTCGGCGACTTCGGCGGCGGCGGCATGCTGCTCGCCGTCGGTGTGCTGGCCGCGCTGCTGGAACGGGAACGCTCCGGCGTCGGCCAGGTGGTCGACGCCGCGATGGTGGACGGGTCGGCGCTGCTCACCTCGTTCCTGCACGGGCTGCTCGGCACCGGCCTGTGGGCCGCCCCGCGCGGGCACAACATGTTCGACGGCGGGGCGCCCTTCTACGACACCTACCGCACGTCGGACGGGCAGTTCATGGCCGTCGGCGCGGTCGAGCCGGCGTTCTACGCCGTCCTGCTCGCCGGCCTGGAACTCGCCGACGACGCCGACCTGCCCGCCCAGTACGACCCGAGCGGCTGGGACGAGCTGCGCCGTCGCTTCGCCGAGCGGTTCGCGGAGCGCAGCCGGGACGAGTGGACGGCTGTCTTCGCCGACCTGGACGCCTGCGTCGCACCGGTGCTCGCCCCCGGCGAGGCGCACGCGCACCCGCACAACGCCGTCCGGGGCACCTTCGTCGAGGTCGGCGGCGAGATCCAACCGGCCCCGGCGCCTCGCTTCGACAGGACACCGACCGACCCACCCGCGCCGGCCCCCGACCCGGACCACGACACCCGATCGGTGGAGGACATCCTCACCACCTGGCAGTAACTAATGCCCCGCAGGACGTGAACGTGATTGCCTGGCTACCGCGCGTCGCGGTGATCACAGTGCGCGGTGAGACCTATCCTCCGTGGGTGCTACTCACCTATGTGGACGAGTCGTACACCGACCGGTGGTACTGGATGGGGGCGCTTGTGGTGCCCGAAGCGTCGCCATTCCGCTGAGCACCGCCATCGACGAGGTCGTCCGGAACGCGGCGAAGACGTACCGCGTCAGCGAGGAGGCGGAGTTGCACGGGTACGACCTGTTTCAGGGTCGGTCCCACTGGAGGGAACTCCCACCCCGCGCGCGCATCGCCGTCTACAACGCCGCGATGAAGACCATCGGAGCGCACGACGTGAAACTCATCTTGCGCGGGGTCGATCGTCACGGCCTGGTACGCCGTTACGCGTCTTCGAAGCCCGCCCACGAGGTGGTGTTGTCGCATCTACTGGAACGTGTCGACGGGTACGCCGCGCAGTGCGAGGAGTTTGCCCTGGTGATCGCCGATGAGGTGGACAATCCGGCGACTCACCGCTCCGACCTGCGGCGCTACCGCGTCGCCGGGACCGGGGGATACCGATCACGGCGACTCACCCGGATCGTCGACACGTTGCACTTCGCCCCGTCACATGCCTCGCGACTGGTGCAGGCAGTGGATCTGGTGACGTTCCTTTACCGCCGGATGGCCAACGGCGGAAGTCTTGATCCGCGGGAGGTGGCGGCGAACGAGCGCCTGTGGTCGTGGGTCGAGGGTCGCCGGTACCACTCGTGGTGTTGGTCCCCGGCGTCCCGCCGGATGCACGAAGGGCCCGCGTGAGCGGGCCCTAAGGCGGCTGCGGGAACCCTCGGAAGGGCCTCCTGCGCTTTCACGCTAGCAGCAGTTCGCGCCCTACGCACGAACTAAGCGAGGCCGGTGGCAGGGGCGGCGCAGGGCACGTCGGCGGTACCAGGTGGCGAAGAGGGCTGTCGCCAGGAGCAGCTCCGCCACGTCCCCGCCGTAGTACATGAGTTGGGCGGCCGACTGGAACGCGGCCGGGTCCCGGTCGGGAAGGCCGGGTGGCAAGGTCGCGGCGTTCACGTACAGGTACTTGGCCAGCACGGCGTGACCGGCCGCCGCGCCGAGCAGGGCGCCGACCCGGACCGCCAGGCCGGGACGACGGGGGGCCGGGTCCGGGCCGGCCAGCGACCAGGCGAAAAGGTACCCGGAGGCCAGGTAGTGCAGGTGTACGGCGTGGTGCACGGCGGGTTGCCGCTCGGCCAGCGCGTACAGCGGGGTGAGCAGCACCAGCGCGAGGCCGCCGGTGCTGAGCAGCGCGGCGGTGACCGGGTGGGCGAGCAGGTGCAGGGCGCGAAGGCGGAACAGCCGGCCCACGATCCGGCGTACCGGCGGCCGGGCGACGTGCAGCAGCAGCGTGACCGGCGCGCCGAGCGCCAGCCCGAGCGGGGCCAGCATGCCGAGCAGCAGGTGTTGTGCCATGTGCCCGCGTGGGTCGTCGGGGATCTGGGCCAGCGGCCCGAGGGCGACCGCCAGCAGCGCGCAGCCGAGCAGCCAGGCGACCGTACGGCGGTGGTCCCAGCCACGCGGGTCGCGGAGGGCGGCCACCAGGTAGCCGGCGGCCAGCGGCACGACGGGAAGCAGCGGGAACCAACCCGGCCCGTCCACCGCGTGGCCCCCGTGGGCGAGCATCGCCGTCACCGACGGCCGTCGCCCGCGCCACCGGCCCGGGTCCGCCACAGCAGCGCCGCGCCGGCCAGCAACAGCACCGCGCCGGCCACGTTCCACACCACGTCGTACGGGACGAGGTGGACGCCGTAGCGGATCTGGTGCAGCCGGAGCACCTTGTGGTCGACGATCCCGTCGAAGAGTTGGAACCCTCCCGCGCCGAGCAGGAAGCCAGCCCAGGCCAACCGGGTCGACAGGGCCTGCCGCCGGCGGACGTCGGCGAACCAGAAGAAGCCACCGACCAGGGCGATCACCTCGGCGGCGTGCAGCAGCCCGTCGGAGAGCAACGCGACCGGAAGGGTCGACCGGTCGTAGAAGTGGTGCCACGCCAGCAACTGGTGGAAGACGATCTCGTCCACCGCCGCCATGATCGCGACGCCGATGATGACGCCGGCGAGCGTCGAGGAGCGAGCGTCGACGCGACGTGCGTTCGGCAGGATCGCGCCGCTCACCACACACCTCACAGTCGGGTCGGTTCACGCTAGAAATACCCCGAAAAGGACGGAACATGCATGCCTGCCCCGACCCGACGCCGGGGGCATGGCGCATGATCATGGGACCTGACGAGGCTGGAACGAGGAGGTGCCGGTGCCGGACGCTGACGAACTCGTCGCCAACGCGCTCGCGGCGGTGCGCGGCACCGACGTACGGCAGGCCGAACGGCAGCTGGACCGGCTGATGGTTGGCAGCGGCGCGGCGGACGCCGGCACGGCGGTGGACGCCGCGCTGGTCCGCCGTCTGGTACGCGGCCTGGCCGGGCTGTGGCCGCGCGGGTGGCAGCCGGTCGACGTACACCGGATCACCGGTCGCCGGCTGGACGCCCGTGCGGCGGGCCTGGTCCGGGATGCGATGGCCGCCCAGCGGCGCGACCAGGCCGACCCGGTCCCGCAGTGGTGGGACGAGCAGCTACGCGAGCTGGGGGCCACCGCGGTCACCGACCAGCCGGGCGTGCTGGCGGGCTGGTCCCGCCGGGAAGGGCTCGACCGTACCGATGCGTTGCGCGTCGCCGTCGACGTCCTCGCGCTCGTGGAGAGCCTGCCGCCGATCGCGGTGCTGCGCCCGCCGCCCGGCGTGACCGGCGCGGCGCTCCCCCGCACGGCCGGCGCGGCCCGCACCGGGTCACCGATGCTGGACCGGGTACGGGCGCTGCTGGCCAAGGCCGAGTCGACGACCTTTCCGGCCGAGGCGGAGGCGCTGACCGGCAAGGCACAGGAGCTGATCGCCCGGCACAGCATCGACGAGGCGCTGCTGGCCGGCGGGGCCGAGCGCGGGGACGCGCCCGGCGGGGTGCGGTTGAGCACCGACAGCCCGTACGCGGGTGCGAAGGCGCTGCTGGTGCAGGAGGTCGCGGCGGCGAACCGGTGCGAGGCGGTCTGGTCCGACGATCTCGGCTTCAGCACCGTGCTGGGCTGGCCGGCCGACCTGGTGGCGGTGGAGGTGCTCTACACCTCGCTGCTGGTCCAGGCCACGGCGGCGATGCTGCGCGGGCGCGCCGAGCGCCGGCCGGGTTCGGGTCGGCGGACGAAGGTGTGGGACGAGTCCTTCCTCAACGCGTTCGCGCTGCGCATCGGCGAACGACTGCGTGCGGCCACCGAGGCGGCGACCGACGCGGCCACCGACCCGGCCGACCGGGTGGCCGGGGCGGACCGGCTGTTGCCGGTGCTCGCCGCCCGGGGTGCGGCGGTCCGGGAGCGGCTGGAGACGTTGTTTCCCGGCGTCACGCGGCACCGGCTCAGCGTGCGCGACGCCGAGGGCTGGTCGTCGGGCACCTCGGCCGCCGACCGGGCAGCGCTCGACGTCGGCGGCGTCCGCCGGCCCCGGCAGGTGCCCGGCCGGCCCGACGCCCGCTGAGTCACCCGGCGTGGGACCGTCACCGCCGGACGTTTCTGCGATTTTCTGCGGTTGGCGGTAGGGATCGGCGCGACGGCTCCGACCCTCCGGTGAGCCGCGCCCCGACCGGGGTACGGCCGAGAGCCCGAGGAGCGTCACCATGAAGTACATGCTGTTGATCTGGAACCGGCCCGGCTTCACGGAGGAGCTGAGCGAGCAGGACCGTACCGCCCTGTTCGGCGAGGTCGACGAGATCATGCGGGAGCTGACCGAGAGCGGTGAGCTGATCGGCGGCCAGGCGCTGGCCAGTTCGTCGCAGACCCGTACGGTCCGGCTCGTCGACGGCGCGACGGAGGTCGTCGACGGGCCGTTCGTGGAGAGCAAGGAGCAGTTCGCCGGCTACCTGGCTGTCGACTGCGACAGCCCGGAGCGGGCCGCCGAGATCGCCGCCCGCTGGCCGGACGTGCGTTTCGGCGGCGCGATGGAGGTTCGGCCGATCATGGATGACGGCGGAGCGGAGATGTGACCGACGACCGGAGGGTCGAGGACCTGCTGCGTACGCTCGCGCCGCAGGTCCTCGGCCTGCTGGTGCGCCGGCACGGGCAGTTCGACAGGTGCGAGGACGCCGTGCAGGAGGCCCTGCTGGCCGCCGCGACGCAGTGGCCCGGGCAGGGCGTGCCGGACAACCCGCGCGCCTGGCTGCTCACCGTGGCGACGCGCCGGCTCACCGACGAGTGGCGCAGCGAGAGCGCCCGCCGGGACCGCGAGGTGGCGGTGGCGCTGCGCGAGCCGGCGTACGCGGGGGTCGCGCCACCGGCCGACGCGGAGCCGACGGTGCCGGACGCCGACGACACCCTCACGCTGCTGTTCCTCTGCTGCCACCCGGCGCTGGCCGGATCGGCGCAGGTGGCGCTCACCCTACGGGCGGTGGGCGGTCTCAGCACCGCCCAGATCGCCCGGGCGCACCTGGTGCCGGAGGCGACCATGAGCCAGCGGATCAGGCGGGCCAAGCAGCGGATCGAGGCCGCCGGGGCGCGGTTCGCGATGCCCGGCCCGGCCGAACGGGAGGAGCGGCTGGCGGCCGTGCTCCGGGTGCTCTACCTGATCTTCAACGAGGGTTACACCGCCTCGAGCGGCCCGGATTTGCACCGGGCCGAGTTGACGGACGAGGCGATCCGGCTGGCGCGCGTCCTGCACGGGCTGCTGCCCGACCACGGCGAGGTGACCGGGCTGCTCGCGCTGATGCTGCTCACCGACGCGCACCGGGCGGCCCGGGTGGGCCCGGACGGGGAGTTGGTGCCGCTCACCGAGCAGGACCGCTCCCGCTGGGACAGCGCCGCCATCGCGGAGGGCATCGCCCTGATCACCGAGGCGCTGACCTGGTCGCCGCCCGGCCCGTACCAGCTCCAGGCGGCGATCGCCGCCGTGCACGCGGAGGCGCCGACGGCCGCGGAGACCGACTGGCGGCAGATCGTCGCGCTCTACCGGCTGCTGTCCCGGATCGCGCCGAATCCGATGGTCACCCTCAACCAGGCGGTAGCGGTGGCCATGGTGGACGGGCCACACGCCGGGCTCGCCCTGCTCACCCCGTTGGACGCCGACGAGCGCACCGCCGGGCACCACCGGCTCGCCGCCGTCCGGGCGCACCTGTTCGAGTTGGCCGGGGACGCCGAGGGGGCACGGGAGGCGTACCTGGCCGCGGCGCGGGGCACCACGAGCGTGCCCGAGCAGCGGTATCTGGAGCTGCGGGCCGCCCGGCTGGCGACGCCGCGGTAGCACCGCAGCGAATTGCCGTTTCGGCAAGAAACTTTGCGCTTTCCTCGGCAGCCGGTCACAGTCGGTGGCGAGACACGAAGGAGCGGCCGGATGACCGAGCACCACGAATTCGACAAGGGCTACTGGGACCGCCACTGGCACCAGGCGCAGCACGGCGAGCACGGCGGCGGAGCAGGGCATCCGCCGCACCCGTACCTGGCCGACCAGGCCAATGGCCTGCCGCCGGGCACGGCGCTGGACGCCGGGTGCGGCACCGGCGCGGAGGCGGTCTGGCTCGCCGCGCACGGCTGGCGGGTCACCGCCGTCGACATCGCCTCCGCCGCGCTCGCCCGGGCCGCCGCGCGCGCCGCCAGCGCCGGGGTGGTCGAGCGGGTGCGGTGGGTGGAGGCGGACCTGACCACCTGGGACCCGGGCGTGCGGTTCGACCTGGTCACCACCCACTACGCGCACCCGGCGATGCCGCAGCTGGCCTTCTACGACCGCGTCGCCGGCTGGGTGGCGCCCGGCGGCACCCTGCTGATCGTCGGGCACCTGCACGCTCCGGGCGCCACCGGGCACGAGCACCACCCACCCGCCGAGGCGTCGGTGACCCTCGCGGACATCACCGCCGGGCTGGACGGCAACCGGTGGGAGATCAGCACCGCCGAGGAGCACCGCCGGGTGGTGGCCGGCCCCGGGGGTCGGGAGAACACGCTGCACGACGTCGTCGTCCGCGCCACCCGACGCCCCTGAGCCGGCCGCCGGTCACCCCTCGGGCTGGACCGCCGGGCAGCTGGCACCCCGGCCCGGCACGACCTGGTCCAGCAGGTAGGGGTCGACGGCGCTCCGCACGCACGGGCTGGTGGTGTAGCTGCCGTGCCCCCACCCGTGGTAGGTGAGCAGCACCCCGTGCCAACCCAACTGCCGCGCCACGTTCCGGGCCCACCCGTAGCCGCTCGCCGGGTCGTGCACGGTCGCCGCGATCACCAGCGGGACGTCGGTGCGCACCCGCAACCGGTGCTGCGGGTTGGCCACCGGCGTCGGCGTGCCCAGGCAGGTGACCACCGCGAACAGCGCCGGCGGGTACCGCAGGTCGGGCGCGAGCCGGGCGCTGCGGCGCAGGTGTCCGGCGTACTCCCGGTAGTCGCGGACCGGCAGGCTCCAGTCCTGGCAGAAGACCGCGAAGGGGTACGGCGCGACGGCGTCGTCGGCCAGCCTGGTGCCGGTCGGTACGGTGGCGTCGTCAGCCAGCCTGCCGATCCACTCCGCCAGCCCCGGCCACCGCCACGTGTCGTAGAGCCTCTTGTGCGCGAGGCGACTCAGCTCGAACGCGGCCAGCGGGGCGCCGGCCCGGTCCGGGTCGGTGAGCGCCCCGCGCTCGGCCCGGTCGTGCAGTCCGGCCCAGATCGCCCGCACGTCCCGGCCGTGCAGGGCGCAGTCCGTGGAGCGGGCGCACCAGTCCAGGAACTCGTCGAACGCGCCCTCGGCGGTGACGGCCTGGGTGTCGAGGAAGGCACGGGTGCCGAGGCTGTGGTCCATCGCGGCCTCCAGCACCATGGCCCGGACCCGACCGGGGAACAGCTCGGCGTAGCGCTGCCCGAGCAGCGTGCCGTACGAGCTGCCGTGGAAGGTCAGTCGAGGTTCGCCGAGCGCGGCGCGGACCGCATCCAGGTCCCGGGCGGCGCTCATCGTGTCGACGTGGTCGTAGAGCGCGCCCGTACGGGCCCGGCAGTCGGCGCGCAGCAGCGCGTTGTTGGCCACCGTGGCGTCGAACTGCGCCTGGTCGGCGATCACCTGTGGTTGCCGGCCGAGCAGCTCCCGCGAGCAGCGCACCGGATGACTGGCGCCGGTGCCACGCGGGTCGAAGCTGACGATGTCGAACCGGCGGCGCAGGTCGGCGCTGAACCGCGAGCTGCCGTTCACCACCCGGTCGACGCCGCTGTCACCCGGCCCTCCGGGACCGAAGACCAGGGAACCCTGCCGGGCGGCCGGGTCGGTGGCGACCCGACGGGCCAACGCCAGCTCGAAGCGCTCCCCCGCTGGTCGGCTCCAGTCGACGGGCAGCGACAGCGTGCCACACTCGGCCGGCGCCTCCTCGCCGGGCGGGTCCTCTCCGGGGGTGTCCTCGACGCAGGGCCCCCAGTCGATGGCGGGCCGGGCGACGGCCGGTGCCGCCGGGGTCAGGGTGGCGGCGGTGAGCGCCACCGCCACCGCCCAACCGACTCCGGATTTGCGTACGCGCAGCATGAGGTGCTGTCCTCTCCTCGAAGGAGTGTTGCCGGTGAAACTCGCCCGGTGGGCGAGGTGACGCTGCTTCCACCCGGGCCGTCGAGTAGCCGCTCGACGGCCCGGGGCCGGTGCGATCCGGTGGGTCAGTCGACGTCGGACAGGACGCGTTCGACGCCTGTCATCCGGGTCTCCAGCCCACCGAGGCGACCGTCCAACGCCTCGAGCAGTCGGGCGTTCTCCGCCTGGGCCTCGGCGACCTTCTCGGCGAGCTTCCGGTAGTCGTCCGCGCGGGTCGCCTCGTACCGGGCCCGCCGGGTCTTCGCCACCTGCACGACGGTCACCGTGAACACGCTGATCAGCAGGGCGAAGATGCCGATCGCGCCGACCACCTCGGTCCAGTCGTGGTCGCTCATTCCGGTCACCGCGTCGCTCCCGGTTGCTCGGTCGAGTCGGGCACGGTCAGTGTCTCGACCGCCGCCGTGATGGCCTGGGGGGTGAGTGTGAGCACGAACGGCTCCACCTCGTAGTAGTTCATGGCCTTCCCGTCCTCCGACAACTCCAGGTTGGCGGTGACCAGCCCGGCCGCCGCCAGCTTCCGTAGGTGGACCTGCAACAGCGCCCGACTGATGCCCAGTTGCCGGGCCAGCCCACTGACGTAGGCACGCTCCTGGGCCAACGCGGCGACGATCCGCAGTCGGTGCGGGTTGGCCAGGGTGGCCAGCACCCGGACCAGCTCGTCGCCGGTCGGCGGTGACGCGCTCACAACCGACCCTTGCACATGCAAAAAGAAGTTAGCAGGTGTCGTCGGCCGATGGAGGGCCGCGGCGGCGGAATCAGGGGCATCTCAGGGTCACCGGGGGCCGGAGACGACAACACGCCGGGCCGGTGAAGATCACCGGCCCGGCGTGCGGGTTGGGTCGTACGTCAGCTCTTGAAGGCGTCCTTGATCTTCTCGCCCGCCTGCTTGAGCTTGGCCGTGGACTGGTCAGCGCGACCCTCGGCCTCCAGCTGCTCGTTGTCGGTGGCCCGACCGGCGCCTTCCTTCAGCTTGCCGGCCGCGTCCTCGGTGGCGTTGTTGACCTTGTCGTCGAAACCCATTTGTCGACCTCCATCGCAAGCGTCGCTACGAGGACAGAGGTACCCTCGCCGCCACCGGTAAACCCATCGCCGTCGTCACAGTTCGGCGACGGCCGACCGGAAGCGGCGCAGCCGCAGACTGTTGGCCACCACGAAGACCGAGGAGAGCGCCATCGTGGCCCCGGCGATCATCGGGTTGAGCAGCCCGGCGGCGGCCAACGGCAGGGCCGCGACGTTGTAGCCGAACGCCCAGAACAGGTTGCCGCGGATGGTGCCGAGCGTGCGCCGCGCCAGCCGGATGGCGTCCACGGCGGCGCCCAGGTCACCCCGGACGAGGGTGAGGTCGGACGCCTCGATCGCCACGTCGGTGCCCGTGCCCATGGCGAGACCCAGGTCGGCCTGGGCCAAGGCTGGCGCGTCGTTGACCCCGTCACCGACCATCGCCACCGAGCGCCCCTCGGCCTGGAGCCGCTTGACCACGTCGACCTTCCCGGCCGGCAGCACCTCGGCGATGACCTCGTCGACGCCCACCTCGGCGGCGACAGCGCGGGCCACAGCGGCGTTGTCCCCGGTGAGCAGGATCGGCGTGAGCCCCAGCGAACGCAGTCCGGCCACGGCGGCCCGACTGTCCGGCCGGACCACGTCGGCGACCGCGAGCACCCCCCGGGCCCGGCCCTCCCAGCCCGCCACGATGGCCGTACGCCCGGCGGCCTCCGCGTCCCGCACGGCCCACTCCACCTCCGGCGGTACGTCGAGATCGTGCTCCCGTAGCAGCCGGACCCGGCCGACCAGCACGACCCGCCCGTCGACGGTGCCGGTCACGCCCAGCCCGGCGAGGTTACGGAAGTCGGTCACGGCGGGCAACGCGCCCGCCTCGGCGGCACCGCTGGCGATCGCACGGGCGATCGGGTGTTCGGAGGCGGCCTCCACCGCCCCGGCGAGCCGGAGCAGATCGGCGGGCTCCTCCCCGCTGGCCGGCAGCACGTCCACCAGCGTCATCCGGCCGGTCGTCACGGTGCCGGTCTTGTCCAGCACCACGGTGTCCACCCGGCGCGTCGACTCCAGCACCTCCGGTCCCTTGATCAGCACGCCGAGCTGAGCGCCCCGGCCGGTGCCGACCAGCAGCGCGGTCGGGGTGGCCAGGCCGAGCGCGCACGGGCAGGCGATGATCAGCACGGCCACGGCGGCGGTGAACGCGGCGGTCGGGCCGGCGTCGGCGCCCAACCACCAGCCGAGCGTGCCGACGGCCAGGGTGATGACGATCGGCACGAAGACCCCGGAGATCCGGTCGGCCAGCCGTTGCACCGCCGCCTTGCCGCTCTGGGCCTGCTCGACCAGGTCGGCCATCCGGGCGAGCTGGGTGTCCGCGCCGACGCGGGTGGCGGTGACGACCAGTCGCCCGCCCGCGTTGACGGTCGCGCCGACGACGCCGTCGCCCGGCGCGACCTCGACCGGCACCGACTCACCGGTGAGCATGCTGGCGTCGACCGCCGAGGTGCCCTCGTCGACCACCCCGTCGGTGGCGATCTTCTCCCCCGGGCGGACCACGAACCGGTCACCGACGGCGAGGCGGTCCACGGGGATCAGCGTCTCCACCCCGTCCCGCAGCACCGCCACCTCCTTCGCGCCGAGTTCGAGCAGGGCACGCAGGGCGGCACCGGCGGTCCGCTTGGACCGGGCCTCGAAGTAGCGACCGGCCAGGATGAACACCGTCACCCCGGCGGCGGCCTCCAGATAGATGTTGCCGGCGCCGTCGGTGCGGGTGATGTCGAGGCGGAACGGGTGCGTCATCCCGGGCATCCCGGCGTCACCGAGGAACAGCGCCCAGAGCGACCAGCCGAACGCCGCCAGGGTGCCGAGCGAGACCAGCGTGTCCATTGTCGCCGCGCCGTGCCGCAGGTTCGTCCAGGCCGCCCGGTGGAAGGGCAACCCGCCCCAGACCACCACCGGGGCGGCCAGGGTCAGCGACAGCCACTGCCAGTAGTCGAACTGCCAGGCGGGAACCATGGCCAGCAGGACCACCGGCACGCTCAGCGCCGCCGAGACCCAGAGCCGGGTACGCGGACCGCGCAGCGGGTCCGCCGGCTCCTCGGCGGTCGGTGGGGCGGGCAGCGCCGCCGTGTAGCCGGTCTTCCGCACGGTCTCGATCAGGTCGTCCGGCGTGACGCCGTCGGCGTACCGGACCGTCGCCTTCTCGGTGGCGTAGTTGACGGTGGCGCTCACCCCGTCCATCCGGTTGAGCTTCTTCTCGACCCGGGCGGCGCAGGCGGCACAGGTCATCCCGCCGATGGCCAGTTCGATCCGGTTCGGCGCCTCGGGCAGTGGTCTGCTGCTGGTGGTGGTCATCGTCTGGTCCCGTCAGTCGTGCCCGTGCCCGGGAGTGCCGTGATCGGTGCCGCCGCTCGGGCCGGGCGAGGCCGGGGTGCTGGCGTTCCCGGCCGGGACGGCGCCGGCGACGACAGTGAACTCGGCGGTGCGCACCCGCCCGCCGTGCTGGAAGTCGAGATAGAGCCGGTAGCTGCCCGCCGAGGGAATGTCGGCGAAGAATGTGACGGCCGGGCCGGGCCGGGTGCGCCCGTCACCGGGCGTGCCGTCCGGGTGCACGTGCAGGTATGCCAGATCTCCCCGGCGCAGCGCGACCAGGTGCCCGTACGCGCCCAGGTAGGGCTCCAGGTCGGTGACCGGTCGCCCGTCGCGGCTGACGGTCAGGGTCAGGGGCGACGTGCGGCCGGGCTGTGGGGCGCCGGTCAGGGTCACCGTGTAGCCGTCGACGGTGGCGCTCGTCGCCGGGGCGGGCAGCGGCGTCTCGGTCGACTCGCCGGGGACCGTCACGTCCACCCCGAGGGTCAGCGGCTCACCTCCGGTCGGGGCGAAGTCGGCGAAGGCCCGCCACTGGCCGGGACCGGCGAGCGGGGTGTCGACCCGCCAGGTGCCGTCCGGGGCCAGATCGGGGTGCACGTGCCGGAAACCGGAGAGGTCCCGCCGGGCGACGATCAGGTGCATCTGCCGGTCGTGCGCCACGTCGTACCGGGTCACCGGGCGGCCGTCCGGCCCGGCGATCCGGAAGGCGAACTCGCCGGCCGGGGCGTCGACCGGTTCGAGGGTGTAGCCGCGGTCGGAGACGAGCAGGCCGCCGGGCAGTCGGTCGGCCGCCTCGTCGCGCACCTCCGGCGCGGGGGTGACGGCGTCGCGCGTTGGGGTGGCGGCGACGTCGCGCCCGCTCTCGGCGGCCGGGGCCGGGTCGATGACCCGCGCCACCCCGTACGTCGCGCCGAAGACCGCCACCAGGCCGGCGGCGAACCCGGCCAGTCGCGTCACGGTGCGCATGCCGGCCCGCCGATCACGCGTCGACGAGGTCGTAGCCGGCCTCGTCGACGGCGGCCCGGACGACAGCCGGGTCCAGCGGCTGGTCGCTGCTGACAGTGACCCGTCCGGCGGCGAGGTCGACCTGCACCTCACGCACGCCGTCGATGGCGCCCACCTCGGCGCTCACCGCGCTGACGCAGTGCCCACAGGTCATGCCCTGCACCTGGTACGTCGTGTTGACCATGGAACGTCTCCCTCTGCGAGTACCGGTACCCGGTGGGGGTATCCCACCCGGGAAGCACCGTACCATACCCCCCAGGGGTACGCTATCCTGGTCGGTATGACCGCACCCACCCCGATCCGTGGCTACACCGCCAGCAAGGACCAGCTGCTCGCGCGGCTCCGCCGCGTCGAGGGGCAGGTCCGGGGCATCGAGAAGATGGTCGACGACGACCGCTACTGCATCGACGTGCTCACCCAGATCTCCGCGATCCAGGCCGCTCTCGACAAGGTGGCGCTGGGCCTGCTCGACGGGCACGCCCGGCACTGCATGCACGAGGGCGCGGCCGAGGGGCGGGCCGACGAGATGGCCACCGAGATGATGGCGGCGGTCGGCCGGCTGATGAAGCGCGGCTGACGGCCCGCACTCCGCCGCATGGCTCCACCATGCCGGTCCGGGCGCCGCGACACCGACGGTTCGGCCATCCGACACTCCGGCCTGACCTGCGACTCCCAGTCGGGCTGGTTAGCATCTCCGACGATGGCCCTCCAGCTGCCGCCGCCCGGCCGGGCGCGGCGACGCCGACACCGCGTCGCTCCCGGCCGACCGGTCCGGTCGCTGACCGTCAGTGCTCGGGCGGTGATCGGTCAGCGACACGCGACATCCCGCACCGTGTTTCCGCGGCGATGGTGAACCAACCGGCCCGCTGACCCGTACCCCGCACCGGATCGTTTGGAGTCACGCCTTGGGTTCCGACCACACCCGTCCCGCTCCGTCCGCCCCGCCGAGGGTGCGACGGATACTCGTCTTGACGGTGGTGCCCCTCTTCGTCGCGACGGTGCTCGCCGCGCTGCTGCTCTGGCCGCGCGGTGGCGCGCCGCGGACCGACGGGGGCGCGGACGTGCCGCGTTACCCCGGCACCGTGACCCGGGTGGTGTCCGAGCCCTGCCCACCGACGCCGTCGACCCCCGAGGGCACACCGAGAGTCGGCGACGGGCGGTGCGGCACCGTCGACGTGCTCGTGGACGGCGGGCCGACAGCGGGTCAGCAGGTGCGGACGCCGGTGCCGGACGGACCGGGCGCGCCCCGGGTCGAGGTCGGCGACAAGGTCATCCTGGTCGAGCTGGCCGACCCGGTCGATCCCAGCACCAGCAACTGGAACATCGCCGAACACCAACGGGGGACCCCGCTGGTGTGGCTGGCGGTGGTCTTCGCCGCCGCGATCGTCGCGTTCGGTCGGTGGCGCGGGCTGGCCGCCCTCGCCGGACTGGCCGCCAGCTTCGCCATCCTGCTCACCTTCGTGCTGCCGGGCATCGGGGCGGGCCGCTCGCCGCTGCTGGTGGCAGTGGTCGGCGCGGCGCTGATCATGTTCGTGGTGCTCTACCTGACGCACGGGATCACCGCGCAGACCTCGGTCGCGGTGCTCGGCACCCTCGGCAGCCTGGTGCTGACCGGCGTGCTCGCCACCATCGCCACTGCCGCCACCCACCTCACCGGCTTCGGCAGCGAGGACGCGACCACCCTGTCGATGTTCCAGGGCGACGTGGACCTGCACGGCCTACTGCTGGCGGGCATCATCATCGGGTCGCTCGGCGTGCTCGACGACGTGACCGTCACCCAGGCGGCCACCGTGACCGAGCTGGCGAACGCGAACCCCGGACTGACCCGGTTGCAGCTCTACCGGGCGGCCACCCGGGTCGGCCGGGCGCACATCGCCTCCACTGTGAACACCATCGTGCTGGCGTACGCGGGCGCCTCGCTGCCCCTACTGCTCCTGCTCACCGCCGACTCCCGGCCGCTCGGGCAGATCCTCACCAGCGAGTTCCTCGCCCAGGAAATCGTCCGCAGCGCCGTCGCCACCCTCGGCCTGATCGCCGCCGTGCCGCTCACCACCGGACTGGCCGCCGTGGTGACGGCGGCCGGGCGCGCTGACTCCACGCCGTCCGCCGACAGCCCCTCCGCGCGCCCCCGGCCGGATCGCGCGGAGGCGTTGGCCGCACTCGCCTCACCGCCCCCAACCACGGCTGCCGATCGGCGGCCGGAACCGAACAGGAGCACGGATACGGCATGGTGACACTCCTCAGCGTGACCAGATCGGGCATCCACCCTGAGAACCGCGTCACTGGTCACTCAACGCTATGGCGAAATGACACTTTTGGTCGTCATCCCGGCGTAGCTCACCCGGTCGACTCTCGGGTAACCTCGCTGCCGGTCACCGAGGAAGGCGCGAAGCGGCGCCTGCGGTGCCACCGCCCAATCGCCAACCGGCGAGCCGGGGACCCAGGTAGGTGGGGTGAATCCGCGTCAGCGGTAGGGGCCGCTTCCGTCCCGAACCCGTCAGCTAACCCGGTCGGCGGTCGACGGAAGGGAACATTGTGACGGCACCCCTACGCCGCTGGTTGACTCCCGTGGTGGCCGTGATCGCCGCACTAACAGTGCTCGCCGGACCCCACCCCGCTCAGGCCGCCCCGACGAATCCCACACCGTCGGGCCACGAGGAGGACGGCGAGCCCAAGCTGCTCAACGACGTCATCGAGCAGGCCAACCGCGACTACTCGGCCGCGAAGTCCAAGCTGGACAAGTCCAAGAAGCGGCAGCAGGATCTGGCGCGCGAGGTCGCCCGTGCCCAGGCCGACCTGGACGCGCTCGCCCCGCAGGTCGGTGAGATCGCCGCCCAGGCGTACCGGACCGGCCGGATCGGCGCGGTCGCGATGCTGCTGGAGAGCAGCACACCGGACTCGTTCGTCCGCCGCGCGGCCACGCTCGACGAGATGAACATGATCAACGAGAACAAGCTCTCCGAGGTCAACGAGGTGAAGACCCGAGCCGAGCAGGCCAAGCTGGCCCTCGACACGGAGGTCCGCGAGCAGCAGAAGCAGACCGCCCTGATGGCCAAGCGCAAGAGCGAGGCCGACAAGGCCCTCGCCCTCGTCGGCGGCAAGGGCTTCACCGGCGGTCTGGTGGACGCCACCTCACCGGTAGCCAAGATCGGCCCGGGTCGGACGGCCGACGGTGACTGGAAGCCCCAGTCGTGCAGCGAGAAGGACCCGACCACCTCCGGCTGCGTCACACCCCGGACGCTGCACGCCTACAAGGAGGTCAAGCGGGCCGGCTTCAACCGGTTCGTCGGCTGCTACCGGCCCGGCGGGCCGTGGGAGCACCCGAAGGGGCGCGCCTGCGACTGGTCGCTGCAGAAGAGCGGCTTCTCCCCGTGGCACAACGAGGACACCCGGACGTACGGCAACAACGTCGCCGCGTTCCTCATCCGCAACGCCGACCGGCTCGGCATCTACTACGTGATCTGGAACCGGCAGATCTGGTTCCCGGCGACCGGCTGGAGTTCGTACAGCGGACCGTCGAACCACACCGACCACGTCCACATGTCACTGCTCTGACCCACCTGATCCCCGTCGAGGGCCGTTCCGCGTGCTGCGGAGCGGCCCTCGACGCGTCAGGCGGCCGGGTCAGACGGTGGCCGGCGCGGCCGGGTCGTCGAGCGTCGCGAAGCCGGCCGGTACGGCGGCCACCGGGCGCACCACACCGGCGGCGAGTCGGTAGGACAGGCCCACCACGGCGCACCGCCCCTGCGCCACCTCGTCGGCCAGCACCGGCGACTGACCGAGCAGCGTCTCGACGGTCTGCGCGATGTGCACGTCGACGATGCCGTCGATGTCGTCCACACCCTCGGTCTCGGCGCGGCGGAGGCTGGGCAGCACGGCGTCGACCACGGCCCCCAGGTGCCCACCCGGCGTGCTCCCGGTCGTGCTGGCCGTCCGGGCCGCCTGCACCGCGCCGCACGAGTCGTGGCCGAGGACCACCACCAGCGGGGTGCCGAGGACCGTCACCGCGTACTCCACGCTGCCGAGCACCTCCGGCCCGGTGGTGTGTCCGGCGGTGCGGACCACGAACAGGTCGCCCAGCCCGCGATCGAAGATGATCTCGGCGGCCAGGCGGGAGTCGGAGCAGCCGACGATCACCGCGAACGGTTGCTGCCCGTCGGCGACGGCGGCCCGCCGCCCGGCATCCTGGTTGGGGTGTCGTGGGGTGCCGTCGACGAAGCGCCGGTTCCCGGCGACCAGCTCGGCGTACGCCTGGGCCGGCTCGCGGGGGGCGGCCACCGGCTCGGCGGACCGCTGTGGGCCCGGCTGCCCGGACGTCCCGATCTGACTCATCCCGCACCTCGTCTCGACGTGTTTCACCTGGTCAACCGGCTTCTGCGCCGGGCCGGCGGCGGGCGCTGGCTCGGGCTCCACGGTCACACGCACGGTAAGATGCGTCAAGGGATGCGTGATTTAGATTTCATACGTTGCCCCGAGGACGGACGAGTTCCCGACACCCGCAAAGGCGGTCGCACGATGGCGAGCACACCGACGAGCGACAGCGGCGGCGGGCGGAACTGGACATTCCTCACCAACCACGGACACGTCCTGCTCGCCATCGCCCGGGACCCCACCGCCCGGCTGCGCGATGTCGCGGCCGAGGTCGGCGTGACCGAACGGGCCGCGCAGGCGATCGTCGCCGACCTGGAGGCGGGCGGCTACCTGCACCGCACGCGGGTCGGGCGGCGCAACGAGTACACCCTGAACCCGGCGGGCCGGTTCCGGCACCCCGCCGAGGCGTACCGGCAGGTCGGTGACCTGCTCGCGCTGTTCGCGGAGCATCCCCGTACGACGGACCGGCCGCCGGCCTGATCCCGGTCACCGGGGGCCGCTACCCGACCGGTCACAGCGGTAATCTTTGCGGGTGCGCGAATGCCGGCCGACGAGCGCGACCCAGCCGTCCCGACGTACCCCCCGGCGTGTCCTCAGTGGAGCGGCGGCGGTCCTGCTCGGCGCGGGTCTGCTGGTGCCCTCCCCGGCGAGCGCGGCGCCCGCCTGCGGGCCCGCCGGCACCGAGAGCCTGACCGAGACGCCCTGGGCGCTGCGCCGACTGGAGCCGTCGTCGGCGTGGCCGCTGTCCCGGGGGGCCGGCGTGACGGTGGCCGTCATCGACTCCGGGGTCTCCGCGACCCATCCGCTCCTCAAGGGCCAGGTGCTCGAGGGCCGCGACTTCAACAACCTCCCGGCCAACCAGGGCCAGTGCGACGAGGCCGGGCACGGCACGCTCATCGCCGGCATCATCGCCGGCCGGGAGGGCGCGGGCGTGCCCTTCAGCGGCGTCGCCCCGGCCGCCCGGATCCTGCCGATCCGGGTGTTGCCGCAGCTCGGCGACGTCAGCGACGAGCAGTTGCCAGCGGAGATCGCGGCGGCCATCGACTGGGCCGTCGCGCAGGGCGCGGACGTGATCAACCTGTCCCTGACCACGATTCCCCAGCCCGAGCTGACGGCGGCCGTCGAGCGTGCGCTGGCCAAGCGGGTGGTGCTCGTCGCCGCCGCCGGCAACCGCTCGGAGAACTCGCAGAACCGACCGGGCTACCCGGCCGCGTACCCCGGGGTCATCGCCGTCGGTGGGGTGGACGAGCAGGGCGGTCACGTGGGCACCTCGATCAGCGGCGACTACGTCGACATCGCCGCGCCGGGCCTGAACATCGTCGGGCCGGCCCCCCGGGGCGACGGTTACCGCGCCGTGCCCGACGGCGGCACCAGCTATGCCGCCGCCTACGTGTCGGGGACGGCGGCGCTGGTCCGGGCCGCCTACCCGCAACTCACGCCGCAGCAGGTGGCGGAACGGCTGGAACGCACTGCGGACAATCCGCCGGAGGGCCACAACGCCGACATCGGCTACGGAATGGTCAACCCCTACCGGGCGGTGTCGAGCCTGCTCGGCACCCGGGCGAACCCGCCCGCCGGCGCGATCCCGGCCCCCGCGCCGCGCGACGACCCGCTGGGCTGGCAGCGCTCCGTCGCGGTCTGGGCGGCGGTGATCGGTGGGCTGCTCACCGTGCTGTTGCTCGTCGTACGGCCGATCGTGACCCGGGGCCGGCGCCGCGACTGGCGACCCGGCCGGCGCACCGACGCGCCGGCCGCCGGTTGACAGCAACGCCCCCGCACGACGCCCATGCGAAGCAGCGACGCCCATGCGAAGCAACGACGCCCATGCGAAGCGGCTCTGACCCGGTCGACCGGGTCAGAGCCGCGCAGGCGAATGCCTCAGCCCCACACCTTGGAGTTGCTCATCTCCGTGCTGAGGTAGTTTTCGCGGGCGATGCCGACGGCGCCGCCGATCTCGTTCAGGATGCGGTTGATGTCACGGACCGCCGCGTCCCACTTCGCCTGGTGCTGCTCGTAGGCGACCCGGTCCTCGCCGTCCCAGTGCAGCTTGGTCAGCATCGACCGCAGCGTGTCGAGCTTCTCCTCGAGGGTCTTCGAGATGGCCTGCATCTGCTGGTTGCTGCTCTCGAGGACCGCATAGTCAACTTTGATCGTCACGATTTCCTCCTCTGCCGGTTGCGGATCACGGGTTGAGAGCAGAGTGGAACTTGTCCAGCATCTGCTGCTGCTCCTCGTCGTTGACCTGGTGCGTCGTCCCCGACTTGTCGAGCAGGTCGGCGATGTTGTCCATCGCCGTCAGCAGCTTGACGGTGTCCTCATTCCAGCGCGTCATCAGCGACTGGAAGCCCGTGGACGCCTGACCCTTCCACGCGATGGCCAGGTCGTCGACGACATTCCAGAGCTTCTTCAGCTCGCCGTCGACCTCGCTGCGCGTGGACCGCACGTCACTCGCGGCGGTATGCAGAGTCGCAGCTTCGACCTCGAACGCCATGCTTCACACCCTTCCGTCTGTTGTGGTGGCGGCTGCGCCGCACCCCCTCCCCCGCGGCAAGGCAGCAACACCCCACCGACGGACACTCCAGTGAAGACCGTAGCGGAAGCCGTCCAACCCTCGCAGCCCTGACCGGCGACGTTCGATGGATGGCGGTGAATCGGACCGGATCGGCCCGCCGCACCCCCCGAAACGTCGACCTCGATCAGGCCGGCTCCGACCACGCGGTCTGGATCAGTTGCTGGCCGTCGCGGCGGCGTACCAGCGTGCCCCGACCCGGAGGCTGCGGGCTCGGCCGCAACGTGCCGAAGACCGCGCCCTCCTCCCGGTTACCGGACATCAGCAGGCCGGGCGAGTCCAGCTCGCGCAGCCGTTGCAGCACCGGCTCGTAGAGCGCCCGGGACACACCGCCGACCCGACGCGTGATGATCAGGTGCAGCCCGATGTCGCGCGCCTGCGGCAGCAACTCCTGGAGGGCGCTGAGCGGATTGCTGCCACCGGACGCGACGAGGTCGTAGTCGTCCACCAGGATGTACAGGTCGGGGCCCTTCCACCAGCTCCGGTCGCGCAGCTGGGCGGTGGTCACGTCCGGGCCGGGCAGTCGGTTGGACAGCGCGCTGCGGATCGACCCGAGGCCCTGGGCGAACGCCTGGTTGGACGGGGCGTAGTCGAGCAGGTGATCGCCCTCCACAGCGCCCAGCAGACCCCGCCGGTAGTCGGCGATCACCAACCGGGCCTGGGCCGGCGTGTACCGCTCGGTGATGCCCCTGGCGACCAGCCGCAGCAGGTTCGTCTTGCCGCACTCGGCGTCGCCGAAGACCGTCAGGTGCGGCTCGTTGGCCAGGTCGAGGTAGACCGGCGCGAGCGCCGACTCGTTGACACCGATCGGGATCCCGGGCGCCGACCGGTCGATGATCCGGGCCAGCTCGGCCACCGGAAGCCGCCGCGGCAGCAGTCGCACCTTCGGCGCCGGACGGCCCGGCCAGTTCGTCGCCACGTGCCCGGCCAGGGCCAGCGACGCCTCGCTCAGGTCGTCGATGTCCCGTCGACCGTCGATCCGCGAGATGGCGGTGAGGAAGTGCAGCTTGTCCCGGGTCAGACCCCGGCCGGGCGACTTCTCCGGCACGTTGGTCGCCGCGCGGCGGTCGATCTCCGACTCCGACGCGTCGCCCAGGCGCAACTCCAGCTTGGTGCCGAGCAGATCCCGCATGTTGATCCGGATCTCCGCCCACCGCACCGCGGTGATCACCACGTGCACACCGAAGCCGAGACCCCGGTTGGCGAGCGTGGTGATGGTCTGCTCCAGCTCCTCGTACTCCTGGCGCAGCGTGTTCCAGCCGTCCACCACCAGGAACACGTCCCCGAACGGGTCGTCGCCGAACTCGCCGGCGGCCCGGCGACGCCGGTAGCTCGCCACCGAGTCGATGCCGTGCTGGGCGAACCGGGCCTCCCGGTCGTCCAGCACGGCGACCACCTCGGCCACCGTCCGACGGACCGCCTCCACGTCGCGCCGCCCGGCCACCCCCGCCATGTGCGGCAACCGCTCCAGGCTGCGGAGCGCGCCACCGCCGAAGTCCAGGCAGAAGAACTGCACCTCCCGGGGCGTGTGGGTGAGCGCCAGCGAGGCGAGCAGCGTACGCAGCATGGTGCTCTTGCCACTCAGCGACCGGCCGACGATGACCACGTTGCCGCCCGCGCCGGCCAGCTCGACCATCATCGGGTCGCGGCGCTGCTCGTACGGGCGGTCCACCACGCCGACCGGCACTGTCAGCCGTCCCCGGCCCGGCCAGGACGCCGTGCACAGGCCGTACGTCGGGTCGACGGCCAGCGGGCCGAGCAGCTCGCCCAGGCCCGGCGGATCGGCCAGCGGCGGCAGCCACACCTGGTGGGCCGGTCGCCCCCGACCCTTGAGCTGGTCGATCAGCACGTCCAACATCGCCACGGCCTTGCCGTCGGCCGGCTGCTCCGGCTCCGGAGCGGTCGCCACCGGCACCTGCGGGACCTGGGCCGGGACGAAGTCGAGGCCGTACGGCACGATCCGGCGCTGCACCAGCGCCTGCGAGGTGGCGGCCTGCTGCCCGGGCGCCCGGTACGCCCCGGAGACGTACGCGGCCCGGAACCGCAGCATCGTGCTGGTGTCCGTCTTCAGGTAGCCGTGGCCCGGCGCGTTCGGCAGCTCGTACGCGTCCGGCACACCGAGCACGATCCGGCTCTCCACCGCGGAGAAGGTACGCAGACCGATCCGGTAGGACAGGTGGGTGTCCAGGCCGCGCAGCTTGCCCTCTTCGAGCCGCTGGCTGGCGAGGAGCAGGTGCACGCCGAGTGACCGACCCAGTCGGCCGATCATCACGAACAGGTCGATGAAGTCGGGCTTGGCGGCGAGCAGTTCGCTGAACTCGTCACAGATGATCAGCAGGCTGGGCATCGGGGCCAGCGGCTCACCTGCCGCGCGGGCCTTCTCGTACTCGAACCGGGAGACGTAGTTACCGGCCGCCCGCAGCAGCTCCTGGCGGCGCACCATCTCACCGGCGAGCGCGTCGCGCATCCGGTCGACGAGCGGCAGCTCGTCGGCCAGGTTGGTGATCACCGCGCTGGTGTGCGGCAGCGCCTCCAACGAGGCGAAGGTCGCGCCACCCTTGAAGTCGACGAGGACGAAGTTCAGCTCCTCGGACGAGTGGGTCACCGCCAACGCGGCCACCACCGTGCGCAGCAGCTCGCTCTTGCCGGAGCCGGTCGCGCCGATCACCAGTCCGTGCGGACCCATGCCCTCGTGCGCCGACTCCTTGAAGTCCAGCTCGACCACGTTGCCGTCCGGGCCGACGCCGAGGGGGATGCGCAGCCGGTCCCGGTGACCGCGGGGCCGCCAGGTGTTCTGCACGTCCACCGCCGCGGCATCACCGACGCCGAGCAGGTCGGGCAGCTCGGTGCTGCGCGCCAGCGGCTCCTCGTTGCTGGTCTGCTGCTGCGAGAGCCGGAAGGGGGCGATCTGCCGGGCCAACCCCTCGGCGGCCTCCGCGCTGAGCTGGTCGGGTCGACCCAGCGGTGACGTCGAGGTGCCCCGGACCAGGTCGAGCGAGCGTCCGTCGCCCACGTCGAGGCAGAGCAGCCAACGGCCGGCGTCGCGGGGCACCGTCCCGGACAGGTCGATGACGGTGGCGCCGAGCAGGCCGGGGCCCACCAGCTGGCAGGTCGGCGAGACCTCGCCACCGTCGACCACCACGACCAGGTGCGGGGCGGTGGTCAGCGGCTTGGCCTCCGGGGCGAACCGCGGCCGCCCGCCAAGCTCACCGGCGAGCGCCGCCTCGGCCTCGGCCAGGCTGGCGAAGACCAGCCGGCGCGCGCCGGCGGCGTCCGTCCGTCCTCTGTGGTGGGCGTGCGGCAGCCACTTCACCCAGCCCCAGGCGGACTGCCGGTCCGGCGCGGCGACCACGGCGATCACCAGGTCGTCAGGTGCGTGGAAGGTGGCCAGCTGCCCGAGCGCCGCCCGGGTCAGGCTGAGCACCGGCTCGCGGTCGCCGCGCAGCACCACACGGCTGAACGCGCGCACCGACAGCGCGGTCGGCAGGTCCGGAACCGTGGAGTGCGCACGGACGAACCGGCGCAGGGCGATGGCGCTCATCGGCTCCAGGTCCTCCACCGGCTTCGTCTCCGGGGGGACGATCTCCACCGCGAGCCGCTGCGGGCCGAGCGCGATGCGCGTCTCGCCGAAGTCGTCCTCGGTGACCCGCCGCTCCCAGAGCCGGCGGGAGGCGGCGATCGACCAGAGCGCGTCGGGCTCCGGGTGTCGCCAGGCCATCGCCGCCCGCTGCTGCTCCGCGGCGCGCCGGGTGCGCTTGCGCATCTGGGCCAGGTAGCGCATGTAGTCGCGGCGGTCGGCGTTCAGCTCGGCCTTGTCCTTACCGCCGCTGTTGGCGAGCGAACCGATCGCCATGCCGAGCATCGAGACGCCGAACAGACCACCGGCGACGTACGTCATCATGCCGCCGCCCCTGCCGGCGTAGAGGAACGCCATCGCGCCGACCCCGCAGAACATCGGCAGGATCATGAGCAGCTGCCCCATGCCGCGCGGTGTCGGCTCGGGCAGCTCGGGCGGCGACTCCAACAGCACCTCGCCGCGCGGCAGCGCCGGCCCCGGCTGACGCGGGAGCCGACGGAACACCACAGTGCTCACGGCTGTCTCCTCCCCAGAAGCGGCCCAGCTGACGTACGGCCACGGAACACAGCCCGCGGGTGGGCATCGTACGTGCCCGTCATCGTAGGTAATCTGCCGTGTGCGCGGTGGACCCGGACCACGGCACCGCAGCCAGCCGAGCACTGACGCACCCCTGGAGGCCACTGTGGCGACGAAGACGGCGACCGGTGGTCTGAGCCGGATCACCATCGTGGCGCCGCGTACCCGGATGGACCTGGCGCTGCCCTCGGACGTGCCGCTGGCCGATCTGCTGCCCACCCTGTTGCGCTATGCCGGCGAGGACATGGCCGACGAGGGCGCGCGGCACGGCGGCTGGGCGCTGTCCCGGTTGGGTGGCGCTCCCCTCGACGGCGGGCGTACCGCGGCGCAGCTCAGTGTCCGCGACGGCGAGGTGCTCTACTTCAACCCGCGGTCGGCGGCCGCTCCCGAGATCGTCTTCGACGACGTGGTGGACGCTGTCGCCACGGCGACCAACCAGCGGCCGGGCGCCTGGCAGACCGCCACGACCCGGTCCTTCGGTGTCGTCTTCGCCGCGGCGGCGCTCGGCGCCGGCGCGCTGGCCGCGCTCTTCGCGGGCCCGCCGCACCTGCCCGGCGCGCTGGCCGCGCTGCTCGTCGCGGTGGCCCTGTTGATCGGCGCGGCGGTGCTCTCCCGGGCCGCCGGGGACAGCGGCACCGGCGCGGTGCTGGCGGTGGTCGGTCTGGCGCACGCGGGCACCGGCGGCCTGCTGCTGCTCGCCGGCGACCGGCCGCTCACCGAGCTGGCCAGCCCGCACGTCCTGCTCGGGGCGACCGCAGCGGTGATCGCCGGCGCGGTGGCCGTGCTGGCGGTCGGCGACCGGTACCCGCTCTTCTTCGCCGCGATCGGCGTCGGCGCCGCCACCGGTCTGGGCGCGCTGCTCTGCCTGGCCTTCGGCCTCGACGCGGCGGCCGCCGCCGCGGTGGTGGCGGCTGTCGCGTTCGGTGTGGTGCCGGCGCTGCCGATGATGGCCTACCGGCTGGCCCGGCTGCCGGTGCCGTCGATCCCGACCGGCCCGGAGGATCTGAAGACCGACAGCGAGTCGGTCGACGGCCGGCAGGTGCTCCAGCGCAGCGAACGGGCCGACGCGTTCCTGACCGGTCTGCTGTGGACGTTCGCCCTGCTGGTGCTGGGCGCGCAGCTGGTGCTGGCGCTGGACGGGCGACTGGCGGCGGTCCTGCTCTGCCTGGTGCTGGCCCTGCTGGCGCTGCTGCGGGCCCGGCCGCTGCTGAGTCGCGCCCAGCGCACCCCGGTGTTGCTGGCCGGCACCGTGGGCCTGGGCCTGGCCGCCGCGACGACCTTCGCCGGCGGGACGCTGCCGGTCCGGCTCGGTCTGATCCTGGGCGGGCTGGTGCTGGCCGCGGTGATCAGCCTGATCTACGGTCTGACCGTCGCCGGCAAGCGCATCTCACCGGTCTGGGGCCGGCTGCTCGACATCGCCGAGATCCTGCTGATCATCGCGCTGGTTCCGCTCGCCTTCTGGGTCTGCGGCCTCTACGGCTGGATCGTCAACCTCCGCCCCTGACCGCGTTTCCGGCCGACCGTCAGCGCGGCTACGGACGGGAGGCGACGCCCAGCGCCGACGCGACCGGAGCGGTGGCGTAGACCCCGGGCGCGTGCTGGCCGTCCATCGGGCGGGTGGACGCGCCCGCGCGCTGCGCGATCTCCCGAACGACCTTGACCAGGGCTTCGACGTGGTTGTCCATCGCCGCGACCCGGAGCAGCGGCGCCGCCACCCGTCCGTCCGACACCGTCGCGGACACCGTGTGGGACGGGGCCGAGGTCGCGGTGATCGCGTCGACGAGTGGGCCGAGCGGCGCGTCCGCACGACCCCGCAGGGCCATGCAGCGGTGGGTCCACCCACCACCGCGCAGGCCGCGCCAGGTCTCCGACGGCGCCTCGGGCACCAGGTCCAGCCCGGCGGCGGAGACGATGGCCGCCCGCAGCTCATCGCGGTTGAGCGGCCGGTGGGCCAGCCCCGCCGAGGTCAACGCCTTGCCCAGTCGGCCGATCCCGGCGGCCACCGTCCGGTGCACACCGGGCAGCCCGCCACCCCGACTCACCGCCTCCACCCGGGCGTCCGCGACGCTGAGCCGTAGCGCCACCCAGACGGTCCGGTGCGCCGCCGGCGGGGCTCCGGGCGCCGGGTACCAGACCAGCGTGTGCGCGACGACCTGGGCCCGGGACACCGGGGCGCTGAAGTCCGCGAGGACGCCCAGCGCCCGGTCCACCATGGCGGCCTCGACCGAGCCGACGGCCGCGCCGCCGGCGGCCTGGAGGGCGACGGCGGCGAACCAGCCCTGCTCGTCCTGCCCGATGCCGAGCCGGGTGCCCCGGTCGGTCAGCTCGATGACGTTCAGCTCCGGGACGAGCGCGGCCAGCCGCGGGTCGGCCGCCGCGCCCCTCGCCAGCGCCGCCGCGGCCCGCTCCCCGCGTCGCCGCAACCGCCGGCGCAGCAGCAGGTCCTCGAACCACCAACGACCACCCCGACGGGCGAACGCGGCCACCACGACCAGCACCGCCAGCACGCCCACCACGGCGGGGAGCCAGCCGGGACCGGCCGTGGCGGCCCAGACACCGACGGCGCACAACTCGAGCACCACGAGCTGCCCGACCAGCAACGGTCCCACCCGTCCACGGCCGGGCCGGTCGGCCGGGGCCGCCGGCCGCTGTGGAACGTCGGACCGGTCCGTGGCCGCTCGGGCGGGTGGCGCCTGAACCTGCGTCATCGCTGACTGTCCCTCCTGCACGGTACGGCTCTGCGCCGGGTCTGCTCCGGTGCCGGTTGCGAACGGTGGTCCCAAGCAACCATCGCCGGCCCCTTATCGTAGGGAAGCCCGCGACGGCGCCCCGACCTGATCGTCGCGGATCCACCCCGCCGGAGGTAAGTCATGCGGACCCGCCGCGATCAGGTGCAGGCGTACCGCTTCGTCACCCGCCGCATCGTCTCCGCGCTGCTGTCCGGCGACCCGGAGACCACCAACCTGCCGATGCGGCGGCTCGGGATGGCGGTCTTCGGCAGTGTCATCGCCGCGGCCGTCGTGCTCGGCGGGGTGGGCGCCTACGGCCAGTTGACCGGGAACACCGCGCCGCTGGAGGACCAGACCCTGGTCATCGAACGGGAGACCGGCGCGACGTACGTGTTCCTCCAGGGCAAGCTGCACCCGACACTCAACTACGCCTCGGCCCGACTGATCGTGAACGACCCGAGCGCCGCGGTCCGGACGATGTCCCAGGCGTCCCTGCGGGACCGGCCACGTGGCGTCACCCTCGGCATCGTCGGCGCACCGGACGCCCTGCCGGACCGCAAGTCGCTCACCGGGCTGCCGTGGTCGGTCTGCGACGTGCCCGACCCGGTCGACACGCAACGCTCCACCACCCGTCTCGTGATCGACCGGGCTCTGCCCGGCGGTACGCCACTCGGCGACCGCGCGGTGCTGGTCTCGGCGGACGACCAGCGGTACCTGCTCACCAACGACATCCGGCTCCAGGTGCTCGACGTGGCGCGGACGACGACGGCGCTGCAGATAGCCGGAGCCGAACGACTCCGGGTCGGGCAACAGCTCCTCAATGCCGTACCGGCCGGGCCGCCGCTGCGCCGGCCCACCCTGCGCGGTGCGGGCGAGGCCAGCAACCGGAAGATCGCGGGGCGGCTGCACGCGGTCGGTTCGGTGTTCAAGGCCGCCGGGCGGCACTACGTGCTGACCCGGGAGGGTCTCGTCTCGGTCAGCGAGATCACCGCCCTGCTGCTGGTCAGCGACGGGGCCCAGATCACCGACATCACCCCGAACCAGGCCAGCGAGGTGCTCGTCGAGCAGCGGATCGAGGAGGAGGGGATGCCGCAGACCATGCCCGCCCTCTACCCGGCCCGGCCCGGCCAGACCACGCTCTGCGCGACGTACCGGGCGGGCAGCGCCGGTGGTCCGCCGACCACCACGCTGGAGGTCTTCGACCGGGTGCCGGTCGAGCTGACCGACAGCGATCCCGGCATGGTGCCGGTGCGACAGACCGGCCGGGACGCCGTACGCACCGCCGAGGGGGTGCTGCTGCCCGGCGGCAAGGGGGTCATCGCGCAGGCCTCACCGGGTGCCGGCACCAGCGGGTCCGGCGCGGCCGGCTCGACCATCTACCTGATCAGCCCGCAGGGCATCAGGTACCCGTTGGGCTCCCCGGAGACCCTGGAGGTGCTCGGCTACGGCGGCGTCACCCCGCTGGCGGTGCCCGGCTCGCTGCTCTCGCTGATCCCGACCGGTCCGACCCTCAACCACGAGAACGCGTTGGCCGTCTTCGCGCCCGACGTGCCGGAGCCGGCCGCACCGACCTCCGCCGCACCGACCTCCGCCGCGCCGCCGTCCGGCGCGACGCCGTCCGCTCCGGCCAGCGGGGGTACGGCCAGCAGCGGGGCCGGTGACGTGGCGGCCACCGGATCGCCGGGCGCCGACGGTTGAGCAGTGTCGGCGGGTCGCCCGGAATCGCGGTGGTGGACTAACCTGAATGTCGCTGACGGTTATCAACCAGAACGACGGGGATGTTGCCATGGCCGGGCGTACGGAAGTCGACCTGTTGTCCCTTGAGGACTTCCACGAGCACTTGGCGGCACGGTTGAGCCAGGCCGAGTCGGTGCTCCGCAAGCTCAACACCGAGATGCAGTGCCGCCCTCCGGCGCTGGGCACCTTCTTCGACGCCACCGACCAGGCACGTCACTACAGCGCCGTGCACCAGTCCTACGTGGACCAGGCCGAGCGGATCCGACAGGCGGTGCTCGCGGCACAGCAGGCGACCAGCACGATCCTGAGCAACTACCGCACCGCCGAGGCCCGTAACGCGGCCAACGCCGAGGATGTCACCGCCGCGCTGACCCCTGTCGACCGGGCGTTGCAGCCAGAGGGGGACCACGGTGTCTGAATACACGCAGCGTTACCAGGGCAACAGCCATCAGGAGCTGTATGACGCCCTGATGGCGGGCAAGCCGGAGCAGATCGAGGGCGTGGCCGCCCAGTGGGCCGAGCTCAAGGGCATCCTCGACGGGCTCAGCCGGGAGTTGAACGGCGACCTCGAGAAGCTCGCCAACACCTGGACGGGCTCCGCTGGTCGCGAGTTCCACCGCCGACTCGGCTTCATCGTTGCGCACAGCGACGCGCTGGGTGAGGGGATGGCGGGCATCAAGCAGGGGTTGACCATGATGGCCGACCATCTGCGCAGCGCCCACAAGCAGGCGGAGAGCCCGGAGGAGACCGACGACAACGACCAGCTGATCGGTGGCGCGATCAAGGGTGCCGCCACCTTCGGCCTGACCGGTGCGATCGTCGGGGGCATCGCGGGTCACCAGCAGGACAAGGCCGAGCAGGAGAAGGCCCACCAGCGGATGGTGAACCTGGTGGCCGACCTGGCCAACAGTTACCAGATCTCCGCCTACGACCGGGTGGTCGACCCGCCGCCGCCGGATCCGGACACGCCGAACGGGGTCAGCAAGGACCCGACGACGCCCCAGGGCGTGTCAGGCATCGCCACGGTGAGCGCCGGCCCCCACGCCAGCGACAGCACGGTGCGCGGCGGTGACGCGACCGGCGCGACGCCGGACCGGGTCGACCGGCCGCCGGTCACCGGCGACACCACGATCCCCGGCCACGACGGCGTCGATGGCGGTCCCGGTGCGGTCATCGGCCCGGGCGGGGTGGGCAGTGCCAGCGGCACCTCCCTCGCCGGGGCGGATCCGCTGGTCGGGGGCGCGCTGGTCGGCGGGGGCGCCGCCGGTCTGCTCGGCCTGTCCGGGTCGCCCACGGTGGCCACCAGCGTCAACACCGGCCCCAGCCTGCTCTACGCGGCGCCGGGTGGGGCGCCGGCCGGTGGGGTGTTGCGCAGTGGTGCGCTCGCGGGCTCGGGCGGCACTCCCCCGCCGGCGGCTCGTCCGACCGGCGCGCCGGCCCCTGCCGAGAGCCGCCCGGTCAACGGGATCGGTCGCAGCTTCGACGGCCAACGCGGTGGTGGCGGCAATGCCCGACCGGGGTCCGGCAGCGCCAGCGGTCGTCCGGGGGTGCTCGGCGGGCACGGCCGGCCGCAGGACGACGACTCCGACGACCGGCTGACCTGGTTGACCGAGGACGAGATGGTGTGGCGGGACGGCGATCAGGCCGCCCCGCCGGTGCTCGGCACGGGAGACTGACTGCGATTCGTCGCTGGCGGGTTCCCCCCAGCGGCGGTGCCACCCGAGCGCGGTGCCCCCGTCCGGCTTGCTCCGGGTCGGGGGCACGGTGCTGCTCGAAGTCGTCCACAGTGCCACGGTGGTGGCTGTCACCCCGGTGCGGGCCGTCGCCGTGCTGCGATCTCCGGCGACGGGCGATAGGTTGGTGGGGTGTCCTCCGCAGTGTCCGCCCGCCCGGCCCGCTGGGCCGCGCTGCGGTCACTACGGGAGTTGACCCGACTGGCGATCACCGCGCTGGTGCTCGCGGTCGGCCTCGGTGCCGCCCTCGCCGCGACCCCGCCGCCCGCCCCCACCCCGCTGCGGCCGAGCGCCGTGAGCAGCCAGGTGGCCACGGTGCGCCCCGATGCCGGGCCGGCCACCGAACGAGCCGGCCGGCCCGCTGTCGCCCCGCCGTCCGAGTCGAGCCACACCACGACGGCTGTCGTCGCGATCACCGTCGACCCGGGGCACGCGCCGGCCATCGAGCCCGGCCGCGCCGCTCCCGCCCGGCGCGGTCCGCCCACCCGCTGACCCCGGCCCGGTCATCCCCGGGGCCCGGTCCCGGGTGATCCGTCGCGGCACCTGAGTCGCGACCGACGACATCACCCGCCACCTGGCCGACCGGCGCTGCCCGGGCCCTCCCACCGCCCGTCGATACCCGCCTTCGACCGTGAGGTGCTGATCATGCAATCCCTCCTCTCCGCCGCCCTGCCGGACCTCTCCTTCGCCGCCGTCATCTGGCTGACCCTGCTCGCGGTGATCGGCGTCGCCGTCTCCGCCCTCCTGCTGCGACCCGGTCGGCTCCGCTTCGATCCGGGCGCCCGGATCCGCCGTGCGGCGATGCCGAGCGACCTGGAACGGGCGCAGGAGGAGCGCGAGCAGGGCCGGTACGCGCAGGAGATCGCGGTGGCAGCCGAGCGGGCCGGCGCGACCGCCCAGCGCCGCCGGGCGGAGTGGATCGCCGCGCAGGAGGCGGTCGAGGCGGCCTGGGAGGCGTACGAGGGGGCCGAGGCAGCCGTACGCCGGCTCGAGGCCGCTCGGGCGATGCCGCTGCCGCAGACCACCCGGACCCCGGCCGAGTACGCGGACCGTGAGCGCTACCTGCACCGGGCGGCCCTGGACGCGTACTGGCGGCGGGAACTGTCGGTGGAGCAGCTCAGCGACGTGTTCGCACATCGCGACGGCTGGGACCCGCGGCTGCATCCGGTCGAGCAGGAACTCGTGTTGCGGCGGGCGATCCGCGACAACCTGGCGGCCCGGCACGCCGCGGCCCGCGAGCGGGAGCAGGCTGCCTGGCGGGCGGCGGAGGTGGCCGTGGCGGCGGCCCGCAGTCTGCGTGAGGAGGCGCACGCCGCCACCGGCCGGCGGGTCGCGGAGTCGGCGTCTGTGCTGCCGCTGAGCGAGGTGGCCCGACCGTCGGTCGAGCAGACCCGGGAGAACGCGGTGGTGGCGCGCGGCCGGGCGACGGTGCCCGCGTTCTGAGCCGCGTGGGGTCCGGTGGGTTAGCGTGACGGCATGTCCCGACAGGCGTGGGTCCTCGTGGTGGTTGCCGGCGTCCTGGCGCTCGCCACACTCGTGGGCGCTGTGGTGCTGGCGGTGCGGGTGGTGCGTACGCGGCGGCTGCTGACCGGTCTCGGCGCGGGCGGGAAGGTCGCCTTCTACGGCGCGCTGATCTACACGATCTTCCCGGTCGACGTGCTCCCGGACCCGATCTACCTGGACGACATGGGTGTGCTGGCCGGCGCGCTGATCTACCTCACCCGGCTGGCGCACCAGCGGCGGGCTGCCGGTCGGCAGCTGCCCGGTCAGCCGGACGCCCCGCCGGACCGGCGGCGGACCGGTCGCCGCGTGCCATGATCGGGGCCGGTTCGGGAGACGGGAGACGGGCGTGGCGGGCGATCATCGGCTGAGTGTGCGCGATGAACGCGTTGTCGCCTTCTGCGCGGAACGCCACCTGGCGACGCTCACCACGCTGCGGGCGGACGGGACCCCGCACGTCGTACCCGTCGGGGTGACCCTCGACCCGGAGGCCGGACTGGCCCGGGTGATCACCTCCGGCACCTCGCGCAAGGCCCGGCACGTGGCCGCCGCGGGGCCGTCCGGGGCGTCCGTCGCCGTCTGCCACGTGGATGGCCGACGGTGGCTGACCATCGAGGGCCGCGCGGTGGTGCGGTCGGATCGGGCCGCCGTGGCGGAGGCGGAGCGTCGTTACGCGGCGCGGTATCGGCCCCCGCGTCCGAATCCGGAACGGGTCGTCATCGAGATCACCGTGACCGGGTTGTTGGGCAGCCTCTGAGCGACCGGCGGGGTCTCGCCGTGGGCGGAATTCTCGAGGAGGCGGAGCGGTTGCGTACCCGGTAAGCCGAGGGTCGCGGCCACCGCGGGTCACGTCCCACGTGCGCCGAGCGCCATTCCCGGTGCTGCCGTCCGCCGCGACGAGCGGGGACGCCAACCCCCCGAACGGAGACTCGACAATGAACCCCATCGTGCACAGGAGTGGTCTGTCCGTCGCCGGCCTGCTGGTCGCCGGCGGTTGCGTCCTCGGCCCGGCGGTGGCCGCGCAGGCCGCTCCGGCGTCGACCGCCCCGGTCGCCCCGGCCTCGTCGAGCCAGAAGGACAGGCCGGCCGAGCGGGTCCTCGCGATCGACTACCAGGCCCAGCCGAACTTCTACTACTGCGGCCCGGCCGCGACCCGGATCGCCCTGTCCGCCCAGGGCAAGGCGGTCTCCCAGGACGAGGTGGCGACGCTGCTCGGCACCACCGAGGCGGGCACCCCCTCGGCCCTGGACACCACCCGGGTGCTCAACGAGCTGACCGGGGGCAGGTACCGGACCACCGAGATCCGTGACTCGGTGGCCCGCCCGGAGCAGGTCGAGCAGCTGCGCCGCGACGTGCTGGCCGCCGTGGACGCGGGCCGGCCGGTGGTGGCCAACATCAAGGGCACCACCGTGGACACCGACGGCAACCCGCACTCGTACGAGGGTGGCCACTACCTGACCCTGGTCGGCTACCGCGACAACGGTGACCTGATCCGGGTCGCCGATCCGGCCGACCCGGCCCTCGGCGAGTACTGGATGAGCCTGCCGAAGGTCGCCAACTGGATCGCCGAGCGCGGCTACTCCTCCTGACCGGGACAACCTCACCGGGCCGGTCTCTCCCGCGCGGGGGGACCGGTCCGGCTGTCGGCGCGGACACGGGCGGCGACGTGCGCGCGGCGACGAGCCCGGGCGGCCCGGGGCGGCCGGGGCCGCCGCATCTGTCTCCGGGCCGGTGGGTGGATCTCGGCCTCGCCGGCGCCGGCCGCCCGACGCACTATCCGGTTGGCGTCGTCGGGCTCGCGACCACACGCCCTGAGCAGGTCGCTCGACGCGGTACGCAGTCCGGTCACCAGCGACTCGCCGAACGAGCCCACCCCGGTAGCGACCGCCCGTCCGGCCGACTCGGCGCACTCCTCGACGAGCCGGCGCATGCGCTTCGGATCTTCACCGGTCTGGCACTCAGTGCGCATCTCGGCGACCGCCTGACCCAACCGGCTCATCGCGTCCGGCAGCTCCGGTGGCATCGGCTCGTCGTACTGCAGCGCTGTCGTCGACCAGCGGGCCATGCCGCGGCTGTTCAACAGCAACCGCTCCAGTTGAGCCGCGCTGCGGGCGTACCTGTGGTACTGCTGCCGGCGGTGCCACCGTGCCGGGGCGATCGTCACCACCTCCTCCGCGCCACTCAACGCGTCGTGCAGACGGCTGAGGTCGTCGTCGGTGCCGCGCAGGCGGTCCAGGACCTTCAGGCTCCGGTCCTCGTCACGGTCGCGCATCGCCTCGGCCAATTCGCCGAGCTGCTGGGAGAGGATCGCAAAGATCGGCGCGGCGGCCCGGTCCAGCACCCGCATCGGATTGACCGGCAACAACAGCGCCACCACCACCAGGCCGACCGCCCCGCCGACGAGCGCGTCGAAGATCCGGGGCAGCTCCAGACCACGGTTCATCGGGGCGAGCGTGGCGATCAGCACCGCTGTACCACCGGCCTGACCGACGAGCGCGCCGCCCTTGCCGGCCACCAGCAACGCGACGGCGATGGCCAGCGCGACCACCACACCCGTCTGCCACGGGCCCGAGCCGAGGACGTAGCGCAGCCCGTCGCCGATGACGATGCCCAGGCCGACGCCGCCCAGCAGCTCGAAGGTACGCCGGGCCCGCTGCCCGATGGCGGTGGCGATCGTACCGACGGCGGCGGCGGGGGCGAAGACGTGCGAGCCGGGGCCGAGGAGGTGCTGGGCGAGCAGGGCGGCGATCGCCGCGGCCAGCCCGGCCTGGATGGAGATCACCAGGGTGAGTTCCCACTGCCGGGCCCGGATCCGGCCGGCGCGCCCACCGCGGTGGCGTACCCGCTGAACCGCCGTGCCGCCGCGTTCGGCGACCGCGTCGAGCCGCGACCGGTCGCGGTCGGCGTGCGGGCGGTCGGTGGTCATGGCGGCGGTTACCCCACGATCGGAGGGGCAATCGCGCCGGTCGGTCGGCACCGTCACCCGGGGACCCACCGGCACCGTTGAACACATCGTCGACTGTGGGTTCGGTTATCCCCGTGGGGGTACCACTGCCACACACCTCCCACCGACCGCAACCGGTAAGGGGCCGTGACATGAGCGATTCGCAGATCACCGACGATCGTGACGTCGTCGACCTGCTGATCTCCGACCACCGCACGGTCGAGGCGCTCCTCGTCGAGCTGGAGACCCGGCAGGGCGCCGCGGAGCACCGCCGTCACCTCGCCGACGTGGTGATCGCCGAGCTGGTCCGGCACGCGGTGGCCGAGGAGGCGTACGTCTATCCGATCGCCCGCAAGGTGTTGCCCGACGGGAACGAGATCGCGGACAGCGAGATCGCGGAACACGCCGACGTTGAGCGGGCCATGAAGGAGTGGGAGTCGACCGATCCGTCCGGCGCGCGCTTCGACGAGCTGCTGAGCTACCTGGCCGGCGTCGTCCGCGACCACGTACGGGAGGAGGAGAACGAACTCTTCCCCCGGCTGCGCGCGGCGACGGCCCGGGAGGAGCTGGTCGACGCGGTGGCGAAGGTGACTGCCATCAAACAGCTCGGTCCGACCCGACCGCATCCGGCCGGGCCGGAGCACCCGACGGCACACCGGCTGCTCGCTCCCGGGATCGGGCTGGTCGACCGGCTACGCGACGCCCTGACCGGCCGGCCCACCTCGCCGGAGGAGCTTCGCCGGCAGCGCTGAGCGGGCAGTCCACTCCGGACCGGGCATCCCCGGGTCCGGACGCCGTGCGCCGGCCCGGGGACGACGCCGGTCACCGCACCTGGTCACCCTCACCGGTACGCGCCTGCGCCTGGTCGACGCCCTTGTCGATGTTGTCGGAGTACTTGCCGCCGGTGCGCTTGTCGGCCATGTCGCCCGCCTTGTCGAGGCCCTGGTCGACCTGCTTGTCGTGCTTGTCCGCGAAGTCCTTCGCCTTGTCCATGAAGTCGCCCACTGTGCTCCTCCTTCGGTGTGCTCCCGGTTGGTTGCCTTCCCCCGGTCCGACCGCGCAAACGCCGTCGGACGGGTCGTGCTCCGCGAACGCCCACCCGGAGGCCCGCAACCGGCGTACGATCCGCGCGGGCAGTCGCGCGCAGCAGGCGTGAAACGGGTGTCGGCGCACGACCGGCTGGGTACCGACCTCGCCGAGATCGAGGAGGACCGACATGGCGGCAGCGGAGGAACCCGGGACGACGTCCGGCGAACCCGGCCCGAGGCAGAGTTGGGCGACGCTGCCCTGGCTGGTCCGGACCACGGTGCTGTGGAGCGCCTGCCTGGTGGTGGTCGCCGCCGGGCTCTACCTGCTGGGCCGGGTCGCCGTCCTGCTGGCGCCGCTGGCCATCGCGTTGGCCGCCACCATCTTCCTGACCGCGCTGCTCGACCCGGTGCAGCTCCGGCTCCGCCGGCTGCGCGTGCCGGCGGCGCTGGCCGCGCTCTGCTCGGTGCTCCTGCTGCTCGGCATCCTGGTCGGTGTCGGCGCCCTGGTGTGGAACCTGACCGCCAGCCAGTTCGACCAGCTCAGTCAGGAGCTGACCCAGGGGGTCGAGCGCAGCCGGGACTTCGTGACGTCCACCCTGCCGGTCAGCGAGGCACAGCTGGACCGGCTGGTCGAGCAGGCCCGGAAAGGGCTCAGTGGTAGCTCCCCGGACCCGGTGGCCGGCGCCCGGACCGCCACCGAGGTCTTCGGCTCCGCGCTGCTCGCCCTGGTCCTGCTCTTCTTCCTGATCAAGGACGGCCGGTCGATGTGGCACTGGGTGCTGTCCCGGGTGTCGGGCGCGAACCGGCCGGTGCTGGCCGAGGCCGGCCGCAACGGGTGGCAGACGCTCGGCGCGTACAGCCGGGGCACCATGTTCATCGCCGCCGTGGACGCGATCGGCATCGGACTGGCCCTGGTGGTGCTCCGGGTTCCGCTCGCCCTGCCGTTGGCGCTGATCACGTTCCTCGGCGGGTTCGTGCCGATCATCGGGGCGACGGTGGCCGGCGCGGTGGCGGTGCTGGTGGCGTTGGCCGCGAACGGGCCCACCACCGCCCTGCTCACCCTCGCGGCGGTGATCGCCGTTCAGCAGATCGAGGGCAACCTGCTGGAGCCGCTGGTGATGAAACGGCAGGTCCGCCTGCATCCGGCGGTGATCCTGGTGGCGGTCACCGCGGGCACCCTGATCGGTGGGATCGCCGGGGCCTTCGTCAGCGTCCCGATCACCGCTGTCCTCTGGCGGGTCATCGACACCGTTCAGCAGCGGCGGGCGAACGCGGGCCTGCTGCCGGCGGAGTGATCACCGGCGGAGGTGGGTGACGAACCAGGTGGCGGCCTCGGCGGCGACCTGCTCCAGGGTGCCGGACTCCTCGAAGAGATGGGTCGCACCGGCTACCACCCGAACCTCGCCCACCGGTCCCAGCTCGGCCACGGCACGTTCGTTGAGCGTCAGCACCTCCTCGTCCGAGCCACCGACCAGCAGCAACGTGGGGGCGCGCACCTGCGTCAGCGCGTTACCGGCCAGATCCGGCCGGCCGCCACGGCTGACCACGGCCCGCACCCGGTCGGCGCGCGAGGCCGCCGCGACCAGTGCGGCGGCCGCGCCGGTGCTGGCCCCGAACAGACCGATCGGTACGTCTCCAGCGGGGCGCTCGACCCCCAGCCAGTCGACGATCCCGACCAGCCGACTGGCCAGCAGCCCGATGTCGAAGCGCAGTTCGGCGGTGCGCGCGTCGATCTCGTCCTCGGCGGGAGTCAGCAGGTCCGCCAGCACCGTGCCGAGTCCGCTGTCGTTGAGCGTCCGGGCCACCGCGACGTTACGCGGGCTGTGCCGGGAGCTGCCGCTGCCGTGCGCGAACAGCACCACACCGACCGGCTGGGCCGGGAGCGTCACGTCGGCGGTGAGTCGGGCGTCCCCGACCGGAACGGTCACCGTGCTCCGCTGCTCGTCCACGTCCGCACCTCCGCGTGCTCGGCTACGACAGCGGGTACCCCGCGTGCCGCGCCGCACGCCCGCTGGTCGCCGCGCCGGCGGGCCGCGTTTGCCGGAGGGGGCGTCGGGTACGCGACGAGCGACCGCAGACCGTGTCGGCGCAGCGGCGCCCCGACGGATCGCGAGGATCGCCATGGCCAAGCAGCAGATTTCCGAGCAGCAGCAGAAGACCGAGCGGGCCCGACGGGAGCAGGACGCCGCGCGCGGCCGGAACGTCGGGGACCAGGACTTCGGGGATCAGGCCGCTTCGGCCCGCCTACCCGACGACCCGAAGGCGGCGGCGCCCCGGGACGCCATCGGGCGCCCCTCGACCGGCGAGCCGGTCTGACCCGGATGCGGAGGTGGTCGGGGCGGGATTGTCCCGCCCCGACCGTCACTCTTCGTGCTCCGGTAGCCGCAGCAGCGGGGAGCGGCCCGGTGGCTGCTCGGGCGCCGGGCCGGACGGATCGGCCGGCGGAACCGGCACCGTCACCGGCTCGTCGCAGGTCACCTGGAGGACCTGGCCGTGGTGGCGAAGCTCCACCACGTCGTCCGGGCCGCCGTGGCGCAGCGAGTACGTCGTCTGGTGCGGCCGGACGTCCACCCGCAGCGACAGCCCGCGCCACTGGAGCGAGAACTCGAGGCGGCTGAGGCGGCTGGAGAGCCGGGGAGCGAACGA
The DNA here is from genome assembly GCF_029626235.1 of Micromonospora sp. WMMD1120. Lineage (NCBI taxonomy): Bacteria > Bacillati > Actinomycetota > Actinomycetes > Micromonosporales > Micromonosporaceae > Micromonospora > Micromonospora sp. WMMD1120. Next base: position 2,515,557 of record NZ_JARUBO010000005.1, on the reverse strand, counting down.
CAGCTCGCCGTCGTGGTCCCGCAGGCCACCGAATCCGCTGACCAGCGCGAGCCACGCGCCGGCCAGCGACGCCATGTGCACGCCGTCGCGGGTGTTCTCGTTGAGGTCGTGCAGATCCATCAGCGCGGCCTCGCGCAGGTAGGTGTGGGCCAGCTCCGGGTGACCCACCTCGGCCGCGAGCACCGACTGGGTGCAGGCCGACAGCGACGAGTCGCGTACGGTGCGGCGCTCGTAGTAGAGGAAGTTGCGCACCTTCTGCTCGGCGGTGAACGCGTCGCCCCGCCAGTGCATGGCGAGCACCAGGTCGGCCTGCTTGACCACCTGTTTGCGGTACAGATCGAAGTACGGGTAGTGCAGCAGCAGCGGGTACTTCTCCGCCGGGGTGTGCGCGAAGTCCCACTCCTGGAGCCGGGTGAAGCCCTCCACCTGCTGGTGCACGTCGAGTTCCTCGTCGTACGGGATGTGCATGGACGCGGCGGCGTCCCGCCAGCTCGCGGCCTCCTCGTCGGTGACCCCGAGGTGGAGCGCCTCATCCCGGTAGCGCATCACCACGTCGGCGGCGGTGAGCAGGTTCCGCTGTGCCATCAGGTTGGTGTAGATGTTGTCGTTCTTCACCGCTGTGTACTCGTCGGGGCCGGTGACGCCGTCGATGTGGAACTGCCCGTGCCGGTCGTGGTGGCCGATCGACCGCCACAGCCGGGCGGTCTCCACCAGCAGCTCCAGCCCGATGTCCCGTTCCAGTTGGGTGTCGCCGGTGACCAGGACGTAGCGGCGCAGGGCGTCGGCGATGTCGGCGGCGATGTGGAAGGCGGCGGTGCCGGCCGGCCAGTAGCCGGAGGACTCCTGCCCCTCGATGGTCCGCCACGGGAAGGCGGCGCCGCGGAGGTTGAGCGCCTCGGCCCGTTCCCGGGCCGACTCGAGGGTGCTGTGCCGCCACTGCAACGCGCTGCGCACCGCGCTCGGCTGGGTGTACGTGAGCACCGGCAGGACGAACATCTCGGTGTCCCAGAACGCGTGCCCGTCGTACCCGGGACCGGTCAGCCCCTTCGCCGAGATCGGCCGCTGCTCGGCCCGCGCGCCGGCCTGGAGCACGTGGAAGAGCCCGAACCGGACCGCCTGCTGCACCTCCGGGTCGCCCTCGACCAGCACGTCGGAGGCGTCCCAGAAGGCTTCCAGGTAGCTGCGCTGCTCCCGGCGCAGCCCCTCCCAGCCGTCCAGCCGGGCGCCGGCCAGCGCCGCGCCGACCTGGTCGCGCAGCGCGGGCAGCGACCGTCGACTCGACCAGCCGTACGTCAGATACTTGATCACGCGCAGCTTCTGGCCGGCCTGGAGCACGCAGCCGATGGTGGTGCGTACCCAGTCCTGGTAGCCCTCCGACTCGATCGTCGTGTGGTCCGGCCCGTGCACCTCGTGCTCCATCGCGGCGGCGACCCGCAGCCCGGAGACCTTGGTGCGGTGGATGAGCTGACCTCCGTCCGGAGTGGTCAGCTCCTCCTCGGCCTGTAACGGCGACTCCAGCACCGCCGCGACCCGGGGGTCCTTGCTCTGGGCGGGCAGTGACTCGTTCGCCACCAACTCGGACTGCACGATCAGCCGCAGCGGGCCGTCGACGGCCTCCACCTCGTAGCTGATGGCGGCGACCGACCGCTGGGTGAACGAGACCAGGCGGGTGCTGCGGACCTTGACCTCGCGGCCGGCGGGCGAGCGCCAGTGCAGCTCCCGGTGCAGGGTGCCGGCCCGCATGTCGAGGACCCGCTCGTGGCACAGCAGCTCCCCGTAGCGCACGTCGAGGGGTTCGTCGTCGACGAGCAGGCGGATCAGTTTGCCGTTGGTCACGTTGACGATGGTCTGGCCGGACTCGGGGAAGCCGTAGCCCGCCTCCGCGTACGGCAGCGGACGCAGTTCGTAGAACGAGTTGAGGTAGGTGCCGGGCAGCCCGTGCGGCTCACCCTCGTCGAGGTTGCCCCGCAGGCCGACGTGTCCGTTGGAGAGCGCGAAGACCGACTCGGACTGGGCCAGCACGTCCATGTCCAGCCGGGTCTCCCGTACGTGCCACGGCTCGACCGGATAGGCGCGTTCCCGGATCACGCGGAGCCCCGCTCGCCGGTTGGCAGCGCGGCGGTGGTGCGGGTCGGCGCGGGCGGGTCGGCGACGTCGAGCAGGTCGGCGAGGTCGGTCACGACGATGTCGGCGCCGTGCGCGCGCAACTCGTCGGCCTGCCCGACCCGATCGACGCCGACCACGTAGCCGAACCCACCGGCACGACCGGCGGCCACCCCGGAAAGCGCGTCCTCGAACACGGCGGCCCGCGTGGGGTCGACGCCGAGCAGCCGGGCCCCGGCGAGGAACGTGTCGGGGTGCGGTTTGCCACGCAGCCCCTGCGCGCGGGTGACCAGCCCGTCGACCCGGGCCTCCAGCAGCGGTTCGAACCCCGCGGCGGCGATCACCTCGCGCCCGTTCGCGCTGGCGGTGACCACGGCGCGGCGCAGGCCGGCGGCGCGCGCCGCCTCCAGGTAGCGCACCGAGCCCGGGTAGACCTCCACCCCCGAGGTACGCAGCTGGTCCAAGAGCAGGACGTTCTTGCGGTTGCCGACGCCGTTGACGGTGTCGGCGTCCGGTGGATCGTCCGGACTGCCTTCGGGCAGCACGATCCCACGGGAGGCGAGGAACGCCCGGACGCCGTCGGCGCGGGGCCGGCCGTCCACGTAACGGTTGTAGTCCGGCCCCGGATCGAACGGTTGGAACGGCTCGCCGGAGAGGGTGGCGCGCTGCTGGAGAAACTCGTCGAACGTCTGCTTCCAGGCGGCGTTGTGCACCCGGGCGGTCTGCGTCAGCACACCGTCCAGGTCGAAGAGACAGGCGGACACATGAGCAGGTAGGCCCAGCACGGTACGAATCTATCCACAGCGCCGGGCCGTCAAACCCGTTTCCGTCGCGCCGACACGCCTCAGTTCGGCCGCAGGGTCCAGATCACCGTCATTGCCGAGGTGGGCTTACCGGCCTCGGTGGCGATCTCGACGTGGACGGGGAACTCGGGGCGCGCACCGGCCTCCAACTCGTCGACCACCTCGCGCGCCGGCCGGCCGAGCCGGGCGGTGGCCAGCACCGGACCCATGGCGAGCTTGCGGTAGGCGATCTCGGCCCGGACGGCCAACGGCACGGCCCGGTCGAGCAGCTGCCCGAAGGCGGCCAGGACGACAGCCCCGGACGCGGTCTCGCCGAGGGAGAACATGGCGCCGGCGTGCGGGCCGCCGACGTGGTTGTGCGTGGCCGGTGAGTCGGGCAGCCGGACCACCGCCCGTACGCCGCCCTCCGCCTCCGGTGCCACCTCGACGAATTCGAGGCCGAGCGTACGGGCGAACGGCACCGCGTCCAGCATGCCGGCCGCCACCTGGCGGGAGTCGATGGTCATGGCCTGACGTTACTCGGCAGTAACCTGTCGGGCAAGGTCGATCGCCCCCCACCCGGCCGACACCCGATGTTCATGCTCACCACAATTGACAACAGCCGGGACGGGTCTAGCGAGCCGTCAACGCCAACCCACGTCGATCCGGTCGCCGCGCTCGTCGAAGAAGTGCAGCGCGTCCATCCGCACCGACACGGCGAGCGGGTGCCCGGCGCTGACCGCCGGGTACGGCGCCAGCCGCACCGCCAACTCCGCCGGCCTGCGGTGGTGCCGACCCGGATCGGGAAGCACGCTGGTCTGGTTGCCGGCAGCCGGGGCGGGCTCCGGGGTCTCCACCGGCTTACCGGTGAGTCGCTGCATCACCGAGCTGAACCGGCGCAGGCCCCGCTGGCCCACCGGCGGGGGGTCGAGCGGCGTGCCCATCTCGTCGACCATGATCGCTGTCGCTCCAATGTCGAGGAACGCCAACGACTCGTGCCCGTGGTGTTCCAGATAGCGGATCCGACCGCGCAGCACGTCGCCAGGGCTGTCCGGGGCTACCGGGGTGAGCGCCTCGGCCCGCATGCCGACGACGATCCGCTCGCCGTGGTAGTGCGCGACCGCACGACTGCGGATGTCGTTCCAGGGCAGGTAGAGCGCCTGGTCACCGAGGTTGAGCGTGACGTACCGGTCGAGGTGGACGTAGACCGACGCCTCCAGCAGGTTCATCCGCGGGCTGCCCAGGAACGCGGCCACGTAGAGCGTCGCCGGCCGGCCGTACACCTGGGTGGGTGTGCCCACGTCCTGGAGCACGCCCCGGCGCATGATGGCCACCCGGTCGGCCATGGTGAGCGCCTCGGCCTGGTCGTGGGTGACGTAGACGGTGGTGACGCCCAGCTCCCGGGTCAGGCCCGAGATCTCGGCGCGCAGCTCGGCCCGGAGCCCGCTGTCGAGGTTGGACAGCGGCTCGTCCATCAGGAAGAGGCCCGGCCGGCGGACGATCGCCCGGCCCATCGCCACCCGCTGCCGCTGCCCGCCGGAGAGCTGGCCCGGCTTGCGGGCCAGCACGTCGCCGATGCCCAGCGCGCTCGCCACGTCGCTGACCCGCTCGCCCCGGGGCGCCGGCTCGACCCCGGCCAGCCGCAGCGGAAAGGCGATGTTGTCGCCGACCGTCATGTGCGGGTACAACGCGAAGTCCTGGAAGACCATGGCGATCTTGCGGTCCCGCGGCGGAAGGTCGTTCGCCAGCTCCCCGTCGAGCATGACGGCGCCCTGGGTCGGGTCCTCCAACCCGGCGATCATCCGCAGCACTGTGGACTTGCCGCAGCCGGACGGGCCGAGCAGCACCATGAACTCGCCGTCGTTCACGTCGAGGTTGATGCTGTCGACGGCAAGCGTGCCGTCCCTGAAGACCTTGGTCACATCCTTGAGCGTGACGGTGCTCACCGTCTTCCCCCCAGCTCGTCGTCGAACCCCAGAAGACTGTGACCAGGATCATTCAGTTAGGACATCGGGTAAACGTCTCATGTTCGACCAATGACGCTGCCATTACACGACACAATTCGCTCAGCAGCGCCCGGACCGCTCGCCCGGCTCGCCGAGGAAGACCCGGCGGACCACCCGCTCCGCCGCGTGCCCGTCGTCCAACGTGCAGAACCGGGCCCGGAAGTGCTCGCGGGCCTTCGTCGCCGCGTCCGAGCGCACCGCGTCGGCGCGGAACAGGTCCAGCAGGTCGGCGAAGGTGCTGGCCACCGCGCCCGGCGGCTCCGCGGTGACGTCGAAGTACACCCCCCGGGCCAGCCGGTACGCCTCCCAGTCCGGGGTGTAGAGCACTATCGGCCGGTCGAGCACCGCGTAGTCGAACATCGCCGACGAGTAGTCGGTGACCAGCACGTCGGCCACCAGGTACAGATCCTCCACCCGCTGGTGGCCGCTGACGTCGCGTACCCGCTGCCAGTCCCCCGGCCGGCCGGGGCGCCGTTCCCGGTCGTGGAAGTAGTGGCTGCGCATGAGCAACCGACCCGACTCACCGAGCGCCCGCACGAACTGGTCCGGGTCGAACGGTGGCCGGTAGCCGGGCAGGTGCTCGCGGTGCGTCGGGGCGTACAGGACGACCTGCTCGTCGGGGTCGAGGCCGAACTCGGCGCGGAGCCGACGTACCTCGTCCGGGCCGGCGGTGACCAGCCGGTCGTTGCGCGGGTAGCCCACCTCCAGGGTGGTGTACGTGGCCGGGTACGCCCGGTCCCACATCTGGGTGGAGAAGCTGTTCGCGCTGACGCTGTAGTCCCACCGGTCCACCCGGCGCAGCAGCCCGGCGAAGTCCATCCGGCCCGCGCCGACCGGGTACCGCTGCTGGTCCAGGCCCATCACCTTGACCGGCGTTCCGTGGTGGGTCTGCAGGTGCACCTGCCCCGCTCGTTTGCGGACGAAGTCCGGGAAGTTGACGTTGTTGACCAGCCACCGGGCGCGGGCCAGCGTCCGGTAGTACGCCGGGGTGCCGGCGACCACGTACTCCACCCCGGGCGGCACGGTGTCCACCCGGTCCCGACGGACGATCCACACCCCGCGCAGTCCGGGCGCCAACCGCCGGGCGGCCTCGTAGATCGCCGCCGGGTTGCAGGAGTAGCCGCGGTACCAGTAGGCCGCGTACGCGGCGAGCGTCGGATCGATCGGCCGGCGCAACTCCGTCCGGTAGTACTCGCGGAGCAGCCCTTCGCGGGTCAACCGCGCACCCCGGCGGGCGACCGGGCCGACAGCGCGTCGGGCGGCGCGGGCCTGCCGGCGGGCGACGTCGCGGGCCCGGCCGGCCGCCCGCAACGCGCTGAAGGTCCGCCAGCGCCCGGCGGCGACGAGCCGGTGCTTGATTCCCTCGACCCCACCCGGCACCGGGTAGCCGCCGGCCGGCAACCAGCGCTCGTAGTCGGCGGTGATCTGCGCGAAGAACGCCGGCCGCAGCTCGGGGGCGATCCGCTGGCCGTTGCCGAGCACCGTCAGGTAGTGCCAGATCATCCGCTCGAAGACCGCCGGTCGCAGCGCGTCCGTCGCCGGCCGCCACGCATCCATCAGGTCGAAGACCCGGTGCCACTGCGCGAAGACCTCGAAGTGCCGGTCACCGCGGGTCCGGGTGATCGCGCCCGCGCGGCGCTGCCGGTAGTTGACACAGACCCGATCGAGTACGCCGATCCGCCGCGCGGCCATCAGCACCGGGTAGCTGAACGAGACGTCCTCGTACCAGCCGGGGGCGAAGCGCAGCCCCAGGTCGACGAGGAACTCCCTGCGGACCAGCCGGTTCCACGCGGTGTGCAGCAGGCGCATCGCCTCCGGCCGGTCCCGCAGCCGGAAGGTGTCCGCTCCGGGGGACTCCGGGAACACCTCTGCCATCGCGCTGCGGGTCGCGGTGTCGTTCCAGTGGGTGCGGACGTGGTCGACGAGCAGCACGTCCGGACGGGTGGCCCGCAACCGCTCGGCCACCTCGGTCAGGCACTCCGGCGCCAGCCAGTCGTCGCCGTCGAGGAACCACACGTACTCGCCGACGGCCCGGTCCAGCCCGGTGTTGCGGGCTGGACCGAGGCCGACGTTCTCCGGCAGCCGGACCGGCCGGACCCGCCGGTCGCGGGCCGCGTACTCGTCGATTATGTCGCCGCTGGCGTCCGGCGAGCAGTCGTCGACGGCGATCACCTCGATGTCGGACTCCGGCTGACCGAGCACCGAGTCCAGGCACTCCCGCAGGTAGCCCTGCACCCGGTAGGCCGGCACCACGAAGCTGATCAGGGTCATCCGGCCGTCCCTCCGTCAGCGCGGCGCGGCACCTCCGGCACCCGCCGGCGCGACCGACGCCCGCGCGCTGCTGGCCGGTCGTACGAACCAGGCCAGGACGACGCTCACCAGGAAGACCACGAAGAGGTACGCACCGAGTGTAGCCAGACCGACACTCGCGGTGCCGGCAATCGCGGTGAGGGCCAGCAGCACCGAGCGACACTCCCAGCCCAGCGTGGCCGCGTGCAGCGGCGGCGCCGCCTGCCGCTTCTCCAGCCGGGCGGTCAGGTCGTAGTGGTGCACGGTGAGCACGAAGACGTACCCGAAGACCAGCCAACCGGGCGCGCCACCAATCACGCCGACCGCGATGGCGAACAGGTACTCGGCGGCCCGCAACGCCGCGGGCACCAGCCAGTCCAGCGGGCCGTTGTGCGCCGCGCCGGCCCCCAGGCCACCGAGCAGCAGCACCAGCAGCGCCACCGGCACCGCCCAGCGCAGCCCTTCGGGATCGTCGGCCGACAAGGCCACGACCAGCAGCGCCGCCGGGCCGAGCGCCGCGATCACCGCCAGCGTCAGCGGCCCCATCGGGCGGACCACCGGCAGCCACCGGGCCAGCGGCCCGTCGTCGCGGTGCAGGGTCGCGTCGACGGTGTCCAGCACCGGCACCCACATCCAGCGGGCCCGCAGCGTACGCAGGGCACCGGTGTACGCGAACGCCAGCACCCCCCACACCAGCACCGCGACCAGGCTGACCAGCGGGTTGAACAGCGCCACCGTCAGCGCGATCAGCGCCCACCGCTCGCCGATCGGGAAGACCACCGTCCGCTTCAGCCAGTACGACACCGAGCCGGTGTCCGCCTGCACCCGGGTCGACGCCGCGTTCAACCGGTCACCGATCCCGCCGCTGGCACCCGTCGCCGTACGCGGTCGGCGGGCCGCCTCGTCGTGCAGCACCCCGTACCAGGTGTCGGTCATGTGCCGCACGGTCTGCAACGTCATCGCGGCGATGGCCAGCGCCCAGCCGTTGCCCAGCCCGGCGTGGCTGACCCCGAAACCCAGCCCGGCGTAGACCAGGTACTCCTTGGCCCGGTCCGCCATCGTGTCCAGCCAGCCACCCCAGGCGCTGAAGTTACGCGTGTAGCGGGCCAACTGGCCGTCCACGCAGTCCAGCACGAACCCGAGGTAGAGCAGCACCGCGCCACCGACCAGCGCGGGCCGCCCACCGACCCCGAACAGCACCGCCGCGCCCAGCGCGAAGAGCACCGAGATCACCGTCACCCCGGTCGGGGTGAGCCGGAGCCGGGCCGCCAACCGGACCACGTACGGCGACCAGGTGCTGACGAAGTAGGTGGAGAAGAAGTCGTCCCGCTCCTTGACCGAGAGCCGCAGCTCGGCCCGGTCCTCGTCGACAGCGGTCACCGCCGCCTCGGCAGCGGCCAGCCCGGCCGCGTCCTCGACCCGGTGGGCGACGAGCAGGCGTACCCGCTGGGCGAAGATCAGGGTGCCGAGCGCCGCGAGGCCCGCGAACAGCCGGTCCACGGCGGACCCGGGGCCGCCGGCAGTGGCCGGTGTCGCGGAGCCGGCCGCACCGGCCACTGCCGGCAGCGGCGAGACGTCGCCGGACGGGCCGATCGGGGCGGCGACGGGGATGATCCCGGACGCGGCGGCCCGCGCGGCGGCGGCAAGGTTCGGCAGGTCGTCCACACCGACCCGCAGCGCGCCGCCGAACACCCCGGTGGCGGCCCCGTCGAGTTCGCCCGGCGCGCCGGCGTCGACCACCTGGCCGCGCTCCTCGCGGACCGCGGTCCGACCGGGCACCGGCGGGTCGCCGAGCACCAGCGCCACGGTGGGCCCGACCGGGCTGGTGGCCAGGTGCCGCAGCACGGCGGTGTGCGCGACCAGGTCGACGCCGGTGACCAGCACCGGCGCGGTGGCGGCGGTGACCAGATCGGCCAGCTCGTCGAGGCTGGCGACGAAGCGCACCTCGGTGGCGCCCGCCTGGCGGAGCTGGGTGGTCAGGCGGTCGGCCAGCGGCTCGCCGGTCGCGGTGGTGAGGCCCGCCGCGGGCGCTGCGGCGGCGAGCACTATCGCGAGCGTCACCGCGGGACCGCGGTGTGGTACGCGTCGAGCGCCTCGGCGATCGTGCCGTCTAGCGTCAACCGGCCCGCGTCGAGGTACAACCCCCGACGACAGAACCGGGTCAGGTCCTTCTCGTTGTGTGACACCAACACCAGCGTGCGCCCCTCCCCGAGCAGACGATCAATCGTCGCGTAACACTTCTTGCGGAACTCCGCGTCCCCGACCGCTGTCACCTCGTCCATCAGCAGGATCGGGTGCGGCAGGTGCGAGATGATCGCGAAGCCGAGCCGCACCTTCATCCCCGACGAGTAGTGCCGCACCGACGTGTCGATGGCCCGTTGCACCTGCTCGCCGGCGAACTCGACGATCTCGTCGAAGTGCCCCTTCAGGTAGCTCGTCGACAGCCCGTGCAGCCCACCGACCAGGTGCAGGTTCTCCCGCCCGGTCAGGTCGTTGGAGAAACCGGCGGACAGCTCCAGCAGCGGGGCCACCGCGCCGCGTACCCGGATGTCGCCCTCGTCCGGTATGAGCACCCCGGCGATCAGCCGTAGCAGGGTGCTCTTGCCGGTGCCGTTGCGGCCGATCACCCCGACCGTCTCGCCCGGCTCGACGGCGAACGACACGTCGCGCAGCGGCCAGAACTGGCCGGGCAGCGCGCCACGCGCGCCACGGTGGATGAACAGCTCCCGCAGCCGCAGTTGGCGGCGACGGTTGCGGACGAACCTGATGCCCAGACCGTCCGCCTCGATGATCGGCGCGGCCATCTCAGAGTTCCTTGAGCACTGCGGGTTCCAACCGACGGAACGACCACCAGCCGGCGACCAGGACCAGCAGGCTGCCCGCCACGGTGGTGGTGAGCAGCCGGACGTTCGGGAACTCGCCCGGGTACCAGATCGCGTGGTGCAGTTGGAAGACCCCGACCAGCGGATTCAGCTCGTACGCGACCTTCAGCCAGCCGGGCAGGCTGGACTCCCGGACCAGGCTGAGCGGATAGATGATCGGCGTCGCGTAGAACAGCACCCTGATGATCAGGCGCATCAGCCGCTCCACGTCGCGCATCAGCACGTTCCAGGCGGACAGCAGCAGGGCGAGCCCGGTCAACAGGACGGCCTGGACCGCCACCGCCAACGGCAGGGACAGCAGCGACCAGCCGGGATGGATCCGGCCGTGCGCGGCGTAGATCACCGCGATGGCGACCAGGATCGGCAGGCCGGCCACGTACTCGGCGAACCGGCCGGTGACCCGGCCGATCGGGAAGACCTGCCGCGGCACGTTCATCGTGGTGATCAGACGGGACTGGCCGGTCAGCGCGTTCGTCGCCTCGCTCAGCGCCGAACTGGTCCACATCCAGGCGAAGATCCCGGTGATCAGGAACAGCGGGTACGACCCGGCGGCCTCGCCGAGGTGCCGGCCGGTGTCCCGGGAGTAGAGCACCCCGAACACGAACCAGTAGATGGCCCCCATGCCCAGCGGCTCGATCAGCGACCAGAAGTAGCCCAGCACCGACTGCTGATACTTCACCGCGAGGTCCCGCCGGACCAGGATGCGCAGCGAGTTGCGGTGCGACCAGAGGGCCACGACGCCAGAGGTCACCGCAGCCTCCCGCCTCGTCAAACGGACGACAGGTTAGCAGTCGGTGAACGAATGCCCCGAATCGGCCGGGCTCAGCACTCGATCACGTTGACGGCCAGACCGCCACGCGCCGTCTCCTTGTACTTGACCTTCATGTCGGCGCCCGTCTCCCGCATGGTCTTGATGACCTTGTCCAGCGACACCGCGTGCACGCCGTCGCCGCGCAGCGCCAGCCGGGCGGCCGTGATCGCCTTGATGCTAGCCACCGCGTTCCGCTCGATGCAGGGGATCTGCACCAGGCCACCCACCGGGTCGCAGGTCAACCCGAGGTTGTGCTCCATCCCGATCTCGGCCGCGTTCTCCACCTGCTCCGGGGTGCCGCCGAGCGCCTCGGCCAGCCCCGCCGCCGCCATCGAGCACGCCGAGCCGACCTCACCCTGGCAGCCGACCTCCGCGCCGGAGATCGACGCGTTCTCCTTGAACAGCACGCCGATCGCGCCGGCCGCCAGCAGGAACCGCACCACCCCGTCGTCGTCGGCGCCCTCGACGAACCGGCTGTAGTAGTGCAGCACCGCCGGGATGATCCCGGCCGCGCCGTTCGTCGGAGCGGTCACCACCCGACCGCCGGCCGCGTTCTCCTCGTTCACCGCGAGCGCGAACAACGTCACCCAGTCCATCGCGCGCAGCGGGTCGGCGGTCCCGGCGTCCGCGTCCAGACCGCGCCGCAGCTCCGCCGCGCGCCGCCGGACCTTCAAACCCCCAGGGAGTACGCCGTCCCGCTCGCAACCGCGCCGCACGCACTCCCGCATCACCCGCCAGATCTCCAGCAGGCCCGCCCGGATCTCCGCCTCACTGCGCCAGGAACGCTCGTTGGCCAACATCACCTCGCTGATCGACAGCCCGGTGGCGCTGGTGACCTCCAGCAGTTGCGCGCCGGTCAGGAACGGGTACCGCACCCGGGTGCTGTCCGGCTTGATCCGGTCCGCTCCCGCCGCGGCCTCGTCCACCACGAAACCGCCGCCGACGGAGTAGTAGGTGCGGGCCCTGATCTGCTCCCCGGCCGCGTCGAAGGCCGCGAAGGTCATCCCGTTCGGGTGGTAGGGCAGCGACCGGCGGCGGTGCAGCGTCAGGTCCCGGTCCGGGTCGAAACCGATCTCGTGCGCGTCGAGGAGGCTGATCCGCCGTTCGGCCCTGATCCGCTCGACGCGGGGGCCGACGGAGTCCGTGTCGACGGTCTCCGGCGACTCGCCGGCCAGCCCCAGCAGCACCGCCGGCCCGCTGCCGTGGCCGTGCCCGGTGGCGCCCAGCGAGCCGAACAGCTCCGCCTGCACCCGCGCGGTGTGGGTCAGCAGACCGTCAGCCTTGAGACCGGCGACGAACGTACGCGCCGCCCGCATCGGCCCCACCGTGTGCGAGCTGGATGGCCCGATGCCGACACTGAAGAGGTCGAAAACACTGATCATGGCTGCGCTTCCTCGCCGTCGTCCCGGCGTACGGGACCCGGGCGGGTCGTGGCCGCCGGTCTGCCGGCCCCGCTGCACCGCCCGGGGTATGGGTGCCGACCGTCCGGGGTGTGGAAGGCCGATCAGCCAGCCTACCCGCCCAGCTCACCGCCCACCCGGGCGGCGGCGCGGGCACGGCATCGCCTGGGGAGGCGTCGGGGAGGGGTTGCCCGGGTAAAGCACCTACGGGTCCACGGGTCGCCGCTCCTCCTCGGGACCGAGGGCGGGGTGGTCATCCCTTTCTACCGTGGATTGCAGACGCGGCGCACCGCCGCAGAGTGGGAGTACGACGATGAGTCGCAAACTGGTCCGGCCCCGCCAGGGGCGCATGCTCGCCGGTGTCTGCGCCGGCCTCGGTCAGCGGTTCGGCATGTCCGCCGGGATGGTCCGGCTGCTGTTTCTGCTGTCGCTGCTGCTGCCCGGCACCCAGGTGATCGTCTACCTGATCCTGTGGATTCTCATGCCGAACGAGGACCGCTACCTCGCCTCCACCCCGCACTGACGCTCGTCGGGGCCGCCGCGCGAGCTGCTGGCCGAACCCCAGCCCTGATCAACACGACGTCCTGAAACCGCAGCGCCCGCCCCGACGGACATCGGGGCGGGCGCTGCCGCGTTCGGGTGGCGCTGGTCAGGGGGCGATGTAGGTGACGGTGATCTGCTGGTAGCCGAGGGAGCGGAGCAGCCCCTCCAGCATCTTGCGGGTGTTCTCCTCCGCGCGGGCGGAGAGCCCGCTGTCGCGGGCGGCGGCGGTGATCCGGTCCTCGGCGAGCTGGTAGACCTGCTGCTGCCGGTTCGGGTCGTTGCCGACCAGGTCACCCAGCCGGTTGAGCAGGCCCCGCTGCTCGGCGAAGACGTAGCTCTTCTCCATGTCCAGGTTGGTGTCGCCGAGCTGCGGCGCGGGCAGCTTGATCTCGACGGACTTGCCGTCGGCCGACGGGATGACGGCACCCTCACTGATCTTGGTGAAGTCGACGTACGCCTCGACGCTGCCCGCCCCGACGAACAGGGTGCGCTCGTTGAGGAGGAAGTCAGGCACGTTGCGCCTGTCGTTCTGGGTGTCGACGACGACCTGGAAGTTGCCCTCGGCGGCCACGTAACGGCTGAGGTCCTGGATCGACTTCAGCAACGGCGGCTGGCTGCGGTCGGTCTGCTCCTTGGCGAACGGGTTACGGAACTCCGGCAGGATGCCGGTCGCCTGGATGCCGAGCAGCACCACCACCGCCAGCGCTGCGGCGCCGAGCAGCAGGAGCAGGCCCCGGGCCCCACCGCCGCCCGGACCGTAGCCACCGGTCGTCGGGCCACCGGGACCACCGGGGCCGCCGGGGCCTCCTGGCCCGCCCGGCGCGTCGGTGCCCGGCTCGGGTGTCGCATCCGACCGCGCCCGGAGATCGTCGCCGGTCGGGTAGCCGGGGAACTCCCTCGTGGGCTCGTTGCTGTCAGCGTCGCGGGTCATCACGCTCACCGTCCTCGTCAGACACATCGTCTGTCAATGACGGTACGGCCCCGATACGACAGTCGCGCGCTGAGCGTCAGGAACCCGCGAAAGAGCAGGTCAGGCGAACGCGGAGAGGCCGGTGAGCCGCTGCCCGACGATCAGTTGGTGGATCTCCGAGGTGCCCTCGTAGGTCAGCACGCTCTCCAGGTTGTTGGCGTGCCGCAGCACCGGATACTCACCGGAGATGCCGTTGGCGCCGAGGATGGTGCGGCACTGCCGGGCGATGGCCAGCGCCTCCCGTACGTTGTTCAGCTTGCCCACGCTCACCTGCTCGGGTCGCAGGCGGTGGTCGTCGGCGAGCCGGCCAAGGTGCAGCGCGAGCAGTTGCCCCTTCACCAGCTCGACGGCCATGTCGGCGAGCTTGGCCTGGGTGAGCTGGAAGCCGGCCAGCGGGCGGCCGAACTGGGTGCGGGTGGTGGCGTACGCCAGTGTGGTCTCCAGGCAGTCCCGGGCGGCGCCGACAGCGCCCCAGACAATGCCGTACCGGGCCTCGGTGAGGCAGCTCAGCGGCGCCTTGAGCCCGACCGCCTCGGGCAGTTGGGCGTCGGCGGGGAGCCGGACGCCGTCGAGCACGATCTCGCCGGTGCTGGACGCGCGCAGAGACATCTTTCGGCGGATCTCGCGGGCCGTGACGCCGGGCGTGTCCATCGGTACGGCGAAACCGCGTACCCCCTCGTCGGTACGCGCCCAGATCACCGCGACGTCCGCGACCGGCGCGTTGGTGATCCACATTTTGCCGCCGTCGAGCAGCCAGTCGCCGCCGTCCCGGCGGGCCCGGGTGGTCATCGAGGCCGGGTCCGAGCCGTGGTCCGGTTCGGTCAGACCGAAACACCCGATTGCCTCGCCGCTGGCCATCGACGGCAGCCAGCGCCGCTTCTGCTCCTCGCTGCCGTAGCGCCAGATGGCGTACATGGCGAGCGACCCCTGCACGGAGACCAGGGAGCGGACGCCGGAGTCGGCGGCCTCCAACTCCTGGCAGGCCAGCCCGTAGGCGACGGCGGACGACCCGGCGCAGCCGTAGCCGGTCAGGTGCATGCCGAGCAGGCCGAGCTTGCCGAACTCGCGGGCCAGCTCCCGCACGGGCACCCGGCCGTCCTCGTACCAGTCGGCGACGTGCGGGCGCACCCGGTCGTCGACGAGCCGACGGACGACGTCCCGGATCTGTCGCTCCTCCTCGCTGAGCGACGGGTCCAGGTCGAGCAGGTCCAGCGCAGCGGTCATGGGCGCCACCCTAACGAAGGTTCAGTGCGCGGAAGAAGGGCTCGTCACTCGGTCGACTCGGAGAGCACCAGCACCCGCGCGTGGATCTGGTTGCGCTGTTGCAGGGCGGCGCGCAGGGCCCGGTGCAGGCCGTCCTCCAGGTAGAGCCCACCGTTCCACTGCACGACGTGCGGAAAGAGGTCGCCGTAGAAGGTGGAGTCCTCCGCGAGGAGCTTGTCGAGCGCCAGCTCACGCTTGGTGGTGATCATCTGATCCAGGCGCAGCGGGCGCGGCGGGATCTCCGCCCACTGCTTGAGCGTGAGATTGTGCTCCGGATAGGGACGCCCGTCCCGGACCGCTCTGAAGATCACGACGGCACGCTCCCCTCCCCGTGGCCGGGCCGACCGACGGCGCCGAGCCGGGCCGCGGCGGGCACCGCGCGGCGCGGCACCGATGACCGTGCCAGCCTAGCGGCCCAGCGCACGCAGCGTTCTGCTCCCTGATGTCAGTTTCACTACCGCTCGTCCGATCCTCAAGTCCGACGAACGGGGCAACACCCTCAGCTCCACCGGCCACGCCGGACGACCTCGTCCATCGGACGGCGCCCGCGCCGCAACGACGGTGACCGATGATCGACCGCCCGGTAACCGATTGTGACGGCACCGATGGGTTGGTACTCCGCCGGCACCCCGAACGCGTCCCGGTAGCTGGCGAGCCGTTGCGCCGGGATGCCGAAGAAACACGCCCCGAGACCCTCGTCCACCGCGGTGAGCAGCATCAGCAGAGCGGCGAAGCCGGTATCCACGTGCCAGTACGGCACCGGCCACCGATCGGTGGACCGGTCGGTCCAGCCCTTGTCCGGCTCCGCGTACCGCCGCAGGTAGGCCGACTGGTTGGCGTGCGGCACCACGATCAGCGGCGCGCGACGCATCCCGGCGAGCCACCGCTCCCGCCCACCGCCGTCGGGTGTGGTGGCCGTCCAGAACCGCTCCCGGTCGGCCGGCTCCTCCAACACCAGGAAGCCCCAGCCCTGCGCGAAGCCGGCCGACGGCGCGCGGACCGCGTGGTCGAGCAGCCGGTCCACGATCTCGGGCGGGACCGGCCGGTCCGGGTCGTAGTTGCGCACCATCCGCCGGCGGCGGACGACCTCGGCGAACTCCATCAGGCTCCGGGGCGGATGCCCCAGGCGCCCCGCCAGGTCTCGCCGGGCTTGAGGGTGAGCAGATCCTTGCCCGACCGGAACGCGTCCGGCGGGCAGGTCATCGGCTCGATGGCCACCGAGCGCCGATGCCGCTCACCGGTGAGCGCGTCGCCGGTGAACACCTGCCACCAACCGAACTCGGCATCCGCCCAGATGCTCACCCCGGCGGAGCCGTCCGGCGCGGCCAGGCTCACCGACGAGCCGCCGTCGGCGTCCCGGATCACCCGTCCGAAGCAGTCGTCCAGCTCGATCCCGCCGATCCGGCGCGGGCTGGTCCAGTCGTACTCGGTGCCCGCCACCGGGGTGACCCCGACCGGCAGCAGGCGACCGTCCACCACGACCCGGCTCCGGGCGGGTAGCCGCAGCACCAGGTCGTCCACCGCCACGCCCGGCAGTTGCAGGTACGGGTGCACGGAGAACCCGAACGGCGCCAGCTCGACGCCGATGTTGGTGACCTCGTGCTCGGCGCGCAGCCCGTCCGCGTCGACGCTCCACCGGCTGCGCAGCCGCAACGGCCACGGGTAGCCGGGCTGCGGCGACAGGTCGTGGCCGAGCGTCACCGCGTCGTCGGACTGCTCCACGAGACGCCACGGCACCCAGTTGACCAGGCCGTGGATCGCCACGTGCCGCTCCGGCTCGGTGAGCGCGAGCTGGTGGGTCCTGCCACCGAACGAGTAGCGGCCGTCGCGGATCCGGTTCGGCCACGGCGCCAGCACCTGTCCGGTCGAACCGGCGCACAGTTCGTCGGTCCGGTACCCGTCGAGCAGGTCCACACCGTCGTGCCGGTACGTTCGCAGCCCACCGCCCACCTCGACGATGACGGCCTCCTGACCGGCGGCGGAGATGGTCCACTGGGCGCCGGACAACGGGCGCGGCTCGGGGCTTTCCATGCCGGCGACCCTAACCGGTCACGCCCGCTCCCCGCTCGACGCCGTCGCCGCCCGGTAGCGCACCAGCGCCGGGAACGCGACGGCGAGCACCACCACGAGCACCGCCGACGCGAGCCCGCCGGCCACCCAGGCCACCCCACCGCCGAGACCGGCGGCCATGGTGCCGGCGCGCAGGTCACCCAGGCGTGGACCGCCCGCCACCACCACCGTGTTGACGCCCTGGAGCCGGCCGCGCATCCGGTCCGGCGCGTAGACCAGCAGCATCGACTGACGCAGCACCGCGCTGACCAGGTCGGCGGCACCGGCCACGGCGAGCAGCACGACCATCAGCCAGAGCTGCTGGGCCAGCCCGGCCGCGGCGATGGCCAGACCCCAGCCGACCACGGCGAGCACCAGGCCGAGCCCCTGCCGGCGGAGCCGGCCGATCCAGCCGGAGGTCAACCCGCCGATCATCGACCCGATCGCGATGGCGCTGTAGAGGAGCCCGACAGCTCCGCCACCGCCGAACCGCTCGTTGGCGATCTCCGGAAAGAGCGCCCGTGGCATGGCCAGGATCATCGCGATCAGATCCACGGCGAACGACAGCAGCAGCACCGGTGTGGTCGCCAGGTAGCGGAACCCGTCGACGACGCTGGCCAGGCCGGCCCGGCGGGCCTGGCCGTCGGCGCTCGGCTCGGGCGGCAGCGCGGGCAGGCGCAGCGCCGCCCAGAGCATCGCCGTGAAGAGCACCGCGTCCAACCCGTACGCGATCGGCAGGACCACCGAGGTGTCCGGCGAGGCGGAGAGGATCAGGCCGGCGGCGAGCGGCCCGGCGACCGAGGCGGCGGTGAAGGTCGTGTAGTTCAGCGTGGTGGCCGAGGCCACCAGCTCCTCCGGGACCAGGCGGGGCAGCATGGCGCTGCGGGCCGGCGAGCTGATCGCGAACGCCACCGACTGCACCGCCATCAACGCCAGCAGCAGCACCGGGCTGCCCACGTCCAGCAGCGCCTGGACCAACAGCCCGAGAGTGGATGCCCAAAGCAACAATGACCCACCGAGCAGCACCGCACGGCGGTCACGGGCGTCGGCGACCGCACCACCCCAGAGCCCGAAGACCAGCAGGGGTACGAACGCCGCCACGCCCAGCAGGCCCACCCAGAACGAGTCCCGGGTGAGGGCGTACATCTCCACCGGCACCGCGACGGCGGTGAACTGGAAGCCGAACATCGCCACCGTGTTGCCGAGCCAGAGCCGCCGGTACGCCGGCACGCGCAGCGGGCGCACGTCGATCGCCCAGCGGCGCGCTCCGCGCGGCCGGGCCTCCTGCACACCCGTCACGGCGCCAACCGCTCGACGATCCAGTCGCCCCCGTGCCGGCGGCGGAAACGGAGCCGGTCGTGCAACCGGCCGGCCCGCCCCTGCCAGAACTCCACCGACTCGGGGTGGACCCGCAGCCCGCCCCAGTGCTCCGGCGCCGGGATCTCGGCCTGGTCGGCGAACCGCTCGGCCGCCTCCCGGTACCGCTGCTCCAGCGCGGCCCGGCCCGACACCACAGCCGACTGCGGGCTGGCCCAGGCGCCCAGTTGCGAGCCGCGCGGCCGACTGGCGAAGTACGCCTCCGTCGTCGCGCGGTCGACCGGCGTGATCCGTCCGGCGACGACCACCTGACGCTGCATCGGGAACCACGGGAAGACCAGGCTGGCGTACGGGTTGGTGGACGCCTCGACGCCCTTGCGGGAGAGGTGGTTGGTGAAGAAGACGAAGCCCTCCCTGTCGTACCCCTTCAACAGCACCGTGCGCCCACTCGGCCGGCCGGCCGGGTCGGCGGTGCCCACCACCATGGCGTTCGGTTCGGGCAGCCCGAAGGCCACCGCGTCGGCGAACCAGCCGGCGAACTGGGTGTGCCAGTCGTCGGCCAGGTCAGCTTCGGTCAGGCCCTGGTCCGCGGCGTACTCGTTACGCATCGCGGCCGGGGCAGGTGTGTCGCCCGTCACGTCCCCACTCCTTCTCGGCGTCCCGGCCACGCTCTGCCACGCTGGCCAGCCCGCCCTGCCCAGTCTCACCGAGCGGGGCGGAGAATGCGCGTCCGGGGATGTCGTGTGCGGCACAGTCGCGGTGGGTCGCGTATCCCTTACTCAGCAGGCAAGATGTTCCGCACACATCCCTGAGGGTCGCCTAAGGCGCTCGGCCGATCGGGCCGGATGAGCTGATCGGGCGCACCGACCAGATCCAGGAGAACGACATGGCCGATTTCAAACCCGGGCTGGAGGGCGTCGTCGCCTTCGAAACCGAGATCGCCGAGCCGGACCGCGAGGGCGGCGCGCTGCGCTACCGCGGCGTCGACATTGAGGATCTGATCGGCCAGGTGTCGTTCGGCAACGTGTGGGCCCTGCTCGTCGACGGCCGGTTCGGGCCGGGTCTGCCGCCGGCGGAGCCGTTCCCGGTGCCGGTGCACTCCGGTGACATCCGCGTCGACGTGCAGTCGGCGGTCGCCATGCTCGCCCCGTACTGGGGTCTCAACCAACTGCTGGACATCTCCGACGAGCAGGCCCGCGAGGATCTGGCCCGGGTCTCGGTGACCGCGCTCTCCTTCGTCGCCCAGTCCGCCCGTGGCCTCGGGCTGCCGGCGGTGCCGCAGAAGGAGATCGACAAGGCGCAGACGATCGTCGAGCGGTTCATGAAGCGTTGGCGCGGCGAGCCCGACCCGCGACACGTGAAGGCCGTCGACGCGTACTTCATCTCGGCCGCCGAGCACGGCCTGAACGCGTCCACCTTCACCGCCCGCATCGTGGCCTCCACCGGGGCGGACGCGGCGGCCTGCATCTCCTCCGGCATCGGCGCCCTCTCCGGCCCGCTGCACGGCGGCGCCCCCTCCCGGGTGCTCAGCATGCTGGAGGCGGTGGAGCGCAGCGGGGACGCGGAGGGCTACGTCAAGGGCGTCCTCGACCGGGGTGAGCGGTTGATGGGCTTCGGCCACCGGGTCTACCGGGCCGAGGACCCGCGCGCCCGGGTGCTCCGGCGCACCGCCAAGGAGCTGGGCGCGCCGCGCTTCGAGATCGCCGAGGCGTTGGAGAAGGCCGCCCTCGCCGAGCTTCAGGCCCGCCGTCCGGACCGGGTGCTGGCCACCAACGTCGAGTTCTGGTCGGCGGTGGTGCTGGACTTCGCCGAGGTGCCGGCGCACATGTTCACCTCTATGTTCACCTGCGCCCGGATGGGCGGCTGGAGCGCGCACATCCTGGAGCAGAAGCGCCTCCAGCGGCTGGTCCGCCCGTCCGCCCGCTACGTCGGCCCGGAGACCCGCAAGCCGTCCGACGTCGAGGGCTGGGCGGCGATCCCGCACGGCGTCTGACCGACCAGGGAGGGCCCCGTCCGGCGCTGGGCGCGCGGGCGGGGCCCTCTCTCGTGCGGGCCGCCGGCATGTGGCGAAGACCTCAGCATCCCCCCCCGGGGGCGGAGCCCTTGTCGATGGCCGGTGGTGCGAGGATGAGGGCCGGCAGTGTCGCCGGCCCGCCCTCGCCCCTGCGGAAGGATCTTCAAGACCGTGGCTGACGCACCGATCATCCGGATTCCCGATGAGCTCAAGCCCGCCGACGGACGCTTCGGCTGCGGCCCGTCCAAGGTTCGCCCCGCGGCGGTGTCCGCTCTCGCCGACGTCGCCACCTCCTACCTCGGCACCTCGCACCGGCAGAAGACGGTCCGCGACCAGGTCGCCCGACTGCGCTCCGGCATCGCCGAGTTCTTCTCGCTCCCCGAGGGCTACGAGGTCGTGATCGGCAACGGTGGCACCACGGCGTTCTGGGAGGTCGCCACCTTCGGCCTGATCCGGGACCGGGCCCAGTTCGCCAGCTTCGGCGAGTTCGGCGCCAAGTTCGCCAAGTCGGTCAAGGACGCTCCGTTCCTGGGCGAGCCGACGGTGCGCAAGGCCGACGCCGGCAGCGCGCCGACCCTGGTCGCCGAGTCCGGCGTCGACGCGTACGCGACACCGCAGAACGAGACCTCGACCGGTGTGGCCGTCCCGATCAGCCGGGTGGCCGGGGCCGACGAGGGCGCGCTGTTGCTCGTCGACGCCACCTCCGGCGCCGGTGGCCTGGAGGTCAACGTCGGCGAGACCGACGTCTACTACTTCGCGCCACAGAAGTGCTTCGGCTCCGACGGTGGCCTCTGGCTGGCCCTGATGTCGCCGGCCGCGCTGGACCGGGCCGCCGAGATCAAGGCGTCCGGGCGCTACATCCCCGCGTTCCTCGACCTGGTCACCGCCATCGACAACTCGCGGCTGGAGCAGACCTACAACACCCCGGCGCTGGCCACCATCTTCCTGGCCGCCGAGCAGACCGACTGGATGAACGCGCAGGGCGGGTTGGCCTGGGCGGCCAAGCGCACCGCGGAGAGCGCCGCCGCCGTCTACGGCTGGGCGGAGCGGTCCGCCGTGGCCACCCCGTTCGTCACCGACCCGGCGTTGCGCTCCAACGTGGTCGCCACCATCGACTTCGCCGACGGGGTGGACGCCACGGCGATCGCCAAGGCGCTGCGCGCCAACGGCATCGTGGACACCGAGCCCTACCGCAAGCTGGGTCGCAACCAGTTGCGGGTGGCGTTGTTCCCGGCTGTCGAGCCGTCCGACGTCGAGGCGCTGACCACTTCCATCGACTACGTCATCGAGCGACTCTGAGGTTCGTCACGGTCGGTGTCCGTCGGGCCTCCCACGGACACCGACCGTGATCATCCTCGCAGCTCACTCACGACATGCGGGGTGTCGCTTCCCCCACCCCGAGGCAGATGCGCGTACGGTGGTCCGAGACGCCTGGGTGGCCGACTCGTGGCGTGCGGCCAGCGAAGCGGGACGGAGGCAACGCAATGCGCCCAGTACGCTTCGTCGCCCTCTCCGAGGACGGCCATGCCCTTGTTCTCGCCGACGAGGTCGGGCGGCTGCTCGCCCTGCCGATCGACGAGCGGATCTCCGGCGCGTTGCAGGCCGAGCCCGGCGCACAGCCGCTCGCGGCGGTGGCGCCGACCGCCGCGGACCCGGTCCCCTCACTGTCCCCTCGGGACATCCAGGCCCGCATCCGCTCCGGTGAGTCCGCCGAGGATGTCGCCCGGATCGCCGGCGTTCCGGTCGACCGGGTGCTGCGCTACGCCGGCCCGGTGCTCCAGGAGCGGGCGATGCTGGCCCAGCACGCCCGCCGCACCCGGCTCAAGGGCGCGGACAAGCCGACCCCGCTCGCCGAGGTGGTCAACGGCCGGCTGAGCCAGCACGGGATCGACACCGAGAAGATTTCCTGGGACGCCTACCGGCGCGACGACGGCACCTGGCGGATCATCGCCACCTGGCCCTCGGGCAAGGCCACCGCCCAGGCCATCTGGGATCTCGACAAGACCCGGCAGTCGGTCACGCCGCACGACGACATGGCGCAGTACCTGTGCGCCGAGCGGCCCACGCCGATCCTCGGCCAGGAGCCGGCGCCGGAGCGGGGCGGGCACGCTCTGCCCGGTCCGTCGCGCGGTGAGCCGAGCCGTGGCGGGCACGGGTTGCCGGCGGCCTCCGAGCACCCGCGCCCGGGTCGGGACCCGATCCGGGCCGGCCGGGACGCGCTGCTCGCCTCCCTGGACCGCCCGCTCGGTCCCTCTTCGGGTCGTGGCCTCGAGCCGCGTACCCCGGCTGCTCTCGCCGGGTCGGACGCGCCCCGGCAGCGACCGGTCGGCGGTGGCGCCGCGGCGCTGCTCGGCGGCGGCCAGGGCTCGGCCTTCGACGACGACTCGGACGCGCCCAAGGAGGTGCCGGCCGTGCCGTCGCTGGCGGTGCTGCGACCGCGTCGCACGGGTGCCGCGGCGGCGGCCGCCGGCGGCGAGTCCACCGACGCGGCGGGCAAGCCGCGTAAGCGGCTGCCGAGCTGGGACGACGTGCTGTTCGGCAGCGGCCCGGCCGCGCGCGAATCCTCCTGACGTCAGCCGCCGCCGCGTCAGAGCGCCCAGGCGGCGATCCGTTCGTAACGCGGCCGGGAGCCGGGGCGGCTGCGCATCAGCAGCAGCTCGGACGCCGACCATTCCGGACCCTCGTACCCGTCCAGGAAGGCCCGATCGGCTTCGATGTCGGCCGGGGTCATCCGGTCACCCGGCCGGGCGATGGTCAGGTGCGGTCGGAACGGCTTCTCGTCGTACGCCAGGCCGGCGTGCCGTAGCCGCGTCCGGACCTGCCCGGCCAGCAGGTGCAGCGCCTCGACGTCGCCCCGGAGGTCCACCCAGAGCACTGTGGACCGGTCCCGGCCGAAGCGTCCACCGCCGCCGAGACGCAACCGGGGTACGCCCTGCCGTGCGGCGCGGAACCACGAGGCGGCCAGCCCGAGCGCGCTCTCCAACTCGACCAGCCGGTCGGCACCGACCGTGCCGAGGAACGCCACAGTGACGTGCAGGTCGGCGGGGTCGGCGAGCCGGACGTCGAGGCCGGCGGCGGTCGCCGCCGCGACGCGCATCCGGGCCAGTCGCGTGCCGAGGTGGTCGACGGCCACAGCGGACGGGTCGACCGCGACGAACAGCCGCACCGGGGCCGGCCGCTCAGCGGTGCCGCTGCCGGTGCCCGGCCCGAGCCGCCGGAAGGGCCAACCCGGCGGCGTGCAGCAATCCCTCCACCCGGACCCGCTCGATCTCCTGGTCGACACCGTCGAGGTCGGCGAGGTGTTCGGTGATGCCGAGAGCGCGGCAGGCGAGGCGGAGCCGGTCGTCGTACGCCTGGACCAGCGCACCGTGCCAGACCATCGGCCGACCGCCGCCACCGAGCCGTTGGCCACCGATGCGGCGCAGGTCGGCCGCGATCTGCTCCAGGGGCCGCCGGTCGGCACGTTCGAACTCGCTGAGGTCGATGTCCCGGGTCAACGCGTCGGCCTCGACGGCCCGGTCGAGGCGGGCGATGGTGCGTTGCTCCCGTCGACGCTCCCGCCACTCGGACCAGCCGCAGACCACCCGGTCGAGGATCTCGTCATAGCAGAAGACCAGGGCGAACGCCGCCGGCAGACTGGCCACGGCGAGGAGCGCCAGGGCCAGCAGCAGCGCGCGTTCGACTCCCACACATCGACGCTAAGCCCCGCCGTGCCACCCCGCCAGCGGTTTCGCCGCATCCGCGCAAAGCGCCCCACGGATGCGGCCCGCCGGCCGGGTGGAACTCAGCAGTCGGTGGACGTCACGTAGAAGCGCGGCATCGGCAGCACCCGGAAACGCAGTCGGGCACCGGAGCGACGCAGCTCCCAGGTGAGCGCGACCAGCGCGGCGGCCAACGAGATCAGCCCACCCATCCAGATACTGGCACCGGCGCCGAAGTGCTCCGCCACCCAACCGATCAGCGGCGCGCCGACCGGGTTGGTGCCCAGGAACACCAGCACCCACAGCGCCATCACCCGTCCCCGGAACGCCGCGTCCACGCCCAGCTGAACCCGCTGGTTGGCGGCCTGGGCGAAGAAGACCATGAAGAAGCCGGTCGGCACGAGGAGCGCCACTACCAGCCAGTACGTCCCGGCGAAGCCGACCAGGGTGCCGAAGCTGGCGCAGGCGATCGCGGCCCCGAGCACCAGCCAGACCGAGGGACGGCTGCGCCGGCCGGTGCCGCTGAGCGCGCCGCCGAGCGCGCCGACGGCGAGCGCGGTGCTGAACAGGCCGAAGGAGGCGGCGCCCGTGTTGAACACGGTCTTCGCCAGGGCCGCCAGGGTGAGCTGGAAGTTGAACAACGACATGCCGATCACCGACATGACCGCCATCGGCAGCAGCAGATCCGGCCGACGCCAGACGTACCGCAGGCCGTCGACCACCCGGGCGGACGCCCGCTCGTCGCGCGGCGGCAGCGCGTCGCGGTGCAGCTCGGCGGTCCGCATCCGGACCACGTTGACCAGGGGCGCGACGGAGCTGAGGGCGGTGAACAGGAAGACCGGGCCGACGTCGAACGCGGCGATGGCCAGACCGGCGACGGCCGGGCCGACGATCCGGGCGGAGTTGAACACCGCGGCGTTCAGCGAGAGCGCGTTGGGCAGCAGGGGCGTGCCGACCAGCTCGGAGACGAACGCCTGACGGACCGGGGTCTCCACGGCGTTGGCCGTGCCGAGCAGCGCGGCGAAGGCGAAGACGTGCCAGAGCTGCACCAGGTCGGTGAGGACCAGCACCGACATGCCGAGCGCCAGCAGGCTCCACAGCGAGTTGGCGGCGAAGAGCAGCACCCGCTTGTCGTACCGGTCGGCGAGCCGCCCGGAGAACAGGGTGAGCAGCAGCACCGGGGTGAACTGGCAGGCGGTGACCACGCCGAGCGCGGTGGCCGAGTTGTCGGAGAGGTCGAGGACGAGCCAGTCCTGGGCGATGAACATCATCCAGACGCCGACCAACTTGATCAACTGCCCGGACGCGAAGAGGCGGTAGTTGCGGACCTGTAAGGACTGGAACATCGTGCTCAGCTTCGCCTGCACTCTTGGTGCGCCTCCTCCGGAACGTACGCGTCATCGTCGGGTGACGGCACGGACCCGGTGGCGCGGGTACGGCTCAGGCGCGAGCGAGCTGCTGGAGAATCTCGGCGGCCCTCCGCAGGGTCTCCCGTTCGTCCTCGTCCAGGGCGGCCAGCCGGTGGGCCAGCCACTCGTCGCGGGCCCGCTCGAACTGGTCGAGCACGGCCTGCGCTCCCTCGGTCGCCGCGAGGATGACCTGTCGCCCGTCGGTCGGGTGGGGTGTCCGTCGCACGAGGCCACGGTCCTCCAACTTCCCGATGATCTTCGTCATCGTCGGCGGCTGCACCCGCTCCACGTCGGCCAGTTCCCGGGGTGTCATCGCGCCCGCCAGCCGCAGGCTGGTGAGCGCGGAGACCTGGGTGACCGTGAGGTCGCCGACCGGCCGGGCCTGGCGGACCCGCCGGTTGAGTCGGGTGATCGCATCACGCAGCTGGGGAGCCAGCTGCGCCGGTGGCACGCGTTTCGCCGTCACCGTCCGCTCCGTCACGTTAGTTAGCTTAACTAATGAGCCTGGCTAACGACATCGGTTATGACCAGGCTCACGAGGACGTTTTAGCTGTTCCGGGCGGGGAATCCCGATCGACTCCCCGCCCGGAGGGAGGTCAGAGAACCACTGACTCGATCGGCCCGCGCAGGAAGTACAGCACGAACAGGGCGGCCACCCCGTACAGCAGCGGGTGGATCTCCCGAGCCTTGCCCCGGGCCAGCTTGACCACCACGAAGGTGATCAGGCCGGCGCCGATCCCGTTGGAGATCGAGTAGGTGAACGGCATCAGCACGATGGTGAGGAACGCCGGGATGGCGATCTCGTAGTCGGACCAGTCGATCGTCCGCACCGCCGTCATCATCAGGAAGCCGACCACCACCAGGGCCGTCGAGGCCGCCTCGAACGGCACGACGACCACCAGCGGCGCCAGGAACATCGCGAGCAGGAAGAGCACGCCGGTGACCAGGTTGGCCACCCCGGTCCGCGCGCCCTCCGCGACGCCTGCGGCGCTCTCGATGTACGACGTGTTGCTGGAGGTGCTGGCCGCACCGCCGGCCGCCGCGGCGATCGAGTCGACGAGCAGGATCTCCTTCGCCCTCGGCGGAGTGCCCTTCTCGTCCAGCAGGCCACCCTCCTGACCGACGGCGACCATCGTGCCCATGGTGTCGAAGAAGTCGGTGATCAACAACGTGAAGACGAACATCAGCACGACGACCCAGCCGGCCCGGCCCCACGAGTCGAGCACGTTGAACTTGCCGAGCAGCGACAGGTCCGGCAGGTCCACCACCGTCTTCGGCAACTCCGGCACGTTCAGCGCCCAGCCCTTCGGGTTGGGTTTGCCGTCGACGAAGGAGGGACCGATGTTGCCGATCGCCTCCACGATCACGGCGAGCACCGTGGAGGCGAGGATGCCGATCAGGATCGCGCCCTTCACCCGGCGCACCACCAGCACCAGCGTGATCAGCAGGCCCACCACGAAGACCAGCAGCGGCCAGCTCACCAGCTTGCCGCCGATGCCCAGGCCGACCGGGACCGTGGTGTTGGCGGCGTCCGGGAGACGCCTGACGAAGCCCGCGTCCACCAGACCGATGATGGTCAGGAAGAGGCCGATACCGACGCCGATGGCGGTCTTCAGCTGGGTCGGCACCGAGCGGAACACCGCCGTCCGCAGGCCGGTCAGCACCAGGACCGCGATGATCACACCCTCGATCACCACCAGGCCCATCGCGTCGGCCCAGGTCATCTCGGGCGCGATCTCGTACGCCACCAGGGCGTTCACGCCCAGGCCGGCGGCCAGCGCCAGCGGGAACCGGCCGACCACGCCCATCAGGATGGTCATCAGGCCGGCGACCAGCGCGGTGGCGGCGGCCAGCGCGGGAATCGGAAGGGTCTTGCCGTCCCCGTCGACGGCGCCACCCAGGATCAGCGGGTTGAGCACCACGATGTACGCCATCGTGAAGAAGGTCGCGAGACCACCGCGTACCTCACGGCTCAGCGTCGAGCCACGGGCGGAGATCTCGAAGAACCGGTCGAAGCCGTTACGCGGGTGAGCGGGGTCGGGAGGTGTG
Organism: Micromonospora sp. WMMD1120; assembly: GCF_029626235.1. NCBI lineage: Bacteria > Bacillati > Actinomycetota > Actinomycetes > Micromonosporales > Micromonosporaceae > Micromonospora > Micromonospora sp. WMMD1120. Next base: position 2,487,969 of record NZ_JARUBO010000005.1, on the reverse strand, counting down.
CCGTTCTCGGGCGGCGCTACTGCCATCAGGTCCTCGCAGGTGATCTTCCGGTTGACGCGCGCATCGTCCCAGATCAGCGGCGGGCAGGGGAAGTCGATCGCGTACGCTTGCCACATGCCGGACGAGCAGCCACCGCGGCCCGCGCCACTGGACCCGCCGATGGTGCCGTTCGCCCTCGCCGGATTGGTCGCGTGGGCGGTCGCCGGGCTGGTCCTGCTGATCTTCTTCCGGGACTGGCTGACCGACAACGGTCACCAGAACTGGCTCTGGACCTGTCTCGCCGGGTTCCTCTGGGGCTTCCCCGGGCTGGCCGTCATGATGCGGCACGACGCCAACCGACGCCGCCGCCGCGCGCGCTGACCCCGCCGGGGGCGCGCCGGGCGCGCTCAGGAGTGCCCGTACGGCTCCGCCGGCTCGGTGGCCTCGACGGAACCCGGCGCCCGACTGACCGACATCGCCTCCACGGCGCTGTCGTCGTACACGGTGGGTAGCTCCTCCACAGCGGTCTCGGCCGCCTCGATCAGGGTCTCGGAGTGGGCGCCGCACCCGTGGTCGGCGCTCACCACGCGGCCGTCGTCGGGGGCGTAGAAGTTGCCGCACGCCCCGAACGCCTGGCGCATCGCGCCGGCCAACGGCAGGTAGAAGCCGCAGGTGCCGCAGCGGGCGGAGGCCGGCGCGGCGGTCGAGATCGGCGCGGCCGGCCCGTGGTCACCGTCGTACCAGCGCTGCGCGGTGTCGATGCGACCCTCCCGGGAGAGCACCCGCGCTCGCCCCAGGCCCAGCTCCCAGGCCGTCTCCTCGACCGCCGGGTCGTCGGAGAGCAGGTAGCCGGGGACCAGCCGGTCGTCGTCCGGCGACGTCGGCAGCAGGTCACCGGGGCCCAGGTCGCCCGGCTTGAGCCGGTCCTGCCAGGGCAGCCAGCCGGGCGCGAGCAGCGCGTCCGGGCCGGGCAACAGCACCGTCTCGCAGATGGTCACCGTCTTGCTCCGCGGCACCCGGGTGACGGTGACCGCCCACCGCCAGCCGCGGTAACCGGCGAGAAGGCATTCGAAGTAGTGGGTGACCAGCCGATCGCCCTCGGCCACCACCTGCAGGTGATCGCCGACGTCGTCGGCGTCCACCTCGGTGATGCCGGCGCGGGCCACCTCGACGGCGGCGGCGCAGACCTGGTCGAGACGGGCGGCGCGGGTGGAGGCGGGCCTGGTCACCCCACCATTGTTCCCCATGCGCCCCGCACGGGTGACACTGACTCCCGGGGAACCTTTCCCCGCGGTGGTGCGGCGTACCCGGATCAGATGGGCGAGGATGGTGCACATGCCGTCGTACTCCCGCTCCGAGCGATCCCTCCTCGGGCGGACCGTCGGCACCGCCATCCGTGCCGTCCGCCTGCTGCTGCGTGGTTCGGTGGGCAGCGGCCGCTGGGTGACCCGTAGCGCCGGTCGGGCCCGCGCCCGGGGCGCCGGCGGCGAGGTCGGCATGGTGCGCCTGTTCGATCTGCACGCGCTCTCCTGCGCCGGGGACACGCTGATCGCCATCGGGCTGGCCGGGACGATCTTCTTCAACGTGCCGCTCGGCGAGGCCCGCAGCAAGGTAGCGCTCTACCTGCTGGTGACCATGGTGCCGTTCGCGATGCTCGCCCCCGTGGTGGGCCCGCTGCTGGACCACTTCCGGCACGGCCGGCGGTACGCTCTGGCCGCCACGATGCTGGGCCGCGCCTTCCTGGCCTGGTTGATCTCCGACTACATCCACGGTTTCGGGCTCTATCCCGCCGCGTTCGGGGTGCTCGCGCTGTCCCGGGCGTACGGCGTGGCCCGCTCAGCGGCGGTGCCCCGGCTCCTTCCGGAGGGCCTCGGCCTGTCCCAGGTGGGTGCCCGAGCCAGCGTGTACGGCACTGTCGCGGGCGCGCTGGTGGCACCGATCGGCTTGGCCGCGTTCTGGTTCGGGCCGCAGTGGCCGTTGCGCGTAGCGTCGGTGATCTTCCTGGTCGGCATGGTGATCTCGCTGAGGCTGCCACCGAAGGCCGACTCGGAGCCGCCGGAGCGGGTCCCCCGACCGCTGCGCGCGCTGGGCCGCCGCGGCGGTGACCGACCTCTGGGCCGTGGCCGTCCGGCCGGTCGGCTGGTCATCGCCACCCTGATCGGTGCCGCGACGTCCCGCGCCCTGTACGGCTTCCTGCTGCTCTTCCTCGCCTTCGCCATCAAGAAGGGCGACCTCACCACTGTGGTGTTCGGCCGGGACCTGGGCGCCGAGTGGGCGCTGGGTGTGGTCGGCGGGGCGCTCGCGGTCGGCACCTTCCTGGCCACCGCCATCGGCACCCGGCTGCGGATCCACCGGCCGACCGCCATCCAGTCCAGCAGCTCGATCATCGTGGCCGGGGTGGGGGTGCTCGCCGTCATCCAGTTCTCGCTGGCGATGGTCGCCCTGCTCTGCCTTGTCGCCGCCCTGGTCAGCGGCATCGCGAAGCTGGCCGTGGACGCCTCCATCCAGGAGCGCATCCCGGAGCGGCTGCGCGCCAGCTCCTTCGCCCACTCCGAGACGGTGCTGATGCTCGCCTTCGTTGCCGGTGGTGGGCTCGGGCTGGTGCCGTTCAACGGTCGGATGGGCATCGCCGTCGCCGCCGCTGTCGGGGTGTTGGCCGCGATCCGGGGTGTGTTGATCGCAGCCCGGCTACGCGGCGAGAAGCTTGCCGGCCGACCCCTCGGCGACGACGAGTTGGCCGAGGCCGAGGCGGCGGACGAGCCCGGAGACCCGGCCCCCACCTCGCCCGCACCGGCCCAGGCCGGCGCACGACAGTACGACGACCCGAGCCCGGCGCCACCCGGTTACCACATCTACCGTCCGTCCTCGTCTGTCGGCGGCCCGGGTGGGGCGGCGGACGAGGACACCCGCCGGGAGTCCCCCGGCTCAGTGTCGTGAGCGGCCTGCTGGTGGTGACGGCGGTGCCCGCCGAGGCGGAGGCGATCCGCGCCGGCCTCACCGACGCGACGGTGACCGTCACCCCGGTCGGTGTGGGTCCAGCGGTCGCCGGCGCCGCCACCGCCCGGCTGCTGGCGCTGGCCGAGGCGACAGGTCGCCCGTACCGCGCGGTGGTCAGCGCCGGCGTGGCCGGCGGCTTCACCGGCCGGGCCGAGGTCGGCGACACGGTGCTCGGCACCGCCAGCGTCGCCGCCGACCTGGGTGCCGAGTCACCGGACGGCTTCATCCCCGTCGACGATCTGGGCATGCCCCCCGCGCTGCTCGGCGCCGGCAGCCTGGTGTCGGCCGACCCGGACCTGCTGGCGACGCTGCGGGCCGCCCTGCCGAGCGCCACGACCGGCCCGGTGCTCACCGTCACCACCGTCACCGGCACCGCCAGCAGCACCGACGAGCTGCGTCGCAGACACCCGGAGGCGGTCGCCGAGGCCATGGAGGGGTACGGCGTGGCGGTCGCCGCGGCGCAGGCCGGGCTGCCCTTCGCCGAGTTGCGCACGATCTCCAACCCGATCGGGCCCCGCGACCGGAACGCGTGGCGGCTGCACGAGGCCCTCACCGCCCTGACCACGGCAGCCCCAGCTCTGCGCTGACTACACCCCGGGTGGTCGAACGTCGAGGGTGAGTGCCGACGGACGCGCCCCTGCGAGCTCGAACCCGCAGGCGAGCAGGAACTCGACGTTGCCGGCCTGGGCTACCGCGTGAGTGGTCCGGATGCCGGCCACCGCCATCTCCTTGGCGAGCAGCCCGATCAGCTGACGCCCGATGCCCAGGCCCCGCAGCCCCGGAGCGACGACGATGCCCTCCAACACCAGCTCACGTCGGTCACCCCAGTCCTCGCCGAGCAGGAGGTCGAAGCTTCGCTCATGAGCCCTGAGCTCACCGACCGGCCCGGCTTCGGGCACTTCGGCGAGTAAGCGCCACGATGTGGCCGGCAGCCCTTCGACGGCACGTCGACATCGCACCCGGGCGCGCGTCCGCTCCCGGGACCGCCGTTCGTCGCGCCGCACTCGGTCCAGGTCGTAGGTCAGCTCCGGAACGCGTACCGGCCACAACCGCTGCGGCAGCGTGTACGAGTGCATCCACCAGGCGCCCGGCCAGTCCTTGAGGGTGCGCACCTGACGCACGTCAAGGTGCGCCGGATACCGGCGACCAGCCTCGTCCCGCAGCTCGTCCGACGGCTCCCCTGCCCTATCGTTCCGCCGGAGCGGCGAGCCGCCGGCCAGACCGGGCGGGCACGCACCCGGCAACGTGAGGGTGAGCTCTCCGCCCGCGGCGCGGACCAGACGCTCCACGGTCTGGAATGCCGGACCCGCACCGTGTCCCCCCTCGATCCGTGCCACAGTGCTCTTCGGCACCCCGGCCAGCTCGGCCAACTCACGCTGACTGAGGTCGGCACACCGTCGGAGCCCTCTCAGGATCGCCCCGACATCGATCGAATCCCTGTCGTCAGCCACCCGTTCCATGCTTTGCCGCTCGACGGGCGTCGTCAACAGCACCCCGCCCACCTGTGGATAACCCTGTGGATAATGCCGCCGCAGCTGTGAATACCTGTCAGTCAGCGCCTGTCGAGCTGCCCCACGAAAGGGGGCGCGGGTCAGCGGGCACGGACAGCGGAGTCAACACCGGTGGCACGGACAGCGGAGCCAACACCGGTGGCACGGACAGCGGAGCCAACACCGGTGGCACGGACAGCGGAGCGAACACCGGTGCCCCGGGTGTGGAGCGAACACCGACGCCCCGGATATGGGGCAGCTCTACAGGGCGCCGCAGAGGCAGCAAACCTCCCGGCCCGACGCCGCGACAGCAACCGGCTGCGACGTCAACCGGCAGCGACGTCAACCGGCGGACGCCTCGCCGGCTGCCTGGCGCGTCACAGGCGCGGCACCACGACGACCAGCCCGCCGGGGCGGGACTACGGTGAGAAGCGTGGCGCTCTCCCTGGCGATCTCGCCCTGCCCCAACGACACGTTCGTCTTCCACGCCCTGGTGCACGGGCGGGTGCCCGACGCGCCGCCGGTCGAGGTGACCTACGCCGACGTGGACGTCACCAACACGGCGGCCGAGCGGGGCGCTTTCGACCTGGTGAAGGTGAGCTTCGCGGCGCTGCCCTGGCTGCTCGACGACTACCACCTGCTGCCCTGCGGTGGCGCGCTCGGCCGCGGCTGCGGTCCGCTGGTGCTGACCCGGGGCGACCGCGACGGCGGCCCGGACCGCACCGACCTGACCGGCGCCACGGTGGCGGTGCCGGGCGACCGGACCACCGCGTACCTGCTGTTCCGGCTCTGGTCGGCCGGCCGACCGCCAGCCCGGATCGAGATCGTCCCGTTCCACGAGATCATGCCGGGGGTGGCGGCCGGGCGCTACGACGCCGGGCTGGTCATCCACGAGGCCCGGTTCACCTACCACCGACACGGCCTGAGCGCCCTTGTCGACCTGGGCGAGTGGTGGGAGACCGACACCGGCCTCCCGATCCCTCTCGGCGCCATCCTGGCCCGGCGGGGCGCGGTGGACCCGGAGGCCGCGGCCGGGTGGGTCCGCGAGTCGGTCCGGCAGGCCTGGGCGGACCCGGCGGCCAGCCGGGAGTACGTGCTCGCGCACGCCCAGGAGATGGAGTTGGACGTGGTGGACCGGCACATCGGTCTCTACGTCAACGAGTTCACCGCCGACCTGGGCGAGGCCGGTCACGCAGCGGTGGCGGCACTGCTCGACCGGGCCGCCACCGCCGGCCTGGTGCCTCAGACCTCCAACTCGCGCGCGACAGCGTGGACCAGCTGAGCGATCTTCTGCGCGGTCTTCTTGTCCGGGTACCGGCCCCGGCGCAGGTCCGGCTGGACCTTCGCCTCCAGCACCTTGATCATGTCTTCGACCAGGCCGTGCAGCTCCTCGGCCGGGCGACGCCGCAGCTCGGCCATCGACGGTGGCGCGTCGAGCAGCTTGACTCCCATCGCCTGTGCGCCCCGGCGGCTGTCCACCACGCTGAAGTCGACCCGCTGGCCGCCCTTGAGGTCGGTGACACCCGCCGGCAACGCCCCCTTGGGCAGGAACACATCGCCGCCCTCGTCACTCGTGACGAAGCCGTATCCCTTGGCCGTGTCGTACCACTTCACTCGACCCGTAGGCACCTGAAAAACCCCTGCTTCACTTGAGCCGCTACTGCTCCAAGGCTAGCTGGATCATGCCGTCGAGTGCCGCTGGGAATTCAGTGAGCTGATCCAGCACCACCGCCGCCCCGGCCGAGCGCAGCTCATCGCGCGAACACGGGCCGGTGGCGACCCCGATCCCCGGCACCCCGGCCGCTGCCGCCGCCACCATGTCGGCGACATGGTCACCGACGTAGTGGGTCGCGCCGTACTCCCGCAGGGCGGTCGCCTTCTGCTCGGCGAACAGATCACCGGCCAACTCGTCGACCACGAAGCCGAGATGATCCAGGTGCAACCGGGCCAACCGGCCGACCTTCGACGTGACGACGAGCACCCGGCCGCCCCGCTCACGGATCGCGTCGACGGCCTCCCGGGCGCCGGGCAGCGGGAGCGTCGGGGTGATCGCGTACGCCGGATACAGCTCGCGGTACACGCGCACGGCCGACTCGACCTGCTCCGGTGGGAACCAGTGGGCGATCTCCGTCCGCAGCGGTGGACCGAGCCGGGACACCGCCAGCTCGGCGTCGACCGGCACGCCGGTCCGCGCGGTCAGCGCCCGGTAGGCCGCGGCGATGCCGGGGCGGGAGTCCACCAGGGTCATGTCGAGATCGAATCCGACGGTCAGTGCGGGCATGTCCAGAAACGTACCCGGCGACCCCCGGTCGGCCGGACGTCCGAGGGGCGCGACAGCCCGCAGCCGGGCTAGCGTGGGAGGACGATGACCACCTCACTCGCCGACCACCTCCGGTCGCTGCCCGACGAGTCCCTGGCCGCGCTCCTGCAACTGCGGCCCGATCTTGTCGTACCCGTGCCCGCCGACGTCTCGGCGCTGGCGATCCGGGCCCAGTCACGGGTCTCGGTGGCCCGGGCGCTGGACGGGTTGGACCAGTTCACCCTTCAGATCCTCGACGCGGCCCGCCTCACCCGGAGTCCGGAGGACGCCACCACCGCCACCGACGCGGTGCTCGCGATGGCGACCGCCGGGCCCAACCCGCCGGCCCCGACCGCTGTCCGGGCCGCCGTGGGCCGGCTGCGCGCGCTCTTCCTCCTGTACGGCCCGGAGCACGCCCTCCAGGTGGTGCCGGCCGTCGACGAGGTCGCCCCGTACCCCGCGGGTCTCGGTCGGCCGGCCGCGGAGCTGGACCCGCGCACGGCCGCGCTCTGCGCGGACCCGGCGAAGCTACGACGGACGCTGCTGGCCGCTCCGCCCTCGGCCCGGGCGATCCTGGACCGGCTGGCGGCCGGCCCTCCGGTGGGAAGCGTGCCGCCGGGGGCGTTGCAGGCCCCTCCGGTGGGCGCGGAGGACCCGCTGCTCACGGACCCGACGAACGGTGGCGCCCCGACCGGCTCCCCGGTGCGCTGGCTCGTCGACAACCGGCTGCTCGTCCCGGTGACGACCGGGTCCGCGACGGCCGGCGGCACTGTCGAGCTGCCCCGCGAGGTCGGCCTGCTGCTGCGCCGCGACAGTGGCCCGCTCGGGCCGCTGCGCACCAGCCCACCGCCGGTGGCCGCCGCGCCGCGCGAGCCGAAGGCTGTCGACTCCGCCGGCGCGGGCCAGACCATGGAGGTGGTACGGCAGACCGAGGGGTTGCTGGAGCAGTTGGCGGACGAGCCGGCGCCGGTGCTGCGGTCGGGTGGCATCGGGGTACGGGATCTGCGGCGGTTGGCACGTACGGCCGGGCTGGACGAGTCGAACACCGCGCTGCTGCTGGAGGTCGCGTACGCCGCCGGGCTCGCCGGTGAGCTGGAGACCCCCGGCGCCGCCACCGGCCGGTACGGGGCGGATCAGCAGGTGCTCCCGACCGGCGGGTACGAGGTGTGGCGGGCCGCCTCGCTGGCCCAGCGCTGGGAGCAGTTGGCGCGGGCGTGGCTGACGATGACCCGACAGGTGGGGCTGGTCGGCCGGCGGGATGACCGGGACCGGCCGATCACCGCGCTCTCCGCCGAGGTCGAGCGGGCCGGCGCGCCGACCACCAGGCGCGCGGTGCTCGGCGTGCTCGCCGACCTGGAGCCGGCGAGCGCACCCACCCCCGAGGAGGTGCAGGATCTGCTGGACTGGCGGGCCCCCCGGCGCAGCCGGGGTCGCGACGCCGCGCACCGGGAGGTGCTGGCCGAGGCCGCCCAGCTCGGCGTCACCGGGCTGGGCGCGCTCACCTCGTACGGGCGGCTGCTGCTCGGGGACCTGACGTCGACCGACGAGCGGGGCGGCGACGACCCGCTGGGCGTGCACGCGGACGTCGAGAGCGGCGACCCGTCCGGTGCCGCGCGGGCGTTGGACGCGTTGCTGCCCGCCCCGGTCGACCACTTCCTGGTGCAGGCCGACCTGACGGTGGTGGTGCCCGGTCCGCCCGAGCCGGCGCTCGCCGCCGAGTTGGAGGCGATGACCGAGCTGGAGTCGGCCGGTGGGGCCAGCGTGCACCGGGTCACCACGGCGAGCGTGCGGCGGGCCCTCGACTCCGGTTACACGGCCGACGACCTGCACGACGTGTTCCGCCGTCGGTCGCGTACGCCGGTGCCGCAGGGGCTCACCTACCTGGTGGACGACGTGGCCCGTAAGCACGGTGGTCTGCGGGTCGGGCTGGCCGGGGCGTACCTGCGCAGTGACGACGAGGCGTTGATCAGCGAGGTGCTGGCCGACCGGCGGCTGGAGCCGTTGGCGCTGCGCCGGCTCGCCCCGACGGTGTTGTGCACCCAGTACCAGGTCGGTCGACTGCTGGGCGCGCTGCGCGACGCGGGGTACGCCCCGGTGCAGGAGGACGGCTCCGGGGGTACGGTGCTGGCCCGGCCACGGGTCCGGCGGGCACCGGCCCGGGTGTCGGTGACGACACGGACGGTCGATCCACTGGCCGCCCCGAAGGTGCCCATGCCCCGGTTGCTCGGGGTGGTGGAGCACATCCGGCGGGGTGACGCGGCGGCGCGGGCGGCCCGGCGGGCACCGGCGGTGGTCCGTGGCGGTGCGGCGGGGCTGGCCGGCGGTCCGGTGCCGGCGCACACGCACAGCGAGGCGTTGGCGGTGCTCCAGCAGGCGGTCCGGGACCGGGCGTTGGTCTGGGTCGGTTACGTCGACGCGCACGGGGCGACCGCGTCGCGCCTGCTCAAGCCGGTGTCCATCGGCGCCGGTTACCTGCGGGCCGAGGACGAGCGCACCGAGATGTTGCACACCTTCGCCCTGCACCGGATCACCGCGGCGGTCGTGGCGGATTAACCGCCGGCCCGACCGGCCGGGGTGACCGTCAGCGGCGGCTGCGGCGTACGGTGCCGACCACCGAGATGATCAGCAGTAGGGCGAAGCCGGCGCCGGCGGCCTCACCGACCGAGTCGACGAAGCCCTGCTGGAGCACCAGCCAACCGAAGAGGAACCACCCGAGGAGGAGCGTCGCGGCGACGACGTACGCGATCACTGTCGCCCGGGACACCTCGTCCGGTGGTGCTTGCTCGTGCTCCGCGATCACGTCACGGTCGACCGTCATGCCCAGCCTCCCCGCCCGGTTTGGCAGTGGCTTCCAGGGTGACACTCGTCGGACCGGTCGGACAGGGGGTTATCCCCCCGATCCGGAACGTGTCGCTCAGGTGCCGGGGCGGCGACCCATCAGCACCACCCGGGTACCGACCTTGCCCAACTCCCACATCCGGACCGCGTCGGCGTGCAGCAGGTTGACGCAGCCGTGCGAGCCGATCCCCTTGTCGTGCAGGTAGGTGGTGGTCTCGTGGAAGCCCATCCCCTGGGTGAAGTGCTGCCAGTACGGCAGCCACACCTCGTACGGGTCGGACCACTCCTTCGGGTTGCGGAAGTTGACCGTGTAGGTGCCGGCGGGGGTGCGGTAGCCGGACATGCCGGTGCGGGTCACGGTGGGCGCCATGATCACCTTGCCGGCACGGACCGCCCAGACGGTCTGCCGGGTCAGGTCCACACAGAAAGTGGTGCCGGAGCCGCCCTCGCAGCGCGCCGGGTCGGTGGTGGCGAGGCGCTGGGCCACGTCCACTGTGGTCGGCCCGGCACGACCCTCGACGGGGCGAATGCCGTACCTCTTCTGGAACTTCTTGATCGCGGCGCAGTCGGCGGCGGACTGCCGGCCGTCGACGGTCACCGCCCCGAACCCGCCCAACCGGGCCAGGTACGTCTCGACCTGGCGCTGGTGCGGACCCTGCGGGCAGCCGGCGACGGTCGGCCTGGCGGCGACCGGGGGCGGCGTGGGCGCCGTGCGGGTCGGCTTGGGCGTGGGCTTGCGGGAGGGTTTCCCGGTGGGCGTGGGCGGTGTGGGACGGTCGCGCTGGTCGGGCACGGAGGTGCCGCTCGCCCCCGTTGCCTGCTCCGCCGCACCGGCTGGGGCGGCTCCCCCGCCACCACTCCCGCCGGACTGCGGATCGAACGTGCACCCACCCGCCCCGACCAGCACGACCACCACCATGGCGACCAGTCGGGAAGTGATCCGAACGCACCTCATGGGGGCCTCCCTGACAGTCGTCCCCTTCTTAGACGTTCGGGAGTGCCGTCACGGTTGCGCTCGGTGCGCATCTTTCTTCGACCGTCCCGCATCGTGCAACACTGGATGGTCGGCCAGCGGCGGGTGTACGACCCGTTCCGGCCGGACGACCCACCGAGGAGAGGACGCTGGCGTGAGCGGTGGACCACTGATCGTGCAGTCGGACAAGACCCTGCTGCTGGAGATCGACCACCCCGACGCGCAGGCCTGCCGGATGGCCATCGCGCCGTTCGCCGAGCTGGAGCGCTCGCCGGAGCACGTGCACACCTACCGGCTGACCCCGCTGGGGCTGTGGAACGCCCGCGCGGCGGGGCACGACGCCGAGGGCGTCGTCGACTCCCTGATCACGTACTCCCGCTACCCGGTGCCGCACGCGCTGCTGGTGGACGTGGCCGAGACGATGGACCGGTACGGTCGGCTCCAGCTCGCCAACGACCCGGCGCACGGGCTGGTGCTGCGGGCCCTGGACCGGCTGGTGCTGATCGAGGTCGCCAAGAGCAAGAAGCTCGCCGGCATGCTCGGCGAGAAGATCGACGACGACACCATCCGGGTGCACCCGTCCGAGCGCGGCCGGCTCAAGCAGGCGCTGCTCAAGCTGGGTTGGCCGGCGGAGGACCTGGCCGGCTACGTCGACGGTGAGGCGCACCCGATCGAGCTGGCCGAGGCGGGCAAGGACGGCCGCAAGCCGTGGACCCTGCGGTCGTACCAGCGGGAGGCCGTCGAGGCGTTCTGGGCCGGCGGGTCGGGCGTGGTGGTGCTGCCCTGCGGCGCCGGCAAGACCCTGGTCGGCGCGGCGGCGATGGCCGAGGCGAAGGCGACCACGCTGATCCTGGTCACCAACACGGTCGCCGGGCGGCAGTGGAAGCGGGAGCTGATCGCCCGCACCTCGCTGACCGAGGAGGAGATCGGCGAATACTCGGGCGAGCGCAAGGAGATCCGCCCGGTCACCATCGCGACGTACCAGGTGCTCACCTCGCGGCGCGGCGGCGCGTTCACCCACCTGGACCTGTTCGGGGCCCGCGACTGGGGCCTGGTCGTCTACGACGAGGTGCACCTGCTGCCCGCGCCGATCTTCCGCTTCACGGCGGACCTCCAGGCCCGCCGCCGGCTGGGCCTGACCGCCACTCTGGTACGCGAGGACGGCCGCGAGGGTGACGTGTTCAGCCTGATCGGGCCCAAGCGGTACGACGCGCCGTGGAAGGACATCGAGTCACAGGGCTGGATCGCCCCGGCCGAGTGCACCGAGGTCCGGGTGACCCTCACCGACGCGGAGCGGATGGCGTACGCGACGGCGGAGGCCGAGGAGCGGTACCGGATGGCGGCGACCGCGCGCACGAAGCTGCCGGTGGTCAAGGCGCTCGTCGAGCGGCACCCGGAGGACCAGGTGCTGGTGATCGGCGCGTACATCGACCAGCTGCACCAGCTCGGGGAGTACCTGGACGCGCCGATCATCCAGGGTTCGACCACGAACAAGGAGCGGGAACGGCTGTTCGACGCGTTCCGCTCTGGCGAGCTGCGCACGTTGGTCATCTCGAAGGTCGGCAACTTCTCCATCGACCTGCCCGAGGCGGCGGTGGCGATCCAGGTGTCCGGGACGTTCGGGTCCCGCCAGGAGGAGGCGCAGCGGCTCGGTCGGGTGCTCCGGCCGAAGGCCGACGGCCGGCAGGCGCACTTCTACACTGTGGTGTCCCGGGACACCATCGACACCGAGTACGCGGCGCACCGGCAGCGCTTCCTCGCCGAGCAGGGGTACGCGTACACCATCGTCGACGCCGACGACGTCCTCGGCCCGTCCCTGCCTTCCTTCGACTGACCGCCCGCTCGGCGCTCAGGCCTTGATCGACTCGAGTTCCTGGAAACCGGGGTGTCCCGAGCACCCCGACACCCCGCCTTCCTGCAACCCGAGTTGACCAAGGCCTGAGCCGGCCTCGCGTCAGCGCGAGAAGCGGTCGACCAGCATCGCGAGCCGTCGGTCGTGGCCCTCCCGGCGGAGCCTGCCGCTGCGCATCAGCGTGACCAGACCGTGCAGGCCGCTCCAGAACGTCTCGGTGAGGACCTCCAGGTCGCCGTTTCCGGCGAACGGGCGGACCGTCTCGGCCAGCTCGGCGAAGCCGCGAGCGAGGTCGGTTGGGACGTCCGAGCTGGCGAACGGCAGGTCCACGGCGAGGGTGAACATCGCGTCGTAGAGCGCGGGTCGCCGCTCGGCGAAGGTGGTGTACGCCGCCGCGACGTCGGCGACGGCCTGCCGGGGGTCGGCCGCCGAGGTGCGGGCCGAGGCCAGCGCGGTGGCCAGCTCGGCGAAGCCCTCGACGGCGACCGCCGCCATGATGGCGTCCTTGCCCTTGAAGTGGCTGTAGAGGACGGGCTGGCTGTACTCGATCTCGGCGGCGAGCCGCCGGGTGGTCACCGCGTCCCAGCCTTCCGCCAGGGCCAACTCCCGGGCGGCGGCGACGATGGCGCGTTCCCGTTCCGCCCGCTCGCGCTCCCGGCGCGTCTGAGTCGACATGCCAGTGATGCTAGCACCGCTAGCGTTCCTGCCGGCGCTCTGCTAGCGTCGCTCCTACATCTAGCAGCGCTAGCAATTGGAGCGGACCATGTTGTCACCCCTGGCCTACGGGCTCGCCGTCGTCCTCAGCCTGTTCATCGTCTTCATCGGCGCGCGGTTCCTGCTGGTACCGCAGGCCGCAGCCGCCGGGTACGGCGTGCCGGCGCGGCCGGGCGACTCCGCCTATTTGACCGTCAAAGGGCTGAAGGACCTCACCTTCGGGCTGATCGGCCTCGCCCTGATCGCCTTCACGACGGCCGACGCGGTCGCGTGGTTCATGCTGGTCGTCGCGCTCGTCCCGCTGGGCGACACGTTCATCGTGCTCCGCAACGGCGGAACGAAGGCCGTAGCGTTCGGCATCCACTTCGCCACCGCCGTGGTCGTCCTCCTCAACGCCGCCCTCCTCTTCGCCCTGTGACCCCGACCGGCCATCAGCGGTGACGCAGTGGTTACTTGACCACGACGAGGTGGTCGGCCCGCGCCGGCAGGAAGGTGGCATCCCCGTCCCAGCGCGCGGTGTACGTGTAGCTGCCCGGCACACCCGGCGCGTCGGTGAAGCGGAAGGTTCCGTCCGAGGCAGGGAACACCGCAGGCAGAATGACCATGGTGGTCTCGTCGCCGTTGGGGATGCGGGTCACCGTCAGCGAGGTGCCCACCCCCTGCAGAACGGTGCTGGTGTCCGCGGCCTGGGCGGGTGCGACGGCGGCGACGAGTCCGGTCGCCGCGATCACCGTCGCTGCCAGGGCCGAGCGGGCCAGAGTGCGGAACCGCATACGCGGTCTCCCTTCGGTTGATACCCCGTGCCCGGCGGCGGTGTGTGCTCGGAGGCCGGCGCCGGGTCGGCGACAAGATCGTCGCTCCGTTGTAGACGGCGACGGCACCGTCCACAGCGTTACGTGGGGTAGCGGATCGGATGGAGATCCAGCGATGGTGGTTGGCTGAACGGCGCTCCCGGTGGCGCTTCGGTCTGCGTACGCGAAAGGGGTTGACGAACCGTTGGCTCGCCAACCCCTTTCAGGTGCCCGTCGGGTGCGTTCAGCTCTTGGTGCCACCAGAACGAAACGCCACCCAGGCGTCGCTCATCCGGTCCGCCTGGCCGGCGGTGAACATGTTCATGCAGGAGTCCTGCGTGTAGTCCATGAAGTTGTGGATCGGGTCCAACCCGGGTGCGGTGCAGGAGTCCGCGCCCACCGGACAGTCGAACTGCGGGGCCGCCTCGCGCGGGGTGTCCGCGACGAAGTCGCCGGACGCCGAGCAGCCGTGCGCGAAGGTGTGCTCCAGCATCAGCCAGTGCCCGACCTCGTGGGTCAGCGTGTCACCGAGGGCGTACTTGCCGGCCGTGCCGCCCGGCATCGACTCGTCGAGCATCACCACGCCGTCGATGTAGTCGCGGCCGTTGTTGTAACCCTTCGGGAAGTACGCCCAGCCGAGCAGGCCGCCGCCGATGTTTGCCGCGTACACGTTCAGGGTGCGGGAGTCGCCGGTGTAGAGGGCCTTCTTCATGTCCCGCTCGTTCTTGCCCGGCTCGACCGTGTACCAGGCGCTGTTCACCGTCCACGTGGTGTCGACGAGGTCGAATCGGAACGGCGTGTCGGAGGCGTCCGTTGCCGTGCGGCCGGCGAACGAGTCGTTGAGCACCGTCATCTGCGCGGCGATCAGGGTGTTCCACCTGGTCGTCTCGGCGGCGCTGAGGGGGTGGTCGGAGACCATGTGGAAGACCGTCGGGATGGTGACGCTGCCGTTGGGCAGGCGCGGCGCATCCTTGATCACGCCGTAGGCGTTGGCCTCGTTCTTCGAGTACAGCTCCGGCTCCTGGGCCGTGGCGCCCTCAGCGACCCGGGCGGCGCTCTGCTCACCGGCGCAGGCCGTGACGCCCGGCGAGGCGGTCACGGGAGCGGCGGTGGCCAGCCCCCCGGACGCGCCGCCGGACGCCAGGAACGTGGCGGCGGTGGCGGTGAGGACCGCCAGCCGAAAGGGGGATCTGCTCTGCATCGGTGCACCTTTCGATGAGGGAGCGGTGCGATGTCGACGATGCCGTCGCTCCGGTATGAGAACACGTCGACGACATCGGCAAAAGACCCTCTGAGCAGGGCAGATGGCGATGTAACGGAACCGGATCAGGCGGCGCTGATTGGGGTCGCTCCGCGCGGTTGTGGACCACTAGGCTGCTGATCCGGTACGCAGTGGCGATGCCAGGACGGGGGCGGCGAATGAACGCCGAAGATCGCATCGAACGGGCCCGGAAACTCTACGAACAGGCCGTGTACGGCGGCGAGGTCCGCGTACTGGCCGACGCCGAACGGGACCTGGACGCGGTGGAGGCCGACGCCGCGCTGGCTCGTGGGCGGGTGCTGCACGCGCGGTACCTCGACGAACGCGCCCGGGGCGGCACCTCGCCCGTCGAGGACCCGGCGGAGCTGCCGCTGTTCGAGCGCGCGAGCGAGCTGTACCAGGCCCTCGCCGACACCCGCGGCCAGGCCGAGGCGCTGTTCTGGATCGGCTGCCTGCACCAGATCATCCGGCGCGACAACGAGACCGCGGTTCCGCACTTCGAGAGGTCCCGCCACCTGGCGGCGCAGGTCGGCGACCGGTCGACCGAGGCCGAGGCGCTGCGTCACCTCGGCATCGCGGCGCACATGGCCGGTCGGCTGGATGAGGCGCGCGAACGGCTGGAGGAGTCGACACGGCTGCGCCGAGAGATCGGAGCGTTGCCGGGCGTGGCCGCCAACATGGTCGGGCTGGCCTACGTCGCCGCCGCCCAGGACCGCCACGCGGACGCGCTCGCGACCCTCGACGAGGCGGACACCATCGCACAGGCGCACGACGCCCATGCCATCGTGCGGCAGGTCGAACAGGCGAGAACGCAGATCCAGGTCAGAGAATCCGGGTGACCTGCTCGGCGGCGACGATCGCGTCCCGCCGGGCCGGGTCGAGGTTGGCGCTGATGACCACCGACGCGCCGGCCGACAGCGGTGCCAGCAACCACTTCAGCGGCTGCTCGTGCTCGGCCGCGTCGACCAGCAGTCGGTCACCGGCGCGCAGATCGAGCATTCCGGCGACCTCCCGGGCGAGCGCGCCCCACTGACCGTAGGTGGTGCCATCCGCGCTCGCCGGGTCCGACGGGTGGATGGCGGTGTGGTCGGGCGTGACGTCGGGGTGGCGGAGCACTTCGGCGGACCAGTCCAACCAGCCCAACGGCACGTCGGTCAACCGCCCCGGCCCGGTGCCGACGAGGTAGCGGTGCGGCGCGTCCGGCACGTCCTCCAGCCAGTCGTCCTGCCGCTCGGGCGTCACGAGGACCGCGTCGAACGGCCGGTCGCCGTCGGGCTCCAACACCGGCAGGCCCGCCGTGGCGCGCGGCCGGAACGACACCGCCAGGCCGCACGCCCAGGCGCCCAACAACACCGCTGCGGTACGCCAGTGCGGCGGCAGCAGCACCGCTACGCGGCTGCCGGGGCCGAGCCCACAGCCGTCCCGCAGCAGGCTCGCGCTGCGCGCGGACCACGCGCCGACCTGCTGGGCGGTGAGGTCGACGCGCTCACCGGTCGCCTCGTCGCGGTAGCTGAGCAGCGGGCTCTCGGCGGCGGTGGACGGGACCGACAGGTCGGTCGTGGCGTGTGTCTGCATCCGCGTGCTCCCGGTGGTGACGACGTCGGCACCACCCTACGCAACGACCTTGGTCGCCGTCCCCGTCGGCCGATGGCCGTAGCGGCTGGCCGGATGGCTCGCGCACCGTGACCGACGACGACCGCCGAGCCGCCGAGGAGCACCCGTGCCGCCCGAACCCGACCCCGCCGACCGTCCCGCCGCGCCGCACGCCGCATCGGGCCCCGCCGACCGGCTCTCGTTGCGCCACCGGCTCGTGCCGGTGATGGCGTTGCTGTTGCTCGCGCCGTGGGTGGCCGAGTGCTCGTGGGGTGGCTTCGCCATCGACGACTTCCTGCCGGTGCTCGTCTTCCTCGGCCCGATGTACGGCGGGGCGGCGATCCTGATCCGGGAGACCGCCCGGCGTCTCGGCGCTGGCTGGCCGACGATCGTGCTGCTCGCCGCCGCGTACGGTGTGCTCCAGGCCTGTCTGGTCGACCAGTCGCTGTTCAACCTCGACCACCTGGACGACACGCAGTACGCGGACGCGGCCGCCGCCGACGAGGCGACAGTCGTGCCAGGGCTCGGGTTCAGCGCCGGGCAGGCGATCGACTTCGTGGGCAACCACGTCGTGTTGACCATCTGTGCGCCGATCGTGCTGGTCGAGTCGTTCCTCGGTGCGGACCGCCGGCTCCGCCCGTGGCTGCGCCGGCCCGGACTCGTGGTGGTCGGCGTGCTCTATCTGCTCGGTAGCCTGCTGATCTTCTCGGACAGCAGCGGCCGGAAGGACTTCCTGGCCAGCCCGCTCCAGCTCGCCGTCGCCGCCGCGATGGTCCTCGCCCTCGCCACGGCCGCCCTGCTGCCCCGCTGGCGGCACCCTCGCCCACGACCCTCGCTCACCGGCGCCGAGCGACGCGGCAGCCGGGCACCGCATCCGCTCTGGGTGGGCCTGGCGGTCGCCGTCGTCCCGCTCGGCCGCGAGCTGGCGTCCGGCTGGGCGGGAGTGGCCCTCGCGGTGACGCTCGCCGCCGGCCTCGGGAGCCTGGTCGCCTACTGGGCGTCGCGCGCCGGTTGGACGCAGCGCCACGTGCTCGCGGCCGGCTCTGCGAGCCTGGTGATGGCGGCGGCGTTCGCGTACCTGGTGCCGCCGTACTCCCCGGGGAGCCCGGCCGCGGCGCTGGCCGGCGACATCGCGGTCACCGTCATCACGGCCAGCCTGGTCGTGTGCGCCTGGTGGCGGCTACGCGCCGCACCCGCTGGAGGCGGGCTCCGGGCCGATCACACTCCGTGACCACCCGCCAGACCACCACCCCCCTCCCGCCCCCCTTTGCTCTGCCGCCGCGGACGCACCAGACACGCTCCGTCAACGCGGCTCTGGCTCCCCAGGATCCGGAAACCAGACGAACCGGCAGGTGAAGCCCGTGGTGCATATGCATAAGCAAAGCAAAGGGGGTGAGCGGTGGGGTTGGGACCGGTGAGGGCGTCACGTTGAGCCACCGGCGGCGACAGGCGGTTACCTGGCCCGGCGTCCACAGGAGTGGACGCCGGACCTCCCCGTTCCACCTCTTGATCTTGCCGCTGAGCAGCATGGCCAGCCGGATATGTCGCTGCGCGGCCACCTCGACGAACGCGGCGTAGGACCGGTCCGCCGCGGGCGGTGGTTTCTGTTGGTCGATCACGCGCCTTACACGCCGCGAGCGGGCCGAAGGTTGTCAGCGCGCCGGCAGTTCCGGCCCGCCGTCGAGCAGCGGGGCGAGCAGGTCGTCGTACTCCTCGATCCGGGCCAGGACCTCGGCGGCGGTGAACTGGCGCACGGCCGGTCTCCGCCCGCGGGCGCCGGCCTCCACCTCGTCCCAGGTCAGCGGCGTCGAGACCGACGGCGCTGACTGGGCCCGCAGCGAGTACGGGGCGACGGTGGTCTTCGCCGCGTTGTTCTGGCTCCAGTCGATGAAGACCTTGCCGGGGCGCAGGTTCTTCGCCATCTTCGACACGACCAGCTTCGGGTGGGCCTTCTCCAATTCCTGGGCGATCCGGCGCGCGTAGTCGGAGACCAGGTCGGACGACTGGGTGCCGGCGATCGGGCAGCAGAGCTGCATGCCCTTCTTGCCGGACGTCTTCGGGTACGACTCGATGCCGTCGTCGGCCAGGCGGTCGCGCATCAGCACCGCCACCGGGCAGCACTCGGCCAGCCCGGCCGGCGGCCCCGGGTCCAGGTCGACGACCATCATGTCCGGGTGCTGGCCGACCTTCCACTGCGGCGTGTGCAGCTCCAACGCGGCCAGGTTCGCCAGCCAGACCAGGGTGGGCAGGTCGTCGGCGATCACGTAGTCGATGGTCTCCCGGCCCTTCGTCGACCCGGGCGCGGGCAGGTTCTCCACCCGCACCCAGTCCGGGGTCGCGGCTGGCGTGTTCTTCTCGAAGAACGACTTGTCGTCCACCCCGTTGGGGAAGCGGATCCGGGTGACCGGGCGGTCCCGCAGGTGCGGCAGCAGAACCGGGGAGATCCGGGTGTAGTAGTCGATCACCTCGCCCTTGGTGAACCCGGCCGCCGGGTAGAGCACCTTGTCCAGGTTGGACAGCTCCAGCGAACGGCCCTCGACGTCCACCCGCAGCCGTTCAGCCGGCATCGTCGACCTCCTCGGGGGGTTTGTCCGGACGCAACCGCAGCACCCGGGGGAAGCGCAGCCGGCCGTCGGGGGTGCGCTGGCCGTACTTCACCTCCACCACCACCTGGGGTGTTACCCAGATGGCGCCCCGGGCATCCTCGCGGGGCACACCGGGCGCGAACGGTGACACGCCGGAGCGCAGCGGCTCCAACTCGGCCAGGAGTTGCCGCTCGATGGCCGCGCCGATCCCGCCGCCGACCCGCCCCCGGTAGATCAACAGGCCGTCCGGGCCGGGCACCCCTACCAGCAGCCCGCCGATCCGGCGCGCGCCCGGCCGCCAGCCGCCGATCACGAAGTCGCCGGTCACCTCCAACTTGACCTTCACCCAGTCGGGTGACCGCACTCCGGGGCGGTAGACCGAGGCGACCCGCTTGGCCATCACCCCCTCCAGGCCGTGCTCACCGGCCGCCTCGTAGGTGGCCGGCCCGTCGGCGAACATCGGGGGCACCGCCCACCGGGGGCCGCCGAGGCCCAGCCCGTCCAGCGCCTCTCGGCGACGCTGGTACGGCCAGCCGGTCAGGTCGTCGCCGTCCAGGCGGAGCAGGTCGAAGATCATGTACGTCACCGGCATCACCGCGGCCAGGCGGGCCGCCTTGTTCCGGTCCCGTACGTGCATCCGCTCGGCCAGCGCGGTGAACGACGGCTGTCCGCTCTCGCCGAGCAGCACCACCTCGCCGTCGAGCAGCGCGTCACCGACCTGCTCGGGCAGCGTGGCCAGTTCCGGGTACGCGGCGGTGATCTGCACGCCGGAGCGGGCATAGAGGTGCTGACCACCACCGGAGATGTCGGCGAGCGCGCGGACCCCGTCCCACTTGAACTCGTACGCCCAGCCGTCACCCGCCGGGAGCGGCCCGGTCATCGCGAGCATCGGCTTGAGCGGCGCGCCGGGCACGACCCGACTGTAGTAGCAGGCCGAACACCTCGCGTCCGGTTCCTTCGGATGCGAGCATGGTCGATATCGGGGAAGGGAGCGCAGGATGCGTGCCATCTGGAAGGGAGCCGTGTCGTTCGGGCTCGTCTCGATCGGGGTGAAGCTCTACTCCGCGACCGAGGAGAAGGACATCCGGTTCCACCAGGTGCACCGCGAGGACGGCGGTCGGATCCGCTACAAGCGCACCTGCTCGGTCTGCGGCGAGGAGGTCACCTACGACGACATCGCCAAGGGCTACGACATCGGCGGCGGCGAGATGGTGATCCTCACCGACGAGGACTTCGCCGATCTGCCGCTGACCAGCTCGCGGGCCATCGACGTGCTGGAGTTCGTGCCGGCCGAGCAGGTCGACCCGATCCTCTACAACAAGGCCTACTTCCTGGAGCCGGAGGGCGCGGCGACCAAACCGTACGTGCTGCTTCGCGACGCGCTCATCGACTCGGAGCGGGTGGCCATCGTCAAGGTGGCGCTGCGCCAGCGCGAGCAGCTCGCCACACTGCGGGTCCGTGAGGGCGTGCTGCTGCTCAACACGATGCTCTGGCCGGACGAGATCCGTACCCCGGACTTCGGCTTTCTCGACGAGGACCTCAAGGTGCGTCCGCCGGAGCTGGCGATGGCCAGCTCGCTGATCGACTCGATGACCGGCGAGTTCGAGCCGGACGTGTTCACCGACGACTACCGGGCCGCCTTGCAGGAGGTCATCGACGCCAAGGTGGAGGGTCGCGAGGTCGTCCAGCCGGAGGAGGTCGAGGAGGCGCCGGCCGCGGCCGTGGACCTGATGGCGGCGCTGAAGGCCTCGGTGGAGCGCGCCAAGGCAGCGCGCGGCGAGCAGCCCGCCGGAGGCGGTGGTGGCGGTGCGCCGACCCCCATCTCGTCGGCCCGCTCGGCGCAGAAGGCGGCCGAGAAGAAGGCGGCCAAGGCGCCGGCGAAGAAGACGGCGGCGAAGAAGACGGCCGAGAAGACGGCCGCCGAACCGGCGAAGAAGACCACCGCCAAGAAGACCTCGGCGAAGAAGGCGGAGCCGGCGAAGAAGACCGCCACGCGCAAGACCGCCCCACGCAAGAGCGCCTGACGCCGCCGGCAGGCGGCGTCGTGTCCGCCCGGCCGGGTACGCTCCGCCCGCCGCTGGCGACCGGAGGAGCCCTCATGCCGTACACCCCTGACCTGGACCGGTTGCTGACGCCCGGCGCCCGCTTCACCGACGAGCACGGCGGTTACCTGATCGAGGTCCACCCGGTGGACGACATCGTGCTGCCGACCGGTCAGGTGGTCGGCTGTGACCCGCTGGTCTGCCCGGATGCCGAGCCGTTCACCGTCGCGGTACCGCCGGGGCGCTATCCCGCCCGCGCCTGGGTGGCGGTGGTGCTCCGCGAGGACGCCGAGGTGGACAGGCGGGTCGCGGCGCTGGAGCTGGTGGTCGCCGACGAGGCGCCCACCCGCTGGGAGCCGGCCGTGGCGGGCGACCAGGACGTCGCCACCCTCGGCGCCGACGACTACTTCGGGTACGGGGTGGACGCCGGCATCGGCACGCTCGCCGACCCGACCGCGCTCGCAGCGTTGGAAGGCTGGGACGAGGAGCGCGTCGACGATGTCTTCATCCCGGCCAAGCTGCCCGCCTCCCCGGTTCCGGGGCTGATCACGGCCGTCCTGGACGAGGCCACCGGGGCCAACCTGGTCACTGTGTGCACCGGTTGGGGGGACGGCTGCTACGGCACCTGGATCGGCCGGACCGCCGACGGCCGGATCACCTCGTTCGTGACCGACTTCATGGTCGTCCCGGACTGACCGCCCCGGAACGCCCCGGAACTGCCGCGCTGGGCGATCCGAGCGGTGCGCGGCGGGCACGGTGGGCCGTCATGCGGGTACCGTGTGCGTCGGCTTTCCCCCCGGCACCGGGTGCCGGCCACACTTCGCAGCAGGGAGTCGACGACGTGAGCGAGCGGACGCAGGAGAACCGGTCGGCGGGCCAGGAGCAGAGCCCGGCGACCAAGTCGGGACGCCGGTTGGCCGCCCAGTTGGCGGCGAAGAAGGCGGCCGACGCGAGGCGCAAGCGCAAC
Organism: Micromonospora sp. WMMD1120; assembly: GCF_029626235.1. Taxonomy (NCBI): domain Bacteria; kingdom Bacillati; phylum Actinomycetota; class Actinomycetes; order Micromonosporales; family Micromonosporaceae; genus Micromonospora; species Micromonospora sp. WMMD1120. The sequence continues at coordinate 2,465,588 of NZ_JARUBO010000005.1, read as the reverse complement.
GCGTGGGCCAGCGGCCTCGCCGCGGTCGCCGTGGTCGGGGTGCTGATCGCCGTCTTCGTGACGATCGGCGGGGGTGACGACGACAAGCCCACGAACCAGGCCGACGCGACCCCGTCCGCCACCGCCCCGACCCCCGACGCCGCCGGCGCGCCGCCCGCCCCGCAGCTGCCCGAGGGCGCCGACCCGGCGCTGGGCAGCAAGCCGACGGTGACGCCGGGCACGGGTGAGCTCAAGAAGCTCACCGTCACCCCGCTGATCAAGGGCAAGGGTCCGGAGGTGAAGAAGGGCCAGAACATCACCACCAACTACGTGGGGGTGTTCTTCAAGGACGGCAAGGAGTTCGACTCCTCCTGGTCGAGCGGGCAGCCGGCCACCTTCCCGATCGGCGTGGGTCAGGTCATCCCCGGCTGGGACCAGGGCCTGGTCGGTGTGACGGTGGGCAGCCGGGTGCAGCTCGACATTCCGGGCGAGCTGGCGTACGGCAACGACGCCGCGGCCGCCGGTGGACGCCCGACCGGTCCGCTGCGCTTCGTCGTGGACGTGCTCGCCGCCCAGTGACCTGTCCGGGTCGTCCCGGTTGTCGCCGGGGCGCGATGGGGTTGTTCACATGGGGCTTCCGGCCCGTCACCCACCGGCAGTAGGTTCGGCGTCACCCCGGGCGGTTCGCCGCCCGGGGTGAGCATCCGGGACCGGGACGCGGAGGGCAGATGACGGCGCTGGACGAGTCGGGGCGGACCGCCCGGTTGATGTGGGCGTACGTCGAGCCCGTGCACGCGGTCACCTATCTGCACCCCCGGGCCCGCGCCGCGTACGAGGCGGTCGGGTTGCGCGGCTACTGGCGCGGCTACTTCGCCGGTCGTTCCGCGCCGCTGGGCGCCACCGAGGCGGCCCCGGTGATCGCCGCCTTCTTCAACTTCGCGCCGCCGATGGTGACTCGCGCGCTGCCTGCGGTGTGGCGCCTGGCCACCCCGCAGGAGACGCTCCGCGCCCGCCTCACCGGTGCCGTGCAGGCGCTTGCGGAGCTGACCTACGAGCTGCCGGAGTCGCACCTGGCCGAGGCCGCCGACCTGCTGGAACGCGCCGCTTCGGCGGCACAGACCGCCGGCCGGGTGCTCGGCGCGGCCAACGCGGCGTTGCCGCTCGGGGAATATCCGCTGGCTCGGCTCTGGCAGGCCGCCACCACCTTGCGCGAGCACCGGGGCGACGGGCACGTGGCCGCTCTGGTGGCCGCCGGGCTGGACCCGGTGGAGACGCTGGCCTGGCGGGTCGCGCTCGACGGTCTGCCGGCACAGTATCTGCTGGGTCGGGGCTGGACCGAGGAGCAGTGGCAGGCCGCCCGGGAGCGGCTGGTCCGGCGGGGCTGGCTGACCGCTGACGGCGCGCCCACCGAGCACGGCCGGGCCGAGTTCCAGTCCGTCGAGGACAACACCGACCGGGCGGCCGCGCACCCGTGGCGGACGCTCGGCCCCGAGCACAGCGACCGCCTCCGGGAGCTGTTGGAGCCGATCGTCCGGTCCGGTCACGCGTTGGTGCCGGAGGGCAGTGTGGTCGGCCTGCCCGCGCTGCCCGGCTGACCGGACGCCCGTCGGTCGGGCAGGATGGGCCCGTGACGGATGCGGTGGTGTTCGACCTGGACGGCGTGATCGTGGATTCCGAGCCGGTGTGGGAGGAGGTCCGCCGGGCGTACGTGGCGGCGCACGGCGGGACGTGGCAACCGGACACCCAGCGTCGGCTGATGGGGATGAGCACCGGCGAGTGGGCCCGCTACCTCAGCGGCGAGCTGGGCGTGAACCGTACCGCCGAGCAGGTCGCCACCGAGGTCGTCGAGGAGATGACCGACCGCTACCGGGCCCACGTGCCGCTGATCGCCGGCGCCGACCAGGTCGTCCGCCGGCTGGCCGGGCGGTGGCCGCTCGGGTTGGCCAGCTCCTCGCCGACCCGGCTGATCGAGGCGGCGCTGGCCGCCACCGGTCTGACCGACGCGTTCGGCGCGACCCTCAGCACCGAGCAGACCGAGCGGGGCAAGCCCGCGCCGGACGTCTACCTGACCGTCGCGCGACGCCTCGGCATCGACCCGGCGAGCTGCGTGGCGGTGGAGGACTCGTCGAACGGGGTGCGCTCGGCCGCCGCGGCGGGCATGCGGGTGATCGCGGTGCCGCACGGCTCGTACCCCCTCGACCCGGACGCGGCGGCGCTGGCCGCGGTGACGCTGGGCGCGATCGGCGAGCTGACCCCGGAGCTGGTCGCCGGGCTGGGTTGACCCGGGCCGAGCGGGGTAGAGACCACCGATGAAAGCCATCGTGTACGAACGCAGCGGCGATCCCTCGGTGCTGAGGCTGGTGGACCGGCCGGTGCCGGAGCCGGGCGCGGGCGAGGTCCTGGTCCGGATGGCGGTCTCCGGGGTCAACCCCACCGACTGGAAGTCCCGCCGCACCTCGACCCCGGACGGGTGGCAGATTCCCGGGCAGGACGGCGCGGGCGTGGTGGAGGCCGTCGGCGAGGGGGTCGACCCCGACCTGATCGGTGAGCGGGTGTGGCTCTGGGAGGCCGCCTGGCAGCGGCAGTGGGGCACGTCGGCGGAGTACACGCTGGTGCCGGTCCGGCAGGCGGTACGCCTGGGCGACGCCGCGTTCGAGTTGGGCGCCGCCCTGGGCATCCCGTTCCTGACCGCGCACCGCTGCCTGACGGCCGGCGAGTTCATGCCGGACACGCTGCGTCCCGGCGCGCTGGCGGACCACACGGTGCTGGTGCAGGGGGGCGCGGGCGCGGTCGGCAACGCCGCGATCCAGCTCGCCCGGTGGGCCGACGCCACCGTCGTCGCCACGGTGAGCAGCGCGGAGAAGGCGCAGCTCGCGGCGGCGGCCGGCGCCTCCTACGTGATCGACTATCGGGAGCAGGACGTGGTCGAGGAGGTCCGCAAGGTCGCTCCCGACGGCGTGCACACCATCGTCGAGGTCGCCCCGGCGCAGAACGCGGCGACGGACGTGCAGGTGCTCAGGCACGGCGGGGCGGTCTGCGTGTACGCCGACGGCGGCGGCGCGGAGGTGACCATTCCGATCCGCCCGCAGATGGTGCCGAACGCGCGCTGGCAGTTCGTGCTCGTCTACACCGAGCCGAAGGCGGCCAAGGCGCAGGGCGTGAAGGACGTGGCGGCGGCGGCCAGCCAGGGCGCGATCCGGGTCGGGGCGGATGCCGGTTTGCCGCTGCACTACTACCCGCTGGCTGACACGGCCACCGCGCACCAGGCGGTGGAGGACGCGACGGTGGGCAAGGTGCTCATCACCACCAGCGACGCCTGATCGGGTCGCCGGGCGTCCGATTTCTCCGTCACCCGGACAGAACCGAATAATTTTCGCAACAATGACGGTGCGGGTTGACCCCGCGTGGAGCGGGCGGCCCCGGCGCGGTGCGAACGCCGGGGCCGCCCCTGGGGAGGGATGTTCAGGAGTACTCCCGCCCCAACAGGCGACAGTGCCGGGGAAAACGTTACGGGGCTGTCAGCTCCCGGACAGTAAGCTCGCCTCCCGCGTACCGCGAACGGACGACCTTCTTGTCGAACTTGCCCACGCTGGTCTTCGGCACCTCGTCGATGAAGGCCCAGCGCTCGGGCAACTGCCAGCGCGCCACCGACCCGGCCAGGAAGTCCCGCAGCTCCTCGGCTGTCGTCGACGCGCCCTCCCGGACCACGACGGTGGCCAGCGGTCGCTCGTCCCACCGCTCGTCCGGAACGCCCACCACGCACGCCTCCAGCACCGCCGGGTGGGCCATCAGCGCGTTCTCCAGCTCGACCGAGGAGATCCACTCGCCCCCGGACTTGATCACGTCCTTGGCGCGGTCGGTGAGCGTGATGTACCCGTCCGGCGAGAGCGTGCCGACGTCACCGGTGCGTAGCCAGCCGTCGCGGAACTTCTCGGCGTCCGGCTCGTCGTCGCCGACGTACCGGGCGGTCACCCACGGCCCACGGACCTCCAGCTCGCCCACGGCCTGGCCGTCGGCGGGCAGTGGCTCACCGGCCGGGCCGACGATCCGCGCGCGCACGCCCGCCGGCACCCGCCCCTGGGTGTAGCGGTAGCGCCACGCCTCGTCGCCCGTCACTCCCGCGGGCGGGCGCGACACCGACCCGAGCGGGGACATCTCGGTCATCCCCCAGGCGTGGATGACGTCGATCCCGTGCCGCTCGTCGAACGCGTGCATCAACGCCGGCGGGCAGGCCGACCCACCGACGATCACCTCGCCGAGCGAGGACGTGTCCACGTCGTGGCTGTCCAGGTAGGCGAGCAGGTCGGTCCAGATGGTCGGCACCGCCCCGGCCAGGGTGGGCCGCTCCGCGGCGATCATCTCCGCGATCGGGGCGGCCTGGAGGAAGCGGTCCGGCATGATTAGCGACGCGCCGGACAGGAAGGCCGCGTACGGAAGGCCCCAGGACATGGCGTGGAACATCGGCACGATGGCCAGCTCCCGGTCGGTCGGCCCGAGCCCGAAGCCCTCCGGCATGCAGACCTGCAACGAGTGCAGGTAGATCGACCGGTGCGAGTAGGCCACGCCCTTCGGGTTGCCGGTGGTGCCGGACGTGTAGCAGAGCGCTGCCGCGTCGTGCTCGTCCACCTCCGGCCAGTCGTACGTGTCGGGCCGGTCGGCGAGCAGGTCGTCCCAGTGGTGCACGGTGATCCGGTCACCCGCCGCCGCGACCAGCAGGGCCGGGTCGCCACCGCCGACCACCACCACGTGCCGCACCGTGGTCAGCTCGCCGAGCACCCGGGCCAGCAGCGGGATGAGCGTGGTGTCGACGAGCACCACCCGGTCCTCGGCGTGGTTGGCGATGTAGGCGACCTGGTCGGGGAAGAGTCGGATGTTGAGCGTGTGCAGCACCGCGCCCATGCTCGGCACCGCGAAGTAGGCCACCAGGTGCTCGTTGTTGTTCCACATGAAGGTGGCGACCCGCTCGTCGCCGGTCACTCCGCACGCGTCGCGCAGCCCGTGTGCCAGCCGGGCGGCGGCCCGGCCCACCTCGGCGTACGTCATCCGGCGGGGCTCGGCGCCCGTCCAGGTGACCACCTCGGCCGTGCCGTGCACCCCTGCCCCGTGGTCGAGGATCCGGGAGATCTGCAGAGGGGCATCCATCATCGTGCTACGCATGGGTGACAAGTTAGTGTCGGCGGTCACACGTTGGGAACCCCCGGTAAATTGGCGCGGGTGAGCATCTCCTGGGCCGACTCGTACGTGGGGCAGCTACGCGCGCTGGCCGGGGACCGGACGCTGATGTTCGTCGGCGCCCGGGCCGTGGTCAACGACGACGCCGGACGAATCCTGCTGATCAAACGCTCGGACAACGGCCAGTGGGCCATGCCGGCCGGGGCGATGGAGCTGGGCGAGTCGATCGCCGACTGCGCGGTCCGCGAGGTCCGTGAGGAGACCGGCCTGCGCGCGCTCCGGGTCTGCGCGTTCGCCCTCTACACCAGCCCGGACCGGACCAGCACCAACATGTACGGGCACACGTACCAGATCTTCACCACGGCGTTCAAGGTGGAGGAGTGGGACGGGCAACTGACCCGGGTCACCGACGAGACCACCGACGCTGGTTTCTTCCCCCGCGACCGGTTCCCCGCCCCGCTCTCCCCCTCGGTCATCGAGACGCTCGCCGATCTGGACGTCTTCGAGAAGACCAACCGGCTCATCCTCAAGTAGGCCGGCCCTTGCCACCGAGCGCCTGCTCAAGGAGGGAGTCCGAACCGGCTCAGCCTGGCTTGATCGGCTCAGCCTGGCTTGATCGACTCGGGTTTCTGAAAGTCGGGGTGTTCTCTTCGGGATACCCCGACTTCAGTGACCTCGTGTCGATCAAGTCGACGCACTCAGATCATCGTCTGCGACTTGGCCTCCATGTCGGCGGCGGCCTCGTCCTTGGACTCGCGGGTCAGCGGCTTGCCGCCGGGGGACGGGGCTTTCCCGCCCAGCGGGTCGGCGCCACCGGTGGCACCCTGCGGACCCGCCCCGCGCAGCACGCTGTTCGGCATCGCCAGGGTGACCAGCACGGCCAGGATCGCGATCAGCCCGGCGGTCAGGAAGACCAGGTGCAGCGACCCGACGAACGACTCCTGGATGGCGGCCCGGACCGCATCGGGCAGCGCCATGATGCTCGCCGGGTCGTTGATCGAGATGTTCGTGCCGCCGCTGGCCGCGACAGCGGCCCGCTGCTCCGGCGGAAGCTGAGCGATCGCGCCGGGCAACCGGTCGGCCAACTGCGAACTCAGCCGGGACGACAGCAGCGTGCCGAGGATCGCCACCCCGAACGAGCCACCCAGCGACCGGAAGAACGTCGCCGAGGACGTACCGGCGCCGAGGTCCCGGACGGAGACCGCGTTCTGCACCGCGAGGACCAGCGACTGCATGCAGAGACCCAGGCCGACGCCGATCACCACCATGAACCCGAACGCCAGCCAGAGCGACGTGCCGACGTGCAGCTGGGTGAAGAGCAACATGCCCACCACCAGGGTCGCCGACCCGGCCACCGGGAACCACTTGTACCGGCCGATCCGGCTCATCGCCCGGCCGGTGATGATCGAGGTGACGATGATGCCCGCCATCATCGGCAGCATCAGCAGACCGCTCCGGGTCGGTGAGGCCCCCTTGACGATCTGCAGATACAGCGGGATGAAGATGATCGACCCGAACATCACCAGACCGAGCACGAAGCCGGCCCCGTTGGCCAGCGCGAACGTGGCGCTGCGGAACAGCCGCAGCGGCAGGATCGGCTCGGCGACCCGGGCCTCCTGCACCACGAAGAGCACGCCGAGCACCGCGCCCGCGACGATGAGGCCGATGATCACCCCGGAGCCCCACGGGTACTCGTTGCCACCCCAGCTCAGCGCCAGCAGCAGACTGCTCACCCCGGCGACCAGCAGGCCGGCGCCGAGCCAGTCGATCGAGTGGTCCCGTCGTTCGAACGGGATCAGCCGCATCACGTGGTAACACACCACGATGGCCAGGATCGCCAGCGGCACGTTGATATAGAAGATCCACCGCCAGTCGGTCTCCGCGAAGTAACCACCGACCAGCGGCCCGGCGACCGAGGAGATGCCGAAGACCGCGCCGAACAGTCCCTGGTAGCGGCCACGCTCACGGGGCGACACCACGTCCGAGATGATGGTGAACGCGAGCGTCAGCAGACCACCGGCGCCGAGACCCTGGATGCCCCGGGTGGCGATCAACTGGGTCATGTTCTGCGACAGCCCGGCCAGCAACGACCCGACCAGGAACGTGCCGATCGAGAAGAGGAAGACCGGGCGGCGCCCGTACAGGTCGGCCATCTTGCCGTAGAGCGGCGTCGACGCGGTGGAGGCGAGCAGGTACGCGGTGACCACCCACGAGTAGTGGTTGATTCCGCCCAGCTCGCCGACGATCGTCGGCAGTGCCGTACCGACGATCGTCTGGTCGAGCGCGGCCAACAACATGCCGGTCATCAGGCCGACCATGAGCAGCCGGATCTGCTGACGGTTCAGCACCGGCGCGGCGGAGGCTTCGGTCATGTGTCCTTCTATCCCGCCACCGGCAAAACATGCGCCACCCCGTCCACCCCACCCCGCCCCCGCCCCGCCCCACCCCCACCCCGTTGATCATGAAGTTATGACCAAGACACGCCGAGCTGGTTGGCCATAACTTCATGATCAACAGGGCGGGGCGGGGCGGGGGCGGGGTGCGGGGGCGGGGCGGGGTGCGGCATCAGGCCTACGCGAAGGTTTTTGTGATTTCTTGGCAGAAGGCCGGGAGGTCGTCTGGTTTGCGGCTGCTGGTGAGGTTGCCGTCCGTCACGCACTCCTCGTCCACCCAGGTGGCGCCGGCGTTCGTCAGGTCGGTACGCAGGGTGGGCCAGGAGGTGATGCGCCGCCCCCGTACGACGTCCGCCTCGATCAGCGTCCACGGGCCGTGGCAGATCACCGCCACCGGCTTGCCCGCGTCGAAGAACGCCTTCACGAACCGCACCGCGTCCGGGTCGCCGCGCAGGAAGTCGGGATTCGCCACCCCGCCGGGCAGCACCAACGCGTCGTAACCGGCGGCGTCCGCCTGGTCGGCGGTCACGTCCACGTCGTACGTCTTGGAGTGGTCCAGGTGGTTGAAGGACTGGATGGAACCGGGCTTGAGTGAGACCAGCTCGACGGTCGCGCCGGCGTTCTCGACCGCCTCGCGCGGCTGGACGTACTCGACCTCCTCGACGCCGTCGGCGGCCAGGAAGGCGATCCGCTTGCCCTGGAGTGTCGCTGCCATCTCGGTACATCTCCTTTCCGGGGTACCTCAACCTCCTTCCCGCCCCCGAACGCCCGAAACAGACCGACCGGTGCGGAACCGCCGGAGGCGGTCCGACCTGCGGCGGCACCGGTCCGTGCCCAGGTTTGGTCGGGAGGGCGGTGGGGACCCGGGGAGGCATGGCAGGAGCAGCAGCGGAACAGCGCCGGCTCGCCACCGTCGTGGAGAGCTGGCTCGGACGCCCAGTCCTGATCGTCGGTGACGCCATGTTGGACGAGTGGCGGTTCGCCGAGTCCGACCGGCTCTGCCGGGAGGCGCCCGCCCCGGTCCTCACCCTGCGTCGACGAATCTCCGCCGCTGGCGGGGCCGCGAACACCGCCGTCAACGTCGCCGCCCTCGGTGGCCGTGCGGTGCTGGTGGCACCGGTCGGCGCCGACGTCGCCGGCGACGAACTGCACGACTGCCTGGACCGGGCCGGCGTCTGGGACCGAACCGTCAACCAGCCCGGACGGCCGACCCCGGTGAAGCGGCGGATGCTGGCCGGTAACCAGATCCTGCTGCGCGAGGACTCCGGCGACCCGGACGACGCCCTCGACCCCGAGGGCGTGGATCGGCTGCTCACCGCCCTGAGCTGCGCCACCGAGGAGCTACGCGCCGCCGCCGGTGGGGAGGCCCCGACGCTGGTGGTCTGCGACTACGGCCTGGGCGCGCTGCCCGCGCCGGTCCGCGCGTGGCTCGTCGAGAACCGCGAGCGGTACGCCACTGTCGCGCTGGACGCCCACGACCTGGCCGACTGGCGAGGGCTCGCGCCGACTGTCGTCACTCCCAGCTTCGCCGAGGCGACCCGGCTGCTCGCCCGCGCCGGTGGACGGGCCCGACCGACGGGTGGACCCGACCTGCACCTGGAACACCCCGACGGCGACCGGGTCGACGGGCCGTCCGAGATGACGGCGGGGGTGGCCCCGGGTGGCGTACGCGCCGACGACGCGACAGCGCCGGCGCTCGACGACCGTCAGGGACCGGTCGGCGAACCCACGCCGGGTGAGAGCCGGGTGGCCCTGACCGGCGACGGGCTCAGCGTCACCGGCACCGGAGTCACGGTGAACACGCAGGCCGGCGAGGGGGTCGACCGGGCGGTCCTGGCCGAGTCGCGCCTGGCCGAGCTGCGCGCGCACACCGGCGCCGACGTGGTCGCGGTGACCCTGGACACCGAGGGTGCGGTGGTCGGCGGCGTCGACGGGGAGCCGCGGCGTAGTCACAGCACCCCGGTCCCGGCGAGTCACGCCGTGGGCGCCGGTGACGCGTATCTGGCGGCGATGACGTTGGCCCTGGCCGCCGACGCCCCGCTGCCCACCGCCGCCCAGCTCGCCCAGTTGGCGGCCACCATCACCGTCTCGGACACCGGCACCTGCGTGTGCCGGCGGGACGACCTGCTCGCCGCCCTCGACCAACCGACCGGAACAACGAGTCATCCCGGGCTGGTCGGCGGCGACGAGTTGGACGCGATAGTCGCCGAGCACCGCGAGGCGGGACGGTCGGTGGTCTTCACCAACGGCTGCTTCGACGTGCTGCACCGTGGGCACGTGCGCTACCTGGAGCAGGCCCGCGCCCTGGGCGACCTGCTGATCGTGGCGGTCAACTCGGACGGCAGCGTACGACGGCTGAAGGGCCCGGACCGGCCGGTCAACCCGGTCGAGGACCGTGGGGCGCTGCTCGCCGCGCTCTCCTGCGTGGACCACGTGGTGGTCTTCGAGGAGGACTCGCCCGCCGCGCTGATCGAGGCGGTCCGACCGGACGTGTACGTCAAGGGCGGCGACTATCCGCCGGAGCTGGTGCCGGAGGCGCCGCTGGTACGCCGGCTGGGCGGCCAGGTACGCACCCTGGGCTACGTGCCGGACCGGTCCACCTCGGCGATCATCGAGCGGATCCGGTCGCACAGCCGGGACGCGTCCGCGCAGGTAGCGCCCGACGAGCCGCTGCGCGCCCGTACCCAGGCGTCGTGAACCGCCCTCTCGCCCTGGGCGATGCCGACAAGTTCCGCGCCGACCGGCTCGTCGACGTGCTGATCCCCACCCGGAACCGGCCCGCCGAGCTGGCGGTCACCCTGAGCGGGCTCGCCGCCCAGGAGGGGCTGCCCGGTTTCGGGGTGGTGGTCAGCGACCAGTCCGACGGGGAGCCGGCGTACGCGCACCCGGCCGCCGCCACGATGGTCCGGGCACTGCGCCACCGTGGTCATCCGGTGCTGCTGACCCGGCGACTGCCCCGGCGCGGGTTGGCCGAACACCGGGCGTACCTGCTCGCCGCCTCGGCCGCCCGGTACGTGTTGACCCTCGACGACGACGTCTGGTTGGAACCGGGGACGCTGCGTCGCCTGGTCACCGCCATCGGTGAGCTGGGCTGCGGCTTTGTCGGAAACGGGGTGCACGGGCTGTCCTACCTCGACGACCTGCGGCCGGAGACGCACGGGCACTACGAGGAGTGGGCCGGCCCGCCGACTCCGGAGCGGATCCGGCCCGACACGCCGGAGTGGAGCCGCGCCCGGGTCCACTCGGCGGCCAACCTGCTGCACATCACCGAGCGGCTGGCGTTGCCGGCGGGGTCGTGGCGGGCGTACAAGGTCTCCTGGATCGGCGGGTGCGTGCTCTACGACAGGGCCAAACTCGTCGCGTCCGGTGGTTTCGAGTTCTGGCGTCGGGTGCAGGCGAAACACCAGGGTGAGGACGTGGCGGCGCAGCTCGCGGTGCTGTCCCGGCACGGCGGGGCGGGCATCCTGCCCAGCGGCGCGTACCACCTGGAGTCGCCCACCACTGTCACCGAGCGGGACGTGGAGGCATGGGAGGTCGTCCTCGCCGACGAGGACGCCGCACAGCCGGCCTGACCTAGGCGCTGAGCAGCTCGCGGGCGGCTGCCCGCACCTCGGCCACCGGGACGTCGGTGACGAACGAGTCCCGGTGCGGGCACTCCCCGTCGCCGGGCCGGTCGGGATAGATGCCGGGCGTGCAGTCCACACCGCAGACCGGGCAGTGCACCGTCCAGGAGCAGATCGGCCGGTGCCGTCCCCGCAGCGGGTTCGCCGTGTTGATCAGGTTGCCGACCCAGAAGATCCCCACCGTGGGCGTGTCGACGGCGGCGGCCAGGTGCAGGGGGCCGGTGTCGTTCGAGACGACGAGCGCGCAGTCGGCGTAGCAACCGACCAGCCCGCCGAGGCTGAGCGTGCCCACCTGTGGTCGTACCGGCGCCTGGGCCGCGGCGACGACCCGGTCCACCACCTCCTGCTCGGCGGGCGTGCCGGTGACCAGCACCTCGTAACCGTCCTCGTGCAGGGCGCGGGCCACCTCGGCGAACCGTTCCGCGGGCCAACGACGGCGGGTGTCGCTGGCGCCCGGATGTAACGCCACCCGGGGTCGGACCGCCGGCCCGAGCACCCGGGCCGCCTCGGCCCGGTCGGCGTCGGTCACCGCCAGCGTCGGCACGATGGTGGTGGCCGGCGCTCCGGCCAGCGCCACCAGCTCCAGATAACGGATCACCTCGTGCTGGTAGTAGACGTAGCGGAGCCACCGGTCCAGCGGCGGGGCGTCGTCGGCTCGCAGCCCGATGGTGAGCCGGGCGCCGAGACGACTGATCAGCGGGTTCGAGTTGGCCCCGCCGCCGTGGGCCTGCACCGCCACGTCGAAGGCCGCCTCGGTGGCGGCGGCCACGAACTCGTCCATTGACGACTCCGGCTCGCCCGGATCGGGCGTACGGATGCCCGGCGCCGGCGGCACCACGAGCACCCGGTCCACCGGGCCGGGCCGGTCGCGCCAGAGCTTCGCGTGCCACGGCGCCCCGAGCAACACGATCTCCGCCGAGGGGTACGCGTTGCGCAACGCGTCGAGCGCCGGTAGCACGAAGATGAAGTCGCCGAGCGCGTTGGCGCGCAGCACGGCGATCCGCCGCACGTCGGGAAGGCGCTCGGCGGTCGGGCCGAGCAGGGTCGGGGTGACCACGCAGCCCGCTACGGGCGGTCGATCTCGCCAGCGGTGTCCGGGCGGTGCATCTCCCGGTCCGCGGCGGGATCGGCCGGCATCGGCGTACCCGTGGAGAGGTCGCCGGAGCGCGGCCCGGTGCGGCCCACGGTGATGGTGCGCGGCGCGGGCCGCTTCGCCCGCGGCAGGCGGACCCGGAGCAGGCCGTGATCCATGACCGCGTCGATGGTGTCCGGGTCGACTCGGGACGGCAGGTCGACGCGGTACTCGAAACCACGGGTCTCGAAGCCGCCCGGGATGCCGTGGTCGGCGTTGACCTCCGCCTCCGAACGGGCGCGCACGCACAACTCGCGGTCGTCCAGCTCGACAGCCACCTCCTCCGGCGCCACTCCCGGCAGCCGGACGACGACCTCCCAGCCGTCCGAGGTCTCGGTCAGGTCGACGTCGGACGTGCCGGACCGGCCGCCGACCAGGCGACTCAGCTCGGCGCGCAGCGACTGCAACTCGCCCATCGGGTCCCAGCCCTGCTGCCGGCCACCCCGCCAACCGCGACCGAAACCGCCGGTCTGCTGCTCGCTCATCGCACCTCTCCGATCCGCTGGGCGGCCGCGGGCGGCCGCAGTGAGCTGGGCGCGTCCAGGCCGGCGTCCGGGTCCACGCCGACACCGAGCCGATCGACCAGCTCGCCACCGAGCCAGGCGCTGATGCCGAGGATGGCCACCGCCACCACCTCGATGGCGATCAGCGCGCCACCGGCGGCCCGGGATTCCGCGTTGAGCCGGACCGCCCACACCGCGGCGAAGAGCAGGATCACCGCGACGTTGGCGGCCGCGTGCAACAGACCCACCCGCTTGGCGCGGGTGCCGGTCGGGATCGCCAGCAGGTCGAACGAGCCGGCCGCCGCGGCCAGCAGACCGCCGATCAGGCCGACGGTGATGTTCCAGTACGCGACCTCGCCGAGGAAGTCGGGACCGCCCACGGTGTCCACCACGTCGAACAGCACCGCGGTGACCAGCAGGGCGACCGGGAACATCACCAGCATCGGATGGACCGGGTGGCCCAGCACCTTGAGTCGGCTCTCCATCGCGCGGCCTCCACTGGTCGGCGTCCTGCGGAACGGTGTCGTTGCGGGCGCGTCGGGTCAGGCCGTACCCCCGCCGACCGGTCGCAAACCTCGCGCTGGTCACCGGGGCCTAGGCTGACGACCGGTGGGCCCCGCCATCGGGTCAACGGCTGAGGGAGGACCAACGTGACGGTGGAGATCACTTCCCACGAGGAACTGCGCGAGCTGCTGGGCGTACCGAACGCGCGGGCCGCCAACAAGGACCGCGCCCGCCTGCACCAGCGCGACCGTGACTGGCTCGGCGCGTCGCCGTTCTGCCTGATGGCCACGGCCGGGGCGGACGGCAGTTGCGACGTCTCACCCAAGGGCGACCCGGCCGGATTCGCGATGGTGCTGGACGACAGGACCATCGCGCTGCCCGAGCGGCCGGGCAACCGGCGGGCGGACGGCTATCGCAACATCCTCGACAATCCGCACGTCGGGTTGCTCTTCCTGATCCCGGGGCGCACCGACACGCTACGGATCAACGGGCGGGCGCGCCTGGTCCGCGACGCGCAGTGGTTCGACGACATGGTGGTCAAGGGCCACCGGCCGGTGCTCGCCGTGGTGGTGGAGATCGAGCAGATCTTCTACCACTGCGCGAAGGCGTTCCTGCGCTCCGCGCTGTGGCGGCCGGAGACCTGGCAGCCCGAGGCGCTGCCGTCCCGCGCACGCCTGATCAAGGAGGTCGAGGCGCCGGTGGAGAGCCTCGAGGACCTGGAACGGTACTACGGGCCGGACTACGTGAAGACGATCTATTCCTGATCGTCGCCGATCCCGGTGGGGCGCGGGTCGGGTCAGCGTGCTGACCCGACCCGGCTCATCAGTTGAGATTCATCCGGTCGCAGGGGGTCCACTCACCGACCGCCTTGCCCGGTCGACGACCCACCAGCCCGCACGGCAGCTCGACCTGCGGCACACCCAGCCGGGGGGCGATGGTGTTGTAGGCCAGCCGACCCATCACGTCGTAACCACCGGGCGTGGGGTGCACGCCGCACTGGTCCAGATAGCTCTCCGGAATGGACTGGTAGTCGATCCAGGTCGGCACCCGGTCGCCGTACTCGTCGATCACCGACATGCTGCGATAGATCGCGTCATTGACCACGGCTTCGCTGGCCGGGAGCCAAGCCGGGCTCGGTCCCGGTGGGGTCGTGCAGCCGTAGGTGCCGTGCCCGGAGCTGTACTGCACCCAGGACGGATACATCACGACGTCCGGGTCCAGGTCCAGCGCCGTGTCGAAGAGCGCGCGGTAGGTGCGCTCGAAGGCGGTGATCTGCGCCGAGGTGGCGTTCGACAGGTTGTTGTTGGTCCCACAGTTGATCAGGATCAGGTCGGGCCGGTGCGTGGTGACCAGGTCGGCCATCCGCGACGACCAGTAGTTGCAGGTCACCCCTCCGACCGCCGCGACGACGAACTCGTGCGGTACGCAGGATTGGTCGAGCAGCCACCCCAACTCCTTGCGGTATCCGGCGGTCACCGACTCGGTCATCGTCGCGCCGCTGGTGATCGAATCGCCGACGGTCAGAATCTTCGTCTTCGGCCGACCGGGCGTGGGACAGGCGACCGCCGTGGTCTGGGCGGCGACCGGTGTGTCCGAAGGGACGGACAGGCCGACTGCCACGAGGACGACCGCGACGACACCCACCAGCCCGGAACCGGGTTTCATCGCGCCTCCCCCGTCACCAGCACGGCGACCTGTTCGCCACGGACCAGGTTCGGCACTGCTAGCTCGATCATGGAGTGACGCTATCGCCTCCGGTTCCGCGCCGGGCCCCCGCTCGCGGCCATCGGCGCACTACGCGGCGCTCGCGGATCCACGAATCGCACCCGCTGGGGGACATCGCTGCTTCATTACCATCGGTAAGATCTCCACGCTCTGATCTAGAACGGGGAGGAAGATCCACATGCGATGGAAGTTTCCGGCCGGCGCCCTCATAGCGTTGGCGCTCTTCATTCCGGCGGCACCAGCGGCGGCGCAAGCCGCGGCGCCCGGCCTGGACGCGGCCTGCCAGACCGTCGAGCGCAAGGTCTATACGGATATCCGCGAACTCGTCACCATTGACCTGGACACCGCCAGCACCACCGAGCTGCGGGTGCTGACCTCGCAGATCCTGCACAGGGCGAACGTGGAATCGTTGCCCGTGTTGCCTGACGTGATCCAGAAAGAGCTGGACGGCACCCCCGAGGAACTGCGTGAATTCCTCAAGTCGGACATGGAGAAAGCCTGGGCGGTGGCGCTGCGGGTCTCGGTGGTCCGCACGTTGACCGACGCCGGGCCGCACGTCGAGGAAGCCGCACAGAAGGTGCTCGGCACCTCGTCCGTCGACACCTACCTGGCCTACCTGAACAACGGCCTGTACGAGGCACGTGCGCTCGACTGCAAGTCCCAGCCGACGCCGACGCCGAGCGCGACGGCCACCGCGACGCCGAGCGCCACGCCGACGGTCGCTCCGACCGCCACGCCCTCCGCCAGCTTGGGCGCTGCCGGCGGCAACGGCGGCGGACTGCCGGTGACCGGTGCCAACACCCTGACAGTGGCCGGCATCGGTGCCGCCCTTCTGCTCCTCGGCGGGGTGGGTTACGTGATCGGACGCCGACGCCGGTCCCGCTTCGTGGCATAGCCCGCCCGTCGCGCCCGGCCCGGCACGTCGTCGGGCCGGGCGCGATCAGGCGGAGATGTCCGCCCGGCCGAACCAGCGGCACCGCCGCCGGCCCTGGAAACAGCGAAGCCCAGGTCATGTGACCTGGGCTTCGACACCGAGCCGCCTGACGGAATCGAACCGTCGACCTACGCATTACGAGTGCGTCGCTCTAGCCGACTGAGCTAAGGCGGCAACGATCAGCAAGTGTACGGCACCCCGGCGCCCTCGATCGCACGGGATACCCCCAGCACCTCCCGCTAACCGGACATCGTCTGCCATCTAGCCGATTACCGGACAGCGGATCATCCGGCGCGTGATTAGGCTGCGGCGGGTGAGCGACGAACCGGACCATCCCGACCGCCCGGACGAGGCCGACGAACGCCCTGACCCTGGGCCCGTCGGTGCACGGGCCGCCCGCCGGCCGCGTAGCACCGACCCGCTGGAGTTGGGCTTCACGCCACGCAAGCCGGTGCCGTGGCTGGCGCCGTTCCTGCTGATCAGCACCGGCATCCGGACGCTGCTGGCGGCGCTCTTCGGGGCGTACCTCGACAAACGGGAGCTGCAGAACGCGTTCGGCGACGGCGTCTTCCGCCAGGTCGGGCCGGACGGCGGGTTGTGGCTCGACTACGTGGCCGACCTCGGTGACGGCTTCAACGCCACGTACTCGGTCGCGTACCTGCTGGCGCAGCCGGAACTGACAGTGGACGGGCACCGGTTGCCCCGGGCGCAGACCCTGGTGATGGGCGGCGACCAGGTGTATCCGTCGGCGGCCTACGCGTCGTACGAGGACCGGTGCAAGGGCCCCTACCAGGCTGCGCTACCGGTGACGCCGCCCGAGAAGCCGACGCTCTTCGCGGTGCCGGGCAACCACGACTGGTACGACGGACTCACCGCGTTCCTGCGGCTGTTCGTGCGGTCCCGGGACCGGAACTTCGCCGGCTGGGGCACCGGGCAGTCCCGGTCGTACTTCGCCGTGGAGCTGCCGGCGGGCTGGTGGTTCCTGGGCGTCGACGACCAGTCCGGCTCGTACCTTGACGACCCGCAGCTGGCCTACTTCGACGAGGTGGCCCGACGGCTCGGACCGGACGCCAAGGTGATCATCGCGGCGCCGGCGCCGACCTGGGTCAAGGCTGCCGACGACCCCACGGCGTACGACTCGATCGACTACTTCATCCGGACGATCATCGACCCGACCGGCGCCCAGGTACGCCTGCTGCTCTCCGGCGACCTGCACCACTACGCCCGCTACTCCGGGCCGAACCGCCAGTTGATCACCTGCGGCGGCGGCGGGGCGTACCTCTACCCCACGCACAAGCTGCCGGAACGGCTCGAGGTGCCACCACGGGACACGTTCGCCCGGCGGGCCAGCACCACCCAGCCGTACGACCTGGTGGCCCGCTACCCGGACGTGGCCCGGTCCCGCCGCTACGGCTGGGGGATCTTCACCCGGCTGCCGTTCCGCAACCCCGGTTTCACCTCGCTGCTCGGGCTCCTGCACACCCTGCTGATGCTGGCCATGGCCGGGGCTACGGCGAACTGGGCGGACAGCACCAACCAGCGCCTGTTCACCGTCCCGCTGGTGTTGATGGTGCTCGTGACGGTACTGGCGGCGGTCCTCTTCGCCCGGCCGCCCAGCGCGAGCGGCAAGCGGCACGTACGGCACTGGCTCCTCGGCGTCGGCCACGGCGTGGCGCACGTGGCGCTGGCGGCTGCCGGCACCTGGGTGTGGTTGGCGCTGCCCTTCTACTACTGGCCGTGGCCGCTGCCGGCGGCCGCCGCCGTGGTGCTCTACGGCCCGGTGATCGGCCTGGTCGCCAGCCAACTGGTGGCGGCGTACCTGCTGGTGGCCGGCTGGTTCGGGGTGAACGTCAACGAACTCTTCGCCGGCCAGGGCATCGAGGACTCCAAGTCGTTCCTCCGGCTGCGCATCGACCCGGACGGGACGCTGACCATCTATCCGGTGGCGGTGGATCGCGTCTCGCGCGACTGGCAGGTGAACCCGGACCAGTCCCCCACCGCAAGCTGGTTGACCCCCGAGGACCGCCTAATCCCCCGCCTCTCCGAACCCCCAGTAACCCTCCCACCCACCCCCCCACCCCACCCCCCACCCCCCGCCCCTCTGAGTTGATCATGAAGTTATGACCCGGACACGCCGATCCAGATGGCAATAACTTCATGATCAACGGGGCGTCAGGGGGAGAGGGGAGGGGGTGTGGGGTAGAGGGAGTGTGGGGGGTGTGGGGGGCGTGTCAGGGGCTTGACAGGGTGGTGACAGGGGGTGGGTTGAGTCTTTGCGGCATGGAGAACACCCTGACCCGCACAGTCGCCACGAAGCCCACCACCCGACCGAACCGCCTTGTCGAACTACTGCTCGCCGAGCGGCACTCACTGCCGCTGTCGATCGCACTGCACCTCGTGCCCGGCGTCCTGATCGTCGCCGCCTACCTGCTCCTCGCCGAGCCGTTCGTCAGCACGATCAACTATCCGGTCTTCCTCGCCTGGGCGATCGCCCTGGTCATCGTGCTGACCCCGCTCCTTTTCGGCCTGTTGTGGTTGGGCCGCGAACGCACCGGTCGCTACACGTTGCGTGGGGTGACGGCCTACCGGGACAGGCCCATCGGACGCGGAAAGATAATCGCCATCGTCGCTGGCCTCATCGCGTGGATGACGGTTGTCTCACTCGCGCTCGTCCCGCTGGACAATCTCGTCTTCGACACCTTCTTCACCTGGGTCCCCTTCGAGGGCGCGGGCGGCAGCGCCACCACCTACATCGACGGGTACTCCCACGCGCAGTTGGTCGTCACGATGCTGATCTGCCTGCCGCTGACCGGCTTCACCCTCCCCCTCATCGAGGAGTACTACTTCCGGGGGTTCCTGCTGCCCCGCATCTCCCACCTGCGGTGGGGAGCACCGGTGCTCAACACGGTCCTGTTCTCGGTGTACCACTTCTGGGCGCCCTGGACGGCGCTGTCGAAGATCGTCTTCCTGTTCCCGGCGGTCTGGCTCGTCTGGCGCAAGCACGACCTCCGGATCTCGATCGGCATGCATCCCGGCACCTGCCTGCTCATGGCCACCGTCGGCACCATCGCCATCATCCTCGGCGTCACGCCGTAGGGTGAGTTACGCCGTGCGGCTCCCGCACACCGACGCCTCCGGGCGGACGGTACGGGAGCCGTCGGTGGTATTCGGCACACAGCCGGCGTTAACGGCTCTCGTACGCCTGGCGCGACCCGCAGACATCGGAGAGCGCACAGCGCTTCGTGGAACCGTCGGCGATCTGCCGGACCGTGACCGTCTCGCTCGGGGGATGACGGGACACCACCTTGGCTGTCCCCTCCGGCGTCTCCACCCGCTGGCCGGACACCGGGTAGTCGCTGCTTCCCGAATAGAGCGGATGCTCGTACTTCAGGCAACACATCAACCTGCCGCACGCGCCCGAGATGCGCAGCGGGTTCAGCGGCAGGTCCTGGTCCTTCGCCATCCGGATGGTCACCGGCTCGAAGTCGGTGAGGAACGTGGCGCAGCACAGGTCGCGACCACAGGAGCCGATGCCGCCCTGCACCCGGGCCGAGTCCCGGGCGGACAGTTGCCGCAGCTCGACCCGACAGTGCAGGGTCGCACCCAGGTCGCGGACCAGCGAACGGAAGTCCACCCGGTGCGGGGCGGTGAAGTACACGGTGCTGCGCTCGCCACCGCTCTCGGCGGAGCCCAGCACATGATCGACGGCAACCACCTTCATCGGCAGGCCGTGCGAGCGGATCAGCCGCTTCGCGGCCACCTTCGCCTCCGCCTTGCGCCGCCGCAGCGCCTCGTCCCGGCGCAGGTCGTCGTCGCCGGCCAACCCCAGCAGCCGGGGAAAACCGTCAGTCTCCTCGGTCACCCACTGGGCGGCCCAGACACACTCCGCCACCTCGGGTCCGTCGTCGGTGGGCACCAGCACCCGGTCGCCCACCTGCGGGCGCAACTCGCCCGGGTCGAAGTAGTAGAGGCGCCCGTACCGGTTGAAGCTGACCGCGCAGAGCATGCCCATCCCCCCACCCTACGACGGTCCGCCGCCGAAGGAGCATGTCGGCCGCACCCGATGGCATCCACGGCCGTCGACTTGACCATCGCCGGGCGGCCCGTCGTGCCGTTGCCCCTCGCCCGGACGGTTGAATCCCGGGTCGGGTAGGAGACAAGACGTGCCCCGGCGGCGTTGAGTGGAGGCAGACCTGCGGGGGGTGCAGGGGGAAGACCACGGCGTCGCCGTGGGCACCGGCTCAGGTCAGGTGCCCGTGCGCGACGCCGTGGGCTGTTCCGGGGCTCGGACCGCCGACGCCGGGCGGGTCACAGGTCACCAGCCGACCCGGGTGGGCTGGTCGTAGTGGGGTCGCCCCTCCACCGGCGGACGCCACGGCACCTCGGCCAGGCTCGGCGCCCACTGCCGCAGCAGGGTCTCCGCGCCGTCGTACGCGACGCAGAGCACCGCCAGCACCCGCGCGGCGATCTCGGCGGCGTCGGCCACACCGGGCCCGACCGGTCCCGGACGGGTCGACGCGCCGGCGCCGGTGGCGGCGACCACGGCGACCGCCTCGGCCGAGCGGAGCACGTCGGCGATCGTCCGAGCCACTGCGAGACGGCTGCCCTCCACCCAGTCGGCGAGCGCGTCGGCGTAGCCGGCCGTCGACTCGAGTCGGCCGACCAGACTGTCCGGGCCCTCGTCGAGGTGACGCAGCAGCGCGGCACGCTGGTGCCCGTACGCCGTGGCGGCCGGACCGGACCAGAGCACCGTGTCGGTGAGCGCGGCGGAGACATCGTCGTACCCCCGGACCAGCCGGCGCACCGCGTGCCCGGCGCCGGCGAGCGGCGCCGGGTGCAGGTCGAGGAAGCTCCGGACGGCGTCGCCCGGCAGCACCTGCATCCGACGCAGCAGCGGCCAGACCCGGTGCCCCTCGGGGACCCCGGCGGCGATCAGCGTGTCCACCCGGCGGAGCAGGTCGAGGCCGGGCTCGGCGAGCCGGTCCAGGGCGTCCATCACGGCTCCCCGGCCAGCCGGCGTCGGGCCGCCCTGTCGACCTCGGCGTAGCGGTCGGCGGCCTCCCGCACGGCCGCCGCGGCGGCGGCCAGCCGACCGGCGGCGGCACGCGCCTCCCGGGCCCGGTCGTCGGTCGCTGTCGTCCACTGCCGGTGCAGCGCCCGACCGATCTCGCCGGGTCGGCCCGGCGCGTCGGCGCCGAAGGCGGCCTGGGGCGGGTCGCCGGCGGTGACGGTGTGGGAGACGACGGTGAGCGTGGCGCCCGCCTCGTCGAGCCGGGCGGAGAGCGCGCGCAGTGTGTCCATCTCAGGCTCCCGCGAGCGGTCGGTAGGCGGCGAACGTCTCGTTGTGCAGCTTCTCCCGCGCCCACTCCGCGGCGTCGGCCGCGGCGGTGACCGCCGCCTGCACGGACCCGGCCACGTCGCGCGGGCTGCGGGTGTGCAGCGGCCCGAGGAACCGGACGTCGGTGATCCGCCCACCGGCGGTGACCACGACCTCGACCAGGCCGTCCGGTGACCGGACGGTCACCTCGACGGTCGACACCGCCTGGTCGAACTCGGCCTGGAGCGACTCGATCCGGCGGTAGCGCCGCACCGCCTCCTCGATCCAGGCTTCGTCGATCTCCCCCCGCGGCATCGGCCGACTCCTCCCGGGTGAGCCCTCACTCAGTGTGCTGTCACCGTCACCACGGCACACCGGACCGTACCGCACCACAATCGGGCGTGTCGATGCCTGTGGACAACGGCGGCCGAAGGGTCCGGGTCAGCCCTTCCAGAGGGCGAGCATCATCGCCTCGACGGCGATCCGCGGCTTGACGTTCGCCTCGATCGCCGCGCGGCAGGCGAGCACGGCCTCCAACCGGCGCAGCGCCCCCTCGGCGTCCCACTTCTGCGCGCCGGCGCCGGCCAGGGCGGCGGTGTCGGTGTGCACCGGGGCGACCGGCGCGCGCAGCGCCATCGTCAGCGCGTCCCGGTAGAAGCCGGCCAGGTCGACGAGCGCGCGGTCCAGCGCGTCCCGCTGGGCCCGGGTGGCCCGGGATTTCTGCCGCTTTTCCAGCTCCTTGAGCTGACCGGCGGCACCCCGGAACGCGCCGGCGGCACCCCGGCCGGTGCCGCCCGCGCCCAGCGCGGTCTCCAGCGCCGCCCGCTCGGCCGCGTCGGCCTCGACGACCGACGCCTCGGCCTCCGCCTCGGCCGCCTCGATCAACGCGGACGCCGCGTCGAACGCCGCCCCCACCCCGGTCAACCGACGCGGCACCGCCAGCACCGCCTCACGCCGCTTCCGGGCCTCCGGGTCGCGCGCCAGCCGCCGGGCCCGGCCCACGTGACCCTGCGCGGCCGCCGCCGCCCACTGCGCCACGTCGGGCGCGATGCCGTCCCGGCGGACCAGCACCTCGGCCACCGCCCCGGCCGGTGGCTGCCGCAGGGGTACGACCCGACAGCGCGACCGGATGGTCACCGAGATGTCGTCCGGGTGGGTGGACGGGGCGCAGAGCAGGAAGACAGTACGCGGCGGAGGCTCCTCGATGGCCTTGAGCAGCGCGTTGCCGGCGGCCTCGGTGAGCCGGTCGGCGTCCTCGATGACCACCACCTGCCAGCGCCCGCCGGACGGGGTGCTGGCCGCGCGGAGCACCAGGGCGCGCATCTCGTTGACGCCGATGGAGAGCCCTTCCGGCACCACCAGCCGGACGTCGGCGTGGGTGCCACCCATCGTGGTGCGGCAGCCCTGGCACTCGCCGCAGCCGGTGCCGTGCACGCACTGGAGGGCGGCGGCGAACGCGCGGGCGGCGACCGAACGACCGGAGCCGGGCGGCCCGGTGAAGATCCACGCGTGCGTCATCCCGGCGGCCGGGTCCACCCCGCCGGGCGCGGCGTCGGCGGACGCGGCGTCGGTCGCACCGGCGGCGACCAGCGCGGACGCCCGGTCGCTCGCGCGCAGCACGGCCGCCGCCGCGGCGGCCGCCCGACGCAGCTCTGCCACCGCCTCGTCCTGGCCGACCAGGTCGGCGAAGACGTCGGGCATCAGGTCTTGTGCTCCATCGTCACCAGCTCCGCGTCGGATAACTCGGGCTGTACCGAGGTGTCCGGGCCCTGCGCCGGCCGGGGGTGCACGATGCCACCCGGGCTGCCCAGCAGCTCCTCGACCCGCCGGACCACCTGCCCGGTGATCTCGTCGGCCGGCCGGGAGGCGTCCAGCACGAGGTAGCGCTTCGGGTCGGCGGCGGCGAGGTCGAGGAAGGCGTACCGGACGCGCTCGTGGAAGGTGACCGACTCGGCCTCCAGCCGGTCGGTGCCGGCGTTGCGCGAGGCCACCCGGGACAGGCCGGTACGCGGCTCGACGTCCAGCAGCACCACCAGGTCGGGCTTGAGCCCACCGGTGGCCCAGGACGAGAGCCAGGAGACCTCGTCCACCGGCAGTGTCCGGCCCGCGCCCTGGTAGGCGAGCGACGAGTCGACGTACCGGTCGCTGATCACCACACCGCCCCGGGCCAGCGCGGGCCGGACCACGGTGGCCACGTGGTGCGCCCGGTCGGCGGCGTAGAGCAGCGCCTCGGCCCGGGGAGACGGAGCCTCGTCACCGGAGGTGTCCAGCACCAGCGACCGGATGCGCCGGCCGACCCCGGTGGCGCCCGGCTCGCGGGTGACCACCACGTCACGCCCGTGCCCGCGCAGCCGCTCGGCGAGCGCGGCCAACTGGGTGGACTTGCCGGCGCCCTCGCCACCCTCGAAGACCACGAACAACCCGGCGGAGACGAACGGCTCGGAGGGCATCAGCGGACGACCCCGGATCGAACCCCAGAGGTCGGCGAGGACGGGGACGCCCTTCTTGTCGTCCATCTGGCCGAACGCGCTGATCCCGGCGAAGATGCCGGCGGCGCCGGCGGCGAGCAGCAGCAACCGGGTCGAGGAGATGGACACGCCCAGGTCGGCGATCACCAGCTTGCGGGAGCCGCCGACACCGGCGAGCAGGCTGCTCAGCGCGATGGCCAGGATCAGCACCAGCCGGGTGCCGATCTGCACGACGGCGAAGACCCGGCCGCGGACCTCGTCCCTGATCTCGCCGCCGAGCAGTGTGGTGCCGGCCAGGAAGGCCATGCCGGCGCCGGCACCGACCAGCACCGCGCCGACGATCGCCATGGAGAGGTGGATGGCGAAGGCGAGGGTCATCACGGCGGCGCTGGCCAGCACGATGCTCATGCCGAACCAGCGGCGTCGGGACATCTCCTTCACGATCATCGGGCCGAGCCCGATGCCGAGCGCCAGGCCGACGAAGATGGCGCCGAAGAGCAGTGAGAACGCGGCGTCACCGGCGCCCAGCGAGCTGGCGAAGAACTTCGCGGTGCCGATGACGATGCCGCCCCCGGCGAACGCGCCGAGGATGCCGAGCACCAGGCCGCGCACCAGCGGCGTCTGCCCGATGAACTGCCAGCCCTCCTTGAACTGGCGCAGCATGCTCTGCTCGTGCCGGCCAGCCTCGGCGGTCTGCCCCTGGCTGATCTCCTTGATGCCGAACGCGACGACGAGCGCGGTGGCCAGCCGGGACAGGGCGTTGAACCAGAGGGCCAACTGGGCCGGCTCGGCCCAGTTCGGGAAGTCGCCGCCGGTGATGCCCCGGACGCTGCGGTCCAGGCCGGCGCTGACGGCCGCGGCGAGCACCGGGGTCAGCCCGTACGTGGTGATCAGCGTGAGCTGGTTGGCCGCCTCCAGCCGGGCGCGCGGGATCAGGTTGGGAACCGCGGCCTCCTTGGCCGGGATCCAGATCAGCGTGATCGACTCGATCAGGAAGGTGGCGACCGTCGCCCAGAGCACCACCATCGCGCCGCTCGCGCCGGCCAACGCCACCATCGGGATGGAGGCGAAGAGCACGAACCGGAGCAGGTCGCAGATGACCATCGTCCAGCGCCGGTCGAACCGGTCGGCGAGCACGCCGGCGACCGGCCCGAGCACCAGCGCGGGGAGCAGGCGGATCGCGATCACGCCGCCGAAGGCCGCGCCCTGGGCGGTGCTGCCCTGGACCTGCGAGGCGGCGAAGACCGAGGTGGCCAGCAGGCCGAACCAGTCGCCGAAGGAGGCCGCGGCGAGCACGATCCAGAGCCGGCGGAACGGCTGGATGCGCAGCACGGACCTGATGGCGGCGTAACCGGACGGGTCCACCTGACCGCCGCCGGACTGGGTCGCGGCGTTGTCTGATTGGTTGCCGGAGTGCGACACGCCGGGCGACTCGCCGCTGTTCTGGCTTTCGATGGCCGTACCTCCACGTGCCGGCCCATCGCTGGGCACCCCCGGTGCAACACTCTAGACCCGGTGGGGACCGTCCCACCGGCGACATTCGCCTGCTCGCTGAGCCTAGGCCGCCGGAGCCACCGGCCGCAGCCCGGACGTACGCGAGGGTGTTTCGCATTCTTCCTCGGACAGTTAGCGTGCACACGTGGCCATCGAAAGCGACAAACTTCGCGACCGGCTCGACCGGGCGACAGCGCACCTCGACCCGCCGTACGCCGTGGTCGACCTCACCGCCTTCGACACCAACGCGGCCGCCCTGGCCGAGCGGTCCGCCGGGAAGCCGATCCGCCTGGCCAGCAAGTCGGTGCGCAGCCGGGATCTGATCAACCGGGCGCTCGCCCGGCCCGGCTGGCGGGGCGTGATGGCGTTCACAGTTCCCGAGGCGATCTGGCTGGTCCGCTCCGGCGTGAGCGACGACGTGCTGGTCGCGTACCCGAGCGCGGACCGGGCCGCCATCGCCGAACTCGGCGCCGACCCCGCGCTCGCCGCCGCGATCACCCTGATGATCGACGGCACCGGCCAACTCGATCTCGTGGACTCCGTGCGCGCTCCCGGTCAGCGCTGTGAGCTGCGACTCTGCCTGGACCTGGACGCGTCCTGGCGGCCGGTACGCGGGGTGCACGTCGGCGTCCGCCGCTCGCCGGTGCACAGCGCGCGGGCCGCCGGCGCGCTCGCCGCCGCCATCGCCGGCCGGCCGGGCTTCCGGCTGGTCGGCCTGATGTCGTACGAGGCGCAGATCGCCGGCCTGGGCGACGCGCCGCCGGGGCGGACGCTGCTGGCCGGCGCGATCAGGTTGGCCCAGCGCGGGTCGTACCGCGAGTTGCTGGCCCGCCGTGGTGCGGCGGTCGCCGCGGTACGCGAGCACGCCGACCTGGAGTTCGTCAACGGCGGCGGCACCGGCAGCGTGGCCGCGACCAGCGCCGATCCCGCGGTCACCGAGGTCACCGCGGGATCGGGCCTGTACGGGCCGACGCTGTTCGACGCGTACCGCGCCTGGCGGCCCACCCCGGCGGCGTTCTTCGCCTGCGCGGTGGTCCGCCGGCCGACGCCGGACCTGGTCACGGTGCTCGGCGGCGGCTGGATCGCCTCCGGCCCGGCTGCCGACAGCCGGCTGCCCCGACCGTGGCTACCGGCCGGGCTGAAGCTGGTCGGCACCGAGGGGGCCGGCGAGGTGCAGACCCCGCTGTCCGGTGCGGCGGCGACCACCCTGCGCGTCGGCGACCGGGTGTGGTTCCGCCACGCGAAGGCTGGTGAGCTGTGCGAGCGGGTCAACGAGTTGCACCTGGTCGAGGGGGACGTGGTGGTGGCGACGGTGCCCACCTACCGCGGCGAGGGGCAGGCCTTCCTCTGAGACCCCGCACCCCGACAGCTCAGGCGGGCTGTGTCACCTCGGCCGGCGTCGCGGTGGCGGACCGGTCGGCGTCCGAACCGTCGACCTGGCGGTGCAGGTACTCCCGGATCAGCGCCTTGGCCTCCTGGAGCACCCGCTCGTCGCCGTCGGACTTGCGCCGGAACGCGAGCTTGATCAGCGCGTCCGCCGCCTCGACCGCGATCTCCAGCACGAAGCGGAGCTGAGGCACGTCGGTGAGCCCGAAACGTTCGGTGAGCACCCGGGCCAACTGGTCGGCGATCACCCCGTTGTTGTCCCGCTGCTCGTCGAGCAGGTGCAGGTCGACCACGTCGCCGAAGTGCAGCGTACGGAAGCCGGGGACGGTGCGGTGCATCGTGATGTACTCGTCGATCCCCGCGTCGACGCCGTCCCACCAGTGGGTCATCTCGTCGGAGGCGAACCGCTCGTCGAGGCGTTGCAGGTAGGACTCCATCGTGCGCAGGGTCAACGCCTGCACGATGGCCCGCTTGTCCGGGAAGAACTGGTATACGGACCCGATCGCCACTTCGGCACGCTCGGCGAGCAGGGTAGTGGTCAGGCCCTCGTACCCCACCTCGTCGACGAGCTCGGCGCAGGCATCCAACATGCGCTGTACCCGCGCGACACTTCGACCTTGCACCGGTACGCGGCGCAGCGGCCCGGTCGTGGCGGCTGGTGTGGACACTCTGCGCCACCCCCCTTCGACGGATGAACATATCTCCACGTCACGACTCCGTGACTACCGGTACAACGAGCGGATCGCAATTGCGGTATTTACCAGCTAGAACGTTCCTGATATGAAGTCAGTTCATATTCATGAATGAGGAGCGCGCATGGTCGGCACCGCACCGCTCACCGCTCACTGGTCCAACTGGGCCGGCAACCAGCGTGGCAGCGCCAGCACAGTCCTGCGCCCCGGCTCGCCGGCCGACGTCGCGGAAGCCGTCCGCGCCGCCGTGTCGGCGGGCGGTCGGATCCGCGTGACGGGCAGCGGACACTCGTTCACCGCCGTCGCGGTCGCCGACGACCGCCGGATGGACCTGTCCGGGCTGGACACCCCCGCCCGCGTGGACGTCGCGAACCGACTGGTCACCGTGCCGGCGGGGATGACCCTGCACACCCTCAACGGCCTGCTCGCCCGACACGGGCTCGCCCTGCCCAACCTCGGCGACATCGACGCGCAGACGGTCGCTGGGGCGATCTCCACCGGCACCCACGGCACCGGGGCAGGGTACGGCTGTCTGTCCACCTTCGTCGAGGCGGTCACCGTCGTCACCGGCACCGGCGAGGTGCTGCGCTGCTCCGCCGACGAGCACCCCGACGTCCTCGCCGCCGCCCGGGTGTCGCTCGGCGCGCTCGGCGTCCTGGTCGAGGTGACACTGCGTTGCGTTGACGCGTTCGTGCTGCACGCCCACGAACGCCCCGCCCCCCTGGCCGACGTGCTCGGCGACCTGCCCGCGCTGATTGGCGGCCACGACCACGTCGAGTTCTACTGGTTCCCGTACACCGAAAGGGTCCAGGTCAAGACCAACGACCGGGTACCCGCCGACGACCGGCCGCTGCCCCGCTGGCGCGGCTGGCTGGACGACGACTTCCTGTCCAACACCGTCTTCGCCGGCGCGTGCCGCCTCGGCCGGACCGTGCCCGCGCTGGCGCCGACGATCAGCGCCGTGTCCGCCCGCGCGCTCACCGAACGCCACTACACCGGCCGCTCCGACCGGGTCTTCTGCACGCCGCGCCGGGTCCGCTTCGTGGAGATGGAGTACGGCATACCGCGCGAGGCGCTACCCGAGGCGCTCGCCGCGTTGCAGCGCATCGTGACCGGGCTGCCGTTCAAGGTGCTGTTCCCGGTGGAGGTGCGGTTCACCGCCGCCGACGACATCTGGCTGTCGCACGGCTACGGCCGGGACAACGCGTACATCGCCGTACACCAGTACGTCGGCATGCCGTACGAGCCGTACTTCCGGGCGTTCGAGCAGGTGACGGCCAGCTTGGGAGGCCGACCGCACTGGGGCAAGCTGCACTACCGCGACGCGGCCTCGCTGGCCGACGCGTACCCCCGCTTCGCCGACTTCCAGGCCGTCCGCGACCGGCTCGACCCGCACCGGGTCTTCACCAACCCGCACCTCACCCACGTGCTCGGGGCCTGACGGCCAGGTGCTCGGTCGCCACTCCTCAGATGTCCAGGACGACCCGGCCCCGGGACGACCCGCGCTCGACCAACTCGTGCGCCTCGGCGATCTCCGTCAGCGGCATCCGTGCGGCGATCGGGTAGCGCAGGTCACCGGCGACCAGCGCGGCGGTCAGTTCGGTGGCGGCGGCCTCGTTCGCCGACTCGGGGAAGTCGTCGTTGCTGAGGAACCGGACCGTGATGTTCTGGAAGCCGAGCGGCCAGTAGGGGATGGTGGGCTCGGCCGCCCCGGTCGCATAGGTGGCGATCACGCCACCGATCCGGAGGATCTCCAGGTTGGTCGCCAGGTTCGTGTCGAAGGCGAGTTCGGCGACCCGGTCGACAGGCTCCCCGCCGGTGTGGTCGAGGATCCGAGTCCCGACGTCGCCGCCGGTGGTGTCGACAGCGTGGTGCGCGCCCGCCGCCAGCGCCTCGTCGATCTGCTCCGGCGTACGGACCGTCGCGATCACTGTGGCGCCGCCGCGCCGGGCCACCGCCAACGCGGCCCGTCCGACCGCGCCGAGCGCGCCGGTGACGACGATCCGCTGCCCGCCCACGGGACCGTCGGCGAAGATCGCCCGATGGGCGGTGATGCCCGGGATGCCGAGGCCGGCCGCCTGCTCCTCCGGCACCCCGGCGGGCAGCGGCACGGCGTGCCGGGCCGGCACCACCGTGTACTCGGCGGCGGTGCCGAACGGGCGGTACGACTGGGCGAGGTAGACCCACACCCGTTCGCCGACCCGGGATTTGTCCACACCCGGGCCGACGGCGTCGATCTTTCCGGCGCCGTCACCGTGCGGGACGACCCGCGGGAACGACATCGTCGACCCCCACCAGCCCTGCCGTTTACCCAGGTCACCCACGTGGATGCCGGAGACTGAGACGCGAACCCGCACCTCGCCCGTACCCGGCTGCGGATCGGGCAGCTCACCGACCTGAAGCACCTCGCGTGCCGGGCCCTGCCTGTCGTACCACGCCGCGCGCATCAGACGCCCGCCAACTCGGTGGTGGTGCCCTCCTCGACGCTGACCACCTCGTCGATCAGGGAGAAGAAGGTCTGGATGCCGGGTCGGTTCGCGCCCCGGCGCCGGGACTCGGCGAAGTCCTCGGACGAGGCCCAGAAGACGATGTCCAGCCACTCGTCGGCTGACACCCTGATCAGTCGGGCTTCGAGGAAGCCAGCACGGTCGGCCCGGAAGTCCCGCACCATCGCCGGCCGGGCGGCGAGCAGCGCGTCGGCGCGCTCCGCTGGCACCCGGAAACGGGTCATCTCGACTGTGGTCATCGTTCCTCGACTTTCGACGTGACGCCCAGCATCAGCCTGAGCTGGGCCAGCAGGACTACCCGAAAATCCGTGGGGGTTGGCGTGGGATGGTGCTGGACGCGGGAGATGATCAGACCGGCCAGGGCCGTCAGCAGGAAGTCCGTCACCGCATCCGCGTCGTGCGTCGGCGTGAACACACCGCGCGCCACGCCTTCGCGCACGGCGGACAGGAAGGGTGCCCGGTACCGCGTCCACACCTCGGCGCTGTGTTCGCGGAGTTCGTCGTCGCGCATCGCCGACCGCCAGAACTCGACGAGAACCTGCCGGGTGCTCTCCGAGTTGTGCAGGCTGCGGTCGACGAGAGTGACAAGCCGTCGCCACGGGTCGGCCTCGGCGGCGGACGCCGACTGCAGCGCGGCTACCTCCCGGTCGGTGGAGAGCCGCATCGCCTCGATGATCATGTCTTCGCGCGAGCCGAAGTAGGTCTGCAGGGTGCTGATCGCGACGCCTCCGGCAGCCGCGACGTCCGCGAAGCGGGTGTTCTCGTAACCACGCGTGGCGAGCACGTCGGCCACGGCCTCGAGCACGGCCATCCGCCTCTCCCCGCCCGCGCGCCTCTTCCGGCTGACTGGCATGCACATACGGTACGGCCATACCGATGAAGCGACGAACGCCGACACGGCGAGCGTGACAGGGAACACCTGGATCCAGGCCGGATCGATGACGCGAGCGGCGAAGCCGCGCAGACAGCCGCCGGATGGAGATCTTGGACAGTTTCCGTCCTCACGGAACGGAAAGTGTCCAAGATCCCTAGGATCGCACGGCTTAGAGGGCCGATCAATCCGGAAAAGGTCGGACATAGTCCGGAAGCTTGAACCGACCCGCAGGCCCGAACCAACCGGCCCGGACAACCCAAACGCCCGAACCGACCCGCAGGCCCGGACCAACCCAAAGGTCTTAACCGACCCACCGGCCCGGAGCATCGAGGCGGGGCTGCGCCGCGTGGGGCTACTCGGTGCTGGTCGCGGCCTTGCGCGGGGCGGCCTTCTTGGCCGGGGCCTTCTTCGCCGTCGTCGCCTTCGCGGTGGTGGTCTTCTTCGCGGCGGTGGACTTGCTGGCGGCGGCCGTCTTCTTCGCCGTGGTCGAAGCCTTCTTCGCTGTGGCCTTGGTCGCGGCCTTCTTCGCGGGAGCCTTCTTCGCCGCCTTCTTCCGGGGCGCCGGGCCCTTGGCCCGCTTCTCGGCGAGCATCTCCGAGGCTTCCTCGATGCTCAGCGCCTCCGGCGTCTGGCCGCGCCGCAGCGACGCGTTGACCTCACCGTCGGTGACGTACGGCCCGAACCGGCCGTCCTTGATCACCAGCGGCTTCTCGGTCAACGGGTCGACGCCCATCTCGCGCAGCGGCGGAGCGGCGACCCGCCGCCCCCGGGTCTTCGGGGCGGCGAGCAGAGCCAACGCCTCGTCCAGGCCGACGGTGAACATCTGCTCTTCGGACTCCAGCGACCGGAACTCCTCGCCCCGCTTGACGTAGGGGCCGTAGCGACCGTTGTTGGCGAAGACCTCCACGCCGTCCGGCGCGACACCGACCAGCCGGGGCAGGCTGAGCAGTTTCAGCGCCTCCTGGAGGGTCAGCGTGTCCGGCGTCTGCGTCCGCAGCAGCGACGACTTGCGCTCGCCGCTGGACACGTACGGGCCGAACCGGCCGGACTTGAGCACGATCGGCTCGCCGGTCGCGGGGTCGTCGCCGAGCTTGCGCTCCCCGCCGCCGCCGAGGAACAGCTCGTGCACCTTCTCCGGGGTCAGCTCGTCCGGGGCCAGCCCCTCGGGGATCGGCGCGCGGTCGCCCTGGGCGCTCCCCTCCTCGCCCTCGGCCGGCGTCGCCGGAGTCTCGCCGGGCACCGCGCGCTGCAGGTACGGCCCGTACCGGCCGACGCGTACGACGACCTCGCGGCCCTCGTCGTCGGTGAAGAGCGGGATCGAGTTGACGCTGCGGGCGTCGATGTCGCTCAGGTTCTCGGTGACCAGCTTCTTGAGCCCACCGGAGCGGGCGATGTCCTGGTCGCCGGCCCCGTTGGTGCTGCCGAAGTAGAACGCGGTGAGGAAGTCGACGGCGGCGTGGTCCCCGCCGGCGATCTCGTCCAGCTCGTTCTCCATGCTGGCGGTGAAGTCGTAGTCGATCAGGCGGGGATAGTGCCGCTCCATCAGCCCGATCACCGCGAACGCGAGGAAGGTCGGGATCATCGCCTGGCCGCGCTTGGTGACGTACCCCCGGTCCTGGATCGTCTGCATGATCGACGCGTAGGTGGACGGCCGGCCGATGCCCAGCTCCTCCAGGGCCTTGACCAGCGACGCCTCGGTGTAGCGCGACGGCGGCTGGGTGTGGTGGCCCTGCGCGGCCAGCTCGTCGGCGGTCAGCGGCTGGTCCTTGACCAGGGTGGGCAGGCGGCGCTCGGCGTCCTCGGCCTCGGCGTTCTCGTCGTCGCTGGACTCGACGTACGCGCGCAAGAAGCCCGGGTCGGTGATGGTCTTGCCGGTCGCGCCGAAGTCGGCCTCCTCCTGCGAGGTGGAGACCGCCCGGATGCGCACCGACACGCTGGAACCGACCGCGTCGGTCATCTGCGAGGCGATGGTGCGCCGCCAGATCAGCTCGTAGAGCTTGAACTCCTCGGCGGACAACTCCTTGGCGACCTCGCCCGGGGTGCGGAAGTTGTCCCCCGCCGGGCGGATCGCCTCGTGCGCCTCCTGCGCGTTCTTCACCTTGCCGGTGTAGCGGCGCGGCTCCGGTGGCACGCTGCGCTCGCCGTACAGTTCGACGATCTGCCGGCGGGCCGCGGAGATGGCGGTCTCCGACAGGTTGACCGAGTCGGTACGCATATAGGTGATGTAGCCGTTCTCGTAGAGGCGCTGCGCGGTGCGCATCGTCTGCTGCGAGGACAGGCGTAGCTTGCGGGCTGCCTCCTGCTGGAGGGTCGAGGTGATGAACGGCGCGTACGGGCGGCGGCGGTAGGGCTTCTCCTCGACCCGGGTGACGGTGAACGGCCGCCCCTCCAGCCGGGCCGCGAGACCCCGGGCACCGCCCTCGTCGAGGTGGACGACACCGGCGCCGGCCCGGACCCGACCCGTCGTGGGCTCGAAGTCCTTGCCGGTGGCGATCCGGTCGCCGTTCAACGCGATGAGCGTGGCGTTGAACGCGCGCGGACCCTCGCCGGCCTCGGCGACGGCGAGAGTGGCCAGGATGTCCCAGTATTCGGCGGTGCGGAAGGCCATCCGCTGCCGTTCCCGCTCGACCACGATGCGGGTCGCCACGGACTGCACCCGGCCGGCCGACAGCCGGGGCATGACCTTCTTCCACAGCACCGGGGAGACCTCGTAGCCGTAGAGCCGGTCGAGGATGCGCCGGGCCTCCTGGGCGTCGACGAGGTCGCGGTCGATCTCCCGGGGGTTGGCCACCGCCGCCTGGATCGCCGGCTTGGTGATCTCGTGGAAGACCATCCGCTTGACCGGGACCTTGGGCTTGAGCGTCTCGACCAGGTGCCAGGCGATCGCCTCGCCCTCGCGGTCCTCATCCGTCGCCAGGAAGATCTCGTCGACCTCCTTGGCCAGCTTCACCAGCTTGCTGATCTGCTGCTTCCGGTCGGCGGAGACGACGTAGAGCGCGTGGAAGCCGTTGTCGACATCCACCCCGAGCCGGGCCCAGGACTCGCCCTTGTACTTGGCCGGCACGTCGGCGGCGTTGCGGGGCAGGTCGCGGACGTGACCGAAGCTGGCCTCCACGACGTACCCCGGGCCGAGGTAGCCCGAGATCGTCTTGGCCTTCGCCGGTGACTCGACGATGACCAGACGGGTGGTTGCGGCGTTGCTCGGCACGTCTCTCCCCGACCTCACTCCTGCTCGTGGCCTGCCGGCGCCTGCGACAGTGACCGCTTTCGAACCCGCCGTCGCACCGGCGGTCCGGATGTCCAACGTAACGCGCCGTCCGCGTTTCGGGTTTCGCGGGCGGCAAACCGCTTCGACACGGCGACGGACACCGCCCCGCCGCGCTCGGCACTGCCGGACGGCGTCACCGTACACCGTGGGTAGGGCTTGAAGCGGGTCACTGTGACGATGGTGGGCCTACGGGCGAGGTTGGACCCGCCCGTTTTTCACCTGGATGGGCCGGCCGGGTGTCCGGCACCGGACACCCGAAGGTCCGTGCGGAGGTGGGCGGAATGCCCGGTTCAGTGATGCGTCGGCCAGGCGTCGGCCGGTGCCGCGGGCGGCGGTCCACCGACCAGTTCGGCGAGCCGGGCCAGCCGGCGCCGGCCGGTGATCCGGTACGCCGGCCCGCCCTCGTCCGGGCTGACCAGCGCCCCGGCGAGCCCGGCCGCGGCGAGCGCGACGGCGATCGACTCCCAGTGCTCCCGGTCGTCGACGCCGAGCCCGAGCAGGAAGCCGCCGGGCTCCGGTGTCCCGGCGGCGGCGAGCCACAACCGCAACCGGCGGCCGGTCAGGTGGAAGGTGGCCGGCGGGCGTTTCACCGGACCGTCCAGCCACGCCACGGCGAGCGGTTTCAAGATTCTGGTGTACGACGTCCGCACGGTGTGCCGCTCACCCTCCGTCGGCTCCCAGCTCGCGGCCAGCCCGCGGGACGCCAGCTCGGCTACCAGCACGTGCACCCGCCAGGCGGCGTCCACCTGGATGGAGAGGCGGGCGGTGCCGCCCATCCGGACCACCTCACCCGGGCCGGCGAGCAGCCCGGCCAGGTCGGCGACCGCCGGTTCGGCGGCATCCGCGCCGAAGAAGACCAGTTGCCGATCCGTCTGCGCGTCCCGGACGGGGGCGTTGGCTGTCGCGCCGCCGCGGCGGCGGGTGGGTGCGGGCGCCTCGGGTTCGGGCGCGGGGAACAGCGCCGGGGTGGGCTGCGCCTCCCCGGTGTCACCGAGCCCGCTCAGCGACACTCCGGCACCTCGTCGAATGCCTGTTTCAACTCCTCGGAGTTGAGCTTGCTGGTGTCCAGCGCGCTGGCGTCGTACTCCTTGTTCAGGGTCTCCACGGCGGCCCGGACGCCGTCGTAGAACACTGTCGGCTCGCCGGTGTCCAACCCGTCGATGGTGTCCCGGGCGCGGCCGTAGGCGTCCCGCATCTTCCCCAGCGAGCTGCGGAAACCGTCGGAGATGGCGGCCCCGTTGTCGGTTTCCGGCACGCCCGCCTGCTCGACCTTGCGGCGCGCGGTCTCGCTGGCCT
Source organism: Micromonospora sp. WMMD1120 (assembly GCF_029626235.1). Lineage (NCBI taxonomy): Bacteria > Bacillati > Actinomycetota > Actinomycetes > Micromonosporales > Micromonosporaceae > Micromonospora > Micromonospora sp. WMMD1120. The sequence continues at coordinate 2,430,321 of NZ_JARUBO010000005.1, read as the reverse complement.
GCTCCGCCCCACCGAAGAGCCGCACCAGGTTCTCCTTGGCCTGCGCCGGTGTGGTCTGCGCGGTCATCTGCTCGTCGGTGCTGCTGGTCAATTTGCTGATCTCGGAACGCCACGGGGTCAGCGCGCCGCAGACCGACGCCGCCCAGGCCCGTGGGCTGGGACCCCCGCCGCAGCCGGCGAGGACGACGAGCGTGGCCAGGACCACCGTGAGCTTTCCGGCGGCAGACGCCCGGCACGTACGCATGCGTTGCAGCGTACGGCCTTCGGCCAGGTGTGGCACCGGGCCGGACGGCCGGGTCCCCGGCCGACGCGGTACGTCGACCGGGGACCCGGTGCCGTCGGTGGATCAGGCGTTGACCGTCTCCGGCCGGTGGTCGGCGCTACCCGCGCCGGTGCTGCCACCGGCGTCGGAGTCGGACATCGCGATGCCCTTGCGCTTGCTGAACACGATGGACGCCGCGATGACCAGCGTCGCGACGAGCGCGATGCCGATTCGCAGGCCCACGTTGCGGTCGTCGCCGACGCTCCAGGCCACCACTGCCGGCGCGATCAGCAGCGAGACCAGGTTCATCACCTTGATCAGCGGGTTGATCGCCGGGCCGGCGGTGTCCTTGAACGGGTCACCGACGGTGTCACCGATGACGGTGGCGGAGTGCGACTCGGAGCCCTTGCCGCCGTACGCGCCGTCCTCGACCAGCTTCTTGGCGTTGTCCCAGGCCCCACCGGAGTTGGACAGGAAGACCGCCATCAGGGTGCCGGCACCGATCGCACCGGCCAGGTACGCGGCGAGCGCACCCGGGCCGAGGCCGAAGCCGACGGCGATCGGCGCCATGATGGCGAGCAGGCCGGGGGTCATCAGCTCGCGCTGCGCGTCCCGGGTGCAGATGTCGACGACCTTGCCGTACTCCGGGCGCTGGGTGCGGTCCATGATGCCGGGCAGTTCCCGGAACTGCCGGCGGACCTCCATCACCACGGCCCCGGCCGAGCGGGACACCGCGTTGATGGCCAGGCCGGAGAAGAGGAAGACCACCGCCGCGCCGATGATCAGGCCGACCAGGTTGCGCGGGTTCGCCACGTTCAGCGAGTTGAGGATCTCCGAGCCGACGTCCTGCACGCCCGCGCTGGCGTACGCGCTGCTCAGGGTGTCGGTGTACGAGCCGAACAGCGCGGTGGCGGCGAGGACCGCGGTGGCGATCGCGATGCCCTTGGTGATCGCCTTGGTGGTGTTGCCGACCGCGTCCAGCTCGGTGAGCGTACGCGCGCCGTGCTCGTCGATGTCGCCGGACATCTCCGCGACGCCCTGCGCGTTGTCGGAGATCGGCCCGAAGGTGTCCATCGCGACGATCACGCCGACGGTGGTGAGCAGGCCGGTGCCGGCCAGCGCCACGGCGAACAGCGACAACGTGATGGAGCTGCCGCCGAGCAGGAACGCGCCGAAGACGCCGGCGCCGATGAGCAGCGCCGAGTAGACGGCCGACTCCAGACCGATGCTGATGCCGGCCAGGATGACGGTGGCCGGGCCGGTCTGCGAGCTCTTGCCGATGTCCTGCACCGGACGCCGGTTGGTCTCGGTGAAGTAGCCGGTCAGCGCCTGGATCGCGGCGGCCAGCACGATACCGATCACGACCGCGCCGATCGCCATCACCCGCGGGTTGCCGGGCGCGTCGGTCAGGCCGCTGTCGAACTCGCCGAAGGTCGCCGGCAGGTACGCGTAGGCGGCGACCGCCACCAGCACCGCGGAGAGCACCGCCGAGATGTAGAAGGCCCTGTTGATCGCGGTCAGACCGTTGCGGTCGGAGGTGCGCAGCCGGGTGATGAAGACGCCGACGATCGCGATCAGCACCCCGATGGTGGAGATGATCAGCGGGAAGACCAGGCCCTCCTCGCCGAACGCGGCCCGGCCGAGGATCAGCGCGGCGACCAGCGTCACCGCGTAGGACTCGAACAGGTCGGCGGCCATGCCGGCGCAGTCACCGACGTTGTCGCCCACGTTGTCGGCGATGGTGGCGGCGTTGCGCGGGTCGTCCTCGGGGATGCCCTGCTCGACCTTGCCGACGAGGTCGGCGCCGACGTCGGCGGCCTTGGTGAAGATGCCACCGCCGACCCGCATGAACATGGCGAGCAGCGCGGCGCCGAAGCCGAAGCCCTCCAGCACCGTGGGCGCGTCACCCCGGTAGACCAGGACGACGAGCGCGGCGCCGAAGAGGCCGAGGCCCACGGTGAGGAAGCCGACCACGCCACCGGTGCGGAAGGCGATCTTCATGGCGCCCTCGCGGCCACCTTCGCGCTCCCGGGCGGCGGCGGCCACCCGCAGGTTGGCACGGGTGGCCAGCCACATGCCGGCGCCGCCGATGAACGCGCTGAACAGCGCGCCCACCACGAAGAAGAGCGAACGGCCGATTTTCACCGCGATCTCGCTGCCGTCGGTGTCGTGCACCGGCAGCAGGAAGAGCAGCACCACGGCGATGACGACGAAGATCGCGAGGGTACGGAACTGACGGAGCAGGTAGGCGGAGGCGCCCTCCTGGACCGCCCCCGAAATCTCCTGCATGTTGGTGGTGCCCTTACCGGCAGCCAACACCGCCTTGGTGAGCGCGGCGGCGAAGGCGAGCGCCACCAGCGCGATCACCGCGGCTATGACGACGTAGGTGACATTGCTTCCGGTAAGGGAAAGCCCGCCGCCGTCGGCGGCCAAGGTCTCGGACATCTGTGTCCTCCTGTTACCGAACACTCGCGCCGGTGAGTGGAGACGCACCGACCGGCGCCTGGATGCGGACTCGCAAGCGCCGCGCCAACCCACCCCAGCGGACCAGCGATGACCACCCATACCCGCTGGCTGCGGGATGGATCACTTGCTGACAACCCGGGTACTGTAGCCCTCCGCAGTGTTGGAGGTCACACCCAGGTGCCACCGTGTCGTGATGATCTTCGTCGCTGTGTTATGAAACCAAATCTGATATAGGGACCGGTCCATGAGGAAAAGGCCGCATCCCCAGTGGGACGCGGCCTACGACGGGCGGACGGGTCAGCGGCCGACCGGCCACACCATCCGCACCTCGGTGCCGATGCCCTCGTCGACCGGGCGCACCTGCAGGTCCTCCACGAAGCCGGCGAGCAGCGCGAAACCGACACCGGTGGTCAACGCCTCGTCGGTGAGCGACTCGTTCGCCAGTTCGTCCGGCGGCAGCGCGGCCAGACCGATGCCCGCCTCGATCGGCGCGCGGTCCACCACCCGCACCGCGTACGAACCGCCGTCGGACATCTCCACCAGCACCGGGTCGGGCAGACCGTACTGCCGGTGCAGGGCCACCGCGCGGGTGCACGCCTCACCGATGGCCAGGCGTACCTCGTCCAGCAGGTCCTCGCGGACCCCGGCCCGCCGGGCGACGGCGACGCCGACCAGGCGGGCGGTGCGCACGTGCACCGGGGCGGGCGAGAACGAGAGCTTGACCGTCGCCATCACGCGCCGGCGCCCGCCGAGTCGGCGCTGATCGCCGCGTCGACCGTCGGGTGCAACGGGAACACCTGGTCCAGGGCGGTGATCCGGAAGATCTTGAGCAACGGCTCCTTGTCACAGACCAGCGCGAACGAACCGCCGGCCGAGCGGAGCCGCTTGAGCGCGCCGACCAGCACACCCAACCCGGTGGAGTCGAGGAAGTCGACGCGACCGAGGTCGACCACGACGTGACGGGCGCCACCGTCGATCAACTCGAGGAGCCGTTCACGAAGCCGGGGCGCGGTGTAGACGTCCACCTCACCACCGACCTCGAGCACCGTGTGCTCGCCCTCGGTGCGCGTCGCCAGCAACAGCTCCATCGGTCCTCCTCGCCAGAGCCGTAAACTCTCGTGGGCATCTAACCACTACCGCCGGTGCGGCCTGCGGACGCCAGCGGAGGCTTCCCCTTACCCGCAGGTCCGACTTTTCATCTCCGAACACCAGTGCGAGAGTGCAGGGCGTGACCTCCAACGACTTCGGCGCAGCGCGGCCCGTGCCGCGCCCCGACCTGGAGTCGACGTCCGCGGCCACCGTATCCGCTGACTCCGGCCCCCGGTCAACGCCGACCGACCTGTTGCGCCGGCTGCGCGCCCGGGCCGCCGCCGACCCGGTCACCCACGTCGAACGGGTCCCGGCCCGCGCCGGGGTGCCCGCGCCCTGGCCGCAGTGGGCGCCGCCGGAGCTGCGCGCGGCGTTCACCCGACGCGGCGTGGTCGCGCCCTGGCAGCACCAGGCCGAGGCGGCCACCCTGGCGTACGAGGGGACGCACGTGGTGGTCGCTACCGGCACCGCATCCGGCAAGTCCCTGGCGTACCAGCTTCCGGCCCTGGCGACAGTGCTCGCCGACCCCCGGGCCACGGTGCTCTACCTGGCGCCGACCAAGGCGCTCGCCGCGGACCAGTTGCGCGCCGTCGCCGCGTTGGACCTGGAGGGGGTACGCCCGGCCTGCTACGACGGGGACACTCCGCGCGCCGAGCGGGAGTGGATCCGCCGGCACTCCCGGTTCGTGCTGACCAACCCGGACATGCTGCACCACGGCATCCTGCCCGGGCACGCCCAGTGGTCCGGCTTCCTGCGCCGACTCGCGTACGTGGTGATCGACGAGTGCCACACGTACCGGGGGGTGTTCGGCTCGCACGTGGCGCACGTGCTGCGCCGGCTTCGCCGGCAGTGTGCCCGCTTCGGGGCCACCCCGGTGTTCGTGCTCGCCTCGGCCACCTCCGGTGACCCGGCGACCGCCGCCGGGCGGCTGACCGGCCTGCCGGTGACGGCGGTCACCGAGGACGCCTCCCCCCGGGGCGGGGTGACCTTCGCGCTCTGGGAGCCGCCGCTGCTGCCGCCGGACGCGGGCCCCGCCTCCCTGGTGCCACCGCAGGCGACGGGCGACCACGACGACCTGCGGCAGGTCCGCCGGTCGGCGCTGCGGGAGACCGCCGACCTGCTCGCCGACACTGTCGCCGAGGGGGTACGCACCCTCGCGTTCGTCCGCTCCCGCAAGGGCGCCGAGGTGGTGGCCGCCAACGCCCGCCGGGCACTCGACGACGCGGTGCCGGGGCTCGGCAGCCGGGTGGCCGCCTACCGGGGCGGCTACCTGCGCGAGGAGCGCCGGGAGCTGGAACGCGCCCTGCTGCACGGAGACCTGCTCGGCCTGGCCTCCACCAACGCGCTGGAGCTGGGCGTGGACCTGGTCGGGCTGGACGCGGTGCTGATCTGCGGATACCCGGGCACCCGCGCGTCGCTGTGGCAGCAGGCGGGCCGGGCCGGGCGCTCCGGGCAGGAGGCCCTGGCGGTGCTGGTGGCCCGGGACGATCCGCTGGACACCTACCTGGTGCACCACCCCGAGGCGATCTTCGGCGCGCCGGTGGAGGCGACGGTGCTCGACCCGGCCAACCCGTACGTGCTGGCGCCGCAGCTCGCCTGCGCGGCGGTGGAGGCCCCGCTCACCCCTGCCGACCTGGCGCTCTTCGGCGACGGCGCGAAGGAGGCGGTCGACGAGCTGGTGGCGGCCGGGGCGCTGCGGCAGCGGCCCACCGGTTGGTACTGGCGGCACCGGGAGCGGCCGGAGGTGGACCTGCGCGGCGAGGGCGGCGCCCCGGTCTGCGTGGTGGAGGCGTCGACCGGCCGGCTGCTCGGCACCGTCGACGGCGGCTCGGCGCACTTCCTGCTCCACCCCGGCGCGGTCTACCTGCACCAGGGCGTCTCGTACGTGGTCGACGACCTCGACCTCGCCGACGGGTGCGCGCTGGTGCACGCCGAGGAGCCCGACTGGTCCACCCACGCCCGTGACGTCACCGACCTGTCGGTGGTGTCGGTGCGCTCGTACGTGGACGCCGGGCCGGTCGGCATGTTCCTCGGCGAGGTGGACGTGACCAGTCAGGTGGTGTCGTACCAGCGGCGACGCATCGCCACCGGCGAGGTGATCGACACGCGGCCGCTCGACCTGCCCACCCGGGAGCTGCGTACGGTGGCGGTCTGGTTCACCCTGTCGCCGCAGTCGTTGGCGCAGGCCGGCGTGCAGACGGCCGACGTGCCGGGTGCGCTGCACGCCGCCGAGCACGCGGCGATCGGTCTGCTGCCGCTGATGGCCACCTGCGACCGCTGGGACATCGGCGGGCTCTCCACCGCCGTACACCCGGACACCGAGGCGCCGACGGTGTTCGTCTACGACGGGCACCCGGGTGGCGCCGGGTTCGCCGAGCGGGCGTACGGCACGGCGTCGGCGTGGCTGCGGGCCACCCGCGACGCGATCGCCGAGTGCGGCTGCGAGACCGGCTGCCCGTCGTGCGTGCAGTCACCGAAGTGCGGTAACGGCAACAACCCGCTCTCCAAGCCGGACGCGATCCGGGTGCTCGACGTGGTGCTGGCGAACCTGCCCGGATGAGCGGCTTGCATGAACCGGCACGGCACGGGGCACAATGATGTGGGAGCGCTTCCATCGATGCCCATGCTGCTGATCGTTTCCGTTCCCGAGGAGAAATCGTGGCCGACACCATCGCCGAGACCGTCGACCTGCTCTACACCATTGACCAGGACAACCTCACTCTCGACCAGCAGATCGCGCTCGGGTCAGCGCTCGCCGCCCTGGCTCAGGCGGAACGGCTGGAGCAGATCAACGAGCGGCTTCGCGGCATCCACCAGGTCCTGAACACGTGGGCGCTACGGGCGGCGACCACGGTCGACGGACGCTGACACCGCACCCTCCGATCCGACACGGGCACCGCGAGCACGTGATGCCGGGTAGTCGTCCGACCGCCCCGACGACTACCCACCATCAACTGATCATGACCAGCGGGGCTCGGTTCCGGGCAGCGGGAGCGCGACGGTCGGCGGGCTGTGCGAGACTCCGGCGCACCAATCCCGGAGGAGTTCTGATGCAGCTCGACAACGTGCAGGGTCAGCACCAGTTCTACGTCCGTCAGCGCCTGCGCATGATGGTCAACCAGTACGAGGTCCGGGCGGTCGCCCCGGACGGCACCGAAGGTGAGCTGCTGGCGTTCGCGCAGCAGAAGCGGCTCGCCTTCAAGGAGCAGGTGACCATCTACACCGACGACTCCAAGCAGCAGCCCCTGCTCGGCTTCAAGGCCCGCCAGCGCATCGACCTCGGCGCCACGTACGACGTCACGGACGCCACCGGCAACCCGATCGGCTTGTTCCGCAAGGACTTCGCCCAGTCGCTGCTGCGGTCCACCTGGCACGTCGAGCAGGCCGGCCTGCCGCAGGTGACGGGCCAGGAGCGCAGCCTGCCGGTGGCGCTGCTGCGCCGGTTCGTCGACTCGCTGTCCTGGCTGCCGTACCACTTCGATTTCACCGCCGACGGTCAGACCGTCTTCTCCGTGGTGAAGAAGTGGGGCCTGCGCGACAGGTACGTGGTCGAGGTGCGGCACCCGCAGATCGACCGCCGCCTGGTCATCGCGATGGCCGTCGCCCTCGACGCGCTCCAGGCTCGCTGACCCACCCGGCCCCACTGGTTGTCCGCTCCTCGGCCTCCGGCCGGGACAGGCCCTGAGCCCGGTCCCGGCCGGAGGCCGTCGGTATCGCCCGCCGACGGTGGCTCGGCGGGCCCGTCGAGGTGGGGGTTCGCGTGCCCTGTGGAGCTGATGTCGTCACCGCATCGCGCCGATGTCGCAACCGGCTCAGCTCCACAGCACCCACCGTCGGGGCATCAAACGCACCCCCTCAACCGCGTACCCGGCCGGCGCGGGCGGTCGAGGTCGCCACACGGTGCAGACCGGGAAGTGGCGTGAACGCCACCTCGACGGTCACCAGCACGTCCAACCCGTCGAGGCGACAGCCGATCAAGCGACCATCGTTGCTCGCGGCGATGTCGGACGCGGACGCGCACGCGGACGCGTCGCCGCCGAGCGCCCGGGCGGCCCCGGCCAACGCCCCGAGATCGGCCGCTACCGCCGCCCGCTGGCCGGCCAGCCCGGCGGCGGCGATGGCGGCCCCGAACGTACCGAACAGGACGAAGCCGAGCCCGAGCGCCAGCAACAGCAGAGTCGCACCGCCTCGCTCCGCGTCGGGGCGGCCCCGATCGGGTCGATCGGCGGCGGGTCCGTGGCAGGTGCGAGCTGACGTACCGACAGTTCGGCGCACTACCAACCACCTTCTCCAACGCCCGGTTCGACGGCGGCGACGGCGGTGGCGACCACTGTGATCCTGGGGAGTCGACTGCCCAACGTCCGGACGGGCGCGCGTACCGTCGCCCGCACCCGGTCGCCGTCGACGGCCACCGAGACAGCTGCCCCCGGTGGCGACGCCCGCCCGCCTCCCGCGCTGCCGTCCCCGCCCCGCGCGGCGGCCAGCGCCGCCTCCCGGGCCGCGTGCAGGCAACCCGCCTGCGCGCTGACGGCGTTGACAGCGGTCAGACCGGCCAGCAGGAGCAGGAGTAGCGCCGGCAGGCCGGCCGCCAGTTCGGCGGTGAACGACCCACGATCGCCCCCACCGGCCCACCGGGCGGGCCGCCAGATCCGCCCGACGGTGTCTCCCCGTTCGAGGCCCGAACCGGGCCGCGCCGGGCGACTGGACGGTGTGGTCGACGTCGGCTCGCGGCCGGCCCACCGGCGCTCGATCACTTCAGTGCCCTGTCGATGACGGCGGTCAACGCCGACTGGACGTTGCCGGACGTCAGCACCTTCAACAGGATCCCGGCGAAGGCGACGGCGGCCAGTGTGCCGACGGCGTACTCGGCGGTGTTCATTCCGGCGTCGCCACGCAGGCGACCGAGGAGTTTACGCACTGTTGTTTCCCCTTCTCGATGGGTCAGAGCACGTCGCCCAGGACGGCGACGATCACCGGCACCAGACCGGCGAGAATGAACGCCGGCAGGAAGCAGAGCCCCAACGGCAGGACGATGAGCACGCCGGCCCGTCGGGCTGACGCCTCGGCAGCGGTGGCCCGGTCGGAGCGAAGGTCGTCGGCGAGCCGGGTGAGCGCGCCGGTCAGTGCGGCACCGCTGTTTGCCGAGCGCAACGCCGCGGCTGTCAGGCGCTCCGCGCCGGACACCCCGTCCAGCGCGGACCACGCCTCCGCCGGTCCACCGCCGAGCAGCAGCGTGCGGCCGACCCGGGCCAACCGATCCGCGAGCGGCCCGTCCAGCGCCTCGGCGACGGCCAGCACCGAACGGTCCACCGGCGCGCCCGCCCGCATCGCGGCGGCCAGGAGGTCGGCGGCGAGGGGCAGGTCAGCGGCCTCCCGGTACCGTCGCCTCCGCGCACCGGGTGCCTCGATCCGCCGCAGCATGACGTCCAGCAGGAACGCGGTCGGGAGCGCGGCGAGCAGCCCGAACCAACCCCCGACCACGACGGTTACGGCGAGACCACCGAAGGCCGCCGCGAGCCGGATCGTGTCCAGCCGCCGCCTTACGGCCCGGGTTCGCCCGTCGTGGCGCGTCGGGTCGGGCGCGCTCCGCGAACCGCGCTGGTCAGCTTGTGAATACGTGCCTCCCGGCCGGCCTCCGTGTCCCGCACCGCCTTCGGCGACCGGGCCGCGGCCACGCGTCGAGCCGCTGTCGCTCATCGGGTTCCGGCCCGCCGGGCTCCGGGCGGCCGTCATCAGGCCCGCCCCGGTGTCGCGCCGAGTCGCTCCGCCCAGAGAAGGCCCACGACCTGGAGGGCGACGGCGGCAACGGCGCACGCGCCACCGACCGCGCTGTGCAACAGCACCGCCATCGGGTCGACGCCGATCCCGTAGCCGAGCCCGATACCGCCGACCGGGAGCGCCGCCAGCAGCCACGCCGTGGCCCGCGCACCGGCGGCCTGCGCCGCCGCGGCGGCCATACCCCGGTCGGTCGCCCGAGCGTCCGCCTCGATCCGCTCGACGAGCTCAGCCAGGGGCGCGCCGGTCCGGTCGGCCAGCCGCACCGCCGCAGCGGTGAGGTGGCGCAGCCGGTCCGACCCGTCCCGGCTCTCGGTGGTGACCTCGATGAGGTGCGGAGCAGGCAGACCCGCCCGGAGGTCCGCCGCGAGGCCACACAGGCGGTCGAGCTCACCCCGTCGGACCCGCTCCACCTGCCGGTTCACCCGCCAGCGCCGCACCGCCCGCACCATCAACGTGCCGTACCCGGACATCGCGACCGCCGCCACCGGACCACCGAGCACGGCGCCGACACCGCCGCCGACCAGGCCGACAAGCGGCAGCAGCAGCCGGGACGACATGCGCGGCGTACGAACCCGCGCCGGCGACCCCACCTCGTCGGGCGCTCGGTCTGCCGCGTCGACGGCCTCCCGGTGCTCGGAACCACCGCGATCCTCGGCCACCGCCACGGCGAGCACGTCCCCGCGAGCCGCACCGGCGGGTCGTCGCGGATCGCGGCGGGTCGGTGGGCGGATCGGGCCTTCCGGACGGGTGAGCCGGACCGCCGCCGCCGGCCAGCTCGGGCTGCCGGTGACGTTCCGGCTGGGCCACCCGAGCACCGTCCTGCTCCGATCGGCCTGCGCGGTGGTCCGCACGGCTGGGGCGCCGCCGACCGGGTGACCCGGGGTCGAGGCGGCGGTCGGGCCGTCAGCCGGAGCGTCCGGCGTGCGGCCCAGCTCTCTGATCCACTCGACGAGGGCGTCATCCGGGTCGACCCCGCTCGTCCGGCAGCTCCCCAGGACGCGGCGTCGACGGAGCCGGACACTCCGCACGGGCCACGCCACCAGGGCGGCGGCCGCCAGGAGCAGCGCTGCCACGAGCATCGTCGCGCCGGTCATGCCGGTCCCGCCGATCCCGGCCACGGGGCGCTGAGGATCGGCGGCACCGCCACCCCGCGCTCGCGCAGCAACGCTCCGAGTGCCCGCGCGGCCAACCCGAGCCCCTTGCCACGCACCCAGGCGGGCACCACTGTCACCAGCCGTTCCGGCCCCTCGGGCAGCAGCAGACAGACCGACTCCAGGACACGACCCCGGTCGCCACGTCGTACCTGGAAGAGCACCTGTAGCGCGGCGGCCACCTGGGCGTGCAGCGCGGCGCGCGGCAGCCCGCCCAACATCCCCAGCGCCTCCAACCGGGCCGGCACGTCGGACGGTGTGTTGGCGTGCAGCGTGCCAGCGCCCCCGTCGTGACCGGTGTTCAGCGCGGCCAGCAGGTCGACCACCTCACCGCCCCGGCACTCCCCGATCACCAGGCGGTCCGGGCGCATCCGCAGCGCCTGGCGGACCAGGTCGGCGAGGCTGACCACGCCGCTGCCCTCCACATTGGCGGTACGCGCCTGAAGCCCCAGCACGTGTGGATGCCCCGGGCGCAGCTCGGCGGCGTCCTCCACCACCACGATCCGTTCAGTGGCCGGCACCATTCCCAGCAGTGTGTTGAGCAGGGTGGTCTTGCCCGAGCCGGTGCCCCCGGTGACCAGGTACGCCAACCGTGCCGCGACGACGGCGGACAGCAGTGGCGCCACCGGTCGCGGCACGGTCCCCTGACGTACCAGCTCGTCGAGGGTGTAGGGCCGGTGCCGGAACGTCCGCAGGGACAGGTACGGCCCGTCGGTCGCCACCGGAGGCAACACGGCGTGCAGTCGGGTGCCGTCGGGCAGCCGCGCGTCCGCGTACGGCGAGCCGTCGTCGAGCCGCCGCCCGGCACCGGCGATCAGGCGCTGCGCCAACCGGCGGACGTCCTCCACGGTGCCCACCGGAACGGCGACCTGGTGCAGCCCCGACCCCCGGTCGACCCAGACCCGGACGCCGTTGACGAGGACGTCGGTCACCTCCGGGTCGGCGAGCAGCGGCGCCAGCGGACCGGCGCCAACGAGGTCGTCACGCACCCGGTCGGCGATCCGTAGCACAGTGGTGTCCCCGAGAACCGCGGCGGTGGATTCGGCCCGTACCGCGGAGACGATCGCCGCGGACGTCACCGGGTCAGCCGAGGCGGCGATCCGCTGCCGTACCCGAGCGGCGAGAGTGCCGTCCTCCGGCCGGGCGCTCATGCCGCGCCCGTCGCCGGCGCGCCGGTGAGGTCGGCGACGATCCGTTGGCACAGCGCGGCGAGCGGGCCCTTGCCGGCGGCGGCCGGGGCTTCGCCCCGCTCCAGCCCACGGCAGAGCCCCGGCTCGGGGCGCAACGTGCCGGCCAGGGGTAGGCCGAGGGCGCGGGCCACCTCGGTAGCGCGTAGCCGACCCGGGGCCGGCCCACGGACCACCACCGAGAGCGCGGCACAGTGCGGGGCGGCGGCGGCCACCACCCGGGCGGCCGCCGCTGTGGCACGCAGCTCCGCCGGCACGACGACGAACGCGTGGTCGGTCGCCTGCAACGCCACCACCGCCGCGTCGTCCAGTTGTCGGGGCAGGTCGATGACCACGAAGTCCCGCCCACGACGGGCGGCGTCGACGGTCGCCGCCATCGCCGCCGCCGGCAGGGCGAGCATCTCGCCCCGATCCCAGGACAGCACCACCAGGTCACCCCGACTGGGCAGCGCCCGCACCAGCGCCGGGGCGTCCACCCGACCGTCCGCAGCGGTGAGCGACGGCCAACGCAGACCCTCCAACTGCTCCCAACCGAGCACGAGGTCGAGGCCCCCGCCGAGCGGGTCGGCGTCGACGAGCAGTGTCCGCAGCCGGGTCCGGGCGGCGGTGACGGCGAGACCACCGGCGAACACACTCGCACCCGCGCCGCCGCGACCGCCGAAGACGGCGACTATTCGGGCGCCGACGCCGTCCGGGCGGTCCGGGTCGTGCTCGGCGAACCGATCGACGAGCCACGACTCGGCGGCGGGCAGCACGGCGACGTGCTCGGCCCCGATCAGGTCGGCGATCTGCCACCCGGGGTCGAGCTGACCCGCTCGGCCGACAAGCACCAGCCTGGGCCGCTTGGCCAGGCGGGCACGGAGGCACGCCTGCGCCTGGTCGGCGCCGAGCACCACGAACGGGGCGGGTAGCCAGCGGGTGCGGGCGGCCGCCGCATCGCGGGCGAGCTCCACCTCGACCCCGCCGGCGGCCGCGAGTCGGAGCACGTCGTCGAGCAGGTCGTCGTCGCCGGTGACGACCAGCGGGAGCCGGCGGATCGGCGGAACCGAGGTACGGGGTGGCATCGCGGCCTCCAGCGGTCGGGCTCTGGTATGCCGCCGACAGTGCTCGGAATCCGCACCGAGGGCCTCCCCGATCGCCTCGCCTGTGGACAACCCGGTCGCCTGTGGACAACGCCCCCGCAGGCAGTTGATCTGCTACGGGCGCGAGCGATTCCGCAGGTCAACCGGTTGTCGCAGGAAGGACGAGGCCACCACCGAAGCAGGCGACCTTCGAACTTCGCCTACCGCTCGTCACCCGGAACCTGACCGCGGCGCTCCTTGTGGCGGGTCACCCTCTGGTCACCGGGCTCGGTTACACGGTGGCCGCGATCACCCTGCGCCGGCTCCGGCACCGCGACAAAGCGCGAGGCGAGGCCGGACGTCGGACCACCACCGACGGCCGCGCGGCCGCGACCAGGTGCACCAAGGAAGGTGGACGCCTCGTGGCGACCGAACGCCACCCTGGGGTGATCTGCCGGGAAGCCTTCACCTTCAACCTGATCGTGCAGTTCGGGAAACCCTCGTCGTCAACGCGCTCACCGACCTGCGCCTGTCCGCCGGCGCGCTCGGCTTTTGCAGCAGCCTGGGCAGCGACAGAGGGGTACTGGGGCCGTTCGCGCTCTACCGGCGCTCGTCGGGATAGAGGCGCGGTTGCTCGAGCGAGCCGTCGAGCCACCCGGCGAGCCAGTCCACGAGAGAGATCCCTTCCGCGTAGAACGAGTCTTCGCCCAGGCCCGAGTTGGGGTCGAAGCCCCACGTCATCGCTCCCCGCCCCGCACAGTCGACGTACGAGTAGATCGCGCATCCCCAGTAGGCGAGCGGCAGCAGGCCGGCGGGATCGCGGGAGTTGAGCCGATCGACAGCGGTACGCCCGAGATCGTCGGTGCACCCGCCCGCGACGCCCAGCACCGGGCCGAAGCCGCCGTTGGCGACCTCCAGGTAGAGGCGTCGCAGCAGCGGCGGTAGCGGATACCCGAGCACCCGCTCAGCCTCGTTCACGGCTTCCGGAGTGGCGGGTTCGAGCGGTGGCAGCGGGTCGACGGCGCCGGCCGCCAGCGCGGCGAGGTGTTCCGGCGACCCGCGTTCCACCAGCCAGCGGGTCGTCCCGGGCGAGGGAGCCACCACCCACGTGCCGTCCGCGTCGAGGGAGCCAGGGTGGATGTAGAGGTCGTCGCTGTACTCGCGGGCCGCCACGCGGGCGGCGATGCCCCGGAACACGTCGTCTTCGCGCATCCGGGCAGTATCCGTCGCCGGTCAGCCCGGCCGCTGCCCGCGGACAGTCGTCGGCCGGCGATGTCCTTGGTCTGCCTGGCGGCAGGTTACCGCCGACGAAAGGGCCCTGCCCGGACTACCCTCATCCGGGTGCCGGTCGATGATCTTTCGCTGCCGCCAACGTTCGAGGCGCTCACGGCCTGGGCCGGCAGCGAGCGGGTGGTGCGCGCGACCGAGCTGGAGGTGGCGGCGTGGCGACTTCCCGAATCGCAGAAGGCCGTGCTGGTCTCCGCTGGCGTACCCCTGATCGATGATCTCGTCGGCGCGGTGTCATTCGGCGCGGAGCCGACGATGTACCGGTTGGCGCACTCCGAGGACCCGAGCTGGGTGTACGGCGCCGAGCCGGGGACCGGTGCGGTGCGGATCTGGTCGCCGGACGGCAGCGTCGGGTTCGTCAACTCCACGATCGTCCACTGGCTGTCTTCGTTGCACCTGGTCGGCGCCTGGCTGACCAGCTCGACAGTCATCGACCGCTGGGACGAGGACTGCCAGGCCGAGGAGCAGGCGCTCGCGGAACTCGCCGACCTGCTGGAGCGCATCAGGGACCTTGACCCACCCGCGTTCGGACACGGCGACCACACGACCCACTTCTGGCCCGGGGTGCTCGACCGGTGGCTCTACTGATCGACGCTGGGGAGTGTGGATCTAACGGAAACCTCTGCTGCCGGCGGGTTGACAAGAGAGGTGCCGTTAGCGAGCCAACCCTCTGCCGTGTTCGGCATAGACGGACAGGCCTTTATTGCGCGCTGCGATAGCGGTGCGGATCCTACGGGCGAGTCGGGGTGGGCCGTGCTGGTCCAAGGACTCTGCGCTTACGTAGCGCCACTCAGTGAGTTCGCCGTCCGTGAAGTGGATGTTGCGCTCCTGCTCGGTATCGAGTGATCCGCCGTCGAAGATGAAGAGGAGCTTGTCGCCTTCGTGTTCGGCGGGTGCCCAGTCCACGACCAACATCGGTCCAACTGCCGGGGTAAGGCCCAGTTCCTCTTGGATTTCGCGTATGCAGGCGGCTCGGGGCGACTCGCCTGGTTCGACGTAGCCGCCGGGGATGTCCCAGTGCTTCTTGTAGCTCGGGCGTACGAGGAGCACGCGGCCTTCGTCGTCGAAGAAGAGGGCACCGGCGGCAACCCGTGGGGTTGCCACAGGTGGCATCTCGTTGGCCGTCACCAGGGCAGCCTAGATGGACTAGGTTCAGTCGAGCACCTTGAGTCGCTGGGCCAGGCCGACCAGTTCGGCCGAGGGCTTGCCGCGCTGGCGGCGTAGCCAGGTCAGGGCGAGTTGGCGGCTGAGGAAGTGGTGGCGGACCTGCTCGGGTGCCATCTGTTCGGCGTCAAGGATGACGGCCTGGGCGTCGTCAACACGGTTCCACGCGCTGTAGACGCGGGCGACTTCGAGGGCGTGCCGTGCCCGGCGCTCCATCGGTAGTCCGGAGGTATCGACGCGCGGGCCGAGGTCGATGGCGACCTGTAGATCGCCCAGCTCGGCGGCCGTGGCGACGCGGTGGATGGCGACGTTGGTCGGGCCGAACGCGGTCCAGAGGTGGTTGGCGTCGGCCCCGAGTCGGCTGGCGGCCTGGTCGGCGGCGGCGAGGAGGGTACGGGTGGTGGGGGCGTCGTTGGAGCGGGCTGCGGCCATCGAACCGGACAGGAACAGCGTCCCGTAGACGGAGAGCAGCGCTGGTGTGGCGTGCGTGAGGTGGGGTTCAAGGTACCTGGCGGCATCCACGGTGAGGCGTACAGCTTCGCTGTAGCGGCCGTTGGCATGCAGGGCATGTCCGACGGACCGGAACAGGGAACCGGTGACGAGAGGATCACCCGTGGGTCGGACCGCGGCTAAGCCGCGGTCGGCGGCGATCCATGCCAGGTCGCTCTCTCCAAGTTTGGTGAGCTGGGTAGCGGCGAGTTGATACACCAAGCCGAGAAGCCGACGAGCCTGGTCCTGGTCGTCGCCGTCATGGTGGTCGGCGGCGGCCTGGGCGCGGTGTAGCAGCCCAGGCAGACGGCCTGTCACGTACCCGAAGCGGGAGTCCTGGTAGGCATCCCAGAGGGCGCACACATCCTTCCTGAGCACAGCGACGCTCGTTGGCTCCGCGTCCGTGCCGCTTCCGAAGGGGCCGAGGCCGTGGTAGTCCATCAGGGCGGCACGGACGGCGGGGACTGTCGCGGTGCCACTGTCGCCGTTCCAGTCGAGCAACGAGGGTTCGCCGAGCAGTTCGCCGAGGGAGACGTCCAGGACTTCGGCGAGGGACTTGATGACGGAGAGCCGGTCCAGCTCGATCCGGTTGTTCTCGACCTTACCCAACCAGTCGGCGGTCCGACCGATGAGTCCGGCCAGCACCTCCTGGGATAGGCCGCGTCGGTAGCGGTACCAGGCGACGCGTTCGCCGATGGTCAGGTGGTTGGTTCTTCCGCGCACCGGCACACCGTCTCCCTTTGGTCAGTTCCGACCCCGGAAAAATTTTCCGGGGAGCTGGCCGGTGAGTGCCACAACCTGTGTGCATGACGGGGCTAAACGCTATGACCAACTGCCCATCCTGCTTGGACGTGGGCTGGAGGTACGCCCTCACCCGCACAGCCGTCGGAGCGATCACACCTGGCGTAGTGCGGGTCCACACCATCGCGTGCCGGTTGCGCCTAAACTGCGCGGGCTCTAGGCGCGCGGCGACCTGCTGAGGCTGACTCGATGGCTATCCGCACGGGAACGCGACCTGAACGACCACCCGTTAATAGCCCGACTTGCTCAGCCAGGCCCCGTCGGCCAGGTGTGCCCGCTCCAGGCGACCTGGTGCTGATCGACGGCCGGGCGTCAGTGCAGTTCGGCGGCGACCGAACGCTGTGGCTGCGGGTGACCTCGGTCTGCGACAAGCCGACGTACGACGGCTGGGTGTGGTTGACGGGCTATTCCATCGAACCGATTACCGGCAAGGCTCTGACGCGGCGGGAGGTCTTCGCGCAGACCGCCGGCCTCCAGATTCAACGGCACACGACCAAGAACGCGCCGTCTCCCGCCAATGCGGCGCCACGCACAAGGGGGCGCGGTGTTTGACGTTCGGGTACGACTGGGAGCAGTGCTGGACATAGACGCGGCGGATCGCCTCCTGCCGTCGGACGGGCCGGTGCGGTTGTGGGTGACCGGGGTACGACTGGTGGCCAACCGCGCTCCCGAGGATGAGTGGATCTGGATCGAGGGCGTCAGGCTCTCCCCGTCGGGCCGTCGCGGCTCCCAGGCACGATTCCTGATTCGAGCGAGCAAGCTGGCGATCCGCTGACTAATCGCCGCCGCCCCGACCAGTTGATCAGTCGGACACGCCGCCACCTGCCCGGTAGCGCACACGCCGACAAAGGGACGACCTCCGTCGGGGGGATGCGGACGCAAGCTGTCGGTCAGTGCCAGGCGGTGGCGCATCGCGTCGACGAGCGGGTCGCGGTCGTCGTCGCCTGACGTCCGGGCTCGGCCCGTATCAAAGCTCGCGCTGCCTTCTCGCTGCCTCGCCGCAAGGGGCATAGGAGGGGCGGCCATCACCGCCCCTCCTAACGACCTATTTCAGAACCATGGTCAACAATCCCGTCAGGGCGGCAAGCGTCGCCGCGACCCCGCCCAACACCCCGGGCGCTGTCTTCAGGTAGGCCAGGATCACCGCGTGTCGGTCCCTACCACCGTTGTCCCCTGCTTGCGCCCCTGATACCGTCGCCAATTGACGACACCCCCTTGTGTAGCCGCACTTGAGTGGAGAGTCACCAGCGACGCCCGGTCTAGGCCCCGGGCGTCGCTTGCTTTTGAGTGAACTTCACCCTTGTAACTCGCCGAGGTCGACATCAGTCTCAGCCGACACGTGAGCAAGGGTCAAGTTGGCCGGCGTGTCCGGCGCGTCACCCGAATTCCAATCGGAAGCCTCGAAAACAGGCCGACGAATGCCCCCGAAGCCTTGTTGCTTAGCAACCGAAGCGCCGGGAGCGGCACCTTGCACAATCTAATAGCGGGCGCGCGCCCCGACGCGCGCGCGGGTGCGCGCGCGGGCGCGCGTGTAGGAAGCCGGGCCAAGACAACAAGTCAGAGTGACGCAAATCACGTTGGGCTACCCTCTCAAATGCGTTGATATCGCACGGAGGTTCAACGACCGAAAGGCTGCGCCCATCCCGATGCCCCTACGGATGCGAAGCTCCGTCGACCGGCTCCTGGCGGAGCTTGACCCCTTCGTCCCAAAGGAACTACCGAACGTCGGTGAGCTTCGCTGGCGGCACAGCCGGGCCGTCCAACAGTCCACCGGGTTCCACGGACGTCCGGAGCCGCTCGCGCCCGTCGTCACCCAATTGGTCACCCAGCGATGTGCGACAGACTCAACGTGTGGACCGTGGACAGCAGCACGCTCTCCGCGCGTCCTGCTCTGGGTTGCTTGCATGACCGCGATACGGTGCGAAACCGTGAGCTGGCTTGAGTTCCTCGCGAAGGTCATACCCGCCGCCATCTGGCCACTGACGGTCCTGATTTTAGTCGTGGTGCTACGGAAGCATGTGTCTGACCTCATCGGCACGAGTCTTAGCCGGATCAAAGCGGGACCCTTCGAGGCGGAATGGAACAGGACTACCCTAGAGGCCCAGATTGCTGTAGATGAGGAGATTGACCCGGATCCTGGTCTGGGCGTGGAGCAGCCGGATGAGGAGGTTCGCTCTCAGGCTGAAACTCTTCGTCTTACAGCCTCTATAGATCCAACTGCCGCGATCTTCAAAGCTGCCAAGCTGTTAGAGGTCAGGGTCAATGAGGTCTGCCAGGCACTGGATATCGAGACATACCGGCCAGGGCTTTATGCGCAGGTTCAGACGCTGTTGGTAAATGGCGTCATCAGCCAAAGAACCTTCAGAGCGTTCGACGCTGTTCGTCGTCTCCGGAACCTTGCCGTGCACCGCCCATCAGACAATCTCACGGAGGCTCAAGCCCTGGACTTCATCGAGGTCGTCGAGTCACTGCTTGAAGTCCTCAACCAGGCTGAGAAGATCGACACTAGAGGTAGCAGTGTGTTCGACGTTCCGCCCAGGTCAAGCGCGGAGAACGAGCCTTCCGACGACAGCAACCCGGGCTGAAGGCGCGGCACCCACGTCAAGCAATCCTTGACGACGAACGCTGCTTGAGTCGACCGGGCCGCGCGATGAGGCCGTGGTGGGAATGCGGCGCGAGCATCACGGGCAGGCCCCCGCCTGCCGGCAACGCCGGCCCGAGGGGTCGCAGAGGCTCCGGGGTCAAGGGCGGCCCGCAGGGCCGTCGCGCAGCGACGCGAAGCGCCCTTGAGGTCGGAGGGGCGGCCCCGCATCCTCCGCGCCGCATCCCCACCACGGCCGGCAGGGACTCGCGCTATGGCGGCGGCCCCTGGGCTTTCCGCTCTCCGCGCCAGCCGGCGGGCCGTGTTGCGTGGCCGGAGTCGGAGCGCCAGCGGAGCGACGGACGCGCGCCCAGGCGGCGGCGCGTGCGGCCCGTTGCGGGCCGCCTTGATAGACGTACAGAAAGTCCTCCCACGCCGGCCGGCGGCCGGCTGTCCTCCGTCGGCTGATGTGCGACACGCGTCCGCCAGGTGATCTGGTCTTTCGCGACAAGGTAGGCCGCCTACTGCGCCGGTCGAACTTCCGCCGTCCGGTCTGGTTGCCATCGCTCGTCCGCGCTGGTCTGCTCGGCCAGGTCGCCAACACCGGTCCGCATCGGTACCGCGCCACGTGGCCCGATCGAGAGGGCATCGAGTGGTCGGCTGAGTTCACCACCGAACGGGAGGCCGTCGCCTGCCTGGCGGCCAAGGCTTCCGGCGGGATGCGCTTCCACGATCTGCGGCACGCCTACGCCACCTGGCTGGTCACCGACGGCGTTCCGGTTAACCTGGTGCAGCGGGTGATGGGCCACGAACAGGCGTCGAGGACTCTCAACCGCTACACCCACACCCCGGACGACTACGCCGCCCGCGTCCTGGAGACGTTCAACGGCTCTGCTGCCTCTCTGCTGCCTCCGACCAGAGAAACGCCCTCGGGGAGCCTGCTCGACGGCGACGCAGATGACCTGTGATCTGCGGCGGAGTGCTCACGGCGCAAAGGGACGACCCCCGTCGGGGGGAGACGGGGGTCGTCGAAGGTTCGGCTCCGGGGGGGTCGAGCCGAACCACTCAGCGGCCACGGGGGGTGCAACCGCCGAGGGTCTGGTCTTTGTCGAGGTTGTGAAATCTCGTCGTACGGACAAGTCTGCCTGAGCGCGCCCGTCACGTCGAGTGGTGCCGCCTCCACTCACTGCGAAAATCTCCTCGCGGAGTGTGAGCACGATCACGCGGAGAGGAGGTGGTGGTGCCAGCCCGCAGGTCTGAGGGGTTGCTCGACCCCGGGCACCCGCCGACGATAGACCATCCGGCTAGACTTTCGCGCCGTGGGCCGAAGTGCCGCTTTCTTCGATCTGGACAAGACCGTCATCGCCAAGTCGAGCGCTCTGGCGTTTGGTCGGCCGTTCTACCGGGACGGGTTGATCACTCGGCGTGACGTGGTCAAGTCGGCGTACGCGCAGCTGATGTTCCGGCTGGGCGGCACCGACGAGCAGACCATGGCCCGAACACGGGACTACCTGGCCGCACTCTGCAAGGGTTGGCAGGTGGAGCAGGTCCGCCAGATCGTCGCGGAGACGCTGCACGAGCTGATCAACCCCTATGTGTACGCCGAGGCCGCCGCGCTGATCGAGGAGCACCAGGCGGCCGGGCGGGACGTGGTGCTGGTCTCGGCGTCCGGCGAGGAGATGGTCCGGCCGATCGGTGAGCTGCTCGGGGTGACCGACGTGATCGCCACCCGGATGACGGTGACCGACGGCCGGTACAGCGGCGAGGTCGAGTTCTACGCGGCCGGGCCGAGCAAGGTCGAGGCGGTCACCGAGCTGGCCGCCGTCCGCGACTACGACCTCGCCGATTCGTACGCCTACTCCGACTCGTACAGCGACCGCCCGCTGCTGGAGTGCGTCGGCCACCCGAGCGTGGTCAACCCGGATCGCCAGCTGCGCAAGTTGGCCTCGGAGAACGCCTGGCCGGTGCTGGAGTTCCGGCACCCGATCCCGCTGGGTCGACGCCTGCGGGAGCGGCCGGCGGTTCCGGTGGCCGCAGCGGCACTCGGGGTCGGGGTGGGTGTGGCGATCGGCATCGCCTGGTACGGGCGGCACCGCCGCACCCGCGCCGCCAGCACCGCCTGACCGCGGGCACGCCAGGCTCAGGCGGCGGCGATGATCTCGTCACCGATGGTGGTGAGCTGGTCGGCTCCGACCTCGACCGCTGACATGTAGTGGCGCAGCCAGGAGCGCAGCCCGTCCGGGGTGCCGGTGGCGAACGCGCCCGCCGCGCCGACGTACTCGGGCTCGCGCTCGCGGTGACCCACGTCGACGGCGAGCAGGCCGCGCGGGTCGAGGCCGCTGGCGAGCAGCACCAGGCGGGCGGCGCCCCGGGCCACCAGCCCGGACGGACCGGCGAACGGGCGCAGGTTCAGCAGCTCCCCGTGGACGACGGCGGCCAGCACCAGCGGGGACACCTTCGTGCCGCCGACCACCAGCCCGGCGAGCCCGTCGAGTCGGGTGGCGACCACCGGGTCGGTGACCGGGCGGCCCAGCTCGGCTTCCGGCACGATGTCGCGGGCGGCGAGGACGTGCAGCTTCGCGAGGGCCTGGCGGGGCGCCTTCGGCCACAGCTCGCTCAGGCCGGGAAGGGCCCCGGCGACCCGCAGCGCGCCCTGGAGAACCGGGTCGGTGACGGTGCCGGCGCGAACCGCCTCGCGGTCGTGCGCGGCCCCCTCCAGCGCGGCGCTGGCGACCGCCGAGCGGAGGCTGACCTCGGCCGCGACCTGGCCGCCGTTGCGGCGCAGGGCCCGGTGACCGAGCGCCTGGTCGAACCGCTGGCGCGCCTGCTCGACGGCGGCGGCGATGTCGGCGAGCGCGAGCAGGGGCGCGAGCGGGTCGGTGGTCACCAGTTCACGCTAGCGACCCCACCGGGAGCGGCGGGTCGCACCCGCCCGCAACGCGACCGGCACCACCCGCCCCGGCCCGCCCGTCCCCGCCCGACGCGCGCACTCCCTCGGATCGGCATGGTCAACACGCGTTCTTGGAAGTCGGGGCATCCAGGCCGGTTCGAAGCCGCGACTTCAGGGAACCCGTGTTGATCAAGCGTCGGGGTCGACGTCCGGCCAGAGCCGCGCCGAGAGGCCGGCGGGCCGTCGGGCGCGCGGCGGAGGCCACTCGGCGCGACGCGGTGGGCAGCCATGGCCGGTCGGGGGCCTCGCGACTACCCTCGTGCCATCGAGACGCAGGTCACCCCGAGGACGAGGAGTCACGGCATGAGCGAGGCATTGGCCAATCTGCTGAACGAGACGCGCCAGTTCCCGCCGCCGGCCGAACTCGCCGCGCACGCCAACGTCACCATCGACGCGTACGCCGAGGCCGAGGCCGACCGGCTCGCCTTCTGGGCGAAGCAGGCCGAGCGGCTGGCCTGGTCGAAGACGTGGGACGAGGTGCTGGACTGGTCGAACCCGCCGTTCGCGAAGTGGTTCGTCGGTGGGCAGCTCAACGTCGCCTACAACTGCCTGGACCGGCACGTCGAGGCGGGCCGGGGCGACAAGGTGGCGATCCACTGGGAGGGCGAGCCGGGCGACACCCGCACCATCACGTACGCCGACCTGCACGAGCTGACCTGCCGGGCGGCGAACGCGCTCACCGACCTGGGGGTGACCGCCGGTGACCGGGTGGCCATCTACCTGCCGATGATCCCCGAGGCGGCGGTGGCGATGCTGGCCTGCGCCCGGATCGGCGCGGCGCACAGCGTCGTGTTCGGTGGCTTCTCCGCCGACTCGCTGAGCAACCGGATCCAGGACGCCAGCGCCAAGGTGGTGATCACCGCGGACGGGGGTTACCGGCGGGGCAAGCCGTCGGCGTTGAAGCCCACAGTGGACGAGGCGGTGGCGAGCTGCCCGTCGGTGGAGCACGTGCTGGTGGTCCGCCGCACCGGCGAGGACGTGGCCTGGTCGGAGAAGGACCACTGGTGGCACGAGACGGTGGAGACCGCGTCGGCCGAGCACACCGCGCAGCCGTTCGACGCGGAGCACCCGCTGTTCATCCTCTACACGAGCGGCACCACGGCCCGGCCGAAGGGCATCCTGCACACCACCGGCGGCTACCTGACCCAGGCGTCGTACACGACGCACGCGGTGTTCGACCTGAAGCCGGAGACGGACGTCTACTGGTGCACCGCCGACATCGGCTGGGTCACCGGGCACTCCTACATCGTGTACGGCCCGCTCTCCAACGGCGCCACCCAGGTGATGTACGAGGGCACCCCGGACACCCCGCACAAGGGCCGGTTCTGGGAGATCGTCGACAGGTACAAGGTCAGCATCCTCTACACCGCCCCCACCCTGATCCGCACGATGATGAAGTGGGGCGAGGACATTCCGGCCGGCTTCGACCTGTCGTCGCTGCGCCTGCTCGGCAGCGTGGGTGAGCCGATCAATCCGGAGGCGTGGATCTGGTACCGGCAGCACATCGGCCGGGGCGAGCTGCCGGTGGTGGACACCTGGTGGCAGACCGAGACCGGGTCGATCATGATCTCGCCGCTGCCGGGCGTGACCGCTGCCAAGCCGGGGTCGGCGATGACCCCGCTGCCGGGCATCGTGGCCGACGTCGTGGACGACCAGGGTCAGTCCGTGCCCAACGGTGGCGGCGGCTACCTGGTGCTGCGCGAGCCCTGGCCGTCGATGCTGCGCACGATCTGGGGCGACGACGACCGGTTCATCGAGACGTACTGGTCCCGTTTCCAGGGCATGTACTTCGCCGGTGACGGCGCCAAGAAGGACGACGACGGGCACATCTGGCTGCTCGGCCGGGTCGACGACGTGATGCTGGTGTCCGGGCACAACATCTCCACGACCGAGGTGGAGTCCGCGTTGGTGTCGCACCCCTCGGTGGCCGAGGCGGCGGTGGTCGGCGCCACCGACCCGACCACCGGTCAGGCGATCGTCGCGTTCGCCATCCCGCGCGGCAGCGCGGACACCGGCGGCGAGGCGGGCGAGCAACTGATCGCCGACCTGCGCAACCACGTGGCGAAGACGCTGGGGCCGATCGCGAAGCCGCGGCAGATCATGCTGGTGCCGGAGCTGCCGAAGACCCGCTCCGGCAAGATCATGCGGCGGTTGCTGCGGGACGTCGCGGAGAACCGGTCGCTCGGCGACGTGACCACGTTGCAGGACTCCTCGGTGATGGAGCTGATCTCCTCGGGGATGAGTGGGGCCAAGTCCGACGAGGACTGACGGTAGGCGTACCCCATCGGTGGGTGACGGTCCGGACGGGCCGTCACCCACCGTTGTCTTTTATGGAGGTACGCCCGAAACATCGATGAGACACGTCCGTAAACAGATAACGCATCGATCACGATCCGACCAATCGGGGTTGTTCGTCATCTAGTTTCACGCTCGTCGGGCGGCCGATGGGCGCCATGCCACCGGGTCCGGCCGACGTCCTCTCTGCCCGAGAAACGGAGCGGCATGAACAGAAACTCCCATCCGGGGTCGCGCCGACGACTACTCGTCGCGCTGCCCGTCATCGCCCTCGCGGCCACGTCACTGACCGTGAGTGGCAGCGCGGCTGCTCAGTCGGCGTCCGGCACCCCCCGGGCGGTGATCGGGGCGGACGAGTACTACATCAACTACGCCGAGCCCGAGGTGCAGCCGGACACCACCGGCCGTGAGGTCAAGGGCAAGGGCGGCGTCTACACCCCTGCCATGGAGTCCGCACGTCAGTTCGACCAGAAGCACGCCCGGGGCAACCCGGTCACCGCGCGACAGCTGGCCAAGGCCGAGGCCCAGTCACTGAAGACCGGCAAGAACCCGCGCCAGTTCAAGAAGGCGCCCACCACCCAGACGGCGAAGCTGCTCACGCTGCTGGTGGAGTTCAACGACAAGGCCAACGACGACTTCACCAACGTCATGGTCCCCAAGACGGTGTTCGAGGACCGCACCTGCGTGCCCGGCACGGTGCAGAACGGCCCGAAGCACAACAAGATCCCGGACCCGTCGCGCCTGCCGCACGAGGACAACAACTCGATGTGGGTGCCGGACTTCTCGCCGTCGCACTACAACAAGATGCTGTACAGCAAGAGGGGCATCACCGAGCGGATCCGCACCGACCTGCGCGGCCCGGACGGCAAGAAGGGCATCGACATCTCCGGGCGCACCATGCACAACATGTACCTGGAGATGTCGAAGAACGCGTACACGGTGGACGGGCAGGCCAGCCCGTGGATCACCGTGCCGCACTCGGAGGGCTGGTACGCGGCCAACCGCTGCACCCAGGACGAGAACGGCAACTGGGTGCCGGGCCGGGAGCAGTCGATGAACGGCCACCCCGACAACCCGGCCGGCGCGGGTCGCCTGGCGACCGACGCGATCGACGCGCTGGCGGCGAAGGACCCGGACTTCCCGTGGGCCGACTACGACATCGAGGACCAGGCCGACCGCGACGGTGACGGCAACGTCTTCGAGCCGGACGGCGTGATCGACCACCTGGTGCTGGTGCACGCCGGCCAGGGCAAGTCCCGTGGTGGCGGCGACCAGGGCGTGTACGCCGTCTGGGCGCACTCCTCCTCGGTTCCGGGCGGCTACACCATCCCCGGCACCGAGCTGAAGGTGTCGAACTACATCGTGCAGCCGGAGGACGCCGGTGTCGGCGTGTTCGCCCACGAGTTCGGCCACGACCTCGGGCTCCCGGACCTCTACGACACGTCCGGCAACGCCGACTCCGACGTGGACTTCTGGGACCTGATGGCCTCGGGCTCGCACTCGGGCGAGATCTTCCAGGCGCTGCCCACGCACATGGGCATCTGGGACAAGTGGGTCCTCGGCTGGGCCGACCCGCTGACCATCCGCCCCGGGTCGAACCCGCGTGAGGTGAAGCTGGGCCAGACCTCGCGTACGCCGATCGACTCCGAGGACGGCATCAAGGTCGACCTGCCGGACAAGGTCACGACGCTCGCCACGCCGCACAGCGGCACGAAGATGTGGCACAGCAACAACGACCAGGAGTGGGCCGACGTCAAGCTGAGCCGCTCTGTCGACGTGCCGGCGGCGGCGGACGCCAAGTTCTGGATGTGGAACAACTACATCATCGAGGAGGACTGGGACTACGGCTTCGTCGAGCTGTCGACGGACGGCGGTACGACCTGGACCGAGCAGAAGGTGTACGACGAGGCCGGCGCTGTCGTCACCACGCCGGACAACTACGGTGACCCGAACGGCCGGATGGCCGACTTCGGCGGCAAGAAGTACGGCCTGACCGGCAGCACCGACGGTTGGCGGCACGACTACGTCGACCTGTCGGCGTACGCGGGCACGACGGTCCAGCTGCGGCTGCGCCTGGCCACCGACGAGGCGTTCGAGGAGCGCAACTGGTTCGTCGACGACTTCTCGGTCACCGGCGGCGGCGCCACCACGTGGAGTGACGACGTGGAGGGCGGCGCCAACGGCTGGACGGCCACCGGCGGCACCTTCGTCGACAGCACCGGCGAGGGCTGGAAGGTCTCCGGCGGCACCGAGGTGCACGCCCAGTACTACCTGGCGGAGTGGCGCAACTTCGACGGCTTCGACAAGGGCCTGAAGTACGCCTACGACACCATCTACTCGCACGAGGCGTGGAAGGTCGACCGGATCTCCTACAACGCCCCGGGCATGCTGGTGTGGTACCGGGACACCGCGCTCGGCGACGTCAACCACGTCACCGGTCAGATGACCGCGCTGCCCAGCTACGGAGCGAAGGGCGGGCTGCTCATCGTCGACTCGCACTTCGACCCGTACCGCCGGACCGGCGAGGCGGCCGTCAAGGACCCGTCGGTGACCGACAACCTGCCCAGCCGTCCGCAGTCGTCGAACGCGGCGTTCTCGCTGCAGCGGACGTACCCCTTCACCGAGTGCCTCGAGGCGGCCGACGAGCCGTACAGCGAGTACTGCACGAAGTTCAAGGCGCAGGCGCCGGTGAAGTCGTTCACCGACGCCAAGGGCTGGTACCCGGGTATCGAGATGCGCGACGGCGCCGCCTACGCCCGCGACAACGACGCGTCGGTGGTGGTGCCGTCGCGGAACAACGTGCCGTACACCACCCGGGTCACCCACCCGGACGGCAGCCCCGCGCCGGAGTTCTACGGCCTGACCCTGGGCGGCGGCGCGATCGTGCTGGGCACCGGCAACCCCGGCGACCAGGACGTGAACTACGGCGTCTCGCTCACCATCAAGAAGGCGGCGAAGGACAACTCGTCGGCCACGATCTTCGTCACCCCGGCGACGAAGTAACGGTTTCACGTAGCGACAACTGACAACAGCGGTACCGGTGGGGCCGACGGCGGAGACGCCGCCGGCCCCACTGTCGTATGTACGATCACATTGATCGAAAAATGTCGTTGTATACGTTGCCGTCCAGGTCGCTGCTGGTCAGCATGGCTGATGAACCGGCGGGGTGTGACGGTGAAAAGCATTCCCAACAAAATCTTGCAACAAATCGACGCGGGCGTCTTCCCACCCGTCCCGCCAGTGTCTAAGTTCACCATTGGTCCCACTAGTGGGATCGATCTTCACCGGCCCGTACCCCCGTTGGGCCGGTTCCCTCACACCGGAGGTACCACGTGCGCAAAGTCGCAGTGGGTCTGCTCGGGCTCTCACTGACGGCGACAGGCCTGGCTTTCGGCCCGTCCGCCTCGGCGGCCCCGCAGCCCAAACTGCCGACGGCCGCTCCGTCGGTCGCCGAGCCCGCTCATGCGGACCACGACCTGCCGAACCCGCTGGAAGAGAAGCGGCGCGCGCTGCGCCAGCAGGGCCTGAGCGAGGTCCTCTCTGGCAAGGTCAAGGCAGAACGGATCAACGGCAGCACCGTCGCCAAGGTCGGCCGGACCCAGGCCGACGGAGCCGCCGCCCGCACCACCGGAACGGGCGTGGTCCAGACCGAGGACCAGTACGTCGAACTCTCCCGCGAGCGCACGGACAAGATCTTCGTGATCCTCGCCGAGTTCGGTAACGAGCGGCACCCGGACTTCCCGGACAAGAACATCGACCCCGACACGGCCGGGCCGACCAAGTTTGACGGCCCGCTGCACAACGAGATCCCGGCGCCCAACCGGGCGGTGGACAACTCCACCGTCTGGCAGCCGGACTACAACGCCGACCACTACCGGCAGCTCTACTTCGGCACCAACCCGGGTGACGAGTCGCTGAAGCAGTACTACGAGGCCCAGTCCTCGGGTCGCTACAGCGTCGAGGGCGAGGTCACCGACTGGGTCAAGGTCAGGTACAACGAGGCCCGCTACGGCCGGTCCGACGACCCGATCCCGGACGACGAGCCGAAGAACCCGGCCAACGACCTGGCGGTCTGCGACAGCAACGTCTGCGACAACACCTGGGACCTGGTCCGCGACGCGGCCAACCAGTGGGTCGCCGACCAGAAGGCCGCCGGCCGCACCGACGAGGAGATCGCCGCCGACGTCCGGTCGATGGACCAGTACGACCGGTACGACTTCGACGGTGACGGCGACTTCAACGAGTCGGACGGCTACATCGACCACTTCCAGATCGTCCACTCCGGCGGTGACCAGGCCGACGGTGACCCGATCCAGGGTGAGGACGCCATCTGGAGCCACCGCTGGTACGCGTTCGCCTCGGACCAGGGCAACACCGGCCCGGAGAACTTCCCGGCCGGCGGCACCCAGATCGGCGACACCGGCGTGTGGATCGGCGACTACACCATCCAGCCGGAGAACGGCGGCCGGAGCGTCTTCTACCACGAGTACGGTCACGATCTCGGTCTGCCGGACGACTACAACGTGCTCAACGGTGGCGACAACAACAACGAGCACTGGACCCTGATGGCCCAGAGCCGGCTCGGTGCCAAGAACGACGGTGGCATCGGTGAGCGCGGCGGTGACCTCGGCGCGTGGAACAAGCTCCAGCTCGGCTGGCTCGACTACGACACCATCGGGCTGGACGAGAAGCGCACCGTGAAGCTCGGCCCGCAGGAGTACAACTCGCCGGAGGCGCAGGCCGCCGTCGTCGTGCTCCCGCCCCGGGACTACACCTTCTCCAACGGCGCGCCGTTCGCGGGCACCAAGCAGTTCTTCAGCGGTAACGAGGACGACCTGAACAGCACGATGACCCGGACGCTCGACCTGACCGGGAAGTCGTCGGCCGCCCTGACCATGAAGGGCCGCTACAGCATCGAGGCCAACTTCGACTACCTGTTCTTCGAGGCCTCGGCCGACGGCGGCAAGACCTGGGCGACCCTGCCCGGCACCGCCAACGGAAACCCGCTGAAGGAGATCTCCCCCGGGCGCTTCGCCCTGGACGGCTCCAGCGGCGGCAAGTGGGTCGACATCAACATCCCGATGAACTCCGTGGCGGGCAAGGTCGTGCAGTTCCGGCTGCGCTACCAGACCGACGGCGGCCTGTCCCGGGGCGGCTTCTACGGTGACGCGATCACCGTGACCGCCGACGGTCAGACCGTGTTCACCGACGGCGCCGAGGCGGGTGCCAACGGCTGGACCTTCACGGACAAGTTCGAGATCGTCGCGGAGACCTACACCAAGCCGTTCGCCAACTACTACATCGCCGGCACCCGTTCGTACACCTCGTACGACAAGTACCTCAAGACCGGCCCGTACTTCTTCGGCTACCAGAACACCCGCCCGGACTGGGTCGACCACTACTCCTACCAGGAGGGTCTGCTCATCTCCTACTGGAACCTGCGGTGGGACGACAACGACACGTTCGAGCACCCGGGTGAGGGTCGGAACCTGATCATCGACGCGCACCCGCGGCCGCTCTACAACCTGACCGGCGCCCCCTGGCGGGCCCGCGTCCAGGTCTACGACGCGCCGTTCAGCCTCAAGAAGGCCGACTCGTTCACGCTGCACATCAACGGCCAGGCCAACTACGTTCGTGGCCAGGCCGCGCAGCCGCTGTTCGACGACACCCAGAAGTACTGGTACGAGGAGCTGCCGAACCACGGCGTCAAGCTCCCCGCCACCGGCCGAAAGATCAAGGTCGTGTCGCAGGACGGCATCTACACCAACGTCCGCTTCAACTGATCCTTCGGTCGGAGCAACACCCGCACCACACGGCGATGCCCGGGCAGGTCACCTGCCCGGGCATCGCCCGTATCGGGAACCGGCCACGTCCCGCCCCCGCGCCGACTGCGACGAAGGCGATGCGGTGGGCCGGCGATCGGGTCCTAGGCTGTCAGCATGACCGACCAGCGCGACGGAGCCGTCGACGAGTCCTGTGTCCTCACGGAGGGGCCGTGGACGCACCGCTTCGTCGGCGCGAACGGCAGCCGGTTCCACGTCGTCGAGGCCGGCACCGGGCCGATGGTGCTCTTCCTGCACGGTTTCCCCGAGCACTGGTGGGCCTGGCACCAGATGCTGCCGGCGGTCGCCGACGCCGGGTTCCGGGCGGTCGCCGTCGATCTGCGCGGCTACGGGGCCAGCGACAAACCACCCCGGGGGTACGACGGCTACACCCTCGCCGCCGACATCGCCGGCCTGATCCGCGCGCTCGGTGAGCGGTCCGCCACAGTCGTCGGCACCGGCCTCGGCGGGATGGTGGCCTGGACGGTGGCCTCGTTCCACCCGTCCCTGGTGCGGCGACTGGTGGTGCTGGGCGCACCGCACCCGCTGCGCCTGCGGGCCGCCATCTTCGCCGACCCCCGCGGGCAGTTCGCCGCCTCCACCCCGGCGCTGAAGTTCCAGCTACCAAGGTACGAGCACGTGCTGACCCGGGACGGGGCGGCGGCCGTCGAGGACATCATGCGCCGCTGGAGCGGCCCACGCTGGGTGACGCGGCCGGACTTCGCGGCGTACGCCGAGCGGTGCCGGGAGGCGATGCGCATCCCGCAGGCCGCCTTCTGCGCGCTCGAGGGATACCGCTGGGCGTTCCGCTCGGTGCTGCGGCTGCACGGTTACCGGTTCGTCCGCCTGATGCAGAAACCGCTGGCCACCCCGACCCTGCAACTGCACGGCGCGCAGGACTCGGCCTCCCTGCCCCGGACCGCACTGGGTTCCGGCCGGTACGTCGTCGCCCCGTACGAGTGGCGACTGCTCGACGGGGTCGGGCACTTCCCGCACCTGGAGGCACCGGAGTTGGTGCTCGGCGAGGTGCTGCGGTGGACGAAGTCGTGACCGGTCAGACCCGCTGCTCCCGCAGGTCGGTGACCTCGGTGGCCGGTGCCCAGCCCTGGTAGACACCGAAGTCGAAGACCTCCAGCCGCATCGCCTCGGCGACCGGCCAACGGCCACCCGTGTACTCCACCCGCAGCCAGGCGTCGTGCTCGCCGAGCACGATGAACGGTTGCCCCTTCCAGGTGCAGGTCGTCCGCACGTACGCGAGATCCTCGATCTCGGTCGCGGGCAGCACCCGGACGTAGCGACCCGGGCGGACCTGCTCGAAGCCCTCGCCCGGTTCGGGCTGGTAGAGCCGGATGTCGTCACCGTCCGGGCTGGCCTGGTATTCCCGGCCCTGCCAGCGAGCCACGTAACCGTCGCGCATCACGCCTCACCGACCCGTCGCCAGACCACCGTGTCGGTGTCCAGTTCCGCGACCACCCGTTCGGTGCCGTCCGCACCGATGCGCCAGAGCCGTGCCCCGTGCGGCAGCCGCGCGCTGTCCACCTTGAACTCGGCCACCACGTCGCTGCTCTCGCCCGGGGCGAAGCCGTTGCCCCGGAAGGGCGGGCGCTCGATGACCCAGCCCTCCATGGCCCGCATCGCCGGCTCGTTCTGACCGCCGTAGGGGATCCGGTAGAGGCTCGGCCGGTGCGCGGGCCAGCGCAGGACGTAGATCTCCTCGGCGTCCGGGGCGAACGGGGAGCCGGGGTAGTTGAGCCCGAGCGCGTCGTGCAGCTGGGCCGGCGTGGTCAGATGGGCCAGCTCGCCGGCCCGGTGCACGAAGCCGGAGACCCTGTCGTAACCCCGGTCCAGGTAGTACGCGAGCTGACTCGGCGCGATCGCCTTCTGCATGACCGTCGGTCGGGTCGGGTCGACCGCCGCTGGCGCGTACCGGGGGCGGACCGCGGGTTCCGCGGCGGGCGGCGGGGCCTCCTGGTCCACCTCCAGGTCGTCTCCGAGCCCCACCTCGGCGGCCCAGTTGGCCAGGGCGACGATCTGTTCGCCGGGCAGCTTGGCGCCGACAGGTGTGCCCGGGTTGACGGCGAACGACCAGTCCTCGTCGGGCCAGCGCCGGATCAGTTGGGCGAACTTGACCCGTACCGTGTCGACGTCACCGTCGATGTGGTCGGCCAGGCGCTCCGGCGACGTGTAGACCACCACGTACGTCTCGCCGTCGAGTTGCGCCGTCTGCCAGACGAAGCCGGAGTCGCCGGGGCGGCTCCCCCGCGCCGAGTCCGGTGCCGCCGGCAGCAGCACCCGGGCCAGGAGCAGGGTGGACAGGAACGTGTCGGTGCTGCCGGAGCCAGCGGCGGCGAGCAGGTCCTCCTCGACCGTGTTGGCCGGCTCGAACTCGGCGGGCGCCGGCTCGGCGGGCGGCGGCTCGGCGGGCTTCCCCGTGTCGGTCACGCTGTCCGCGCCAGCCGCACCGACCAGCGTGTCGAGGGGATCGTCAGGGCGTACGCCATCGGAGCGACCGGCGTGCGGCGGAGTGTACGGAACGTACGGGCTCGGCGCGGGCCGACCCGGGACGTCCGACGAGGGCGTGAACAGGTCCGGACCGGAGGGCGACGTGCCGAACGACGGCGGGGCGGCGGACACCTCACCGAACGACGGCGGCGGGGTCGAGCCCGCGCCGAACGACGGCGGCGCGGCGGACACCTCACCGAACGACGGCGGGGCGGAAGGTGCTTCGCCGAAGGACGGCGGCGCGGAAGGCGCAGCACCGAACGACGGCGGCGCGGTCGACGTCGCATCCAACGACGGCGGAGCGGAAGGCGCAGCACCGAAGGGCGGCGGCGCGGACGTCGTCGCGCCGAACGGGGGCGGGGCGGCGTCGGCGGGGCTGGGCTCCCGGGGCGTGGCGGCCGACCCGTTGCTCCCGGTCAGGTCGGCGAGGTCGCGGGACTCGATGATGGTGCCCTCGATGACGATGGGCGTGAAGCCCCGGCGCGGCGCGGGCGGCCCGGAGACCGGTTCCGCGACAGAGGCGGGCAGGTCGTCCACCGGCTCGAACCGGCGCGACCGGTCCTGGGGAGTCGCCTGGGTCTCCTCCGCCGGCGAAGTGGGTTGGCCGGAGGGCTGGACCGGTGCGGGCTCACCGGGCACCCGGAACGCGCGGGTGGCCTCCTCCGCCAGCGGGTTGTGCCGACGCGGCGGCAGCGGCTGGGTGACCTCGTCCTCGGCGGCCGGGGCGCGCAGCCCGTGGGACGCGCCGAGGTCGCCGGCTGGCGGCCGGATCGGCCGGGTCGCGTCCGGGTCCGTCATCGGGAAGGCCCGTGTCGCGGAGTCGTCGGCGGGCGCGTCGGCCGGACGGCGCCGTGGGAAGGGCTGGCTGCCGCGAGCGAACCGGCTCGGTGGTGTCGCGCGGTCGGCCAAGCGACCGCCCGGGGCCGGCTCGGCGACCCGGTCGCGGACCGGGTTGGGCTCGAAGAAGGAGCGCCGGCCGGTCTGTTGCGGACCGCCGTTGGCGGTGGCGTCGCCCTCGCCCGGCCGCTGCGCCGCCGGCCACCCCGCCCCCGGCTGGTCGGCAGCGGGACCGTTGGATGCCAGGGGGGTGAACCGTGACGGTCGGCCGGTGCGCGGCACAGCTCCGCTGCCGGGCCGGGTCGGGCCGGTCGGATGCCGCTGGGCGGCGCCGGGCTGGTCCTCCACGCCGGATCGCCGTGACGGCTCGGCGGCGCTCGGCGTCCACGGCGTCGAGGGCGTGCCCGCCCGGGACACCGGGCCTGGCGCCGGTCCTCGGGGCGGCACCGCAGCCGGCGGCACCGCAGCCGGCGGCACCGCAGCCGGCGGCACCGCAGCCGGCGGCACCGCAGCCGGCGGGCCCACCGGGTCGGGCGCGAACGACGCCGGGGCCGTCGGCGGGGGCGATCCGGCGGCGACCGTGGTCTCCCGGTGTGCCGCGCCGGGCCGGCTGCGGGCCAGCGTCTCGGCACGTTCCAGCCGGGCGCGAGCGCCCATGGCGCGGCCGGGCAGTCGCACGTCGCCCCGGGAGAGCTGGGACACGAACCAGGCCGGCAGGTAGCCCTCGACCGGGAGACCCGGGTTGACGGCGAGCCACCACTCCTGGTTCGGCCAACCGGAGGCGAGGTCGGTGAAGGGCACGCGCCGGGTGCTGCCGGCGTTGTCGCCGAGGCAGGCCCGCAGCGCGGAGGTGGAGGTGAAGGCCAGGACATGGGTGCGACCGGCGGTCGTCCAGGTGCCCCAACCAGTGGGTGGCTGGCCGGGCTGCGCCGGGGCGGAGACCGGCAACAACACGTCGGTGCGGGACAGGAGCCGGAAGTAGAGCTCCTGGTCGTTGGCGCGCAACGCGTCGCGCATCGCCACCTCGGCCTCCGTGGCCGGCTCCCATGCGGTCACGGCCACCTCCCCTTCCGAGAACAGGCCACAGGTATCGCGTACAACCTACAAGGTGGTACCAAGATCACAATGGCTGGCCGTCGGTGGCCCGCCGAGGCGCGGGGGAGGCGATAACATCCCGTTCCGGAGCCGACACGATACGGAGGCCGTCGATGTCTCGATCGATCACGCGACCGGTTCTCGCAGGTCTGGCTGCCAGCCTGCTGACCGTGCCGGCCCTGCCGACCGTCGCCGCCGCCGGGCTCCGGGCGGCACCGACCTGCGCCACGCCGCTCGCCCCGAGCCGGCCGGTCGCGGCCACCCCGTGGCCACAGCGACGGTACGACCCCGCGCGGCTCGCGCCACTGGCCACCGGCGCCGGGGTGACCGTCGCGGTGGTCGACTCCGGGGTGGACCGGAGACACCCGCAACTGGCCGGCCGGGTGCTCCCCGGCGCTGACCTGCTCGACGCGGGCGGGGACGGCGGTTGGGACTGCGCCGGTCACGGCACCGGTGTGGCGAGCATCATCGCGGCGGCACCACGCCCCGACGTCGCCTTCCGCGGTCTGGCGCCCGGTGCCCGGATCCTGCCGGTGCGGGTCAGCGAGCAGCAGGTGGTGCAGGGGCGCGAGTCGGGGCGTACGGTCAGCGCCGCCGAGTTCGCCAGGGCCATCCGGTGGGCGGTCGACCACGGCGCCGACGTGGTGAACCTGTCCGTGGTGCTGTACGCCGACGACGCCGACGTCCGTTCGGCGGTGCGGTACGCCGTCGACCGGAACGTGGTGCTGGTGGCCGCCGCCGGCAATCTGAACGACAGCGGCAACCCCCGGCCGTTCCCCGCCAGCTACGACGGGGTGCTCGGTGTGGGAGCCATCGCCGCGGGCGGTGACCGGGCCGCCTTCTCCCAGACCGGCCCCTACGTCGACCTGGTCGCGCCGGGCAGCGAGGTGTTGACCGCCGCGCCCGGCGCGGGTCACCTCCGGGTCGAGGGCACCAGTTATGCGGCGCCGTTCGTGGCCGCCACCGCCGCGCTGCTGCGCGAGTATCGACCGGAGTTGACCGCCACCGAGGTGGCGCAGCGGATCATCACCACCGCCGATCCGGCCCCGGGAGCGGGTCGCGGCGGCGGCTACGGCGCGGGAGTGCTGAATCCGTACCGGGCGGTCACCGAGACCACAGGCGGCCAGGTGGTCGGCCGGCGACCGGTCGCCGCGCTCGCCGACGACCGCGCCGACCCGGTGCTGCTGGCTCGTCAGGCCCGCCGAGCCGCCGCGCGGGACCGGGCTCTGCTGGTCGCCACGGTGATCGGCACGGCGGTGCTGGCCGTGGCGCTGCTCGCCCTGGTGGTGCCCCGTGGCACCCGCCGCCGCTGGCGCCCCGCCGGCCAGGTCTGACCCCGACCGCCCACCACCGCGAGCATGCGGCGGTCGCGGTCGGGGCGCTGGGCCGGACACGGTCAGCGCTCCCGACCCACGACGGTCACTGGAACAGCCCGGTGTTCTTCTTCTCGGTGTCGAGATAGTCGCTGGCGGAGTCGTTCACCGCCAGCCTGATGTCGCGCAGCATCGCCTGGAGGTCCTGGGCGGCGGCGCGCCACCGTGCCTGCCGCTGCTCGTAGGCCTGCTGCGCCTCGCCGGTCCAACTCGCGACGAGCGGGGCCGCGTCGCGTTCGAGCTGGCCGAGCTGCGAGTCGAGGGTGTTGAGCGCCTTGTTGATGTCCGCGCCCGCCTGCTGCAACGCGGCGAAGTTGACAACCAGCACACCATTGTCCATCGGATTCCCCTCCCCGGTGGGATCAGAGCGGCAGTTGGATGCCGCCACGGTTGGCGCCGGCCACCCGGCTGGCCGCCTCGTCGTCGGACACGTCGTACTGCCGACCGGCCGTGCGGATCGCGCCGGCGGTCTCCCGCAGCGCCCGGTGCAGCGCCGCCTGGTCCTGTGACCACTGCTGCTTGACCTGCTCGAACGATCGGCCACCGGCACCACGCCACGCCTGCTGCAACACCTCCAGCTCGGCCAGCAGGCCGGTCAGCATGGACTGCAACGACTGGTCCACCTGCTCGAACTTCGCGGCAGTCTGCTGCATCACCGCGGCTTCTGCCTTGGTTTGGGACACCCGGACGTCACCCCGTCTCTCTGATCGCACCTGGCCGTCAACGCGGCCGCTCTGGGGCCGCGTCGTCGCTTGGCCCGGTCGACGAGCACTGAGACGCGGGTCAGCGAAGGACTTCGTGGCTGACGGTAGCTACCTCATTGCGTTTCTGCTACCCCAACCGGCTCCCCTGTGGACAACGGGGCAGCCATCGGTCGCTTACGATGTGCCGCAGCCATGTCGCGACGCGTGACGGGCCGCCGACGAACACGGCGGCACGCCCGGCACGTCCCCACCGGTCGAGGAGGCGCGGTGCCGGCGATGACCACCGGAGAGCCACCTCCGGCGACCGCGCTCGGGCCCCGGGTGGACGCAACCGCACCGGTGACCGGGCCGGCCCGGCCGGCCGGCCACGGCCTCGGCTCCGCCGGCCCACGTCCCGCCCGGCGCCGGTCGCTCACCGACCTCCGCGCCTGGCTGGGCCGCGAAGCTGGCGTCCGGGTCCGCGCCGGCCAACTTGTCACCACGCAGGTCGCGGCGGCGCTCGTCCTGGCCACCCTCGGCCGGCCCGCGCCGGTCGTCACGGCGGCCGCGCTGGTGGGTGCGCTGCTGCTGGCGGTCTGCTGGGTACCGGTCCGGGGTCGATGGCTCTACGAATGGACCGGCACCGCCATCGGGCACCTCACCCGCCGGCGGGCGCTGACCGGGCCAGCCGGAGCGGCCGAGTTGCTCGACCTGGTCGCCCCGGGCACCGTCGTCCGCTCGACGGAGTTGCCGGGCGGGCCGGCGGCCGTGCTGGAGGACACCGCCGGCCTGGTGGCGCTGCTCGAGGTGGGCGATCCCGGCGACCTGCTCGGCGACGCGGCCCGGGCGATACCCGCCCCGACCGCCCTGCTGCCGGCGGCCGGGCCGGACCAGCCGCCACTGCTCGTCCAACTGCTACTCGCCGGGGGACCTGCCCCGGTGCCCGGGGCGGCCGGGACGGTCGGCACGTCGTACCGCCAACTGGCCGACGGCCGGCTCGCCGGGCGGGAACGGGCGGTGGTCGCGGTCCGGGTGCTGCGGGTGGACGGCTGGTCCGAGGAGGACCTGCGCCGCGTGCTCGCCGGCACGGTACGCCGGATCGTCCGCCGGCTCAGCTCGCTGGCCGCGCGACCGCTCGGCGAGCCAGCGGCGCTACGGGTCCTGGCCGAGCTGGCCCACCACGAGGGCGAGCCGATCCGGGAGTTTTGGTCGACGCTGCGATCCGGCGAGCTGCTCCAGGCCACCTTCCGGCTGGTCCAGTGGCCGGACGCGGGCGCCACCGCCGGTCACCGACTGGCGGCCCGGCTCCTGGTGCTGCCGGCCACCGCGACCACCGTGTCGATCACAGCGGGCCCGTCGTCGGCCACCGGCGCGTCGGCCGCGCCGACCGAGATGACCGTACGCCTGGCCGCCGGGACGACGACCGAGCTGGCCACTGCCACCGAGGCGCTGCTCCGCCTGGTGACCGACCTCGGCGGCCGGCTGCGTCGGCTCGACGGCGCACACCTGGGTGGGTTGGCTGGCACGCTGCCGCTGGCGTCGATCACGCCCGGGGCGCAGCCCCACCCGATGGACGACTGGGAGCTGTCGCTGGGCACGGCGGGGCTGATGGTCGGCACCAACCGGCACGGCGCGGCCGTCACCGTACGCCTGTTCCGACCGGAGAGCACCCGGGTGCTGCTCGTCGGTGGCGTACGCGCGGCGCAGCTGGTCGCCCTGCGCGCCCTGGCTGTCGGCGCGCTGGTGGTGGTGCAGACAGCGCGGCCGCGGGTCTGGGAGCCCTTCGTACGCGGGGTCGGCGCGCCGGGTCTGACGATCCCGTTGCTCCCACCCGGCCGGTCCGTCGCCGAGAGTGTGGGCACCGCCCTTCGGCCGCTGCTGCTCGTCGTCGACGCCGGGCCGGTGCCGGCCGACGCCGAGCCGGGACCGCCGTGGCGGGCCACGATGGTGCTCCGTGACGAGCTGACCTCGGCGGACGTGGACGCGTTGAGCCGCGCCGATCTGGCGGTGCTCCAGCCGCTGACCGCCGCCGAGGCCAGCCTGGCCGGTACGGCCCTGGGGTTGGGCGGCTCGGCCGAGTGGTTGACCCGGATCCGGGACGACATGGTGGCAGTGGTCAACCGGCGTGCGCTCCGGTGGGTCCTGCTCTCTCCCACGCCGATCGAGTCGCAACTGGTCGGACGCCCGGCGCGCGGCTGATCCACACTGGCGGGCGGCCGCGGGTTACGCCGGTGGCCGCCGCGTGGCACGATCCCCGCCATGGGTTTTCTGAAGGGTCTGCTGATCAGGCTGGCCAGCACAGCTCTGGCGTTCTGGCTGGCCACGCTCCTCATCCCGGGCATCTCGCTGGATTCGAACTCGGCCACCGAGACGGTGACCACGCTGCTCCTGGTGGCGGTCATCTTCGGTGTGGTCAACGCGGTGCTGCAGCCGGTCATCAAGACCGTCGGCTGCGGCTTCTACCTGCTGACCCTCGGCCTCATCGCGCTGGTGGTGAACGGGTTGCTGTTCCTGCTCACCAGTTGGATCGCGGATCAGGCCGGCCTGCCGTTCTCGGTGGACGGATTCTGGCCCGCCGCGGTGCTCGGCGCCCTCTTCGTGAGCATCGTGACCTGGCTCCTCGGCGCCATCCTCGACCGGGACTGACCGACCGCCGGCCGGTGCCGCCCCGGGCCGCCCAGGCCGTCACGACGACGGGCGGGCCCGGGCCGGCCGGGGACCAGAGTTCGGGAATTGGCTGCCCGCTGTGACCACCCCGGCGGTTAGCGTCGCCGTATGTTCTCCCTCACCCGCGCTGACGGGCACCTGCTGAGCACCGACCCGGAGCGGATCGACCTCGACCTGGTCCACCGGTGGCTGTCCACCGACGCCTACTGGGCGCTCGGTCGGGCCCGGGAGACCACCGCCCGGGCATTCGCGGGCTCGCTGCCGTTCGGCGTCTACCGGCCGGAGGACGGCCGCCAGGTCGCGGTGGCCCGGGTGGTCACCGACGGCGCCACCTTCGCCTGGCTCTGCGACGTGTACGTCGACCGCCCCGCCCGCGGCAACGGCCTGGGTGGCTGGTTGGCCGCGGCGGCCCGCGACCACCTGGCCGAGCTGGGCGTACGCCGGATCCTGCTGATCACCAACGACGCGCACCAGGTGTACGAGCGGGTCGGCTTCACGCCGCTGGACGCGCCGCAGAAGTGGATGCAGTTCGACAAGCGGCCTCCGGTGACCCCGATCACCGGAAAGGAACAAGATAACGAAATGCCCCTTACGGTGGAGGCGTGACACCACTCCGCCTGGGATATCTCTACGGCCTCGGCGCGTACCTGCTCTGGGGTTTCTTTCCGCTCTACTTCAAGCTGCTGCGGCCGTCCGGGCCGCTGGAGATCCTGGCTCACCGGGTCGTCTGGTCGGTGGTGTTCGTGGCACTGCTGTTGGGCGCGCTGCGTAACGTCGGCTTCCTGCGGGCGCTGCTGCGCCGACCCTGGGCGCTCGCCGGGATCGT
Organism: Micromonospora sp. WMMD1120; assembly: GCF_029626235.1. Taxonomy (NCBI): domain Bacteria; kingdom Bacillati; phylum Actinomycetota; class Actinomycetes; order Micromonosporales; family Micromonosporaceae; genus Micromonospora; species Micromonospora sp. WMMD1120. The sequence goes on along the minus strand of NZ_JARUBO010000005.1, from coordinate 2,389,955 downwards.
CACCGCCGCCGCGCTGATCGCTGTCAACTGGGGCACCTACATCTACGGCGTCAGCTCTGAGCGGGTGGTGGAGACAGCGCTCGGCTACTTCATCAATCCGCTGGTCGTGGTGCTGCTCGGGGTGACGGTGCTCCGGGAACGGTTGCGCCCCGCCCAGTGGGTGGCGCTGGGGATCGGCGCGGCAGCGGTGGCGGTGCTCGCCGTCGACTACGGCCGGCCACCCTGGCTGGCGTTGACCCTGGCGTTCAGCTTCGCCGGCTACGGGCTGGTCAAGAAGCGGCTCGGCCTACCCGCCGCGGAGGGACTCTTCGTCGAGTCGGCGGTGCTGGCGCTGCCGGCGCTCGGTTACCTCGGCTGGCTGACCGCCCTGGGCGACCTGACCTTCGGACACGTCTCGGCCGCGCACACCGCGCTGCTGGTGCTGGCCGGCGTGGCAACGGCGATCCCGCTGCTCATGTTCGCCGGCGCGGCCAACCGGCTGCCGCTGAGCGGCCTCGGCATGATCCAGTACCTGGCGCCGATCCTCCAGCTCGCCTGCGGCGTGCTGATCTTTCACGAGCCGATGCCACCGGCCCGCCTCGCCGGCTTCGCGCTGGTCTGGCTGGCTCTGGTGGTCTTCACGTTCGACGCCGTCCGCACCTCGCGCCACACCCGCGCCGAGTCGCGCGCCCGCGAGCTGGCCGTCCCCGCTCCCACACCCTGAACCCCGCTCCCCCGGGAAGCCCGGACCTGGAACCCCCGAGCCCCAAGGCCCAACCCCGCAAGCCCGAACCCCGAACCCCAAGGCCCGAACCCCAAACCCCAAGGCCCGAACCCCAAAAGCTGCGACGATCTTGCAGTTTCGGCTGTCGAAATCACCCCCTACGCCCCTTTCGCACCGACAGGAACTGCAAGATCGCCGAGAACGGGGGCGCGGGGGCGGGGGCGGGGCGGGTGCAGCGGGGTGGGGCGGGCGGGGGTTACGGGACGGCGTAGGTGAGGAGGGGGGTGCCGTCGGCTCGTTGGAGTTCGACACCGACCAGTTCGGCGTCGGTGAAGCGGGTGACACCGGTGAACCGGAGGTCGTCGCCCGGCGCGGCGAGCCAGGAGCCGATCTGCTCGCTGCTGCCGTTCGGTCCCTTCGCCACCAGCCGGAACGGGTACGCCTTGCCGTAGCTGGTGCGGGCGTCGTACCCGCAGTGCATGGTCACCTGGGTGCCCCACTTGCTGCCGGTCAGCCCGATCTCGGCGTGCACCGGCCCGGCGAGGGCCACCGGCCGCATGGCGACCATCGAGACCTGCGGGCCGGGGCGGGCGCTCTGCGCTCCCGGCGACGGGGGCGGCGCCACCTGTCGGGGCAGCACCGCGGCGGTGCCGACGCCAACGACCAGGGCCAACCCGGCGGCGGCCAGGGTGATGAGGGCGTAGCGACGCCGGTCCATGCCGCGTTGCCGACGGCGGCGACGCCGCGCCTCGTCGAGCAGCACGGGCACCCGGGGTGGCGCCGGCGGCGGCAGGATCTGCTCCAACCCCGTCGGGTCGAGGCGCCCGAGCAACCCGGGCAGCACGGCGATCTCGGCGACCGCCTCCCGACACGAGGCGCAGGTGCCGAGATGCCGCTCGTAGGCCGCCCGCTCGGCAGGGGCCAGGGCGCCCAGCACGTACGCGCCGTCGTCGTACGCGAACTCGCACCGGGTCATCCCGTCACCCCCATCTCGGCCAGGACCAACCGTAGAGACCGCAACGCGTAGTGGGTGCGGGACTTCACGGTCCCTGGCGGCACGCCCAGGCGGGACGCCGCCTCGGCCACCGAGCGCCCCTGGTAGAAGCACTCCACCAGCACCTCGCGGTGGGTCGGGCTGAGCCGGTTCAGCGCCTCGGCGACGGTCCACGCCTCCACCGCGCGCTCGGCCTCGTCGATCACCTCCGGCGGTTCGGGAAACTCGTCGGTGAACACCTCGCCGACCCGGGTGGACCGTCGCCGCCAGGCGTCGATGGCCAGGTTGCGGGCGGTGGTGAACAGCCAGGAGCGCACCGAGCCGCGCGTCGGGTCGAGCGACTCGGGGTGTCGCCAGGCCCGCAGCAGCGTCTCCTGCACCAGGTCCTCGGCGCGCTGCCGGTCCCCGTTCACCAGCCGCAGGGCGTGGGCGTACAGCGCCTCCGCGTGCTCGTCGTGCAGCGCGCGCAGCAGTTGGGCATCGTGGTCGCTGATGGCGGTCTCCTCGCTTCCGGCGCGCGTCCGGCGGTGCGTTCGATCGGGAATACGTGCGGTGACGCCGAACGGTTCAGCCCGAGGTCAGACCGGTTGCGTGCGGTCGCCGACCCGGAAGGTTGTTCATGCCCGGTTCACACGACGGCTGACGAGCGCTCACCGCGTCCTCCTAGCGTCCCGCTGGTACGCGGCCAGTCGTGACACCGACTTCCCTGGAGGCTTCTCCCATGAGCGACCGTCCCCGGCTGCTCCCCCTGTTGAACGGCATTCGCCACGGCACCCGTGACGCCATGACCTGCCTGTACCGCTGCGGCAACGCCTGTGACCACCCGGTACCGAACACGTCCGACAACGCGTACTTCGGTGATGTCGTGAACGCCGAGGTCTCGCGGCGTGGCGTGGTCCGGGCGGGCGCGGTCGGCGCGCTCGTTCTCGGCTTCGGCGGCGCGGCGGCCGGCGCGCTCGCCGGCGCGGCGCCGGCCGTGGCCGCCCCCACCACCCCGGACGTTCCGGAGACCTTCGGGTTCGGCCGGCCCGGCACCGGCGTCGGCACCGGCGCGCTCACCTTCAAGCCGATCCCACCGAACAAGCTGGACGCGCTGGTCGTGCCGAACGGCTACGACCACGCCGTGGTGATCAAGTGGGGTGACCCGGTGCTGCCCGGCGCGCCGGCGTTCAACCTGCACCACCAGACCGCCGCCGCGCAGTCCAGGCAGTTCGGCTACAACAACGACTTCGTCGGTGTGCTGCCGCTGGACAAGCAGGGCCGGCGGGCGCTGCTCGTGGTCAACCACGAGTACACCAACGAGGACCTGATGTTCCCGGGCTTCCCCGGCCTGGACGGGCTCTCCGTCGAGCAGCTGCGCACCGCTATGGCCGCGCACGGCATGTCGGTGGTGGAGCTGGAGCGGGTCGGCGGCACCGGGCAGTGGAAGCCCGTCGACAAGGGACCCCGGCCCTACAACCGGCGGGTCACCGCCCTCGGCACCAAGTTCGACCTGACCGGCCCGGCCGCCGGCTCGGCCTGGCTGAGGACCGCCGCCGACCCGAAGGGTCGTACCGTCGTCGGCACGCTCAACAACTGTGCCGGCGGCGTGACCCCGTGGGGCACCGTGCTCTCCGGCGAGGAGAACTTCAACCAGTACTTCGTCGGCGCCGACAGCGCACCGGCCGAGCTGAAGCCGAAGCTGGACCGGTACGGGATCGGCACCGCCAGCCGCTACCCCAGCGGCAGCCGTAAGTGGGACCGCGCCGACGAGCGCTTCGACCTGGCCAAGCACCCCAACGAGGCGCACCGGTTCGGCTGGGTCGTCGAGATCGACCCGTTCGACCCGGAGAGCCGCCCGCGCAAGCACACCGCGCTGGGCCGGTTCAAGCACGAGGGCGCCAACGTGATCGTGGCCAGGGACGGTCACGTGGTCGCGTACATGGGCGACGACGAGCGCTTCGACTACCTGTACAAGTTCGTCTCGGACCAGAAGTTCATGAAGGGCAACTCCTGGGCCGCCCGCAAGCACAACCTGACGCTGCTGGAGTCCGGCACGCTCTACGTGGCGAAGCTCGACCAGACCAGCGCCGCCGAGATCGACGGCTCGGGCAAGCTGCCCACCGACGGCGCGTTCAACGGTCGGGGTCGCTGGATCAAGCTGGTCAGCGGCAACAGGTCGTTCGTCGACGGGATGACCGCCGCGGACGTGCTCACCTTTACCCGGCTCGCCGGTGACAAGGTCGGCGCGACCAAGATGGACCGCCCGGAGGACGTCGAGCCGAGCCAGCTCACCGGCAAGGTGTACGTGGCGCTGACGAACAACACCAACCGGGGCGTCGGCAGCAACCCGAAGGCGGACGAGGCCAACCCGCGCACCGCCAACAAGCACGGGCAGATCCTGGAGCTGGTCGAGGACCGCAACGACAACACCTCGGAGACCTTCGCCTGGTCGCTGCCGATCGTCTGCGGCGACCCGACCGACCCGTCGACCTTCTTCGCCGGGTACGACAAGGCAAAGGTCTCCCCGATCTCCTGCCCGGACAACGTCGCCTTCGACGCCACCGGCAACCTGTGGATCTCCACCGACGGCAACGCGCTGGGCAGCAACGACGGTCTCTTCGCCACCGCCGTGGAGGGCCCGGAGCGGGGTCACCTCAAGCAGTTCCTGACGGTGCCGCTCGGCGCGGAGACCTGCGGCCCCTTCATCACCGGCGACAACCGTTCGGTCTTCGTCGCCGTGCAGCACCCGGGCGAGATCACCGGGGCGTCGGTGGAGAACCCGGCCTCGAACTGGCCGGACGGTGACTACGCCAAGCCGGGCGTGGTCGTCACCTGGCGTCTCGACGGTGGCCCGGTGGGCAGCTGACGTTCCACCCCGGGCGGTTCGCCGCCGCCCGCGAGGGGCCCTCTCCCAGCCCGGGAGAGGGCCCTTCGGCGTTCCCGGCGGTCAGCTCTCCGCGGCGAGGCTGTCGGCGACGCTACGGGCCACAGTGAGCAGTTTCGCGCGCACCACCCGGGCGGACGTCATCATCTCGCTGGCCGGCAACGCGCAGGCCAACACCACCCGGCGCTCCATGTCCTTGTCCGGGGCGACGAGCACCGCCGCGCAGGCGACGCCCTGACGGAACTGCCCCAGCTCCAGTTGCATGCCCCGCCGGTCACCGGCCGCCAGGTCGGCCTCGAACGCCTCGGCGGTGGTCAACGTGGCGGTGGTGAACGGGCGCATGCCGTACTCCCGCAGGTAGCGGTAGCGCTGGTCGGTGGTGAGGGTGGCGAGCAGCGACTTGCCGAGGGCCGTCGCGTGCGCCCCCTCGTCGAAGCCGGGGACCAGGTCCTCCAGGTACGGCGAGCGGTGCCCCTCGGCGACCGCCGTGAGGGCCACCTGACCGCCGACGAAGCGGCCCAGGTAGTGGCTGTAGCCGGTGTCCAGAGCGGCCCGCCGTAGCGTCTCACCGACAGCGGGAGGGCCGCGGAACGCGGTCACCAGCTCCCGGTACCGGTCGGCCACCTCCAACCCCACGATGTACGTGCCGTCCTCCCGCCGGATCACGTAGCCCTCGTAGGCGAGGGTGCGAACCAGGTGGTAGGTGGTGGCCACGGTCAGCTCGCACCGCCGGGCGATCTGCTTGACGGTCAGCCCCTTCGGGGCGCGACCGACCGACTCCAGCACCCGCAGCGCTCGGGACACGCTGCGAATCAGGTCCGAAGGTTCTGCCAAGGGGTCGCGCACAACCACCTCCGCCGCCGTGGACTTACACCATATGAAAAACAGGCTCGGTGCGAAATGCCTGTTCGGGTCGAGGATGCCAGATCACCATCCACAGCATGTTGCCCGACGGTCACCAGGCGTGCGGTGAACGAGGCTCGCGTAGGTTTGCCGGACGATGACCAACTCCTCCACCGCCCCCGCTCCGACCGCCGCCGAAACCCGCCCGATCCGGGCCAGCGCCGGCGCCGTCGCCACCACCGTCGCCTGCGTGCTCCCCGTCTTCCTGCTCGGCGGCCTCGCCGTGCAGATGGGCCGGGACCTCGACTTCTCGCCGGCCGGTCTGGGTCTGGCCGTGTCCGTCTACTTCGGGGTCAGCGCGCTGGCCTCGGTGCCCTCCGGCCGGCTGGTCGAGCGGTACGGGCCGGCGGTGGTGGCGCGCTGCGGCATCCTGCTGGCCGCCGGGTCGATGCTCGCCATCGCCGCTGTCGCCCGGTCGTACCCGGTGCTGGTCGGCCTGCTGGCGCTCAGCGCCGCGGCCAACGCGCTCGGCCAACTGGCCAGCAACACGGCGCTGGCCCAGCACGTGCCACTCCGACGGCAGGGGCTCTCGTTCGGCGTCAAGCAGGCCGCCATCCCGGTCTCCACGCTCTTCGCCGGGGCGGCGGTGCCCACCATCGCGCTCACCCTCGGCTGGCGCTGGGCGTTCGTGGCCGCCGCCGTGGTCGCGGTGACCACGCTGCCCGCCGTACCCCGGCCGTTGCCGGGCCCCGCCCGGCGAGCCGGCGTCAGCCGCGCCGGGCGGGCGACCGCGGCGCTCGTGGCGATCGGCGCGGCGGCGATGTTCGCCGCGGCCGCGGCCAACGCCCTGGGCACCTTCCTGGTCGACTCCGCGGCGGTCCGGGGCCTGTCCCCCGGTCTCGCCGGCCTCACCCTCACCCTGGGCAGCGCGACCTGCGTGGCGGGTCGGGTCGGCGCCGGCTGGCTGGCCGACCACCGCGACAGCGGTCACGTCGCCCTCATCGCGGCGATGCTCGCCGTCGGGGCGGCCGGGCTGGGTCTGCTCGCGCTGACCGGCCCGGTGCCGCTGGTGGTCGGCGTGCTGCTCGGCTTCGGCCTGGGCTGGGCGTGGCCCGGCCTGATGACCTTCGCGGTGGTCCGGCTGCACCCGCAGTCGCCGGCCGCCGCCACCTCGATCACCCAGACCGGGGTGTACGCGGGCGGCGGCCTCGGCCCGCTGAGCCTCGGCCCGCTCGCCGCGCACCTCGGTTACCCGACCATGTGGGGCGTCGCCGCCGGTGCGATGCTGCTCGCCGCCGCCCTCATGCTCGTCGGCAGCGGACTGCTCGCCCGGGCCTCGACGGCGACCCGGCCTCTGGATCAGCCGTTGCGGTCGGCCATGTAGTCGCAGAGCGACTCGAGCGCGCTGCGCTCCGGCCCGACCGGCAGCGGCGCGAGCTGCGCGCGGGCCTCCTCGGCGTAACCGCGCACCGTCTCCCGGGCCCGCTTGAGCGCCGGGCTCTCCCGGAGCAGCCCCAGCGCCTCGCTGTGCAGCGCGTCGTCGGTCAGCGGACCGGTCGCCAGGATCTCCCGCAGCCGCACCGAGGACGCGTCGGAGTCGTCCGCCTCGAGGGCGTAGAGCACCGGCAGCGTCGGGACGCCCTCACGCAGGTCGGTGCCGGGGGTCTTGCCCGACTGCACCGACTCGGAGGCGATGTCCAGCAGGTCGTCGGAGAGCTGGAACGCGACGCCGATCGTCTCGCCGTACCCGGCGAGGGCCTCCACGTGCTCCGGGGCGGCGCCGGCGAACAGGCCGCCGAACCGGACCGACGTGGCGATCAGCGAGCCGGTCTTCTCGCCGATCACGTGCAGGTAGTGAGCGACCGGGTCGTCCTCGGCACGCGGTCCGACCGTCTCGGCGATCTGGCCGTGCACCAGCCGGGCGAAGGTGCGCGCCTGCAGCCGGACCGCCTCCGGGCCCAGGTCGGCGGCGATGTCCGCGGCACGGGCGAAGAGGTAGTCGCCCACCAGGATGGCTACCGAGTTGGTCCAGCGCGAGTTCGCGCTCTGCGCGCCCCGGCGGACAGCGGCCTCGTCCATCACGTCGTCGTGGTAGAGGGTGGCCAGGTGGGTGAGTTCCATCACCACGGCGGCCGGGACGACCTTCGGGGCGGTCGGGTCGCCGAACTGGGCGCCGAGCGCCACCAGCAGCGGACGCAGACGCTTCCCACCGGCCTCGACGAGATGCCGGGCCGCCTCGTTGACGAACGGGTCGGCACTGGAGACGCTGGCCCGCAACTCGACCTCGACAGCGTCCAGCAGGCCCAGGACGGACGCCTCGACCCGGGGTTCGTCGAAGTTGAGGCCGAGCGCGCCGAACTGACTCGTGCTCGCCCGACCCCGCTGACCGCCGGAGCCGGCGACACCTGAACGCTCGCCTGCCGGATTCACCACGCTATCAACCATGCCACACCCGTTCGACCTGCTCCGGGGCGGGGATACACACCGGGGGCCGGCGCGTGAACACACGCCGACCCCCGGTGATCGAATCCTCGTTCATCGAACGAATTCGGCGGCTCCGGTAGCGAGGTCGAGCAGCGGGTCCGGGGCCACACCGAGCACCAGGGTCGCCAGCACGCCGATCATCAGCGCGGCGGAGGTGAGCCCGCCGGGCACGGTGACCGTCGGGGTGGACTCACCCGGCTCGGAGAGCCACATCATCACCACGACCCGCAGGTACGGGAACGCGAGCACCATGCTGGTCAGCACGCCGGCGATCACCAGCCACGCCTGGCCGCCCTCCAGGGCCGGCCCGAAGATGGCGAACTTGCTGGTGAAACCGCTGGTCAGCGGGATACCGGCGAAGGCGAGCAGGATGAACGTGAAGAGCCCGGCGAAGAACGGCGAGCGCCGGCCCAGCCCGGCCCAGCGGGACAGGTGGGTGGCCTCCCCGTCGGCGTCGCGCACCAGGGTCACCACGGCGAACGCGGCCAGCACCGAGAAGCCGTACGCGACCAGGTAGAACATCGTGCCGGAGAGGCCGTCCCGGCTCGGCGCCAACACACCGACCAGCAGGTAACCGGCGTTGGCGATCGAGGAGTACGCGAGCAGCCGCTTGATGTCCGTCTGGGTGACCGCGAGGACCGCGCCGACCAGCATGGTCAGCACCGCCACCGCGCCGAGGACCGGGGTGAAGTCCCAGTTGGCGTCGGCGAACGCGACGTGGAAGACCCGCAGCAGGGCACCGAACGCGGCGACCTTGGTGCAGGCTGCCATGAAGCCGGTGACCGGCGTCGGAGCGCCCTGGTAGACGTCCGGCGTCCAGACGTGGAACGGCGCCGCCGCGGCCTTGAAGAGCAGGCCGATGGCGAGCAGCGCCATGCCCGCGAAGAGCAGCACCGGGCTGGCCGGAGACTCGCTCACCGCGGCGTGGATGGTGGCGAAGTCGACGCCCGCCGAGCGACCCGGGACACCGGCGGTGAAGCCGTAGATCAGGGCCACGCCGAACAGGAAGAACGCCGAGGCGTACGCGCCGAGCAGGAAGTACTTCATCGCCGCCTCCTGGCTGAGCAGCCGGCGGCGACGCGCCAGCGCGCAGAGCAGGTAGAGCGGGAGGGAGAACACCTCCAGCGCGATGAACATGGTCAGCAGGTCGTTCGCCGCCACGAAGATCAGCATGCCGCCGATCGCGAACGTGGTGAGCGGGTAGACCTCGGTGAGCCCGTTGCGTCCCTCGGCCTGCCGCCGGTCGTCGGACGACTCGGCCGTCACCGCGGCCTGCGCGACGAATGCCCCGCCCCGCTCGACGGTACGGTCACCGATCAGCAGCAGCGCCATCGCGGCCAGCACCAGGATCGCGCCCTGGAGGAAGAGCGTCGGCCCGTCCACGGCGAGGGCCTGACCAGCGGTGATGATCCGCTCGTCGGCGCTGAGGACCACCATGGTCAGCGCCGCGAGCACGGCGAGCAGCGCCAGGGTCAACTGGACCAGGTGCCGTGCGCGTCGGGGCACCAGGGCCTCGACCAGCACGCCGAGCAACGCGGCGCCCAGCATGATCAGGATCGGAGCGATCGCCGCGTAGTCGATCGACGGCAGTTTGAACTCCATCACTTTGCCGCCTCCTGGACGGTGCCCCCCACGGACGGGGCCGGGTCGGTCTTGCCGATGTCCTCCATGGTCGCCTGGACGGCCGGGTTGATCACGTCAGTGACCGGCTTGGGGTAGAACCCGAGCAGCACGATCAGCGCGATCAGCGGGGCGACCACCACCTTCTCGCGCAGGTTGAGGTCCCGACGCATGCCCTCGACCTCGGTCAACGCCGGGTTGAGCGTGCCCTGGGTGGTGCGCTGCACCATCCAGAGCACGTACGCGGCGGCCAGGATGATGCCGAGCGTCGCGATGACCGCGACCGGCTTGTTCACTGTGAAGGTGCCGATCAGGACCAGGAACTCGGAGATGAACGGCGCCGTGCCGGGTAGCGCGAGCGAGGCGAGACCGGCGAAGAACAGCACCCCGGCGAGCACCGGGACCAGCTTGCCGGCACCACCGAAGTCGCTGATCAGTGCCGAGCCGCGCCGGGCGATCAGCATGCCCACCACCAGGAAGAGCAGACCGGTGGCCAGCCCGTGGTTGAGCATGTAGAGCACCGCGCCGGTGCCGGCCTGGGTGGTGAACGCGAAGATGCCCACCCCGATGAAGCCGAAGTGCGCGATCGAGGTGTACGACACCAGCCGCTTGAGGTCGTTCTGGCCGACCGCCAGCAGCGCGGCGTAGATGATGCCGATCACGCCCAGCGCCAGCGCCCACGGCGCGAACCACTTCGACGCCTCCGGGAAGAGCGGCAGGCAGTAGCGCAGGATGCCGAAGGTGCCGACCTTGTCCAGCACACCGACGAGCAGCGCCGCGGCGCCCGCCGGCGCCGCGCCACCGGCGTCGGGCAGCCAGGTGTGGAACGGGAAGAACGGCGCCTTGATGGCGAACGCGAGGAAGAAGCCGAGGAACAGCCACCGCTCGGTTCCGGTGCTGATGTCGACCTGCGACAGCGCCTGCCAGTCGAAGGTCTTGCCACCGACCACCCAGAGGCCGATCACCGCGGCCAGCATGAACAGACCGCCGACGAGCGAGTAGAGGAAGAACTTCACCGCCGCGTACTGCCGCTGGTGGCCACCGTAGCTGCCGATGAGGAAGTACATCGGCACCAGCATGACCTCGAAGAACACGTAGAACAGGAAGACGTCGGCGGCGGCGAAGACGCCGATCATCGTGCACTCGAGGACCAGCAGCAGCGCGAAGTAGACGGGCACCGAGCGCTTCGACGACTCCGCGTCGTGCCAGGACGCCAGGATCACCAGCGGGACCAGCACCGCGATCAGCATCAGCATCACCAGCGCGATGCCGTCCGCGGCGAAGGTGAAGTTGACACCCCAGTTCGGGATCCACGAGTACGACTCGCGGAACTGGAACCGGTCACCGCCGGTCTTGAAGCTGACCCACATCACCACCGAGAGCACCAGCACGAGCAGCGACCAGGCGAACGCCACCTGCTTCGCCAGCTCCGGCCGGCGGCGCGGCAGGAGGGCCACCACCAGGGCGCCCACCAGCGGCGCCACGGTGAGCACCGAGAGGAACGGGAAGTTGGACATTATGCGGCCTTACCTCCGTCGTCACTGCGTGGTCCGCCGGCGGGGGCGGGCGTGTTGAGGTCGATCACGCCAACCACCCCGCCTGCACCGCCAGGAAAGCCGCCATCACCAGCAGCGCACCGGCCAGGATCGAGGTGGCGTACGAGCGGACGAAGCCGGTCTGCATCCGCCGGAGGCGACCGGAGCCACCGCCGACACCGGCGGCGAGCCCGTTCACCAGCCCGTCGACGCCCCGGTTGTCGAGGTAGACCAGCGCCCGGGTGAGGAAGATGCCGGGCTTCTCGAAGACCGCCTCGTTCACCGCGTCGGCGTAGAGGTTGCGCCGGGCGGCGGTGACCAGCACCCCGGCCGGCTGCTCCACGGTCGCCGTGCCGGCCCGGAAGAGGAACCAGGCGAGCCCGGCGCCGAGCACGGTGACCAGCAGCGACAGCGTGGTGATCACGGCGTGCGAGAGGACCGCCTCGTGCTCGGCGGCCTCGCCGCCCAACCCGGCGGTGGCGGTCAGCCAGTCCGGGACGGACGTGGAGAGCAGGAAACCGGCACCGATCGAGCCGAGCGCCAGGAGGATCAGCGGGATGGTCATCAGCTTCGGCGACTCGTGCGGGTGCTCGATGTCCTCGGTCCACCGCTGCGGGCCGTGGAAGGTGAGCACGAACAGCCGCGTCATGTAGAACGCGGTCAGCCCGGCGCCGAGCAGCGCCGCCCCGCCGAAGAGCCAGGCGGTCCAGTCCTCCCGCTCGAACGCCGCCACGATGATCGGCTCCTTGGAGAAGAAGCCGGAGAACGGGAACATGCCGATGATGGCCAGCCAGCCCATCATGAAGGTCAACCAGGTGATCTTCATGTGCTTCGACAGCCCGCCGAACCGGCGGATGTCGACCTGGTCCTTCATCCCGTGCATGACCGAGCCGGCCCCGAGGAACATGTTGGCCTTGAAGAAGCCGTGGGCCAGCAGGTGCACGATGGCCAGCGCGTACGCCCCGCCGCCGAGACCGACGCCGAGGAACATGTAGCCGATCTGGCTGACCGTCGACCAGGCGAGCACCCGCTTGATGTCGTCCTTGGCCGCGCCGATGACGCAGCCCATCAGCAGCGTGAGCGCGCCGACGCTGACCACCACGAGCTGGAGCGTGTGGTTCGCCGAGAAGACCGGGTTGGACCGGGCGATCAGGTACACGCCGGCGGTGACCATGGTGGCCGCGTGGATGAGCGCGGACACCGGGGTCGGGCCCTCCATCGCGTCCGGCAGCCACGCCTGCAACGGGAACTGACCGGACTTGCCGGCCGCGCCGAGCAGCAGCAACAGACCGAGGACCAGCACCGTCGCGCCGGTCAGCGAGCCGACGCCGTTGAACACCTCGTCGTACTGGGTGGTGCCCAGGGTGGCGAACATGATGAAGATGCCGATGGCCAGGCCGGCGTCACCGACCCGGTTCATCAGGAACGCCTTCTTCCCGGCGGTGGCCGCGCTCGGCCGGCCGTACCAGAAGGAGATCAGCAGGTACGACGCCAGACCGACGCCCTCCCAGCCGAAGTAGAGCATCACGTAGTTGTTGCCGAGCACCAGCAGCAGCATCGCCGCGACGAACAGGTTGAAGTACGCGAAGAAGCGTCGGCGGCCGGCGTCGTGCGCCATGTACTCCACCGCGTACAGGTGGATCAGGAAGCCCACCCCGGTGATCAGCAGCACGAAGACCGCGGCCAGCGGGTCGAACAGCAGGCCGAAGTCGACGCGCAGGTCGCCGACCGCGATGAAGTCCCAGAGGCTCAGCTCGACCGACTTGTTCTCCAGGCCACGCAGCTGGAAGAAGAAGGCCAGGCCGAGCACGAACGCGGCGCCGATGGCGGCGACGCCCAACCAGTGCCCCCAGCGGTCGGCCCGCCGGCCGAGCAGCAGCAGGATGGCCGCGCTGACCAACGGGATCGCCACGAGCAGCCAGACGCTGCCGAGCAAGCCCGTGGCACCGGCGTACTGCACAGTCTCTTCCACTTGCGTGCCCCTTAGTACTTGAGCAGGTTGGCGTCGTCGACGCTCGCCGAGCGCCGCGTCCGGAAGATGGACATGATGATCGCGAGCCCGACCACGACCTCGGCCGCCGCCACCACCATCACGAAGAACGCCATGATCTGACCGTTCAGGTCACCGTTGATCCGGCTGAAGGTGACGAGCGTCAGGTTGGCCGCGTTGAGCATCAGCTCCACGCACATGAACAGCACGATCGCGTTGCGCCGGACGAGGACCCCGGCGGCGCCGATGGTGAACAGCACCGCGGCGAGCACAAGGTAGTAGTCGGGTGTCATCGCTGGGCCAGCCTTTCGTTCGCGACTGCGGGGCTCCGCTTCGCTGCACTCCTCGCGCTCACCGAAGCTGTCCTTTCGTTCGCGACTGCGGGGCTCCGCTTCGCTGCACTCCTCGCGCTCACCGGTCCGTCCCCTTCAGGGTGGTCTCCTGCGCGGTCAACTCCCGCACCGGCAGGATGGCCGGCGTGCTCTGGTCGGTGAGCCGACCGTCCGGCAGTCGCGCCGGGGTGGCCACCGAGGACGAGGTCGCCCAGACACCGGGACCCGGCTTGGGGCCGGGGTAGTTGCCCGGCGCGAAGCGCGCCCGCATGGTCGACGGCTGGTCGACCTTGTCGCGCTTACGCCGCTCGATGTGCGCGAGCACCATGGCGCCGACCGCCGCGGTGATCAGCAGGGCGGAGGTCAGCTCGAACGCGAAGACGTACTTGGTGAAGAGCAGTCGGGCGATGCCCTGGACGTTGCCCTCCGCGTTGGCCTGCTCCAGGCCGACCGCCGTGGTCCCCTCGACGGCCCGGTAGAGAGCCCCGCCGACCAGGCCGGCGAAGCCCAGACCCAGCACGATCGCGGCGACCCGCTGACCGCGCAGGGTCTCGATCAGCGAGTCGGTGGAGTCCTTCCCGACGAGCATCAGGACGAACAGGAAGAGCATCATGATCGCGCCGGTGTAGACGATGATCTGCACCATGCCGATGAACGGCCCGGCCTGGAGCACGTAGAAGACGCCCAGGCAGAGCATGGTGAGCACCAGCCAGAGCGCGGAGTGCACCGCGTTGCGGGCGGCGATCATGCCAATGGCGCCGATGAGCGCGAGCGGCCCGAGAATCCAGAAGGTGACCTGCTCGCCGCTGGACACCTCACCCGCCGCGGCCAGCACCGTAGACGTGGTCATGCTTCCTCTCCCTTGCCGGCCGCGACGCGCTGGGCGGCCTGCTCGGCGCCCGGGAACGTCACGCCGGGGTGCTCCTCGACCTGGTAGCGGCCGGGGCCCATCGGGGACTTCTCCGCACCGGCGGAGGTGCCCGGGTTGTCCAGCGCGCCGACGTAGTAGTCCTTCTCGCTGTTGCCCAGCAGCATCGGGTGCGGCGGCTGATCCATGCCCTCGAGCAGCGGCGCGAGCAACTGCTCCTTGGTGAAGATCAGGTCCTGCCGGTTGTCCCGGGCCAGCTCGTACTCGTTGCTCATGGTGAGCGAACGGGTCGGGCAGGCCTCGATGCACAGCCCGCAGAAGATGCACCGGGCGTAGTTGATCTGGTAGATGCTGGCGTACCGCTCGCCCGGCGAGAAGCGCTGCTCGTCGGTGTTGTCGCCACCCTCGACGTAGATCGCGTCCGCCGGGCAGGCCCAGGCGCACAGCTCACAGCCGATGCACTTCTCCAGGCCGTCCGGGTGCCGGTTGAGGATGTGCCGCCCGTGGTAGCGCGGCGCCGACACCGGCGGCTTGAACGGGTAGTCGGTCGTGACGACCTTCCTGAACATGTGCGAGAAGGTGACACCGAATCCCTTGAACGTTCCGGTGATCGCGCCCACGTCACACCTCCCTGGAGTCCGAGCCGGCGACGATGTTGGCCGGCTCCCGCTCGGCGACCACGCGCGTGATGCGCGGGCTCGGTGGTACCTGAAGATCCATCGGTGGCAGCGGGAAGCTCCCGTGCGGCCGGTTGTCGACCTGCTCCTGCGGCGTCGGCTTCGGCTGCGGGCGGCGGCTCGGCCAGAACAGCGTGGCGAGCAGCAGGATGCCGGCCGGAACGCCGACCGCGATCACCTTGCCCCTGGTGTCCCAGTCCTCGATGGAACGCAGACCCGACAGGACCAGGATCCAGACCAGGTTGATCGGCAGCAGCACCTTCCAACCGAGGCGCATGAACTGGTCGTAACGCAGCCGGGGCAGCGTGCCGCGCAACCACACGAAGACGAAGACCAGCGTGATGACCTTGCCGAAGAACCAGAGCATCGGCCACCAACCGGAGTTGGCGCCCTCCCACAGGGTGATCGGCCAGGGCGCCCGCCAACCGCCGAGGAACAGCGTGGTGGTGACCGCGGACATGGTCACCATGGCGACGTACTCGCTGAGCATGAAGAGCGCGAACTTGAGCGAGCTGTATTCAGTCATGAAGCCCGCGACCAGCTCGGACTCGGCCTCGGGCAGGTCGAACGGCGCCCGGTTGGTCTCACCAACGGTGGCGATGAAGAAGATGATGAAGCTCGGCAGCAGCAGGATCGCGTACCAGCCCGGCGCGGGGATCTCGGTGCCGAACACGGTCAGCCGGGTGGCGTCGCCCTGCGCGGCGACGATGCCGCTGGTGCTCATCGTGCCGGCGGTCATGAACACCGTCACGATGCTCAGCCCCATGGTGACCTCGTAGGAGATCATCTGGGCGCTCGACCGCAGACCACCCAGCAGGGGGTACGTCGAGCCGGAGGCCCAACCGCCCAGCACGCTGCCGTAGACGCCCAGCGAGGAGCAGGCGAGCAGCAGCAGCACCGCCACCGGCACGTCGGTGACCTGCAACGGCGTCTGGTGGCCGAAGATGCTCACCATCGGGCCGAACGGCACCACCGACAGGGCGGTGACCGCGCAGATCACCGAGATGGTCGGCGCGAAGAAGTAGACGACCTTGTCGGCCGCCTTCGGCAGGATGTCCTCCTTGAAGGCCATCTTCAGGCCGTCGGCGAGGGTCTGCAGCAGGCCGAGCGGACCGACCTGGTTGGGGCCGGGCCGCACCTGCATGAAACCGACAACGCGTCGTTCGAACCAGACACCCAGCAGGGTGGCCAGCACGGCGAACACGAACGCGAAGACGACCTTGATGAGGACCAGCCACCACGGGTCCTGGCCGAAGTCGGCAAGCGTCGGATCCTGGGCGAGGACTGACGGACTCACTGGTTACCCCCGGAGTTGAGGAGCGGACCCGGGAGACCGGTCTCGTCGGCCGCCACGCGTCCGGCCGGGATGGCCGTGCCCGTCGCGGGAACGGAGATCCGGACGACCGCGCCGGACGCAACACCGAGGCTGCGTCGCACCGTCGAACCGGGTGAGTTGGTCGGCAGCCAGACCACGCCGTCCGGCATCTCGGTCAGCTCGGCCGGCAGGGTCAGCGCTCCCCGGTCGGTGCCGACCGTGACCGCGTCGCCGTCGGCGACACCGAGCGCCTCGGCGGTGCCCTTGCCCAGCCGGACCACCGGCGGGCGGGCCGTCCCGGCGAGGTTCTCGTCGCCCTCGGTCAGGGTGCCGAGGGCGACGAGTTGGTGCCAGGTGGCCAGCACGGCCTCGCCGGCGCCCGGGTGCGGCACCCGGCCCGGCGCCACCGAGGGCGCCGCCGGCCGGGTGGTACGGGTGGCCGGCAACGAGCCCAGCTCCCGGCGCACGCTCGGCACGTCGGCGGTGCCGAGCTGCACGTCGAGCAGCGCGGCCAACGCGTCGAGCACCCGGCCGTCGGTCATCGCGGCGGAGTTCAACACCGCCTCGAACGGGCGCAGCCGGCCCTCCCAGTCCAGGAAGCTGCCGGCCTTCTCGACCACCGGGGCGACCGGCAGCACGACGTTCGCCCGCCGGGTCACCGCGCTGGCCCGCAACTCCAGGCTGACCAGGAACGGCACCGCGTCCAGGGCGGACTCGGCCAGGCGCGGGTCGGCCAGGTCGGCCGGGTCGACACCGCCGACGACGAGCGCGCCGAGCTGCCCGTTGGCGGCGGCGGCCAGGATGCCGTCGGTGTCCCGACCGGCCTGACTCGGAATCACCCCGGCCGGGATGTCCCACGCCTCACCCAGCTCGGCCCGCGCGGCCGGCTCGGTGACCAGCCGGCCACCGGGGAGCAGGTTGGGCAGACAACCCGCGTCGACGGCGCCTCGGTCCCCCGCGCGCCGCGGCACCCAGGCCAGCTTCGCGCCGGTACGCCGGGCCACGTCCGCCGCGGCGGAGAGCCCACCCGGCACGGTGGCCAACCGCTCGCCGACGATCAGGATCGCCCCCGGAGCGCTCAGCGCCTCGCTGACCGTGGCGTGCTCGGCGAGCACGCTGGCCTCCTCGCCCGGCACGACCCGGGCCAGCTTGGCGCCGAGCTTCTCCAGGCCGCGGGTGGCGAACGGCGCCAGCGCGTACACCGTCAGGGTCTTCTTCAGGTACGCCTTGCGCAGCCGCAGGAAGAGGATCGGGCACTCCTCCTCCGGCTCCAGGCCCACCAGCACCACGGCCGGCGCATTTTCCACGTCGGTGTAGGTGACGTCGGTGACCCCGGCGACCGAACTGGCCAGGAAGTCGGCCTCCTCGCGGGAGACCGGCCGGGCCCGGAAGTCGATGTCGTTGGTGTTCAACGCGACCCGGGCGAACTTCGCGTACGCGTAGGCGTCCTCGACGGTCAGCCGTCCGCCGGTGAGCACCGCCGTGCCCCGACCGCTCTCCCGGGCGGCGTGCAGCCCTTCGGCGGCCACCGTGAGCGCCTCGCTCCAGGACGCCTCGCGCAGCTCACCGGTGCGCTCGTCACGCACCAGCGGAGTGGTCAGCCGATCAGTGGCGCGGGTGTACTGGAAGCCCCACCGGCCCTTGTCGCAGTTCCACTCCTCGTTCACCGCCGGCTCGTCACCGGCCAGCCGGCGCAGCACCTTGCCGCGCCGCCAGTCGGTGCGCTGCCCGCAGCCGGCCGAGCAGTGCTCGCAGACGCTCGGGCTGGAGACCAGGTCGAACGGGCGGGCCCGGAAGCGGTACTGCGCGCCGGTCAGCGCGCCCACCGGGCAGATCTGCACGGTGTTGCCGGAGAAGTAGGAGTTGAACGGGACGTCCCCGCCGTCCTCCCCGGACTCCGCGCCGTACGCGTCGTCCCGGTAGATGTTGATCTCCTCGGCGGACGACCGGCCCATCAGGTCGATGAACTTGTCGCCGGCGATCTCCTCGGAGAAGCGGGTGCACCGCTGGCAGAGCACGCAGCGCTCGCGGTCCAGCAGCACCTGGCTGCTGATCGCCATCGGCTTCTCGTACTCCCGCTTGTGCTCGTGGAAGCGCGAGTCGGTGCGGCCGGTGGACATCGCCTGGTTCTGGAGCGGGCACTCACCGCCCTTGTCACACATCGGGCAGTCCAGCGGGTGGTTGAGCAGCAGCAGCTCCATCACCCCCTCCTGCGCCTTCTTGGCCACCGGAGAGGTGAGCTGGGTACGGACGACCATGCCGTCGGCGACGGTCTGGGTGCAGGAGGCGACCGGCTTGCGCTGCCCCTCCACCTCGACCAGGCACTGCCGGCACGCGCCGGCCGGGGCCAGCAGCGGGTGGTCGCAGAACCGGGGGATCTCGGTGCCCATCTGCTCGGCGACCCGGATCAGCAACGTCCCCTTTGGGGCGGTGACCTCGACGCCGTCGATGGTGAGGGTGACGGTCTCGGTCTGCTTGGCTACATCAGTCATCAGTGTGCCCCTACCAGGGTCTTCTCTGACAGCTTCGGTGCGGTCCGTCCCTCGATGTAGTCGAGGTAGTCCTGCTTGAAGTACTGCAACGACGAGGTCACCGAGCTGGTCGCGCCGTCACCCAGGCCGCAGAACGAACGGCCGAGGATGTTGTCGCAGGTGTCCAGCAGGGTGTCCAGGTCCTCGTGGGTGCCCTGACCGGAGAGAATCCGCCGGTAGACACGAACCATCCAGTAGTTGCCCTCCCGGCACGGGGTGCACTTGCCACACGACTCGTGGTGGTAGAACTCCAGCCACCGGTACGTCGCGTAGACCGGGCAGTCCTGGTCGGAGAAGATCTGCATGGCGGTGGTGCCCAGGATCGAGCCGGCCGCCGCCACCCCCTCGAAGTCCAGTGGCACGTCCATGTGCTCGGCGGCGAGCAGCGGGGTGGACGAGCCGCCCGGGGTCCAGAAGCGCAGGTTGTGCCCGGGCTGCATGCCGCCGGCCAGCTCCAGCAGCTCGCGCAGCGTGACACCCATCGTGCACTCGTACTGGCCCGGGTTGACGATCCGACCGGACAATGAGTAGATCATCGGCCCGGAGGACTTCTCGGTGCCCATCGTCTTCCACCAGTCGGCCCCACCGAGCACGATCGGCGGCACGCTGGCGATGGTGCCGACGTTGTTGACCACCGTCGGGCTCGCGTACAGGCCGTGGGTCGCCGGGAACGGCGGGCGCAGCCGGGGCTGGCCCCGGAACCCCTCCAGCGAGTCCAGCAGCGCCGTCTCCTCGCCGCAGATGTACGCCCCGGCGCCGGAGTGCACCACAAGCTCCAGGTCGAAGCCGCTGCGCAGGATGTTCCGGCCGAGGTAGCCCTTGTCGTACGCCTCCTGGACGGCGTTGCGCAGCCGGCGCGCGGCGTGCACCGCCTCGCCCCGGATGTAGATGTAGGCACGGCTGGCCCGGATCGCGTACGACGCGATGATCACGCCCTCGACCAGCGCGTGCGGGTCGTGGGTCATCAGCGGCAGGTCCTTGCAGGTGCCCGGCTCGCCCTCGTCGGCGTTGACCACCAGGTAGTGCGGCTTGCCGTCGCCCTGCGGAATGAAGCCCCACTTCAGGCCGGTGGGGAAGCCGGCGCCGCCACGGCCCCGCAGCCCGGAGTCCTTGATCAGCTGGATCAGGTCGTCCGGGTGGGCCTTGAGCGCCTTGCGCAGGGCGGCGTAGCCGTCCAGCTGCTCGTAGGTGCCGATGCGCCAGGCGTCCGGCGACAACCAGCGCTTGGTCAGCACCGGCGTCAGCTTGGCCAGCGTCTCCGGGCGGGGAGTGGTCACTTCTGGGCCCCCGTTTCACTCGCGTCGGCGGAGTTCGCGCCACCGGCGTTCGCCGACGCTTCGTTGAGGTTGCGCTCCTGCGCACCGGTGGAGTCGCCGGCGGGCTTGCCGTCGCCGGCCGGCGCGTTGTCCGCCACGCCGGCGGCCTCCGCCGCCCGCGCGTCGCCGGCTGCCGGCTCCGTCGGGGTCTTGGTGCCGGGGGCGTCCGGGACGGCGGTGCTCGCGTCCGGCTGCCGGGTCTCGGCGGTACGCACCTGCGGCGACTTGTCGTCCGGAGCCTTCACGTCCCGCGTGGTGCTGCCACTGGCCTCGGCCGGCGTCGCCGGCTCGGTGGTCCCGGCCGGCGTCGCCGGCTCGGTGACCGCTCCGGTCGGGACGGACGCGCCGTCGCCACCCTTGACCGGCGCGGTGCTGGCCTCGACGGGCGCCGGCTTGGCGGCCTCCGCCTTCGCCTTGGCCTCGGCGGCGGCCTTGTCGGCCTCGGCCTTGCTGCGGATCGGGGTGTTCGGGTCGAAGCCCGGCACCGAGACGCCGTGCTGCTGGGCCAGCCGCAGCCCGCGCAGGGTGGGCTCGCCCGGCCCGCCGTCGGCGACAGCGCCGTCGCGTTCGTCGGCGAAGCCGGCGAGCTGCACCGCCATCTCCTTGAGGGTGCAGAGTCGGGCGCCCCGGGTCGGCATCGGCCGACCGCCCGCCCGCAGCTCGTCCACCACCCCGACCGCGGTGGTGGGGTCCACCCCGTCGAAGAAGTCGTAGTTGACGGTCATCACCGGGCCGTAGTCGCACGCCGCCAGGCACTCGGCGTGCTCCAGGGTGATCGTGCCGTCGGCGGTCGTCTCGTCGTGCCCGACGCCCAGGTGCTCGGAGAGGGTGTCGTACACCTCCTGCCCACCGAGCACGTTGCACATGGTGTTGGTGCAGACGCTGACCAGGAAGTCGCCGGTCGGCTTGCGCTTGTACATCGTGTAGAAGGTGGCGACCGCCCCGACCTGGGCCTTGTTCAGCCCCAGCACCTCGGCGCAGAACGCCACACCGGCCGGGGACACGTACCCCTCCTCGGCCTGCACGAGGTGCAGCAGCGGCAGCAGCGCCGAGCGGGACCGGTCCGCCGGGTAGCGGGCGATGATCTCGCGCGCCCGCTCGCGAGTCGTGTCAGTGAAAATCGTCGTCATCAGAGCCGCCTTCCGTTCGCGACTGGGCCGGCGTCTGCGCGCGACTGCGGGGCTCGCTCCGCTCTCTCCTCGCGCACGCGGCTGGGGCTCGCAAGCTCACTCCTCGCACTCACCTGTCACAACCCCCCATGACCGGGTCCAACGAGGCGCCGCCGGCAATCACGTCGGCGATCAGGCCGCCCTCGGCCATCGCCGGGAGGGCCTGGAGGTTGACGAAGCTCGGCTCCCGGTAGTGCACCCGGTACGGGCGGGTGCCGCCGTCGGAGACCGCGTGGACGCCCAACTCGCCGCGGGGCGCCTCGATGGCGACGTACACCTGGCCGGGCGGAACCCGGAAACCCTCGGTCACCAGCTTGAAGTGGTGGATCAGCGACTCCATCGACTGACCCATGATCTTCGCGACGTGCTCCAGCGAGTTGCCCATGCCGTCGACACCGATGGCGAGCTGGGCCGGCCAGGCGATCTTGCGGTCGGCGACCATGACCGGGCCCGGCTTGAGCCGGTCCACCGCCTGCTCGACGAGCTTCAGCGACTCGCGGATCTCGGCGAGCCGGACCTGGTAGCGACCCCACACGTCACCGTCGGGGTGGGTCGGCACGTCGAACTCGTACGTCTCGTAGCCGCAGTACGGCATGGTCTTGCGCAGGTCCCAGGCGAGGCCGGCGGAGCGCAGCACCGGGCCGGTCACGCCGAGCGCGACACAGCCGGTCACGTCCAGCACCGCGACGCCCTTGGTCCGCTCGGTCCAGATCGGCTGACCGGACAGGAGGTCTTCGTACTCCTTGAGCTTCTTCGGCATCACCCTGAGGAACTCGCGGATCTTGCGGATCGCGTCGTCCGGCACGTCCTGCGCCACCCCGCCGGGCCGCACGTACGCGTGGTTCATCCGCAGGCCGGTGATGGTCTCGAAGATGTCGAGGATGTACTCCCGCTCGCGGAAGCCGTAGAGCATGATCGAGATCGCGCCCAGCTCCATGCCGGTGGTCGCCAACCAGACCAGGTGCGACGAGATCCGGTTGAGCTCCATCATCAGCACGCGGATGGTCGTCGCCCGCTCGGTGATGTCGTCGGTGATGCCGAGCAGCTTCTCGACCGCCAGCGCGTACCCGGTCTCGTTGAAGATCGGAGCGAGGTAGTCCATCCGGGTGACGAACGTGGAGCCCTGCACCCAGTTGCGGTATTCGAGGTTCTTCTCGATGCCGGTGTGCAGGTAGCCGACGACGGAACGGGCCTCGCGGACCGTCTCGCCCTCCAGCTCCAGGATCAGCCGCAGCACGCCGTGCGTGGACGGGTGCTGCGGACCCATGTTGACGACGATCCGCTCGTCGTTGATCGGATCGGTGCCCGAGACGATCGTGTCCCAGTCCCCACCGGTGACGGTGAAGACCCGGCCCTCCTCGGTCTCGTGCTCACTGGCGTAGTTCGACGTCGTCACAGTGCCCGCCCTCCGTTCACGACTGCGGGGCTCGCAAGCTCACTCCTCGCGCTCACTGGTACGACCTCCGCTCGTTCGGCGGTTGGATCTCCGCGCCCTTGTACTCGACGGGCACGCCGCCGAGCGGGTAGTCCTTGCGCTGCGGATGCCCCTCCCAGTCGTCCGGCATGAGGATGCGGGTCAGGTGGGGGTGGCCGTCGAAGATGATCCCGAACATGTCGTACGCCTCCCGCTCCTGCCAGTCGGCGGTCGGGTAGACGCTCGTCACGCTGGGCAGGTGCGGGGACTCGACGGAGACCGCGGCCTCCAGCCGGACCCGCCGCCGGTAGGTCATCGAGGTGAGCAGGTAGACCACGTGCAGCCGGCGCTCGTCGGCGCCGAGGTAGTCCACGCCGGACACCGAGGAGCACAGCTCGAACCGCAACGCCAGGTCGTCCCGGAGCACCTGGCAGACCTCGGCGATCCGCTCCGGGCGGATGTGCAGGGTCAACTCGCCCCGGTCGACGACGACCTTCTCGACCGCGTCACCGAAGGCCGGGTACGCCTCCTCCAACGCGTCACGGACCTCGTCGAAGTAGCCCCCGTACGGTCGGGACGCCTCCTCGATGGGCTGGCGCTGGCGGACCAGACCGCCGTAGCCGGACACGTCGCCGGTGCCCTGGTTGCCGAACATGCCGCGCCCGGCGGCGCTGGCCGGCGGGTACTCGGCCGGAGCCGTGCTGCTGGCGCCGGCCGGCGTGACCGGTACCGGCACCCCGCCGTCGTTGGGCTTGTCGGTGGGTGAGGTCATTTCGGGCCTGCCTGCGGGTGGAGGTGGTTCTGGGCGTTCATCCAGTTCTCGATCCGCAGCTGCTCCTCGCGCCCCTCGCGGACCGCCTTGGTCCACTGGGCACGCCGGGCCTTGTCGCTGCGGTAGGAGGACGGCATCGAGCCGTACGGCACGACCGGAACGTCGCCCCGTTCCTGGCGGGCCGCCAGCATCCGCCGGCCGCCGGCGCCCAGCGGCTCGTACATGATCTTCTCGCGGAGCTTGAGCACCGCGTCGATCAGCATCTCCGGGCGGGGCGGGCAGCCGGGCAGGTACATGTCGACGGGCACCACGTGGTCGACACCCTGCACGATCGCGTAGTTGTTGAACATGCCGCCACTGCTGGCGCAGACGCCCATCGACAGCACCCAGCGGGGCTCGGCCATCTGGTCGTAGATCTGGCGCAGCACCGGGGCCATCTTCTGACTCACCCGGCCCGCCACGATCATCAGGTCGGCCTGCCGGGGGGACGCCCGGAAGACCTCCATGCCCCACCGACCCATGTCGTAGTGCGGACCACCGGCGGCCATCATCTCGATGGCGCAGCAGGCCAGGCCGAAGGTGGCGCCCCACACGGACGACTTCCGGGACCAGTTGACCAGCTTCTCCACCGAGGTGAGCAGGACGCCGGCGGGAAGCTTCTCCTCGATGCCCATCTGACGTTCCTTCCTCAGTCCCAGTCCAGGCCGCCGCGACGCCACACGTAGGCGTACGCGACGAAGACCGCGACGATGAACAGGACCATCTCCACGAAGCCGAAGATCGGCAGAGCGTCGAACGTGACCGCCCAGGGGTAGAGGAAGATGATCTCGATGTCGAAGACGATGAAGAGCATCGCCGTCAGGTAGAACTTGATCGGGAACCGTCCGCCGCCGACCGGCTGCGGGCTCGGCTCGATGCCGCACTCGTACGCCTCGAGTTTGGCCTTGTTGTTGCGACGGGGACCGGTGAAGCGGGCGGCGCCGACGGAGAACAGCGCGAACGCCGCGGCGAGGGCGAACAGCCCGATGATCGGTGCGTAAGGCGAGAGCGACATCGTTTTCTCCTGCTCGTCCTTCCCTGCCCTCGGTGCTTGACGAAAATCACACTATTCACGTCCCTCGCAGTGGCAGTCGGCGGGGGTCGATCTTTGTCGGCCCCGGGGCTGTGACCAGCACCGATGCCGTCCTACCTAGACGGTTCCCACAATCGTTCGCGACCGCGGGACCCGCCCACTCCGCGCGCTACACGGCCGGGGCCACCTTCGTCATCGCGTTGATGACGCGATCCATCGCATCCCCACCGCGCGGGTCGGTCAGGTTGGCCAACAGCTTGAGCACGAAACGCATCAGGGTCGGGTGCGGCATGCCGTGTTTGGTGGCGATCCGCATGATCTCCGGGCGGCCGATCAGTTTCACGAAGATGCCGCCCAGCCGGTAGTAGCCGCCGAGCCGGGCCTTCAGCTCGTTCGGGTACGCCAGCAGCGCCCGCTCCCGCTCCGGGCCGGCCGGCCGGGCGAGCGCCTGCACGGCGACCTCGGCGGCCAGCTCGCCGGACTCCATGGCGTAGGCGATGCCCTCGCCGTTGAACGGGTTGACCATGCCACCGGAGTCGCCCACCAGCAGCACGCCGCGGGTGTAGTGCGGCACCCGGTTGAAGCCCATCGGCAGCGCCGCCCCGAGGATCGGGCCGTCGGCGTTGGCCTCGTCGGTCATCCCCCAGTCCGCCGGGGTGTTGGCGAGCCAGTCGGTGAGCAGCCGGCGGTAGTTGGTCTTGCCGAACGCGGAGGACGAGTTGAGCACGCCGAGGCCGACGTTGACCCGCCCGTCGCCGAGACCGAAGATCCAGCCGTAGCCCGGCAGCAGGTTGTCGCCGCTGTCCTTGCTGCGCAGCTCCAGCCAGGACTCCAGGTAGTTGTCGTCGTGCTTCGCGGGCGAGCGGTAGTAGCGGCGGACGGCCACGCCGATCGGCCGGTCCTCCCGCTTGGCCAGCCCGAGCGCGAGCGGGAACCGACCGGAGACGCCGTCCGCCGTGACGACCAGCGGAGCGTGGAAGGTGGCGGGCTCCTTGCCCGGCCCGACCTCCGCCTCCACGCCGACCACCCGACCACTCTCGTCGAGCACCGGGCCCAGCACGTTGACGCTGGTCCGCAGCTCGGCGCCGGCGGCCACCGCGCGCCTGGCGAGCAGGTCGTCGAAGTCCAGTCGGGTGCGCACCAGACCGTAGTTGGGGAAGCTGGCGAGGTCCGGCCAGTCCAGTTCGAGGCGCACGCCGCCGCCGATGACCCGCAGGCCACGGTTGTGCAGCCAGCCGGCCTCGGGTGAGGTGTCCACACCCATCCGGACGAGCTGGCGCACGGCGCGCGGGGTCAACCCGTCGCCGCAGACCTTCTCCCTGGGGAACTCGGTCTTCTCCAGCAACAGCACCCGTACACCGTGCTGAGCCAGGTGGTACGCGGTCGCTGACCCACCGGGACCGGCACCCACGACAATGACGTCGGCGTCGTGTTCCACCGCGGTCATTCGCGCCTCCTCCCGCACGCTCGTGAAATGCTTCACAAGCCAGACGGGACGAGTGTATGACCGGCGTCATACCAGCGCAGGGTCAGGGGTACCTAACTCGCCAATGTGACAGATCCTGACCGTCCACAGCGGCCGGGTGTCACGCCGGGCTGGGAGACTCCAGGCCCGCGTCGATCCGGATGGTCTCCGGCAGATGCTCACGCAGCGCACCGCCCGCCGCCCGGTCCAGTGCCGCCAACACCTCGGCGACCACCAGCCGGACCTCCCCCGGATCGGCCCCGGCCAACGCGCGCAACTGCGCGATGAGTTCGGCCGCGTCGTCGTCGGTGGCGGTCACCGGGGCCGCCGGCTCTGATCCGGTCATGCGATCGAGCCTACGGGGCAAAGTGGACCAAAAACCGATATTCACGAAACCTGAGTAATGTCCGCACTGCCCGGCTGGGCGGCACCGCCGCTACTCGCGGACCCCCCGGTGCAGGGCCACAACGCCACCGGTCAGGTTGCGCCAGGCCACCCGTCCCCACCCGGTCGCCGCGACCCGTCCCGCCAGCGCGGCCTGCGCCGGCCAGGCCCGGATCGACTCGGCGAGATAGGCGTACGCGTCGGGGTTGCTCGACACCCGGCGGGCGACCGCCGGCAGCGAACGCATCAGGTACGACAGGTAGACGGTCCGGAAGGCCGGATTGACCGGGGTGCTGAACTCGCAGATCACGAGCCGGCCACCGGGCCGCGTCACCCGGGCCAGCTCACGCAGCGCCCCGTCGGTGTCGTGCACGTTGCGCAGCGCGAAGGAGATGGTCACCGCGTCGAAGCTGGCGTCGGCGAACGGGAGTCGTAGCGCGTCACCGGCGAGCAGCGGCACCTCGGGACGGGTCCGCTTGCCGGTGTGCAGCATGCCCAGCGACAGGTCGACGCCGACCGCGTACGCCCCGGAGCGGGCCAGGTCCTGGGTCGAGACGCCGGTGCCCGCGCCAATGTCCAGCACCCGCTCGCCGGGTCGCAGCCCGAGCGCCGCCCGGGTGGCCCGACGCCAGGACCGGTCCTGCCCGAAGGCGAGGATCGTGTTGGTCAGGTCGTAACGCTCGGCCACCCCGTCGAACATCGCGGCGACCTCGTGCGGCTGCTTGTCCAGGCTGGCGCGTCGCCCCTGCGGTTCACGGCTCACCGGACCCACTCTGCCAGCCCGCGCGGACACCGGAACCGGCGGCGTGACACGTCCCACACCCCACCACACGAAAGGGCGGGGTGGTCGCCCACCCCGCCCTCGCGTCGTCAGCACCGTCAGTCGGTCGACTTCTCGTCGCCCGGCGCGACCAGAACCACCTTGCGCCGACGGGAGAGCACCAGCAGCGCCCCACCCGCCAGCAGGATGAGAGCGCCGATGGCACCGATCACACCGACCTGCACACCGGTCACCGGCAGCCCGCCACCGCCGGCGCCGCCACCGGCGGTCGGCGAGGTGGTGGCACCCGGCGTCGGCGTCGCGGTCGGCGTGGCCGTCGGGGTCACCGTCGGCGTCGGGGTCGGCGTCGTGGTGGGCGGCGTCCAGGTCAGGTCGACGAACGCCTCGAAGGTGGTGTGGTTGTCCACCACGTCGACCTCGGTGAACGCCTTCCGCTGCGCCGAGCTGGCGACCTCCGGCTCCTCCTCGGGCTGCCCCTCGGCGCCGTCCAGCCCCTGCGCGAAGAGGTCGCCCTCGTGCAGCACCGGCTCGGTCACGTCCTCACCGACGGTCACCCGGACATCCGCTGTGTAGTACTCACCGGGCTTCACGATCGCGCCGGCGTCCTCGCAGAACAACTGCTGCTTGCCGTCGAACACCTGCTCCAGGCAGCCCTCCGGCTTCTGCGCGAAGGTCACGCCCACCGGCAGGGTCAGGCCGTAGAAGATGCCGGTGGCCTTGCGGCTGCCGTCGTTGTAGACCGCCCAGTCCAGGGGCACCGTCTCGCCCCGTCGCACCGGACGCAGGTCGGGGTCGTCGCCCTTGACACCGTTGACCACGACGTTCGCCTGGACGTCCTGCACCCAACTGGTCAGGTCGTAGCCGGGCTTCCCGACGGTGATGGCGTGCTCGACCTTCATCTCGTCGGCGTCGAACTGCGCGTTGCTCGCCGCGATCTTGACGATCAGCGCGCCCGCGTCACCGCGACCACCGGTGGAGAACAGCGGGATGCCGAACTCCTCGCTGGTGCCGGCCGGCACGTCGCCGAGCTGGCAGGTGAACGTCCTGCCCTGCACCTGGCAGCCGTCCGGCACCACGACGCCGACCTTGTTCTTGTTCAACAGCTTGATGTTGGCGGTGTAGCTGACGTTCCTGGCGGCGACGGCGCTCCGGCTGTTGTCGACCCGGAACTTGAACGGCTTGGCCTTGGCCGCCTTGACGCCCTTGGCCAGTTCGTAGCTGATCGGCACCAGGGCCAGGTCGGCCTGGTCGGCGGCGTGCGCCGGGACGGCCACGGCGGCCAGGCCGCCGGCCGCCAGCAACGCCACGACACCGGCACGAACCAGCGTCGAGCGGTGGATCGCTGTCATCAGTCCCCCGGGGGTAGGGAAGAAAGGGTGGTTGCGCAACGAGCGGACGCTATCGGAGGGCGATCAGCCACGCCAACGGGCTCTCCTCGGTGCGGCCGGGGCCGCAGACGGTACGGGCGGGATGGTCGCCCACCCCGCCCGTACCGCCGTGCGTTATATGAACGACCCTCAGCGGGTCGATGGAGGACGGTCCCGACCAGCGCTGGCGCGCCGACGCGTCGTGGTACGAACGGATACGAGCCGGGACGCTAGCCGCCGACGATCATCCGCACCACCCCTGCGGCGGACAGCCTGTCGGTGCGGCGGCGGGGACCACCCGTACCGCCGGCGCTGCTCGGCGGGAGCATGAGTGTCGATCAGCCGAACGGCCAGGTCAGTTGACGTCCACCAGGGGCAGCGACCGACCCGCGCCGCCGCCGGGCAGGGCGATCGAGGAGAAGTGCGAGACCACCCGCTCGTCGGTCGGGTCGTCGGCCGGGGTGTGGTGCACGGCGAGCCGGTTGTAGAGGGTGTCGCGCTGCGCGGGGATGCGGTCCGCCGAGCGGATCATGGCGATCAGCTCGTGCAGGTTGGAGCGGTGCCGGGCACCGGCGGAGGAGATGACGTTCTCCTCCAGCATGATCGAGCCGAGGTCGTCCACGCCCATGTGCAGGGCGAGCTGCCCGACGTCCTTGCCGGTCGTCAGCCACGACGCCTGCAGGTGCGGCACCGTCTCGAAGAAGAGCCGGGCCACCGCTACCAGCCGCAGGTATTCCAGGGTGGTCGCCTGGGTGCGGCCCTTGAGGTGGTTGTTCTCCGGCTGGTACGTCCACGGGATGAAGGCCCGGAACCCACGGGTGCGGTCCTGCACGTCCCGGATCATGCGCAGGTGCTCGATCCGCTCGGCGTGCGTCTCGCCGGTGCCCATCATCATCGTGGCGGTCGACTCGACCCCCTGTCGGTGGGCCAGCTCCATGACCTCCAGCCAGCGCTCACCCGACTCCTTGAGCGGGGCGATCGCCCTGCGGGGCCGCTCGGGCAGCATCTCCGCGCCGGCGCCGGCGATCGAGTCCAGGCCGGCGGTCTTGATCCGGGCGATGGCCTCGTCCAGGCTGACCCCGGACACCTTCGCCATGTGCAGGATCTCGCTCGGGCCGATCGAGTGGATGGCCAGCTGCGGGTACGCCTGCTTGACCGAGGAGAACAGCTCCTCGTAGTACTCCACCCCGTAGTCGGGGTGGTGCCCGCCCTGGAGCATCACCTGGGTCGCGCCCAGCTCGACCGCCTCGCCGCACCGGCGCAGGATCTCCTCGGTCGGGTGGGTCCACCCCTCCTTGTGCTTCGGCGCCCGGTAGAACGCGCAGAACTTGCACGCCGTCACGCAGACGTTCGTGTAGTTGATGTTGCGATCGATCAGGTACGTGACGACGTTGTCCGGGTAGCGCCGCCGACGGACGGCGTCCGCCGCCTCGCCCAACGCGTGGAAGGGCGCCTCGGTGTAGAGCACCAGCGCCTCCTCGGGCGTGATCCGCCCGCCGTCCGCGCCGCGCTGCAGGATGTCGTCGATCTCCCGGCTCACCGTCACCACCCGAGCGTACGCCGACAGCAAGCCCTCCCCCTCCAGGGTGTTCGGGGCTGTGATCCAGTCCGCGCACCGGTCGCTGCCGTCCCGTACCGGCGCTACCTACTGGAAGCACACCTCCGCACCCAGAATGATCGACTCGCGCTCAGCGCCCCGGAATCACCAGAAAGCACGCTTTACAAGGGCTTGGGTGTCATTTTCTGACGCCTGGAGACTTGAACCGGGTAGTGTAATAGCTGTTCCAGGGTTAGGAGTTGAGGTAGAGGATGCTGCTGCGCTTCCGAGTGACCAACTTCGCCTCGCTTCGCGACGAAGCCGAGCTGAGCCTCGTCGCCACCGACGACCACCCGGGCCTCGCCGTCAAGCCGGTGCCACGGGAGAAGCTGTACGCTCTGCCCGTGGCCGGCATCTTTGGCCCGAACGCTTCAGGCAAGTCCAACGTCATCAAGGCCCTCGGCTTCGCACGCGACGCGGTCCGACTGTCTCACCAACGGTGGCTACCGGAAGAACCGATCCCGGGCCGGTGGCCGTTCCGGCTCGACCACGCGAGCGGATCTCGGCCGAGCGAGTTTGTCTTCGACTTCGTCGTCGAGAACGTGCGATACGAGTTCGGTTTCGCACTGGACGACGAGGAGATCCGGCACGAGTGGCTGTACGCCTTCCCGAAGGGACGGCGGCAGATCTACCTTGAGCGGGACGGCAGGTCGCTGCACTTCGGCAACAACCTGACTGGTCCGCGCGAGCTGATCGCGGAGACCGTGCGACCGAACAGCCTCTTCCTCTCCGCGGCGGCCACGCTCAACCACCCACAGTTGAGCAAAATCTACCGCTGGTTCAGCCCTCGCCAGATGGTCGCCTCGGGGGACGTCTCGACAGCTCGACCTCCACACGTGCTACCGGACGAGCGAATGCTCGCGCTCCTCCGATTCGCGGATCTGGGAGTTGTCGGCGCGACCGTCGTCGAGCGGGAGTCGGACCCTGGCGCCGACCCGAACGACCCGCAGGTCGAGCTTGTGCACTCAGCACACACCCAGGACGGGAAAGCACCTCTGCCCTGGCTGTGGGAGTCGGCGGGAACCCACAGTTGGTTCCATCTCCTGCAACTGGCGGTGCGGGCACTCGACGCCGGCGGACTACTGGCAGTCGACGACCTGGGCGGTGAGCTGCACCCGCTCCTCACCACCGAACTGATTCGACTCTTCCACGAGCCGGACACCAATCCACATGGCGCACAGCTCATTTTCAACAGCCATGACGTCGGGCTGCTCGGCCGCCACCGGAATCTTCGGCTCGGTCGAGACCAGATCTGGCTCACCGAAAAGGACAGCGGGGGCGCGACGCGGCTCTACCCCCTCAGCGAGTTCCGCGTGCGCGGTGGTCTCGACGACGTCGAGGGCAGGTACCTGAAGGGCCGCTACGGTGCCGTGCCGTTCCTGGACCAGGAGGTGCTCAGCCTCCTGAGCCCGCCAACCCGCGCCGCCTGACCTTCTTTGCGAAAACTCTGAAACTTGCAAACTTCGAACAGTGAAGTTCAGTGTCTTGATGGCTAGAGTTCTTCCGTGCCGCTTGTAGACCTCCGCAGCTCCTCGGTTGCCCGTTGATGGCCCGCCCCAGCAAATCGCTGCGACGCCAGCCCGGAAGTCGACAGGAACGCAAGACCTACCTGATCTGTTGCGAGGGTGAGAACACCGAAACCCTCTACTTCAAGGGCCTGCGCCGCGAACTACGGGCAGGCACCGTACGGATCGAGGTCTTCTCGGGCCAGGTGAGGCGTACGGCGTGGTGGAGAAGGCCATCGCGGAAGCTGACCGGGCCGCTGCCCAGGGTGATGGCTACGACGAGGTCTGGTGCGTCTTCGATGTCGAGGCACCGCGTGCACACGCCCGCCTCGGCGCGGCACTGGCGTTGGCTGGGCGGCACGGCGTCAACTGCGCCGTCTCGAATCCCTGCTTCGAGGTCTACCTCCTACTCCACGAGGATCTGCCATACCTGACGACCATCGAGGCGTGTCGGCGGCTGGAAGAGCACCCGTGTGGCTATAGCCGGCGCGGAAAGCTCCTGGACTACGAGGCTCTGAGAGCAGGGCGCCCTGACGCATTTCGTCGAGCAGCGCGGCTGGACAGGCTGAGTGCAGACCGGCCGCTGGCCGACAGGAACCCCTCGACCTCGGTGCCAGGCCTGGTAACGGCGCTGGAGACCGACGCCGCCAGCAACCCCTTATAAGAACGTGAGGAGCGCGCACGATGCCGATGCACAGGATCGAGATCGACGACCAGGTGTACGCCCTGCTCCAGCGGCACGCGGAGCCCTTCGTCGATCGTGAGAACGACGTACTCCGCCGGTTGTTAGGGATCGACCTCTGCGCTGAGAAGGCGAAGGAGGCTGGGCGGCCGGGTGGCGACCTCATGGGTCTGATCGAAGCCAAGCTGCTAGCCCCAGGGGACGAGCTCATCCACGTGCAGTCACGAAAGGGCAGGACACACCGGGCGGTGGTGACCACCGATGGGCACCTCCGCCTCCCCGACGGGTCTACCTACGCCAAGCCCTCTCCGGCGCTCAAGGCGTGCGTCGGCCACGACATCAACGGTTGGGGGCAGTGGACCCACGTCCGGAGCAACGGACCACTTCAGTCCCTCCGGCAGAAGCTGCTGGAGAGGGGAAGCCTGAGTACCCCTCAGGCGTCGTAGTCGACGGTCAGCCTGTCAGTCGTCGGGCTGGACTGGCAGGTCAGCACGTAGCCGGCGGCCAGCTCGTCGGGCTCCAGGGCGTAGTTGCGGGCCATCGTGACAGCGCCGTCCACGACCTTCGCCTTGCAGGTGGAGCAGACGCCGCCCTTGCAGGCGTACGGCAGTTCGCCGCGCACCTTCAACGCGGCGTCCAGCACCCGTTCCTCGCGACCCATGGTGAAGCTCGACGAGCGGCCGTCCAGCACGATGGTGACCTCGGTGCCGGCACCCGCCTGCTCGGCTGGGCGGCGCACCGGCTCCGGCGGCGCGTCGACGTGGAACAGTTCGGTGTGCACCGCCGACTCGGGCAGCCCGCGCGCGGTGAGCACCTCCCGCACGTCGACGACCATGCCGTACGGGCCGCAGAGGAACCACTCCTCGATCGCGTCGCCCGGCACGATGCTGCCCAGCAGCCGGCCCGTCCGGTCGGCGTCGATCCGCCCGGAGAGCAGCGGCGACTCGCCCTGTTCCCGGGAGAGCACGTGCACCAGGTGCAGGCGGGTCGGGTAGCGGTCCTTCAGGTCGGCCAACTCCTCGGCGAACATCACAGTGTTCGCCGTGCGGTTGCCGTACACCAGTGTGAACGTGCTGGCCGGCTCGACGGCCAGGGCGGTCGCGACCAGCCCGAGCACCGGGGTGATGCCGGAGCCGGCGACGACGGCGCCGTAGTGGCGGACCCGGTCCGGCGCGAACGCCGTGGTGAAGGTGCCCAGCGGCGGCAGCACCTCGACCGTGTCGCCGCCGCGCAGCGCTCCACAGGCGAACGCCGAGAAGGCGCCGCCGGGGACCTCGCGCACGCCGATCCGCAGCCGGCCGTGCCGGGCCAGGTCGTCCGGGGTGGAGCAGATCGAGTACGACCGGCGCACGTCGGCGCCGTCCTCGGCGACCCGCCGCACGGTGAGGTGCTGACCCGCGCGGAACGCGAAGGTCGCGCGCAACTCCTCGGGTACGGCGAAGGTCACCGCCACGGAGTCGTCGGTGAGCCGGTCGACGGCGGCGACCGGAAGCGGGTGGAAGACCGGCCGGCGACGGACCGGGCGGGTGATGGTGACAGTCACAGCGCCTTCAGGTGGTCGAAGGGTTCGGAGCACGAGCGGCAGCGCCACAGCGCCTTGCACGCGGTGGAGCCGAACCGGCTGACCTGCTCGGTCTCCGGTGAGCCGCAGCGCGGGCAACGGACCGCGAGCGTCAACGGCACGACGCCGGGGCCGGCGGTCGGCGCGGGCGGGGCGATCCCGGCGGCGGCGAGCTTCGCCCGCCCACCCGCGGAGATCCAGTCGGTGCTCCACGCCGGGCTGTAGACGGTGCGGACCTCCGCGTCGCGATGGCCGGCGGCGGCGAGCGCGCGGCGGATGTCGGCGCGGATGACGTCCATCGCCGGGCAGCCGGTGTAGGTCGGGGTGATGGTCACTGTGACCCGCCCACTGGCCGGGTCCTCCTCGACCGCCCGCAGAATGCCGAGCTCGTCGATGGTGACCACCCGGATCTCCGGGTCCACCACGCTCGCGGCGGCCGTCCTCGCGCTCACCACCGTGCCCCGGGGTGGGCGCGGTGCAGCACCTGCATCTCGGCCAGCAGGTAGGACAGGTGCTCGGTGTGCACGCCGGCCCGCCCGCCGCCCGGCGCCCAACCGCTGTCCGGCCGGGTGAGCGTCGCCTCGGCCAGCACCGGGCCGACCGCCTCGTCGAACGCCGGCCGCAGAGTGGCCGGGTCGACCGGCGCCGCCGGGTCCGCGACGAAAAGCTCATGGGTGTACGGCCACACGTGGTCGACGGCCGCCTGCATCCGACGGTGCGACTCCTCGGTGCCGTCGCCCAGCCGCTTCACCCAGAGCGCGCCGTGGTCCAGGTGGTAGGCCGACTCCTTGCGTGCCTTCGCGCCGATCGCGGCCAGCCGCTCGTCGGCGCAGCCGGCCAGCGCGGTGTACAGCGGCAGTTGATAGGCGGCCAGGAAGAGCAGCTTCGCCATGGTCACCGCGAAGTCGCCGTTGGGCAGCTCGACCAGGAGCACGTTGCGGAACTCGCGGTCGTCGCGCAGGTACGCCAGCGCGTCCTCGTCGCGGCCGGCGCCCTCCAGCTCACCGGCGTACGACAGCAGCAGGCGGGCTGCCCCGAGCTGGTCGAGCGCGATGTTGGCCAGCGCGATGTCCTCTTCCATCTCCGGCGCCCGGGTGGTCCACTCGGCGAGCCGCTGAGCCGCGATCAACGCGTCGTCGGCGAGCCCGAGGGTGAAGTCGATCGGCTTGCCGCTCACAGGTGGGCCACCCCGTCCGGCACCTGGTAGAAGGTGGGGTGGCGGTAGACCTTGTCGGCGGCCGGGTCGAAGAAGGAGTCCTTCTCGTCCGGGCTGGACGCGGTGATCGCCGCGGCCGGCACCACCCAGATCGACACGCCCTCCTGCCGTCGGGTGTAGAGGTCCCGCGCGTTGCGCAACGCCAGCTCGGCGTCGGGCGCGTGCAGGCTGCCGACGTGGGTGTGCGAGAGCCCGCGCCGGGCCCGCACGAAGACCTCCCAGAGCGGGGTGTGTTGGGTCATGCCGCTACCGTCTCCTTCTGTTCCGCCCGCTTCGCGGCGTACGCCGCGGCGGCCTCGCGTACCCATGCGCCGTCGGTGTGCGCGGCCCGGCGGTGCGCCATCCGCTCGCGGTTGCACGGCCCGTCGCCCTTGATCACCCGCAGCAGCTCGTCGTAGTCCGGCTGGGTGTAGTCGTACGCCTGCCGCTCCTCGTTCCACAGCAGGTCGTCGTCGGGGATGCGCAGCCCGAGGACCTCGGCCTGCTGCACGCACATGTCGACGAAGCGCTGCCGGAGGTCGTCGTTGGAGAAGCGCTTGATCTTCCACGCCATCGACTGGGCCGAGTGGGTGGAGTCGCCGTCCGGTGGGCCGAACATCGCCAGCGACGGGTACCACCAGCGGTCCACCGCGTCCTGGGCCATCGCCCGCTGCTCGGCGGTGCCGTGCGCCAGGGTGTGCAGGATCTCGTAGCCCTGCCGCTGGTGGAACGACTCCTCCTTGCAGACCCTGATCATCGCGCGGGCGTACGGGCCGTAGGAGCAGCGGCAGAGCGGCACCTGGTTGACGATCGCCGCGCCGTCCACCAGCCAGCCGATCGCGCCCACGTCGGCCCAGCTGAGGGTGGGGTAGTTGAAGATCGAGCTGTACTTCTGCCGGCCGTCGAGCAGCAGCCCGACCAGCTCGTCGCGGCTGATGCCGAGGGTCTCGGCGGCGGCGTAGAGGTAGAGGCCGTGGCCCGCCTCGTCCTGCACCTTGGCCAGCAGGATCGCCTTGCGCTTGAGCGAGGGCGCCCGACTGATCCAGTTGCCCTCCGGCTGCATGCCGATGATCTCGGAGTGGGCGTGCTGGGCGATCTGCCGGATCAGCGTCCGGCGGTACGCCTCGGGCATCCAGTCCCGTGGCTCGATCTTCTGCTCGGCGTCGATCACCTCGGCGAAGTACGCCGCCAGGTCCTCGTCCGGCGCGGGGCCACCCCGCCGTCCGCGCGCCGCCGCCGCCCGCAGCTCGGCCTCGGCGGCCTCGACCTCGCCCAGCAGGCCGCCGGGTGCCTCGTCCGGACCGCCGTCGGGGGCGGAGAAGTCGTTGCCATACATGAGGCTAAGTGTTACAGCTTGCGCCTCGCCGCACCAGGGGGTGTAACAAGAATCCGAGGATGCCATCCGTACTTGAATGTGTGCTTTGCGCTACCGCGACGGTGTGCTACGGCCGTGACGTGGGCCACTGAACAAACGTGAATCGCTGCAATAACCTCATACCGACCCCATATCGCGCCTTTATGCCAGGTTGCCTAGTGTCGGACGCTGGCGGGTCGCGCAAGCGGACGTAGACTTTCCGCCGTCACACCGATCGGCTTCAGACGATCGCCGCTCGACAGAGGCCATCTCCCCCGGCCTCGGCGATCCGCCGATCCGTCCGGACAACAAGCCGGTCCCCCCGGCCCTGACACCTGGAGCTCACCCACTCATGCGATCCCGCGTGATCATGGTGCTCGCCGTCGCGGCGGT
Source organism: Micromonospora sp. WMMD1120 (assembly GCF_029626235.1). Lineage (NCBI taxonomy): Bacteria > Bacillati > Actinomycetota > Actinomycetes > Micromonosporales > Micromonosporaceae > Micromonospora > Micromonospora sp. WMMD1120. The sequence continues at coordinate 2,353,170 of NZ_JARUBO010000005.1, read as the reverse complement.
CGTGCTCGGCGGCGTGCTGCTGGTCCCCGCCGCGTACGCCCGGCTCTCCGCCGGCGACGGCAGCGGAGGCAGCGGAGGCGGCTCGACCGTCGCCGCGCCGGCACCGACCCCACCGCCGCCGCCGACGCTGGCGGCCGGTCCGGTGTCGGTGAACTACCAGGGTGAGTTCTTGTCGTGGGCCCTGCTGGACCGGCAGACCGGAAAGGTCTCCGGCTCGCCGAACATGACCGCCACCAGCTCCACCGAGTCGATGATCAAGGCGTGGATCGTCTCGGACTACCTGCGGCAGCTCGGTGACAGGGAGCCGCCCCCGACGTTGAAGCAGGCCGCGAGCCTCGCGATCATCGACAGCAACGACGGTGCGGCCAACAAGGTCCACGCCGCCGCGGGCGGGTCGTACAAACCCTCGACGAGCAGCGTTCCCGACCCGGTGATCCAGCGGGCGATCAAGATCTGCGGGCTGACCGACACCAAGCGCGGCAACATCAAGCCGTACACCGGCTACTGGAGCTTCACCCGGATGTCCCCCCGCGACGCGGCTCGGCTCGGCGACTGCATCGCCGACGGCAAGGCCGCCGGCCCGAAGTGGACCAAGTGGGTGCTCGACCAGATGAGCAAGGTCCGCGGCAGCACCGCCGCCAAGGACCAGAGACCCAGCTCGGGCGGTGGTCGTTGGGGGATCATCGACGGCCTGCCCAAGTCGATCACCGCGCAGGGTCCGGTGAGCATCAAGAACGGTTGGACCCCGATCAACTACGACGGCAACTGGCACGTCAACTGCCTCGCCGTCAACGGCAAATGGAGTCTCGCGGTGATGCTGCGTTACCCGCAGAAGCTCGGGCTGAACTACGGCGCGAAGGTCTGCGCCAGCGTGGCCAGTCAGCTGGTCACCCCGCAGCCGGGCGCCGCGCTCAAGGTTCCGCAGCAACCGGTCGGAAAGCTCTGATGGCGGGCGATCGCCGGGGCAACGGCGAGGCTTCCCCGCTACGCCTGATCGCCATCGCGGTCATCCTGATCGGGCTGGTGCTGGTGTCGTTGCGGCTGCTGCCCGGCTCCCCCTTCGAGTCGGCCGCCGCGGCCAAGTGGGGCGAAGCGGACTCCAGCGCGGACAACCGGTCCACCGGCTCGCCCACCGACCGCAGCGCCCGCCAGCCGTCGGCGCCGTCACCCAGCCCGTCGCTGGAGCCGCTGCCGTTCGTGGCGAAGAACCTCGATCTCGACATCGAGGGCTGGTATTCGTGGAGCGTCCTGGACCGCCGCACCGGCAAGATCATCGGCTCCAGGAACATGGGCGAGACCAGCACGACCGCCTCGATGATCAAAGCCTGGATCGTGGCCGACTACCTGCGCCGCGCGGCCGACGCCGGTGAGACGCCGAGCGACGCGAAGCTCGCCGACGCGACCCGGATCATCCGGGACAGCGACAACACCCGGGCCGAGCAGTTCTACAACCTGGTCGGCCGGGACGCCTCGATCAAGCGGCTGATCTCCATGTGTGAGCTGACCGACAGCAGCGTCGCCCCGGACAAGGGCTGGTCCCGCACGGCGCTCTCCCCCCGGGACACCGCCCGCATGGGCAACTGCATCGCCACCGGCACCGCCGCCGGGCCGGAATGGACCAAGTGGCTGCTCAACGAGATGAAGCTGGTGCGGGGCGCGGGTGACTTCGGCATCCGCAAGGCGTTCCCGGCCGCCGAACGGAAGCAGATCGCCATCAAGAACGGGTGGATCGACCGGACCAGGGAGCAGGAGATGCACATCAACTGCCTGGCCATCGGCGACACCTGGACGATGGGCGTCATGGTCAAGTACCCGATCGGCATGGGCTACGACTACGGCATGCAGAACTGCGAGAAGATCACCGAGGCGCTGCTCCGTCCCGGTGCCTGACTCGCGCCGTCGCGAGCCGAGTCGCGCCGTCGCGCGGCGCCTGACTCGCGCCGTCGCGCGGCCGTCAGGGCCGCGCGAGGACGCAGGTAGCGGCGGGTGTCAGCTGGCGAAGAACTCCGGACCACCCTCGGTCAGGGCCGGGGCCTCGCCGATGGCGGCGGCTCGCCGGGCCCACTCGCGCAGTCCGGCGACCTGCCGCTCGCCGAGGGAGAAGTCCAGGGCCCGGAAGTACGTGGCCAGCGTCGCCGCGTCGAACGCCTCCCAGCGGGCAGCCGCCTCGGCCACCTGGTCCAGCTCGGCCAGGCAGAGGTCCCGCGAACGCAGAAACGCCTCGTGCACCTCCTTGACCAGCCCCGGATGGGCGGCGGCGAAGTCGCGCCGGACCGCCCAGACGGCGAAGACCATCGGCAGCCCGGTCCATTCCTTCCACGCCTGGCCCAGATCGGTGACGGTGAGGCCCTTCTGCGGCGCCTCGTGGTAGGCGCGGAGCGCCACGTCGCCGATCAACACGGCGGCGTCGGCCTCCAGCAGCATCTGGGTCAGGTCGGGCGGGCAGCGGAAGTAGTCGGGTCGAACACCGTACTGCTCGGCGAGCAGCAACTGCGCCGTCATGACCCCGGTCCGCGAGGTCGAACCGAGCGCCACCCGGGCGCCGTCCAACTCGCCCAGCGGCCGGGTGGAGACGAGGTTGACCGAGAGCACCGGTCCGTCACTGCCCACCGCGAGGTCCGGCAGGAGCAGCAGCTCGTCCGCGTGCTTCAGGTACTCCAGGAGCGTGATCGGGCCGATGTCGAGGTCGCCGGCCACCAACGCCGCGCTGAGCCGGTCCGGCGAGTCCTTGTGCAGGTCGACGTCGAGCAGGGCACCGGAGCGCATCAGACCCCAGTAGATGGGGAGGCAGTTCAGGAACTGGATGTGCCCGACTCGCGGGCGTGCGATGCGCTCAGCCATGGCCCGACCGTAACCCCGGGGTCCGGCCGCGGCTCGGCAGGTGGCCCCGAAGTGGCCAACCCCGCACTCGACCCGACCGACCGCCGGTCGCCCGACTGGTCGCCCGGCCCGCCCGCGGGCGAAGTCGGCTGGTCGCCCTGCCCGCCCGCGGGCGGGGTCGGCTGGTCGTCCGCTCGCCGTACCGCCCGGATCACGACCGGCACGAAGGTCAGCACCACCAGCAGCCCCACCAGGCCGGTGCCGGCGATCAGCGGCCGGGGACTGACGGCGGCGAGCAGTGCCCCGCCGATCAGGAAGCCGACCATCGAGCCACCCTGTACCGCAGCGCCGTAGCTGGCGTACGCCCTGGCACGCATCGCCTCCGGCACCCGACGGACGGTGAGCAGGTTGGCGAAGACGTTCTCGCCTGCGTTGGCCGCACCGCCGATCAGCCAGAGCGGCACCAGCACACCCGCCGCGGGGACCGCCGCCGCCACCAGCACCATCAGGCTGCACACTGCCAGGGCGGCGAGCACCCCGCGTACCAGCGCGGCATCGTCCGTCAGGTGTTTGGCGAGTCGCGCGGCGAACCAGGCACCGGGCAGCATGCCGGCCATCCAGGCGGCGCTGACCAGACCGTACATGGTGGGCGAACTGTCCAGCGTCTCCCTGATGAAGAAGACCTCGACCACGTTGATGCCACCGATCGCCGCGATCACCACAGCGGTGCTCACCACCATGACCAGCATCAGCGGATCGCGGCGCAGCCGCCAGCTGACCTGCGTACCCCCGGGGGTGGTGGTGGCCGACGAGGCCGGGCTGCCCACGACGACCCGGTCGGCGGGGCGCGCCGTCGGGCCGTCCACGGCGACCTGGCTGGCGGAGCGCCGTCCGCCGCGTCGGGTCCGCAGCAGCAGGCCCGCGACCACGAGCGCGAGGTAGGTGGCGGCGTCGAGCAGCAGCGGGACGCGGGTGCCGAACTCCCCCACCAGCAGACCGGCGAGCGCGGGACCACCGAGCGCGCCGAGCGAGACGGCGGTCTGGCTGATCGCGCTGGCTCGTGGCAGGTCGGCCGGGCGGACCATCGCCGGCAGCAGCGCCGCCAGGCAGGGCTGGGTCACCGCCAGCCCGCACGCCAGCAGGGTGACGAGCCCGACCACCAGAACCGGATGCTCGACGACGGCGAGGAACGCGCAGATCGCGGCCTGCGCGAGACCGACGGTCACCAGCAGGGTACGGCTGTCCATCCGATCGGCGAGGCGGCCCGCGAGCGGGGCCAGCACCACCAGGGGCGCTGTGGCCGCGAGCAGCAGCCCGGACACGGCCAGGCTCCCGGCACCGGCCCCCTGGAGGGCGAGCGCCAGCGCGGTCGCGGCAAGGAAGTCGCCGCAGATCGTCGTGCCCCGAGCGGTCGCGGCCAACCAGACGTCCGACCAGCGCGACCCGTCAGTTGTGAAGGACATACTTCGAAAATAATCCTTCACAACTGGTCTACGCAACCCCGGTCAGGCCAGCGGCACCGCCAGGTACTGCACCGCCACCGTTCGGGCACCCGGTGGCGGATCAGCCTGGCGCCGGCGCGGGTGGTACTGACGGAGCAGAGCGACGATGGCCTCGTTCAGCTCCGCCAACTCGTCGGCGGTGAGGAGCAGCAGGGAGTCGCTGAACAGCGTCTTGTCGTACCACTCGGCAGGCTCGTCCCCGGCGCGACGCGACCAGTCCCGAATCCGTTCCATGGCCCGGACCGCGTGCGCCTCCATCAACGCCTGCTCGGCAGCACGCGCCGCGGGTCCGGCGTCCCGCCCCGCGTCGACGAACCAACTCGCGCTCGGCACGCGCCACACCCGCTCACGCGCGTCGCCCCGACTCGGCGCCTGCTCCACCAGGCCGAACTTCGCCAACGCCCGAAGGTGGTAACTGGTCGCGCTGGGCGACAACCCGACGACCTCCGCGCACTCGGTGGCGGTGCCGCCCTCCGCACGGGCGTTCAGGTATTCCATGATCGCGATCCGGGCGGGATGAGCCAGCGCCCGCATCACCTGCGGGTCACTGATCGCCATCCGGTGGGAATCGGGACGTGCCTCGGTCATGAGCCCATGATCCCGGCAGCTCTCCGAACCCGCCATCACCCCGCCGGCCCAGCCCGGCCCGGCACACGCCGGACCCGTTGATCATGAAGTTATTGCCAGTCCGACCGGCGTGTCGCGACCCTAACTCCATGATCAACGCTGGGTAGGCGGCGCCGTGCGACACGCCGGGGTGGTGGGGGGCGGGCCGGCCGGTAATTCGGTGGAAGCGATTGACGGGAGGGCGTAGGGTTGCAGGCCGCTTGACGGCCGAGGTGAGCTGCACCGGAACGGACGTCACCGCGCCGGACGGCCGGCCATCCGCCCCCGGACACGCGAGCGCGCAGCAGATGTGAACGATGGGACGTCAGCATGCCCGCACCTGATCTCGATCCGCACCCCGACACTCCCCCGGACACCAGCCTCGACGCGGACCTGGCGGCCGAACGCGCACACCTCGCCACCTCGCGGGCGGCGCTGGCCCGGATGCGCGAGCGGGCCGAGTCGCTCTTCGCCACCGGCGATCAGGTGGCGGGCGACGCGTACGCGGCGGAGACGCTCGGCCGCACCCTGGCCCGGCGGGTCGCCGAGCTGGCGGATGACCCGACCACGCCGCTCTTCTTCGGCCGCCTCGACTTCGGCGGCACCGCCGACACCGAACCCACGAAGAACGACACCACAACCGGCAGCGCCACCACCAGCGACACCTCAATGGGCCGCGACACCACCAGCGACAGCACACGCAGCGACGACAGCCGGAGCAGGCGCGCCGACGACGGGACCGGAGCCGGCGGCGATCATGACGGTCGGCGCTACCACGTGGGGCGGCGGCACGTCACCGACGAGCGTGGCGAGCCGTTGGTGCTGGACTGGCGGGCGCCGGTCTCGCGGTCGTTCTACCGGGCCAGTGCACGTGATCCGCAGGGGGTGGCGGTCCGGCGACGGTTCGGGTTCAGCAACGGTGTGCTGACCAGCTTCGAGGACGAGCGGCTGGACCGGGGCGAGGAACTCGGCACGACCAGCCGGATCCTCACCGCCGAGATCGAGCGGCCGCGCGTCGGGCCGATGCGGGACATCGTCGCCACGATCCAGCCGGAGCAGGACGAACTGGTTCGCGCCGACCTCGCCGACTCGATCTGCGTGCAGGGCGCTCCCGGCACCGGTAAGACGGCGGTGGGTCTGCACCGGGCCGCGTACCTGCTCTACCTGCACCGGGAGCGGTTGCGGCGGGCGGGCGTGCTGATCGTGGGGCCGAACCGGGCGTTCCTGTCGTACATCGCGGCGGTGCTGCCAGCCCTCGGTGAGGTCGAGGTCGAACAGGCCACAGTGGAAGAGTTGATCTCCCGGGTGGAGGTCCGGGCGATCGAGGCGCCGGCGGTCACGGCGCTCAAACACGACGTACGGATGGCGGATGTCCTCCGGCGCGCGGTGCAGGCACAGATCGGAACGCCGAGCGAGCCGATCACCGTGTCGGACGGCTCGTTCCGGTGGCGGATCGGGTTGGAGCCGCTGCACCGGATCGTCGAGGAGACCCGGCGGGAAGGGCTTCCGTACAGCACCGGGCGGGAGCGGGTCCGGGCCCGGGTGGTCAGCCTGTTGCAGCGACAGGCGGAGGCGCGACGCGCGGAGTCGCCGAGCGACGCCTGGTTGCGTCGGATGAGCCGCTGCCGACCGGTGCTCGACCTCCTGGACGCGGTCTGGCCGGCGCTCACCCCGGAAGGGCTGGTACACGGCCTGCTCTCCGACCCGGCCCGACTCGCCGCCGCCGCGGACGGGCTCCTCAGCGACGCCGAGCAGGCGTTGCTCACCCGGGCCAAGCCGGCCCGCACGCCGAGGACGACCCGCTGGACCGCCGCCGACGCGCTGCTGATCGACGAGGCGAGCGGGCTGCTGGAACGGCCCTCCGGGTTCGGGCACGTGGTGGTGGACGAGGCGCAGGACCTCTCCCCGATGCAGTGCCGGGCCATCGCCCGGCGCAGCGAGCACGGCTCGGTCACCCTCCTCGGTGACCTCGCCCAGGGCACCGCGCCGTGGGCGGCGACGGACTGGCGGGAATCCCTTGCCCACCTGGGCAAGCCGGACGCCGTGGTGGTGCCGTTGACCATCGGTTTCCGGGTACCCGCCGCAGTTGTCGCCTTCGCGAACCTGCTGCTGCCGGCGCTCGCTGTGGACGTACCGCCGGCCGAGTCGCTGCGCCACGACGGCGGGCTCGACATCCGTACGGTGACCGATCTGACCGGGGCGACGGTGGCCGAGGTGCGCGCGGCGCTCGCGCACGACGGCTCGGTCGGTGTGATCGCCGCGGACGAGGCTGTCGACGGGCTGCGCGCGGCGCTGGCCGAGGCCGGTGTGGCGACCGCGACCGCCGACGACGTGGCGGCCGCGGAGCGGGTCACCGTGGTGCCCGCGACGCTGGTCAAGGGCCTTGAGTACGACCACGTGGTGGTGGTCGAGCCGGCCGCGATCGTCGCGGCCGAGCCGCGCGGGCTGCATCGGTTGTACGTGGTGCTCACGCGGGCGGTGTCCCGGCTGACTGTGCTGCACCACGAGCCGCTGCCCGCGCCGCTGCTGGCCGACCCGGCGCTGGCCGTCGCCGCGACCGCCGAGAGCTGAACCGCCAAGAGCCGGGCCATCGGAAGCCGGGCCGCCGAGAGCCGGGCCGCCGACGGCCGGGCCGGAACAAGGCGGGCTCGGCCTAGCGGCCGGTGAGGGCGTTGGCGATCTCGCGCAGCGGCTTGCCGGACTCGGCGATCGGCACGGTGAACGCCAACCAGGAGTCGTCGGTGAAGTCGATCCGGAGCCGCTTGGGGTTGAGCCGGTGCCAGCCCACCCGGGCGTTGGCCACGGCGGAGCGGGGCGTCGACCAGACCACCCGGGTCTGCGCCGCCGCCCGCTCGTCGTCGGCCTGGCTCGACCAGAGCTTCACCGGGCCGGAGGCGCAGACCAGCAATCGCCGGTCGGTGACGGCGAGGATGGTGTCCTCGATGCTGGTCGCCGGGGGCACCGGACGTCGCGAGTGTTGCAGGGTGGACGCCGCCGAGCCCGGCGCGCCCCGCCCGGCGATCCCGTGGGTGATCCGGTCGACGAGCCGGTCCCCCGCCGCGAAGGAGACCAGTGGCGAGATCAGGTTGAGCAGCACCCCGGAGACGACGCCCCCGCGCTCGCCGGACGACTCCGAGCCGGCGGTGGCCGGAGGATCGGCCGGCAGGGCGCCCTGGGCGATCTCGGTCTTCGCGATGGCGAGCACGCGTTCGCCCGGCTCGACGAGTTGGTTGAGCCGCTCCCGGTAGCGCACGTCGGTCATCCGCTCAGTACCAATCCGGGCGGTCGTCGGGCACCTGGTCGCCACCTGCCGCGCCACGACCGTGGGACGTGCCACTGTCGCCGGTCGGACTGCTGCCGCCCGGCGCGTCCGCCATCACCTCGCCCACCATCTCGCGCACCCGGGCGGCGGCCGCCTCCTGGGCCCGCTTGGCCGCCGTGGTGAACTCCTCGGCGAGCGTGTACGAGTCGAGGCGCATCGCGCGGGCGTTGACGTCGGTCGAGACGATCGTGCCGTCCGCCGCGGCGGTGACCCGGACCAGGCCGGAATCGCTGGTGCCCTCGGCGCTGCTCTGCTCCAGCTCGGCCATCCTGCCGGCCAGGTCGCGTTGCCAGCTGTCCAGGTTGCGGGCCAGCGCCTCGATGCGGTCCAGACCGGGAAAGGTCATGTCGGCCCCTATCAGTTCAGGACGGAGTCGAAGACATTTTGCACGCCCTCGGTGTAGGGGCCCAGGTCTTCGCGGTACGTGCCGTCCACGAGGTAGTTGCGGTCCTTGGTGCCGTCGGAGACGTCGTCCAGCCCGACGCCGGTGTCCAACAGGGCTCCGCCGAGGCCGGGGATGTTCACCGGGGACGCCTGGTTGATCAGGAACTTGCCCGGGAAGAGCGTCTTGAACTTCTCGATCTGGAATGCCCTGGCCTCGGCTGTCCAGCCGGACTTGTTCCACGCCCGGTACGCCTTCTTGGCCTTGCGGATCTCCAGGACCGCCCGCCGGTACTTCATCAGCAACTCGGCGACCTTCTGCATCTTGGTGGCCAGCTTGGTCAGGATCTCGGCGAACCGAGCGACGATCTTCACCATCCGCCCGACGGTGGTGGCGAGCCTCGCCAGCACCCGGACGACAGTGGCGGCGAGCGAGATGCCGGCACTGAGCGCCGCTGCCACCGCCGCGATGATGACCTCGGTGAGGAACCAGAGCAGGAATTCGAGAATCAACTCGACCAGCAGGTTGAACGCGTCGACAGCCGCGTTGGCGGCGTCGACGAGCACCTCCTTGGTGCCGTCCAGCCCACGAGCCAACTCCTCGATCGCCTCCTCGACCGACTCCATCGAGGCGTGGAAGCTCTCGGCCGCGTCGCCCGACCAGGCGCCCCGGAGCCGGGCCCGGTGCTGGGTCTGCTCTCCGGCGATCTGCCGGACCGCCTCGCCGGTGGTCAGGCAGAGCTGAGCGGCCTTCATCAGGTCGTCGGGCTCGCCCGCGACCAGCTCGAGCAACTGCTCGAACGGCCAGAGCACCGCGTTGGACAGCGGCTTGAACGGGTCGGGCGTGCCCGAGACGATCTGCTCGAAGTAGGTCTTGTTGCGCTGCAACGCCTCGGTGCTCACGCGGGCACCGACCCGTTCGAGCCCGGCGACCAGGGGCCGGGGGCGATGACGTCGGGAGCGGGCGGGCGGCCTGGCACGAACATGTCGGTGTTGGCCACGTCGGTGCCGGTGTAGGCCCCGGCAGTGTCGGTGAGCCCGTCGGCGATGTCCGCCATGACCTCGGCGCCGTCGGCCAGCCCCTGGAGGCACGCCTCGAACTGCTCGGCATAGGCCGCCGCGAGGCTGAACGACGCCGGCATCACGCCGAACGCGTGCCGGGGGACGTGCCCGTCGCCGAACACGCGGTGCAGCTCGCGAAAGCGCGCCGCACGGTCGGTGGAAGCCTTGGCGAACGCCAGCAGCGCCTCCGGCTGGACCTCCAGCTCACTCGGGCTCGACACGGATCCTCCCCTGTGGCCTGTGCGACGGATCAGCGGCCTCGACCTCACACCATAGGCACTCCGTGCCGCCATCGGTTACCCGTACCGGGACGTCAGGGTCATCCGGCTTTGACTTTGTGCCATAAAGTAGTTTGCGTGACCCACGACGACGACCTCCCGCCCACCGACGCGGCGGCGGCGCTCCGGCTGATCCAGGACCAGCGGTCAGTGGCGGCACGCCGGCTCTCGCCCGACGCCCGCCTGATCTACTGGCCCTGGGGAGTCGCCTGGCTGGTCGGCTTCGGGCTGTTCTTCCTGCGCTTTCCCCCCGGCGAGCGCGCGCTGGTCGGGCTACCGTCCTGGCTGCCGCTGACCGTCCTCTTCACGCTCCTACTGGCCGCCGCCGCCATCCAGGCGGCGGCGAGCGCGCGGGCCTACGGCCAGGTGTCCGGCGATTCCGCCCGGCGAGGGCGGTGGTACGGATGCGCCTGGGGCCTCGGTTCGGTGAGCGTCTACGCGGGGCTCGGCCAGATCAGCGAACACCTGCCGCACGACCTGGCCTCGCTGCTCTGGTCGGCGACGGCCGTCGGGCTGACCGGCGCGCTGCACATGGCCGGTGGCGCGATCTGGCTGGACCGGGACCTGTTCCGGCTGGGCGTCTGGATCAGCGTGCTCAACCTGGTCGGCGCCATCGCCGGGCCGGGCTGGCACGCGCTCGTCGTGGCGGTGGCCGGCGGCGGCGGGATCCTGCTCGCCGGCGCGATCGCCCGACGACGACAGCGGCGACAGTCGTGACCGAACTGGACCCGGTCATCCACGCGCAGGCCCGACTGAAGGTGGTCGCCAGTCTCTCCGCGCTCGGCGACGGCGACCGGATCGCCTTTCCCCGCCTCCAGGAACTGCTCGCGATGACCGCCGGCAACCTCTCCGTACACCTGCGCAAGCTCGAGGAGGCCGGCTACGTGGAGATCAGCAAGACCCACCGTGGACGGACACCGGCGACGCTGGTCCGGCTCAGCCGGCGCGGCCGACTGGCGTTCGAGGAGTACACCGAGACCATCCGCAAACTGCTCGACCCCACCTCGTCCAAGGAGCAGTCATGACCCTCGCCCGCGCCGACCAGGCCAGCCGCCGGTACGGCGACGTCCTCGCCCTCGACCGCGTCGACCTGGAAGTCCGGGCCGGTGAGCTGGTGGGCCTGCTCGGCCCGAACGGCGCCGGCAAGAGCACCCTGATGAACCTGCTGGTCGGTCTGCGCCGCCCCAGCTCCGGGCGGGTCGAGCTGTTCGGCGGCGACCCGCGTGACCCGGCGACCCGGCGGCAGATCGGGGTCACCCCACAGGAAACCGGCCTGCCGGGCACACTGCGTGTCGGCGAGGTCGTCGACTTCGTCTCCGCGCACTACCCCGACCCGGTGCCCCGGGCCGAACTGCTCGACCGCTTCGGCCTCGCCGAGCTGGCGAAACGCCAGACCGGTGGGCTCTCCGGTGGGCAGCGCCGACGGTTGGCGGTCGCGTTGGCGTTCGTCGGCCGGCCCCGACTGGTGCTGCTCGACGAGCCGACCACCGGCCTGGACGTGGCGGCCCGGCACACCCTGTGGGACGCGATCCGCGCGTTCCACGACGACGGCGGCACGGTGCTGTTGAGCAGTCACTACCTGGAGGAGGTCGAGGCCCTCGCGCACCGGGTGGTCGTCATCGGGCAGGGCCGGGTGCTCGCCGACGACACGGTCGACGCGGTCCGCGGCATCGTCGGCGTACGCCGGGTCAGCCTCGTCGCCGACGACCTGCCCGACCTGCCCGGTGTGGTGCGCTCGGAACGGGTCGACGGTCGGCTGCACCTGCTCACCACCGACGCCGACGAGCTGGTCCGGGCGCTGGTCACGACCGGGGTGACCTTCCGCGACCTGGAGGTCCGACCGACCTCGCTGGAGGAGGCGTTCCTCTCCATCACCAGCGGCGACGCCGCCACCGGCGACGGGCCCACCGGCGACGCGGCCACCCGCACCCACCCCGCCGACGCGGGCCGACCCACTCCCGCCGCTGCCGGCGGTCAACCCACGACCGTCTGAGGAGGCCACCGTGCAACTCGCCCTGGTCCACGCCCGCTACCAACTCCTGGAGATCATCCGGATTCCGGTGGCCGTCTTCGGCAGCGCCTTCTTCCCGGCCGCCGCCATGATCTTCTTCGTGGTGCCGTTCGCCGGCGACGACGCGGCCGGCGCCACCTTCGCCACCGCGTCGATGGTCACCTTCTCGGTGATGAGCGCCAACATCTTCCAGTACGGGATCGGCGTCGCCGAGGACCGCGACCAGCCGTGGAACCCGTACACCCGGACTCTGCCGGCGGGGCCGGCGCCCCGGTTCGCGGGCCGGGTGCTGGCCGGCCTGGCGCTGACGTACCTCTCGCTGATCCCGGTCACGGTGATCGGCGCGACCCTGACCGCGGCACACCTGACCGCGCTGGAGTTCCTGCTCGCCGCGGGAACCGTGGCGGTCATCTCGGTGCCGTTCACGCTGCTGGGGCTCGCCATCGGCTACTCGCTGCCGAGCAAGGCGGCGATCGTCGTCGCGCAGGTGCTCTTCCTGCCGCTGGCGTTCGGCGGCGGCCTGCTCTCCGCGCCCGGCGACGCGCCGGGGTTCATCGAGACGATCGCGCCGTACCTGCCCACCCGGGGCGCGGCCGAGCTGATGTGGGCAGCGGTCGGCGACTACCGGGTCGAGCCGCTGGCGCTGATCATGCTCGCGGTCTGGGTGGCGCTGCTCGCCGTGCTCGCCGCCTGGGCGTACCGGCGGGACGAGGGTCGCCGGTTCAGCTGACGATTCGTCCGTTTCCGCCCCGGGCCGCGGCGGGACGGTGCCAGGATTCCGGCAAGGGGGTCGCAGTGGCCGCCCCGGCCGAGAGGGGTCCTGACGTGAGCACCGTCCCGCCGGGTACGCCCTGCTGGGCCGACCTGGCCACCCCGGACCTGACCGACGCGCGGCGCTTCTACCCCGAGCTGTTCGGTTGGACCGGCCGGATCACCCCCGAGCCCGAGGCGGGTGGTTACACGGTCTTCCTGCTCGACGGCAGACCGGTCGCGGGCGCGGGCCCGCCGGCGATACCGGACCAGGTGCCGATCTGGTCGACGTACGTCGCCACCGACGACGCGGAACTGGTGGCCGGCCGGGTCGAACGGGCCGGCGGACAGGTCGTCGTACCTCCGTTCGAGGTCTTCGACAGGGGTTGGATGGCGGTCTTCACCGACCCGGCGGGCGCCACGTTCAGCGTGTGGCAGCCCCTGACGATGCCCGGGGCCGAGGTGTTCAACGTGCCGGGCGCGATGAGCTGGAACGAGCTGGTCACCCCCGACCCCGAGGGCGCCAAGGTCTTCTACGAGCTGGTGTTCGGCTGGCAGCCGGACGACCAGGCGGTGGGCGCGCTGACGTACACCGGATGGCGTCTCGGAGCGCGGATCGTCGCCGGGATGATGCCGCCGCTGGCCGACGACTTCCCGGCCGACCTGCCCGCCTACTGGACCGTGTACTTCGCGGTGGCCGACGCGGACGCCGCCGCGGCACGCGCCTCCGAGCTGGGCGGAACGATCCTGGTCCCACCCCGTGACATCCCGGCGGGCCGATTCGCCGCCCTGCGCGACCCCCAGGGCGCCCTCTTCTCCGTCATCGACCTCGGCCCATAAACCGGCGGACACTGGAGAGCGCGGCGACTACGGCTCGGCGCGGGTGGGGCGGACGGGGACCACGATCGGGCCGTGCGTACCGGGGACGACGCGCACGCTGGCCCGGTAGTGGGTGGCGAGCAGGTGCTCGGTCAGCACCTCGGATGGGGTGCCGGCAGCCACCACCCGACCAGCGGCGAGCAGCACCATCCGGTCGGCGTACTCGCCGGCCAGGGAGAGGTCGTGCATCGTGGCCAGGACGGTCAGGCCGTGGTCGCGGCGTAGCTGGTCGACGACTTCGAGCACCTCCTGCTGGTGGCCGATGTCGAGCGCGCTGGTCGGCTCGTCGAGGAGCAGCAGCGTCGCACCCTGGGCGAGAGCCCGGGCCAGGAAGACGCGTTGCCGTTCGCCGCCGGACAGGGTGGCCAGCTCGCGATGGTGGAAGCCGGTCAGGTCCAGCCGGCGCAGCACCTCGTGTACGGCGTCGACGTCGGCGGCCGACTCACGACCCAGGGCCGGGATGTACGGGGTACGTCCGAGCAGCACGTAGTCCAGTACCGACATGCCCGCCGGCACCACCGGTGACTGTGCCACGGTGGCCACCACCCGGGCCCGTTCCCGACGGCGCAGCGCGGCGCTCTCCGTACCGAACAGGGTGATCGCTCGCGGCGCGGGCAGCAGGCCGCCGACGGCGCGCAACAGGGTCGACTTGCCGGCGCCGTTCGGGCCGATCACGGTGACCCACTCGCCGGCGGCGACGGTGAGGTCGACGCCGGTCAGGATGGGCGTGCCACCCAGGTCGACGTGCAGCCCCCGCACCTCGACGGCGGGCACGTCGCGGCTCACGTGAGCACCCGCCGGGCGGTACGCAGCACGAGGACGAAGAACGGGCCGCCCAGCAGGGCGGTCACCACCCCGATCGGCACCTCGGTCGGCGCGGCGGCGGTGCGGGCCACCACGTCGGTGAGCGCCAGGAACGCACCGCCGAAGAGCAGTGACATCGGCAGGATCACCCGATAGCTCGACCCGGCGAGCAGCCGGACGGTGTGCGGCACGATGATGCCGACGAAGCCGATCAGGCCGGTCGCGGAGACCGCCGCCGCGGTGCCCAGGGAGGCGGCGGCGATCAGCAGGTAGCGGGTCCGTTGCGGGTGCAGGCCGAGACTGCGCGCCTCGTCGTCGCCGACCGTGAGGACGTCCAGCTCGCGGCGGTGCAGCAGCACCACCACAGTGGTCAGCGCCGCGTACGGCAGCACCAGCAGCACGTCGTGCCAGCCGGCGGTGGCCAGCCGGCCGAGCAGCCAGGAGTAGACCGGTTGGATGCTGTCGGCGTGCTGTTGCAGCAGGTACGTCTGCCCGGCGGAGAGGAAGGCGGAGACCGCGACCCCGGCAAGGATCAGCATGGCCGGTGAGCTGCGCCGACCGCCGGCCGCGCCGAGCACGTAGGTCATCGTCACGGCGAGCAGCGATCCGGCGAACGCGGCCAGCGGAATGGTCAACGGCAGCCCGGTGAGCGTGCCCTCCCGGCCGGCGCCGCCGAGGGCGATCGCCGCGGTGACCGCGAGACCGGCCCCGGCGGCCACTCCGAGCAGGTACGGGTCGGCCAGCGGATTGCGGAACACCCCCTGGTAACACCCTCCGGCGAGGGCGAGCAGGCCGCCGACGAGCAGACCCAGCACCACCCGGGGCAGGCGTAGCTCGGTGACGATCGCGATCTCACGCTCGGTCAACCCGCTGTCCAGGTGCACCCCGGGCAACAGGTTGAGCAGCTCGGCGGCGACGCTGCCCGGGGGCAGGCTCACCGGGCCGAGCGACACCCCGGCGACGAGCGCGACGAGCACCGCGAGCAGCCCGGCGACCAGCCAGCGCTTCCGTAGCCCGGCCGGCCGGGCCACCGGCGGCGACCCGGCGGCCGACACCGGCGTGGCGGTCCCGGCCACCGGGGGCGGCCCGGCGGGCCGGGCCGCCGGCTGTGGCTCCGTCACCGACCGACGACTGTCACGCGGGCACCTTGGCGACCGCGTCGATGATCACCCGGAGCAGGTCCACGACCCGCGGGCCCCAGCGCGAGGCGACGTCGTCGTCGAGCGCGATGACCTGGTTGTTCTTCACGGCGGTGAGGCCGGCCCAGCCGCTGCGCGCCTTGACCGTGTCGGCGCTCTGCTGGCAGCACTTGGCGTCGGCCAGGAAGATGAAGTCCGGGTCGGCCTTGACGATGACCTCCTGGGACAGCTGCGGATAACCCGCGTTCTTGCCGTCCGCGTCGGCCGGGTCGGCGATGTTGGTCAGGCCGGCCAGTGTGTAGAGCGAGCCGATGAAGGTCTTGCTGGTGGCGCTGTACAGCTCCGGGCCCAGCTCGTGGAAGTAGGTGAGCTTCTCGGCCCGCTGCGGCAGGTCCTTGACCAGCTTGGCGATGTCGTCCTTCATCCGGGTCACCACGTCGGTGGCCTGGTCGGCGTGCCCGGTCAGCGTGCCCAACTCGGTGATCTGCCGGTACGAGTCGTCCAGCGTGGTCGCCGCCGGGGTCTGGTAGACCGGGATCTTCAGCTTGCCGAGCTGCTCGACGATCTTGTTGCGGTCGTCGGAGAGCACCACCAGATCGGGGTTCCTGCCGGCGATCGCCTCGGCGTTCGGCTGGAACGCGGAGAGGTCGGTCTTCGGCGCGTCGGCCGGATAGTTGGACTGGTCGTCGACGGCGGTCACCTGCGGGCCGGCACCGATCGCGAAGAGCATCTCGGTGGCGCTCGGCGACAGCACGACGATCTTCTCGGGGCGCTTGTCGAGGGTGAGCGCGCCGACGGTGACCGGGTAGGCGGCGGCCGCCGTGCCGGCGCTCGGCTTGTCGTCGGCCTTCTCGGCGCAGGCGCCGAGGGCGAGCGCGGCCACCGCGAGGGTCGCGGCGAAGAGCCGAGGGGTACGTCTGAACATCGGAGCCTCCTGTCGGTCGAGGAGTGTGGTGCTTCGCCGACAGGGACTTTCGTACGCCCGCCCACGAGGCGCCCTTCCTCGAGAGCGCGTATCGCGACCGGTCCGTAGGCGACCTGGCTCGTCCCCGCCGGGCGGGCGGGGCATCACAGTTGCGGGACAGCGCCGGGATGAGCACCGGCTTCGCTGCGGACTGGTCGGTAAGACCGTAGCGCACCGTCTCGACGTGCCGGATCGATCACTCGTCGATCGGTGTCGGGCGATCGACCGGACCGGAAGCGGCGCGGGATATGTCCCGGATCGGGAGGCTCGGCAGCGGGTGGTGGGGCCCCGCCGGGGCGGAGCGGGGCCCCACCCGATCAGGAGGACGTGATGGTGACGTTGTCCACAGCCGCCTCCACCAGACTGGCGCCGGAGGCGTCCGCCGCCTCGACGAGGATGCGGACCGACTGGCCGGCGTACGGGGTCAGGTTGAGGTTGGCGACCGCCCAGCTCCCGTTGCGGTTGGTGGCGGCGCCCGCCTGGGTCAGCAGCGCAGTGGTGCCGCCGTTGTGCACCACGCTCACCCGCAGGTAGTCCGCCGACGAGGCGTTCGAGCCGTGGGCGAGGTACGAGGCGAGCGAGAGGGTGAGCGTGCCGGACGCGGGCAGTGTCACAGCCGGGGACCGGGCGCTGGTCACGCCGCCGTCGACGTCGTAGTCACCGGCCGCCGATCCGGCGAGCCGGCCGGTGACCAGGTCGTTCGAGCCGGCGTACGGGGTGAGCTGCTTGGCGCCGGACGAGGTGGTCGCCTGGGCGGCGCCCCGCTCGAACGCCCCGACGGTCGCGGTGTCGGTGCCGGACGGGTTGATCGTCCAGCCGGTGGCGGTCTCGAAGGTGTCCGACCAGACCGTGGTGCCGCCCCCACCGCCGCAGTACTGCGCCTGCTTGCCGATGGCCCGGTACGGGCAGTCGGCGTACTCGCTGAGGATCAGCACGGCCTCGCGGTTGCGTGAGGTCTGCGCCGGGATCACCTCGTCCGGCGGGTAGAAGCCGCCGCCGCTGGACGAGCCGGGGTACATCTCGAAGGTGTACGCCCAGATCCCGTGCGTGGCCCACATCCAGTCGATGCTGTCCCCGTCGGTGATGTAGAGGTCGCTGGACTGTTGCGGGGTGTAGCTGTTGGTGGCCGCCATCTGCTGCCCGATGGTGGCGAAGGTGTTGTACTGGTCGGCGTTCATCCCGGCCGCGGTGTTCGCGGTGGTGTAGCCGTACGGCCAGAGCACCAGCTGCGAGTACGTGTGGAAGTCGATGTTGGCCTTGATCTGCTGCACACCGCCGACCACCCGGCCGTTGACGAAGTTGCGCAGCGCCTGCGTCTCCGGCGCGGAGAACGCCGACGGACCCCGGTAGGTGTCCGACGAGGTGCTGCCGGACGAGCCGCCGCAGCAACCCCAGTTGTAGGACCAGTTGCGGTTCAGGTCGGTGCCCACGTTGGACGAGCCGCTGTTGGGCTGCCGGTTCTTGCGCCAGGAGCGGTACGACCCGGTGGCGATGTCGTACTCGCTGCCGTCCGGGTTGACCGTCGGCACGATCCAGATCTCGCGGCTGTTGACGATGTTGGTGATCCGGGAGTCGCCGCCGTAGCTGTCGGTGAAGAGGTTGAGCAGGTAGATCGCCATCTCGACGGTCAGGTGCTCACGGGCGTGCTGCTGGGCGTTGAACAGGATCTCCGGTTCGCTCTCGTCGGTGCCGACGTTGTCGGAGATCTTCACCGCCATCAGGTCGCGACCCTCGTACGACGTACCAATGCTGATCTTGCGGGCGATGGCCGGATGGTCGGCGACCACCTGGTTCACGACGGCGGTCAGTTCGGCGTAGTCGTGGTAGTTGGAGTCGGCGGGCGGGAAGGCCGACGTGCCCACCTCGCCGGCGCCGCGCTCGGCGTTCGGCGGCGGGGCGAGCGGTTCCAGCCGGAAGCCGAGCTTGCCGATCGCCGCGGCCTCGGCGGCGGTCGCGGAGATGTGCAGCACGCCGTGTTCGGAGTAGTCGATGGCGGCGCCGGTGCGGGCCACCGCGTTGCGGTCGGCGAGGGTCCGGGGCCCGAGCACCCGGTAGCCGGCGGCGACCGGCTCGTTGGTCCGGTCGGGTGCCGGTCGGGCCGCTACCGGGGCGGTGGCGACGGTGACGATGCCCAGCCCGGTGACGACGGCGAGCACCAGGGCGCGGCGGAAGCGGATGGGCGTGCGGAGGGCCATGTACTACCTCCTCGGAGGGCGGAGATCCCGCTCGGTGAAGGACACTTCACCACCAGTCACATGGTCATATCAATATTGATCGCTGTCTTAACCATCCCGAGCCGATCATCCCGGCGGCAATGTTTTTCTATCCGCGAACGTCTGGCGAAACTTCCTTCCAGGCGCGACACTGACCAGCGACGATGCCCCCTCGACACCGCGGAGCACCAATGGCCACATCCCGCCTGCGCGCGGCCACCCTCGCCGGCGTCACCTCGCTCACCCTGCTCGCCACCGCCGCGCCCGCCGTGGCGACCCGCCCGCCCGCCACCGTCCACGACGAGCAGATCACCTTCCAGGACTGGTCCGGGCCCGCCGACTGGCACCGGGGCAGCCGGGACGGCACCCGCGTCCTGCCCGGCGCCCGCGCGGGCGTCACCCTCGCCCGCCCGGCCGGCACGACGGAGTACGCGGACCCGCACACCGGCGCCACCCGCACCTGGGAGTACGGCACCTGGACCTCACCGGTGACCGGGATCGGCTTCGACGCCACCGAGCTGATCGCCTCGTGGAACGCGGAGACCCCCGCCGGCACCTGGATCCAGGTGGAGATGCAGGGCAGCTACACCACCGGTGACCAGACACCGTGGTACGTCATGGGCCGCTGGGCGTCCGGTGACACCGACATCAGGCGGACCACCGTCAACCGGCAGGGCGACCCGTGGTCGACGATCTGGACCGACACCTTCAGCATCGACGACGCCACCGCCGGGGTGCTGCTGCGCTCGTACCAACTGCGGCTGACCCTCTACCGCGCACCCGGCCAGACCGCCGCGCCGGTGGTTCGGATGATCGGCGCGATGAGCTCCAACGTGCCGGACCGGTTCACCGTGCCGCCGAGCGCCGGGCGGATCGCCTGGGGTGTGGAGCTGCCGGTGCCGCGCTACTCGCAGAACGTGCACTCCGGGCACTACCCCGAGTACGACGGCGGGGGCGAGGCCTGGTGCTCGCCCACCTCGACCGAGATGGTGGTCGAGTACTGGGGCCGGCGACCGTCGGCGGCCGACACCTCCTGGGTGGACCCGACCTACCCGGACCCGACCGTCAACCACGCCGCGCGGATGACCTACGACTACGCGTACGACGGCGCCGGCAACTGGCCGTTCAACACCGCGTACGCGGCCAGCTTCCCCGGGCTGGAGGGGCGGGTGACCCGGCTGCACTCGGTGGACGATCTGGAGCGGTTCATCGCCGCCGGCATTCCCGTCGTGACCAGCCAGTCCTTCCTCGCCAGCGAGTTGGACGGGGCGAACTACGGCACGTCCGGGCACCTCTTCGTGGTGGTCGGGTTCACCGCCGACGGCGACGTGATCGTCAACGACCCCGCCTCGTCCAGCAACGACGTCGTCCGCAACGTCTACAAGCGTGCGCAGTTCGAGAAGATCTGGCTGCGTACCAAGCGCACCAACGCCACCGGCGGCGTCTCGGGCGGCTCCGGCGGAGTGGCCTACCTGATCAAGCCGCTGTCCAAGCCCTGGCCCAAGTCCCCCGGTTCCACCACCTGGTAACCCGCCCTGCCGTTGTCGCGCGCCGATCCGGCAGGGTTTGTCCGCGTTGATCATGAAGTTATCGCCACGACACGCCGCGCCGTCGGGCTATAACTTCATGATCAACGCGGCGGGTCGGTGGGGTTGGTGGGTGGGGGTTGGGTGGGTTGGGGGGATTGGGGGGATTGGGGGGGCTCGTCTTCGCCGGCTAGGGCGGTGCGGAGGCGCTCCTTCTCGACGCGGCGGCGCTTCGCGGCGGTATCCATCTCCTCGGCCATCTCGTTGCGCCAACCGCGCAACAGGAAGAAGGAGAGGGCGGCCGAGAAGGCCAGGGCCAGGATCAACTTCAGGAACACGTCGACGTCGACCAGCCAGAGGGCGGCCAGCACGGCGACGAACAGCCCGATCCGGCCCAGCGTGTACTTGAGCGCGGCGCTCACCCGCACCACTCCGTTCTCTCCGTCGCCCGCCACCGCGGCGGTACTCTCGATCCGCCCGGCGGGCGGTAGTGGTCAGCCAGTCCGGCGGGCCAGCCAGCGGACGCCGGGAAACCAGACCACCGCGTACGCCACGGTGAACGCCCCTGCCGCCAGCGCGCCGGAGAGCAGCGGCGGCCAGCCGGCGCCCAGACCGGCGACCAGCAGCCCGACGCAGACCCCGACGGCGGCGGCGACCACCGCCGCCACCACCCGGGCCGCGCCGAAGTCCCAGGCCCGGAAGTCGTCCCAGAACAGCCAGGCCGGCAGGATAACCGCCAACCAGCCGTTGGTGTGCCCGAAGTCGCCAGCGCCGATCGAGGCGAACGCCCAGTCGAACAGCACCAACGCGAGCACGCCGATGACCACGCCGGCCAGGCACACCCCGAGCAGGTCACCCAGGACGGCGATCCGCCCCTCGGCGTCCCGGCGGGGAAACCCGCCCTGCTGCGCGGCACCTCGTTGCTCGGTCATCGACTGCGAGGGTACGTGGTGACTCAGGCCCAGACCTGCTGCGGCTCGGCGCGCCGCTCGGCCAGCGACGGGGCCTTGTCGTACTCCCGGACCACGTTGTAGCGGGTGTCCCGCTCGACCGGCTGGAAACCCGCGTCCCAGATCAGGTGCAGCAGGTCCTCGCGGTGCATCGTGTTCGGGGTGCCGTACGAGTCGGCGTCATGCGTGATCTTGTATTCGACGACCGAGCCGTCCAGGTCGTCGACGCCGAAGTTCAACGAGAGCTGGGCCACCGAGAGCCCGTGCATCACCCAGAAGTTCTTCAGGTGCGGCACGTTGTCGAAGAGCAGCCGGGAGACGGCGAACGTCTTCAGCGACTCGGCCGGGGACGCCATCGTGGTCCGCGCCTGGATCCGGTTACGGATCTTGCCGTCCGCCGAGTCGACGAAGTCGTGCTGGTAGCGCAGCGGGATGAAGACCGCGAACCCGCCGGTCTCGTCCTGCAACTCGCGCAGCCGCAGCACGTGGTCGACCCGGTGCCGGGGCTCCTCGATGTGGCCGTACAGCATGGTTGCCGGGGTCTTCATGCCCTTGCTGTGGGCCAGGGCGTGGATGCGCGACCAGTCCTCCCAGTGGCAGGCGTGGTCGACGATGTGCTGCCGGACCTCCCAGTCGAAGATCTCCGCACCACCGCCGGTCAGCGACTCCAGGCCGGCGTCCATCAACTCGTCGAGGATCTCGTCGGCGCTCAGACCGCTGATCTTCTCGAACCACTGCACCTCGGTAGCGGTGAAGCACTTCAGCTTGACCGCCGGCAGCGCCGCCTTCAGCTCGCGCAGCACCTTCGGGTAGTAGCGCCAGGGCAGCGTGGGGTGCAGCCCGTTGACGATGTGCAGCTCGGTGAGCTGCTCGCCCTCCATCTCCTTGGCCTTGCGGACCGCCTCGTCGATGCGCATCGTGTACGCGTCCTTCTCGCCCGGCTTGCGCTGGAACGAGCAGTACGCGCAGGACGCCGAGCAGACGTTCGTCAGGTTGAGGTGCCGGTTGACGTTGAACATCACCCGGTCGCCGTTGAGCTCGGTGCGCCGGTGGTGGGCGAGCCGCCCCAGCCAGGCGAGATCGTCGCTGTCGTAGAGGGCGATCCCGTCCTCCCGGCTCAGCCGCTCACCGGCGTACACCTTCGCTTCGAGCTCGCGCTTGAGTCCGGCGTCCATGGCACGTCCCTTCCACCTGCGGTCGGATCGAGCCTACGTCGAGGGACCGGCCGTCCCGGCGGCGCGGTCGGCGGCAGCGACCCACTTCACCAGACTCTCAGCCACCCGTAACCCGGCCACGCATCGACATGAGTGGCGAGGTGCGGTAGTAACGAGGTGGGGCGGAACACACACACTGATACCGTCCCGAACGTCGCGTCCACCAAGCGCGGCGACGAGAGGTGGGACGGGGAGCGGCATGGTCTACAGCGGGCGCGGGCGACGGCAGCGACGACGGAGCCCGGTGATCTCGCCGGTGCTGCGGCCGAAGCTCTGGGCTGCCCTGCTCGGTGCGATCGCCGCCGCCGTGCTCGCCACCCCCGCGTACGCGGAGCCCGGGGTGCCGACCACCGTTCCGGACACCGGCAGCCGGCCGGCGGTGACCGGCACGCTCCAGCTACCGGGCGGCCCTCCCGTGGCCGGAGTTCCCGCTCCGCCGGTGGTCAACGTCGGCAACGGCCCCCTGGCCACCGCGATTGCCGCGGGCGAGACGCAGGTGGGCGCGCTCGGCGAGGCGTTACTGGTGAGCCGACAGAAACGCGTCGACGCGCAGGCGCAGGTCACCGTGGCAGCCAAGGCGCTGGCGACCGCACAGGACGCGCTGCTGCGTGCCCAGCAGAACGCCGACACCGCCGCCGCCGAAGCCGTCAAGGAGGCCGCCGCCCTGCCCCCCGGCGAGCTGGCCCGGGACATCCGTGGGCTGAGCCGACTCGGACAGATCAGCCGGGGCGAGAAGGTCGAGGGCGGCACCACAGGCGTGACCGGGGAGCTGACCCGCGCCCGCGCCGGTGAGCAGGAGGCGTACCAGAAGCACGCCACCGCCGAGGCCGCGCTCGCCGCCGCCGAGGCGGAGTTCACCGCGGGCGAGACGGCGCTCCGCACTGCCGAGGCGAGCCTGCTCAAGCTCCGCCGGGACAACGCCGCCGCGCTGATCGAGATCGAGCGCCAGCAGGAGGCCGCCGAGCAGCAGATCGGCGCCGGTTACGTCACCGACCAGAACATCAGCGGCATGGCCGCGCACCCCCGGGCGATGGCGGCGGTCCGCTACGCGCTCGCCCAGCTCGGCGACCCGTACAAGTGGTCCGAGGAGGGGCCGGACGAGTTCGACTGCTCCGGCCTGATGTGGGCGGCGTACCGGTCACCGGGCGCCGACTACTTCGACCTGCCCCGGGTCTCCCGCGACCAGTACGCCGCCACCCGGAGCCGCACCGTCTCGCAGGGCGCGCTGCTCCCCGGCGACCTGCTCTTCTTCGCCTCGGGCAGCAGCTGGACGACGATCCACCACGTCGGCATGTACATCGGCAACGGCAAGATGGTGCAGGCCCCCACCACCGGCGACGTCGTCAAGATCTCGGTCGTCCGCTGGTCCCGGCTGTACGCCGCCACCCGGGTGATCGGCGCGGTGCCGGCACCGGTGGTGACCGTTCCGACCCCGCCCGCCCCGAAGCCACCCACCAAGCCGACGCCCCCGCCGACCGGCAAGCCCACGCCCACGCCCTCGCCGACCAAGAAGCCGACGGCGACGCCGACGCCGACCGGGTCGGCCACGCCCACGCCGACCGGCAGCGCCACGCCCACGCCGACCGGCAGCGCCACGGCGAGCCCGTCGAACAGTCCGGACAGCACCCCGACCACCATTCCCCCGCCGCCGACCAGCGCGCCGGCCAGCAAGCCTCCGACGACCACGCCGAAGGCCAGCACCAGCGTGACCGGCAGCGGCAGCCAGACGAGCAGCCCGAGCACCGCGGGCTGATCCGCCACGACCGACTCCGGCTGTCCGCTCGGGAAGATCTGTGGCACCGTGACAACCAGGCACATCCGATCCGACGTCACGGGTCCGGGTGCGAGCATGGCGCGGAGGGCGGAGATGGCCGAGCAGAAAGACCCGGCGGAGACTGTCGACCCCGTGGTCGACCGAGCCGGTCCGCCCGGGTCCGGCGCCGCCGACCCGGTGGCACCGGCTGACTCCGACCCGGCTGACGCCAACCCGGCTGTCCCGGCCGCGGGCGTTCCCGGCGCGGCCGTGCCCGACGCCGACCCGGCCAACCCGGAGACGGCCGACGCCGGCCCGGCCACCCCTGAGACGGCCGACGCCGGCCCGGCCAACCCGGAGACGGCCGACGCCGGCCCGGCCACCCCTGAGACGGCTGCCGCCGACCCGGTCACTCCGGAGACCGCCGACGCGAACGCCACCGGCCAGCCGGCGTCCGGCACGCGTCCGGAGCGGGCCGCCGCACCGGTCCGGGCGCGGGCCAGCGTCCCGACCGCCGGGGCTCTCCGCGGTGACCTGCCGGCCAGTCCTCCCGTCGCCGCCACCACCTACCGGGCCACCGCCTCGGCCAGCCCGGTCGAGGTCTCGGTGCCCGGGCAGCGCAACGATTCGCCAGCGCCGGCCCGGGCCAGCGCCACCGTTCCCAGCAGCAGCCGGGTCGCGGCTGGCACCATCGGCGCTCCGGAACCTCGGGAGAGCACCCCCGCCGTCTACCGGGGCGCTCCGGTGAGCCCCGAACCGGCCCAGCCGGTCGGGTCGTCCCCGGCCACCCGGTCGCCGGAGCCGGCCCAGCCGCCCACTCCCGAGCCCGCTCCGGCACCCACCCCACCCGGCCCCGGGCCGACCGAGCCGACGCCACCGGAACCGGAGCCCGCGCCGGCCCCAGGGCCGTACCCGCCCCAGCCGGCGCCGACGCCGGAACCCCGCCCGACGCCGCCGCCCGGTCCGGTCCCACCCCTCCCGGGTCCGCCGACCCCGCCACCCTCGCCGGTCCCGCCCATGCCCGGCCCGCCGACGCCACCCGTGCCGAGCCCGCCACTGCCGCCACCCGGCCCGCCGGTGCCCACGCCACCAGGGCCGCCCGGCCCGATGCCCGCGCCGCCGTTCCCACCGCCACCGGCCATGACCGACCCGCCCGGCGTACGGGCCTCGGCGTCGGTCCTGGCGCCGCCGGTCGGCCGTTCGGCCACCACCGGGGCGACACGCCCGGCACCCGGCGGCGGAGCTGTCGAGCCGACTGCCGCCGCGCCGCCGGTGGTGCCCGCTCCGGCGCTGCCGACCTGGCCCCCGTCGACCACCGGTACGCCCGGGCCGGACCGCGGGAACCCCCGGGTGAACGTGCCGACGTCCAACCCACCGGGTGGCCCGGCCGGACGGACCACCCCCGCGCCCCCGGGCCGGCAGCCCGACCGTGGCACCGACCTGGCCGGCACCGTCTACGGCAGCGGCGATGGCCCCGGTTTCACCACCATCGCGATACCCGCCAACGCGGTGGAGACCTCCGGCTCGCTGACCGGGCACATCCTGGCCCAGGGCTGGGCGGACACACCTGCCGAACGGTCCAGGAACACCCGGGTGGTGATCGTTTTGGCCGCCGCGCTGGGTCTGCTGGTAGCGATCAGCGTGCTGGTCGTCCTGCTCGCCGGCGACGCCCTGGACGGGCTGGTGGGCGACGTACTCAACGGGTGAGCCGACGGGTGAGGGCGATGGTGAGTCGGCCCACTACGGTCGGACAACCGGCTGGCGGCTTCGCCGGACCGCCGTACACTTGTCTGGATCACTGACCTGGCGCGCGTGGTGCGCGCCCATGGGCGATCTTGCGGGCGATCCGGCGACACAGCCGCGGCAGGCCATCGCGAAGATGCGCCCCGCTCGAAAGGCTTTTCTTGACCACCTCTGCTGACCCCAGCACCGTTACGTCCGTTTTCGACTCCACCCCGGCGACCGACACCGTCGAGCCGGTCGACTTCGCCGGCCTCGGCCTGCCCGAGCCGCTGGTCCGCGCCCTGGCGCGGCAGGGCATCACCACCCCGTTCGAGATCCAGCGGGCCACGGTGCCGGATGCGCTCGCCGGTCGGGACGTGCTCGGCCGTGGCCAGACCGGCTCGGGTAAGACCCTCGCGTTCGGGCTGCCGCTGCTGGCCCGGGTGGCCGCCGCGCCGCCGGCCCGGCCGATGCGTCCGCGCGCCCTCGTCCTGGTCCCGACGCGGGAGTTGGCCATGCAGGTCAACGACGCCCTGCTGCCCCTGGGCAAGGCACTCAACATCTTCCTGAAGACCGCCGTCGGCGGCGTGCCGTACGACCGGCAGATCGACGCGCTGCGCCGCGGCGTGGAGATCATCGTGGCCACCCCGGGCCGGCTCGGGGATCTCATCGAGCGGGGCATCTGCCAACTCGACGACGTCGAGGTCACGGTGCTCGACGAGGCCGACCAGATGGCCGACATGGGCTTCCTGCCCGAGGTGACCGAGCTGTTGGCGAAGACGCCCGCTGACGGCCAGCGTCTGCTCTTCTCGGCCACCCTGGACGGTGACGTCGACGCCCTGGTCAAGCGCTTCATGACCGACCCGGTCACGCACTCCACGGCGCCGTCCACCGCCTCGGTGTCCACCATGGACCACCACATGCTGTTGATCCCGCCGCACGAGAAGTTCCCGGTGGCGGCGTCGATCGCCGCCCGGGACGGTCGGACCATGGTCTTCGCCCGTACCCAGCTCGGCGTGGACCGGCTGGTGGAGCAGCTCGCGGCCGTCGGCGTACGCGCCGGAGGGCTGCACGGCGGCAAGACCCAGCGGATGCGCACCAGGACGCTCGCCGAGTTCCGTGAGGGCCGGATGAACGTGCTGGTCGCCACGGACGTGGCGGCTCGGGGCATCCACGTCGACGGGGTCACCCTGGTCCTGCACGTCGACCCGCCGAAGGACCCCAAGGACTACCTGCACCGCGCGGGGCGTACCGCCCGCGCGGGTGAGTCGGGCGCGGTGGCCACGCTGGTGCTGCCCAAGCAGCGCCGCACCACGCTGGCGATGATGGAGAAGGCCGGCGTCGCGCCGGCCGAGACCCGGGTCCGGGTCGGGGACGCGGCGCTCGCCGAGCTGGTCGGCGCCCGCGAGCCCAGCGGCGTCCCGGTGCGTGTCGAGGCGGAGCCCCGGGGCTACGGTGACCGCTCCGGCGGTCCGCGCCGGCACGACGATCGGGTGAGCGGTCCGCGCCGCTACGGCGACCGACCGACCGGCGGGCGTCAGTACGGCGACCGGCCGCAGGGCGACCGGGGCTACGGCGACCGGCCGCAGGGCGAGCGCCGCTTCGGCGACCGTCCCACCGGCGGGCGTCAGTACGGCGACCGGCCGCAGGGCGATCGGAGCTACGGCGACCGACCGCAGGGCGAGCGCCGCTTCGGCGACCGTCCCACCGGCGGGCGTCAGTACGGCGACCGGCCGCAGGGCGACCGGGGCTACGGCGACCGGCCGCAGGGCGAGCGCCGATACGGCGACCGTCCGGCCGGCGACCGCGACCGGCGGTACGGCGACCGGGACAGCCGGGGGTACGGGGACCGACCGCAGTTCGGCGGCCGGGGCGAACGGCCGGCAGGTGAGCGGCGCTTCGGCGACAGGGACTCCCGGGGGGACCGACCGCAGGGTGAGCGGCGCTTCGGCGACCGCGACTCCCGGGGCGGCTTCCGCCCGGAGAGCCGTGCCCGGGACGACCGGCCCCGCGAGGACCGGCCGCGCGACGACCGGCGCGGCTTCGGCGGGCGACCGCCGGCGCGTACCCACTGACAGACGTCTCGAACGCCGTCGCGGATGCCCTGCTCCGCGGCGGCGTTCGCGCATGCTCTGCCGAGGGCGGTCGGAGCGCGTAACGTCCGGCTCATGGCCACCATGCCGAAATCGATCTTCTGGTCCCGGACCGACACCGCCGGCAGCGAGCAGGTCCTGCTCGACGACGGGAACGGGCTGACGGCCCGGGGCACCCTGCTCGCGGTGGACCCGATCCCCTGGACCGCGCGCTATCAGGTGACCACCACACCGGAGTGGGTGACCACCCGCGTCGAGGTGGAGGCCGAAGGGCTCGGCTGGCTACGCCGGGTGACGTTGGAACGGGCCGTGGACCGGTGGCGGGTGACCACCGCCGAGCAGGGGGACCTGGACAGCGCGCTGGTCGCCGCCGGCCATCGACGGGCCGGGCTGCCGGGCACCGACGATCCGGACCGGCTGGCCGAGGCGCTCGACGTCGACGTGAGCGGGTCTCCGCTGTTCAACACGCTACCGGTGCACCGGCTCAGGCTGGCCGCCGAGCCGGCCGACCTGGCCCACCGGATCACCGTCGCCTGGGTGCTGCTGCCGAGCCTCGAGGTGGTGTCGGCCGAGCAGGTCTACACCGGGCTGGGGCCGGGTCGGGTACGGTTCGCCAGCGGCACCTTCACCGCCGACATCGACCTGGACGACAGCGGCTACGTGGTGCGCTACCCGGGCCTGGCCGAACGGATCGATCCGCGCTGAGCGGGCTGGGCGAGCACGGGCCGGGCGAGCACGGGCCACGCGACCTACCCGGAACGGCTCAGGCGGGCCAGGCCCCGCTGGCGAGGAAGCGGTCGATCGTGGCCAGGTGCGGGTCCAGGTCCAGACCCTGGGCGGCGACCCAACTGTCGGCGTAGTACGTGTCGGCGTACCGGTCACCGGGGTCGCAGATCAGGGTGACCACCGACCCGGTCCGGCCCTCGGCGAGCATCGCGGCGATCAGCCCGAAGGCGCCCCACAGGTTGGTGCCGGTGGAGCCGCCCACCCGGCGGCCGAGCAGCGCCGATCCGGCGCGCATGGCGGCCAGCGACGCCGCGTCCGGCACCTGGACCATCCGGTCCACCACCGAGGGCACGAACGACGCCTCCACGGTGGGCCGGCCGATCCCCTCGATGCGGGAGCCCTTCCCGGTCCGCACCGACCAGTCGGCCGCCTGCCAGGCCGGGTAGAACGCCGAGTTCTCCGGGTCGACCACGCAGAGCTTGGTGGCGAGCCGGCGGTACCGGGCGTACCGGCCGATTGTCGCGCTGGTGCCCCCGGTGCCGGCGCCCACCACGATCCAGTCGGGGATGGGGTGTCGCTCCAACTCGAGCTGCGCGTAGATCGACTCGGCGATGTTGTTGTTGCCCCGCCAGTCGGTGGCCCGCTCGGCGTACGTGAACTGGTCCATGAAGTGCCCGCCGGAGTCCTCCGCGAGCCAACGGGCCTCGACCACCACGCCGGCCGGGTCGGTGACGAGGTGGCACCGGCCGCCCTGGAACTCGATCTGCGCGATCTTCTCGGGCGAGGTGGACGCCGGCATCACGGCGATGAACGGCAGACCGAGCATCCGCGCGAAGTACGCCTCGGAGACCGCCGTGGAGCCGGAGGACGCCTCGACGATCGTGGTCCGGGGTCCGATCCAGCCGTTGCAGAGCGCGTACAGGAACAGCGAGCGGGCCAGCCGGTGCTTCAGCGAGCCGGTGGGGTGTGACGACTCGTCCTTCAGGTAGAGGTCGATCCCCCAATCCCGCGGCAGCGGGAACGGCAGCAGGTGGGTGTCGGCCGAGCGGTTCGCGTCCGCCTCGACGGTGGCGATGGCCTCCGTCACCCAGGTCCGGCTGGCCTCGTCGCACCGGTCGAGATGAGTCACGCCGGAAACGTAGCAAGCAGGTCAGCGGCGTTCAGCGCCGGTCCGGTGGCGTGAGCCGGCGGCGTTGGCGGCGCTGACCGGCCCGCCCGGCGGCCCGGACCAGCGGGGTCAGTGCGACGGCCAGCCCGGGCAACGCGTCCAGCAGGCGTACCTGCGCTCCCCGCCAGCGGGGCACGGTGACCACCGGGCGCGGCCGGCGGGCCAGCCGGACCGCCCGGTCGGCCACCCGCCGCGCGGTGAGCATCGCCCCGGTGAAGGACGCGAGCGCACCCGGGTCGTCCAGCCGGTCGTGCAGCATCGGGGTCCAGATGCCGTCCGGGCAGAGGCAGGACACGTGCACCCGCCGGTAACCGGCCATCCGCAGGTCGGAGAGGGTGCCGAGGCTGAACGCCAGCAGGGCGTGCTTGCTGGCCGCGTACACCGTCTCGCCGGGCGCGGCGACGAGCCCGGCCAGCGAGACGACGTTGAGCACGTGGCCGTGACCCTGCGCGCGCATCACGGCGAGCGCGGCGAGGGTGCCGTTCATGGCGCCGAGGGTGTTCACGTCGAGCACCCGGCGGCGGGTCGGACCGTCGTGGTCCCAGGACGGCCCGGTGACCAGGATGCCGGCGTTGTTGACCCAGAGGGCGAGGTCACCCCGGCCGGTGGCGGTAGCGACGACGGCCGCGCAGGCCGCCTCGTCCCGGACGTCCAGGGCGGCGGACCAGCCGCCGAGCGGGGTCGCGGCGGTCGCCACCGCCGCCGGGTCGAGGTCGGTGAGCAGCACCGACCAGCCGTCGGCGTGCAGCGCGGTGGCGATGGCACGGCCCAGGCCGCCGGCGGCGCCGGTCACCACCGCCACCGGGCGCGCCGGCGAGGTCATCGGCGCACGCTACCGCCGGCCGAGCGGTGACACCAGGGGTACGCGGCGGTCAGGTGGCGGGCGTGCCGACCGGCTGCGGGCGGTTCTCCCACTTGGTGGAGAGGGCGATGGCGGTACGGGTGGAGGCGACCCCGGGGGTCCGGTTCAGCCGCACGATCAACTGCTCCAGCTCGGCGATCGTGCCGACCCGGGCCTTGAGGAGGAACGACTCGACGCCGGCCATGAAGTAGCAGGACTCGATCTCGGGCAGCACCCGCAGCGATTCGAGCATGTCGTCGCTGTCGGCGCCGGAGTCCTCGACGATGCCGATCAGCGCGGTGACGCCCAGGCCGATCGACTCCGGAGCGACGTCGGCACGGTAGCCGCGCACCACGCCGCTGCTCTCCAGCTTGCCGACCCGCTCGTGTACGGCCGGAGCCGAGAGACCCACCTGGCGGGCCAGCTCGGCGTACGAGAGACGGGCGTTGCCACGCAGCAGGTCGACGAGGCTCAGGTCGATGGCATCCACAGAGAGTGACCCTAGCCGCTCGGGCGTAACGAGTGGCCCTCGGCATCCGTTGGACTGAGCGGTGAGTCACTGTTCGCAAACCGCCGGTCAAGGCCGAGGTAGCACCAGTAACATTACTAACTCCCTACTCAGTGCATTTTTCGCGTTTGGGCGGACAGGCCATGTCCCTGGTGCTGTAATTGCCATACGTCCCTCATGACGGCTCTGGGCTACGCACCAGCCGGGGGCAGTGTGTTCAGCCGGGGGCTTCGTCGACGCGAGGAGGGGGCTGTGGACACTGGAGATCGCCTGCTGACACCGGGTGAGGTCGCCGCGCTGTTTCGGGTAGACCCGAAAACTGTGACGAGATGGGCGGCGGCCGGCCGGATAGGAAGCATCCGGACTCCAGGCGGGCATCGCCGGTTTCGGGAATCCGAGGTGCGAGCCCTGCTTGAGGGGGAGGGCATGCTGGACGAGGTGGATGAGGTCGGCAAGCCACGCAATGTGGGTCCGGCCGCGTCCACGGGGCCGGGTCCGGCCAACGCCGGCATGTACTGAACTGGTGCGGACAACGCCACGCGGACCGGGCGCCGGTCCGGTCCGCGTCCCGCTCCGGCCGACGGCCGGGCGGCACCGCCACCCGCGCTGAGTCAGCTGCGGGCCGCGCCGAGCTGGCCGGACCACCGCCGGAACAGGGTGTGTGGCACGCCGAGCGCGTCCAGCACCTTGCCGGCCACGAAGTCGACCAACTGCTGGGCGCTGGCCGCCGCGCCGGCCCCGTAGAAGCCGGGGCTGGCCGGCAGCACCACCGCGCCGGCGTCGTGCAGCGCGATGAGGTGTTCCAGGTGACTGCGGGTCACCGGGGTCTCCCGTGGCACCAGCACCACCGGACGCCGTTCCTTGAGGTTGACCTCGGCGGCGCGCTGCAACAGGTCCTTGGAGAGCCCGATGGCGATGCCCGCGCAGGCCGCCGTGCTGGCCGGCACCACTGTCATGCCGCGTACCCGGTAGGAGCCGCTGCTCGGCCCGGCGGCCAGGTCGCCCGCCGGCCAGTGCCGCACGTCCGCCCCGGTCAGGTCCCGGCCCAGCCAGGCGGCGAGGTCCTCGTTCCAGTGCCCGTCGCGGAAGGGCCGGCCGGTCTCGTCGAGCACTGTGAGCCGGGCGGCGCGGGACACGATCAGGTCCACCGACTCGCCGGCGTCGAGGAGCCCGCCGATGACGGCCGCCGCGTACGGCGTGCCGGACGCACCGGAGACTCCGACCACCCAGGGTTCGCGCATGCCTCCAGACTGCCTGGTCGGGACGGTGCGCCGGTGGGCACCCCCGGGATGGTCCGGCTGGGTCCGCCCGCCGGGTACCTGCGTCTCCCATCGACCTGAGATGCTGCCGCTGGAGATTCGCGCCGGGACGGGTTCGCGGAGGAGGCATCGGTGACGACCGCTGAGGTGCTCCAGGCGCTGCGCGCCGACTGTCCGATCCCGTCCCGGCAGTCACCGCACGCCGACGGTGTGCAGGCGTGGTTGCTCCGCGTACTCCCCGGCCTTGGCCTGCCCCTCGACGACGCCACGGCGCACCGGCTGTCCCGGGGCGCCTTCGCCCGGTACGCCGGGCGGCTCTACCCGGCGGCGACCGAGGCCGACCTGCGGACGCTGACCGTGCTGTTCACCTGGTTCTTCCTTGTCGACGACGCCTGCGACGGGCCGGACCGGCTCACCGCGGAGCAGATCCGCGCGCTGCGCGGTGGCACGCTGGCGCTCCTGCGCGACGGGCCCCGGCTTCGCCAGGCCGGGCTGACCGGTCCGCTGCGGCGGCTGCTCGTGCTCGCCTGGCGGGAGCCGCGCCGGCGGATGCCGGCCCGGTGGCGGCTGCGGTTCGCGGACGCCGTGGCCCGGCACCTCGACGGCACCTGGCGGGAGGCGGTCAACAAGGAGGCCGGCCGCCGCCCGACAGTGCACGAGTACGTCGAGCTGCGTCGGTCGACCTCGGCGGCGGAGGTGTCGTACCCCCTCGTGGAGTTCGTCACCGGGCGCTCACTGCCCGACCCGGTCTACCAGCACCCGCTGCTGCGCCAGATCGCCCGCACCGGCAACGACCTGCTCTCCTGGTACAACGACCTGGCCTCGCTGGAACGGGACCGGGCCACGGCCGGCGGGCACAACCTGGTCGTCGCCCTCGAGGCCGAACTGGCCGTACCGGAGGAGGTGGCTGTCGAACGGGCCGCCGAGCTCTGGCGGGCGGCGATGCGGCGCTTCGTCACGTTGCGGGCCGCGGTGCCGTCGTTCGGCCCGGCCTGGGGCGAGGCGGTCAACGACCACCTCGACGGCATCGCGTACGCCGTGCGCGGCACCATCGACTGGACGCTGGAGAGCGCCCGCTACCCGGTCGGCGCCACGGAGCCGGCCGCCGGACCGTAGCCGCCAGGTCCAGGGGCGGCGGGCCGACCGGCTTCAGGGGCGCAGGTTCAGTCGGATCACCAGGTCGAGCAGGGCGAAGACGAACAGCGCGATGCCGACGAACCCGTTGGCGGTGAAGAAGGCCCTGTTGACCTTGCTCAGGTCGGTCGGGGTGACCACCAGGTGCTGGTAGCCGAACGCCACAGCGGTCAGCGCCAGCCCGATCCACCAGAGCCAGCCGAAGCCGATCAACGCGCCGAACCAGACGAACAACGCGAAGGTCACCACGTGCGCCACCGAGGAGGCGTGCAGCGCGAAGCGTCGGCCGTACCGGGCCGGCACGCTGTGCACCCCGATCTCCCGGTCGATCTCGGAGTCCTGGCAGGCGTAGATCAGGTCGAAGCCACCGATCCACAGCCCCACCGCCGCGCCGAGCAGCCAGGCCGGCCAGGAGCCGTCCAGCGTGCCGGTGACCGCCAGCCAGGCGCCGACCGGGCCGACCGCCTGGGCGACGGCGAGGATGGCGTGTGGCCAGTTGGTGAACCGCTTGCCGTACGGGTAGACGACCAGCGGCACCACAGCGAGCGGCGCGAGCACCAGGCAGAGCGGGTTGAGCAGGGCGGCGGCGGCGAGGAACACCACCAGGGCGACGGCCGCGCCGGTCCAGGCCGTCCGCACGCTCACCGCCCCGGTGACCAGCTCCCGACCGGCGGTACGCGGGTTCCGCGCGTCGATGCGGCGGTCCAGGATGCGGTTGGCGGCCATCGCGAACGTCCGCGCCCCGACCATCGCCACGGTGATCAGCAGCAGGTCGACCCAGCGCACCCGCCCGCCGTTGACCTGCATTGCCGCCAGGGCGGAGAGGAACGCGAACGGCAGCGCGAACACCGAGTGCTCGATCGCGACGAGGTCCAGGAAGGCCCGCACCCTCCCCCGCGATCTTGCACTCGCTGCGGGGACAGAAGAGGACGAGGGGGAGGAATCGGGAGCCGGGAGTGCAAGATCGCGGGGGTTGTCGGTGGCCGCCATCAGATCCCGTACTCCTTCCAGCGCTTGTCGACCAGGGCCGCGACCTCCGGGCTCATGGTCATCTCCTCCGGCCAACCCCTGGTGTAGCCCTCGGTGGGCAGCTTGCGGGTCGCGTCGACGCCGGCCTTGCCACCCCAGAACTGCTGGTACGACGAGTGGTCGAGGTGGTCCACCGGCCCCTCGGTGAGCAGCAGGTCCCGCGCGTAGTCGACGTTGCCGAAGGCCCGGAAGGCGACCTCGTTGTAGTCGTGCACGTCGCAGTCCTCGTCGACGATCACGATCAGCTTGGTCAGCGACATCAGGTGCGCGCCCCAGATCGCGTTCATCACCTTCTGCGCGTGCTTCGGGTAGCGCTTGCGGATCGACACGATCGCGCAGTTGTGGAACACCCCGGCTGCCGGCAGGTCGTAGTCGACGATGTCCGGGATCATCAGCTTGAGCAACGGCTGGAAGATCCGTTCGGTGGCCTTGCCCAGGCCGTGGTCCTCCTGCGGCGGCTTGGACGTGACGATCGAGTGGTAGACCGGCTTGCGCTGCATGGTCATCGTCTCGATGTGCAGCACCGGGAACGGCTCGACCGGCGTGTAGAACCCGGTGTGGTCGCCGAACGGCCCCTCGGGCAGCCGCTCACCCGGCTCCAGGTAGCCCTCCAGCACGATCTGCGCGTGTGCCGGCACCTGCAACGGCACGGTCAGACAGTCGACCATCTCCACCCGTTCGCCGCGCAGGAACCCGGCGAACAGGTACTCGTCGATGTCGCTGGGCAACGGCGCGCTCGCCGCGTACGAGACGACCGGGTCGCAGCCGATCGCGACAGCGACCGGCAGGCGCTGCCCGAGCCGCTCGGCGACGGCGTGGTGCGCCGTCGAGTCCTTGTGGATCTGCCAGTGCATGCCGAGGGTGTTGCGGCCGTGCTGCTGGAGGCGGTAGAGGCCGAGGTTGCGCTTACCGGTCTCCGGGTGCTTGGTGTGGGTCAGCCCGTAGTTGTGGAAGATCCCGCCGTCGTCGGGCCAGACCTGCAACCCCGGCAGCCGGTTCAGGTCGACGTCGTCACCCCGGTAGACGACCTCCTGGCAGGGCGCGGTCTTCACCTTGCGCGGCGGCACCGACTTGAGCTGCATGACCTTGCCCAGGCCCTCCCGGATGCCGGACCAGCCGACCGGCAGCTCCGGCTTGATCAGCGCGCCGATCCGGGCGCCGATCTCGTCGAGCGAGTCGACGCCGAGAGCCATCGCCATCCGCTTCTCGGTGCCGAACAGGTTGATCGCCACCGGCATCTCGCCCCGGGTCGGACGCTCGAAGAGCAGCGCCGGGCCGCCGGCCCGCACCGTACGGGTGACCACCTCGCTCATCTCCAGGGTCGGGTCGACCGGGACGTCGACCCGGCGCAACTCCCCCGCCCGCTCCAGCGCCGCGAGGAAGTCCTTGAGATCGGTGTACGGGAAGCCACGAGCCGCCATACCCGCCAGTCTCCCGCACCGGGTGCGGCGCGCCCCACGCCGGGTGCTGTGACACCCGCGACGGCCCCGGCCCAGCGGGGCGGATCTTGATCCACTCGACTTTCCGAAAGTCGGGGTGTCCAGCGACCTGGGACACCCCCGTTTCCTGGAACACGAGTGGATCAGGGCTCGCGCCACCACATCACCGACCCGGGGGCGAGTCAAGCCCGGCGGACACATCTCACCGTGCCTGGTCGAATGGCGGGACGCGGGAGCAGAGTGGACCAGTGTCGGACGCGTACGTCGTCGGCGACCCGGACGGGTTGTCGCCCCTACAGGTCGAGCTTCGTGACGCTGTCGCCCGGGAGTTGCACGCCCAACTGGCGTTACGCGGCGAGCGGATCGAGCTGGCCGACCTGCCGGAGGTGTCGTACCAGATCACGCTGCGCGTGAACGAGACCCTGCGCGGCAACCGCAGCCTTCGACATCCTTCCGTGCGGCCAGGACGCCCTCAATCGCCGGAATAGAGCCGCGACGGGTCGACGAGGACGACATCGGGACGCTGACCGGCCGCCTGCCGAAGGTCGTCGGTGAACCCCGCCGCGCTCACGAGCAGCAACCGGGCGTCCCGCACGTCCAGGCCAGGACGCGCGACGAGCAAGTCTCGTGCCCGGCCCAGCCGATCCAACTCGGGCCGCCCGAGCGTGCGACCCCACTTGGCGTCGCACCGGGCCGGTCGTCCGTGGCGAACCGGGCCAGCTCCGCCCATTCGACGTCACGGTCGAAGATTTCCGCCGGCTTGGAGAGCTTCACTGCCACATCCCCACAGGAATGTAGAACTACATTTCTTAGATGTGTAGTTCTACATCTGTCAACTGTGGGTCAGTCCAGCCCGCCGTACGAGTGCAGGCCGGTGAAGAAGATGTTCACGCCGAACAGGTTCATCAGCATGGTGAGGAAGCCGAGCACGGCGATCCAGGTGGCCACGTTGCGCTTGACGCTGGGCGTGGCGCGGGCGTGCAGGTAACCGGCGTACACGACCCAGGAGATGAACGCCCAGGTCTCCTTCGGGTCCCAGCCCCACGGCCGACCCCAGGCCGCCTCGGCCCAGATCGCGCCGGCGATCACCGCGAAAGTGAAGATCGGGAACGCGAAGGCGTGCAGACCGAAGGTCAACCGCTCCAGGCCGGCCGCGCCGGGCAACCGCTTGGCCAGGCTGTACGGGAAGCTCCGCCGACCCTGCTCGTACCCGTTGCGCATGAGGAAGCCGACAGCGGGCACCACGCCGAGCAGGAAGATGCCGGAGGCGAAGACGATCGTCGACACGTGGATGATGAACCAGTACGAGTTGAGCGCCGGCACCAGCGGCACGATCGGCACGTACAGCACCAGTTCGGCGGTGGCCACCAGCAGCACCATGACGAGCGTCAGGAACAGCCCGAGCTTGCGCAGCGACGGCCGCTTCCAGAGCACCACGAGCCAGGCGGCGACCCCGATGAACGTCACAGTGAGCACGAACTCGTACATGTTGCCCCAGGGCATCCGGTCGGCGGCCAGCCCTCGGGTGACCAGCGCCGCCAGGTGCAGCGCGGCGGCGACAGCGGTGGCGTACACCCCGACCAGGCCGGCGAGGCGGGCCCGCCGCGCGGAGCGGTCGGACGCGCCGGTCGCCGGAGCCGGAGTCGGCGCGGGCGGTGCCGGGACGACGACGCCGCCGGCAGCGACCAGTTCCCGCGCCGGAGCCGCCGCGGCGACCCGGGCACGGGCGTTGCCCAGCGCGTACTCCACGGCGTGGCCGATCATCGCGATCAGGTACGCCAGGATCGCGAAGGTCACCAGATTGTCGGAGAGTGCGGACATCACTCGGCTCCTTCTCGCGCGCCGGCCCGTTCGGCCGCTGGCTGGTCGCCCCTGACCGCGGCGACGAGTTGGGCGAACTCCTCGGCGAACCCGGGATAGTCGGTACGCGGCAGCCCGCCGACCTCCACCAAGCTACTACCGCTTGTCGGAGATCCTTCTCCGGGGTCGCCCGGGAGCACCCGGAAGAACACCCGGCGACGCCGCCCGAACAGCGAGCCCATCAGCCCGACCAGCAGAAACGCGCAACTGATGAGCAGCGGCGTCGCGCCGGGGTCGTGCCGGACGGAGAGGGTGACGTACCGCTGGGTGCCCAGGAACTCGACAGTGGTGCCGTCGTCGAGCGTCCATTTCTCGCCCTTGCGGAGCAGCTTGGTGCCGACCTCCTTGACCTTGCCGGTCCGCACCTGCCGCTGGTCGAGCTGGTAGACCGACCCGGGGATGCCGGCGTCCAGACCGAGGTTGCCCCGGTAGGCGACCAGGTTCAGCGCCGGGTTGCGCTCGGTCGGGTACTGCGAGCGGACGAACGGCCCCTGCTCCGGCGCGGTGGGCAGGTAGATGCCGGTGAACGCCATCTGCTGGTCCGCTGCGCGCTGCCCGGTCGCCGGGTCGACGTTCGCGTCCGGGAAGGCCGCCAGCCCCTCGCCGGTCAGGCCCATGTCGCCGGTGGTCAGGAACGGGTCGTCGCTGATCTGGCTCTTGCCGAACCGGTCGGTGTAGCGGATCACCGGGGCGTACCCGTGCCCGAGCAGGTAGACGCTCGCGTCCTTCAGGCGCAGCGGCGAGTTCACCGAGAAGTTCGCGCTGCGGGTCGGCTCGTCCGGGCCGTCGACAGTCACCTTCGCGTTGAAGAAGTCCGGCTGACCGCTCTCCAGGAACCGGGCCTCGAAGTCGTCCAGGCGCAGGCAGAAGCGGGGCAGGTCGGCGCTGTCCACGCGGGGGCCGAGCTTCGCCTCGGCGTACTGCTGCCGGGTGTTGCAGAACGCGTTGTCCGCGCCGGCGACCAGCAGCCGGTTGCCGCTCCAGCCGTACCACGAGCCGAGCGCGACGCCGATCAGCACCGCGATCAGCGAGGTGTGGAACAGCAGGTTGCCGGTCTCCTTGAGGTAGCCCTTCTCGGCGGAGACCTCGTCGCCGCGCACCTCCACCCGCCAGCGGCGCTTGCGCAGCACGTCGGCGATCGCCGCCGCGCCACCGGGCGGAGCGGGCAGCACCGTGTGCTGCGGCAGCCGGGCCATCCGCTTCGGCGCGGCCGGCGGCCGGGACCGCAGGGTCCGGATGTGGTCGCGCATCCGTGGCGTGATGCAGCCGATCAGGGACGTGAACAGCAGCAGATAGATGGCGGAGAACCAGACCGAGCCGAACACCTCGAACGCGCCGATCCGGTCGAGCCGGGGGGCCAGGTCCGGGTGCTCGACGAAGTACTCGTTGACCTTCTCCGGGCTGATTCCGCGCTGCGGCAGCACCGAGCCGGGGATGGCCGCGACGGCGAGCAGGAAGAGCAGGATCAGCGCCGTCCGCATGCTGGTGAGCTGTCGCCACGAGTTGCGCAGGAGAGCCAGCAGCCGGTTGGGTCGCCGCCGGGGCGCCGGGGCCTCGGCCTCCGGCCGATCGTCGACCACAGTCATCAGATGCTCACCTCGCCCACCCCGACGCTGGTCTGCAGCCAGATCACGAAGCTCTGCCAGCCACCGGTGACCAGCGCCAGACCGATCAGGATGAGCAGAGCGCCACCGACCCGGGTGACCCAGCGGCTGTTGCGCCGGACGGCGCGGAAGACCCCGAGCAGGCGTTCGAAGCCCAGCCCGAAGACCACGAACGGTATCCCCAGGCCGAGGCAGTACGCCACCGCGAGCACCACGGCCCGGTCGGTCTGGCCGCTGGTGGCCGCCATGCCCATCACCGCGCCGAGCGTCGGGCCCGTGCAGGGCACCCAGCTCAGCGCGAAGACCGCGCCGAAGACCGGTGCGCCGAGCAGACCGGCCGACGGCAGTCGGGAGATCCGGAACTCGCGTTGCAGGGCGGGGATCATCCCGAGGTAGCTGAGCCCGAGCACGATGACCAGCACGCCGACACCGATCTGCAACTCACGCTCGTAGTCGAAGAACACCCGGCCGATGCTGGCGAAGAGGATCGCGGTGGCGACGAAGACGACGGTGAACCCGCCGATGAAGAGCAGCGTCCCGGCCAGGACCCGGCCCTTGACCGCCACCGTCGCGGCCCGCTCCCGGACGGCGACGCCGCCGGCGCCGTCGGGCGCCGGGTCCGCCGACGCCCGCCGGCCCTCCAGGTCGGCCCCGGCCAGACCGGTGACGTACGACAGGTAGCCGGGCACCAGCGGGAGCACGCACGGGGAGAGGAAGCTGACCAGGCCGGCGAGCGCCGCCGCGCCCATGGCGAGCAGCAGCGGCCCGCTCAGCGCCAGGTTCCGGAAGGTCTCGCCCATCAGCCCGACGCCGGCTTCTCGGCGGCGATCCGTTCGACGATCGGTTGCAGGCCCTCCTGCTTGACCGCCGCGCGGATCACCGCGGCGATCCGGCCCTCCCGGTCCAGCACCACGGTCGCCGGCACGGTGTTCGGCGGGATGTCCAGGTCGAGCGCCAGCCGGCTGGCCGGGTCGAACAGGCTCGGATAGGTGACCCGGCCCTCCTCGAACGCCTTGGCCTTGTCCCGCGAGTCCTGCACGTTGATGCCGAGGAAGCTCACCCCGGACGCCTTGGTCGCCTGGTAGGTGGCTTCCAGGTCGTCCGCCTCGGCCCGGCACGGCGCGCACCACGAACCCCAGAAGTTGACCACGACCACCTGGCCACGGGCCTGGGTGACGTCATAGGTGCCGCCGAGGAGCAGCTCCCCGGCCAGCTTCGGCGGGGTCGAGCGCTGGTCCGGCGCGCACTCGAAGATGCCGTCGGTGGTGGTCGTGCAGGTCTTCTCCTGCCCCTTCGACGTACAGCCGACGAGCGCCACCGCGGCGACGGCGGCGAGCAGACCGGCGGTCCACCTCCGGGCGTTCATCAGGCCCCCTTGGCCGTCCGGGCGGTCGCGGAGAGGGCGATCAGGTGCGCGGCCGGCTCGCTGTAGCCGATGCCCACCACCTTCGCCCCGTCGAAGTGGAACGAGGTGAGACTCGCCAGCCCGCACTGGCGCTTACGCGGGTCGTGCCAGAGCCGCTTGCGCTCGACGTAGCGGCGCAGCGTCCAGATCGGGAGCTGGTGCGACACCAGCACCGCCTCCCGCCCCTCGGCGGCGACCCGGGCGGCGTGCACGGCGGCGAACATCCGCTCGGCGATCACCCGGTACGCCTCGCCCCAGGACGGGGTCACCGGGTCGCGCAGCACCCACCAGTTGCGCGGGTCGCGGAACGACCCGTCGCCGGGGGACACCTTCTT
The DNA here is from genome assembly GCF_029626235.1 of Micromonospora sp. WMMD1120. Lineage (NCBI taxonomy): Bacteria > Bacillati > Actinomycetota > Actinomycetes > Micromonosporales > Micromonosporaceae > Micromonospora > Micromonospora sp. WMMD1120. The sequence goes on along the minus strand of NZ_JARUBO010000005.1, from coordinate 2,311,873 downwards.
GCCCTCGAACCAGTTCGCGCTCTCGATCAGCCGCTCGTCCACCCCCACCGGCAGCCCGAACTGGGCGGCGATCGGCTCGGCGGTCTGCTGGGCGCGCTCCAGCGGGCTGGCCACCACGTGTACGACGTCCCGCTCGGCCAGGCCCTGCGCGGCGGCCTTGGCCATCTGGACGCCCAGCTCGGAGAGGCGGAAGCCGGGCAGCCGGCCGTAGAGGATCTGGTCGGGGTTGTGCACCTCGCCGTGCCGGAGCACGTGGACCACCGTCTTCGACACTGTTTGTTACCCCCCGTGACCAGCCGCTGCCGCCGCGTTGGCCGCCGTCGGCAGCGCGGCGGCGATGTGCTCCAGCGCGGCGTCGTCGAGCGCCGCCGACACGAACCACGACTCGAACGCGCTCGGCGGCAGGTAGACGCCGGCGGCGAGCATGCTGTGGAAGAACGCCTTGAACGCCGGCACCTGCTGGGTGCGGGCGCTGTCGTAGTCGACCACGTCGGCGTCGGTGAAGAAGATCGAGAACATGCTGCCGGCGTACGACAGTCGGTGCGGGACCCCGGCGGCGGCCAGCGCGTCGGACGCGAGCTTGCCCACGACGGCGGCCGTCTCGTCGAGCCTGCGGTAGAGCGCGTCGTCGGCGAGCCGCAGGGTCGCCAGACCGGCGGCGCAGGCCAGCGGGTTACCGGAGAGCGTGCCGGCCTGGTAGACCGGACCGGCCGGCGCGAGTCGCGCCATGATGTCCGCCCGCCCGCCGAAGGCCGCGGCGGGCAGGCCACCACCCATGACCTTGCCGTACGTCCACAGGTCGGCGTCGGAGGCGTCGAGACCGTGCCAGCCGGCGCGGGAGACCCGGAACCCGGTCATCACCTCGTCGACGACGAGCAGCGCGCCGTGGGCGTGCGCGATCCGGGCGAGCTGCTGGTTGAAACCGTCGCGGGGGGCCACCACGCCCATGTTGCCGGCGGCAGCCTCGGTGATCACGGCGGCGATGTGCGGGCCCTCGGCGGCGAACGCCTCCTCGACGGCCCGGATGTCGTTGTACGGGAGCACGATGGTCTCGCTGGCCGCCGCGCCGGTCACGCCGGGCGAGTCGGGCAGGCCGAGGGTGGCCACGCCGGACCCGGCGGAGGCGAGCAGCGCGTCGACGTGACCGTGGTAGCAGCCGGCGAACTTGACGACCTTGGAGCGGCCGGTGAAGCCACGGGCCAGCCGGATCGCCGACATCGTCGCCTCGGTGCCCGAATTGACCAGGCGAACCTGCTCCACCGGGGTCCGCGCGACGATCTCGGCCGCCAGCTCCACCTCACCGGGGGTCGGGGTGCCGAAGCTGGTGCCCCGGGCGGCGGCGGCCTGGACGGCGTCCACCACCTCGGGGTGGGCGTGCCCGAGGATCAGCGGACCCCAGGAGCAGACCAGGTCGACGTAGCGACGGCCGTCGGCGTCGTACAGCCACGGGCCCTCACCACGGACCATGAACCGGGGGGTGCCGCCAACCGCCTGGAAGGCACGCACGGGAGAGTTCACCCCGCCCGGCACGATGGCCCGGGCGCGGTCGAACAGGGCCTCGGAGGCCGGTGCGTCGGCCGGGTAGCGGCCGGATCCGGCGGAAAAGTTGTCGGTCACAATGCGGCCATTGTGTCAGCGCCGGACGGTCAACCAGCAGCCACCCCGCGCCGGGGTTACGCGGCTCACCCGTGGCCGGCGCCCTCCGGCGGCACCGACCCGACGGGGCCGGGGCCCGGATGGGGACGGCTCGTCGCCTCGACAGGCCAGGTCGGCGTGATCGCGCTAGGCTGACCGGGTGGATCGTGCCGAACTGTCCATCACGCTACACCGGACGGGCGACGAAGCAGTGCTCCGCCTGGCCGGTGAGATCGACATGCTCACGGCGGCCCAGCTCTCCACCGTCGTCAACGAGGTGCTGGCCGACCCACCCCCACGGATCGTGCTCGACCTCGGCGGCGTCACCTTCTGCGACTCGCAGGGCCTGGGCACCCTCGTCGTGCTCAGCCGCAAGGCCAGCCACGCCCAGAGTCTGCTGGTGTTGACCCACGTGGGCGATTTCCTGATCCGCGTCCTGGACATCACCGGTCTGCGCAGCGCCCTGATGATCCGCAACGACCAGCCCACCGGCTGAGTGCCACCCGGCCGCCGTCAGGCGGTGTTGCCCCAGCGGGCCTGTTCGAGCATCCGGACCGCCCGGTCACGTGCCTCCGCGTCGTCGGAGCGGAGCAGCGTGGTCGCCTCGTCGACCGCGTCGGTGAGCCTGCGCCACTGCGTGTCCCGCTCGCGGACCAGATCCGACTGGGCGGCCAACTGCCTCGTCTTCACCCACAGCTCGACGAAGACCGACACCTTGGCCCGCAGCACCCACGGGTCGAACGGCTTGGTCAGGTAGTCCACGGCGCCCACCTGGTAACCCCGCAGCGCGAGCTGGGCGTCCCGGTCCGCCGCCGTGAGGAAGATGATCGGCACGTGCCGGGTGCGTTCGCGGCGCTTGATGTGGCTGGCCGTCTCGAAGCCGTCCATGTCCGGCATCTGGGCGTCCAGCAGGATCACCGCGAAGTCGTCCACAAGCAGTTGCTTGAGCGCCGCCTCGCCGCTCTCCACCGCCACCGACTGGACCGGCAGGCCCTGGAGGATCGCCTCCAGGGCCGTCAGGTTCTGCCGCCGGTCGTCCACGAGCAGCGCCTTGGCCATCTGGGTCACGAATTCTCCTCGCTCCGGCTGCTGCCGTTGATCCAGGACGTCATCAACTCGATCAGGTCGTCCAGGTCGACCGGCTTGGTGATGTAGTCGCTGCCACCGGCCGCGAGCGCCGACTCCCGGTCGCCCGGCATCGCCTTGGCGGTCAGGAAGACCACCGGCAGGTCGGCGAACCGGTGGTTACGGCGGATCTGCCGGGTGGTCTCGTAACCGTCCTGGTCCGGCATCATGGCGTCCATCAGCACGATGTCCACCTCCGGGTGTTCGGCAAGCAGGCGGACACCGTCCGCCCCGTTGTCCGAGTAGAGCACGGTCATCCCGTGCAGTTCCAATGCGCTGGTCAACGCGAAGACGTTGCGGACGTCGTCGTCGACGATCAGCACGGTGGCACCGTCCAACTGCCGGGTGACCGGCGCCTCGGAGCGCTCCGGCAGCAGTTCCAGCGGGGGCATCAGCAGCGACGACGGCAGGCCGGCGCGCTGCGGAGACGGGGACTGGGGCGCGACCACGGCGTCCGGGGCCAGCACCTGCGGCACGAAGAGGGTGAACGTCGAGCCCTGACCGGGCGCCGACGTCACGGTGATGGTGCCGCCGATCAGCCGGGCCAGGTCACGGCTGATCGACAGACCCAGGCCGGTGCCGCCGTAGCGGCGACTGGTGGTGCCGTCCGCCTGCTGGAACGCCTCGAAAATGATCGACAACTTGTCGTCGGAGATGCCGATCCCGGTGTCGATCACGGTGAACGCGATCACCTGCTGGGCGTTCGTCAACGCGGGGACGTCGAAGACGGCGTTCTCCGCCGCCGGGGCGATCCGCAGCGTCACGGCGCCGTTGTCGGTGAACTTCACCGCGTTGGAGAGCAGGTTGCGCAGGATCTGCTGCAGGCGCTGCGCGTCGGTCACCAACGCCGGCGGCAGATCCCTGCTCACCCGTACCTGGAAGTCCAGGTTCTTCTCCTCGGCCTGCGGCGCGAACGCCTGCTCGACGAAGCTCTGCAGCTCGGTGAAGCGGATCTCGGTCGGCTCGACGTCCATCCGGCCCGCCTCGATCTTGGACAGGTCGAGGATGTCGTCGATCAGGCGCAGCAGGTCCGAGCCGGAGCCGTGGATCGTCCGGGCGAACTCGATCTGCTTCGGGCTGAGGTTCCGCTCCGAGTTCTCCGCGAGCAGGCGGGCCAGCAGCAGCAGCGAGTTGAGCGGCGTCCGCAGCTCGTGGCTCATGTTGGCGAGGAACTCCGACTTGTACGCCGACGCCCGGGTGAGCTGCTGCGCCTTCTCCTCCAGGCCGAGGCGGGCCAGCTCGATCTCCCGGTTCTTCGTCTCGATGTTGCCCTTCTGCTCGGACAGCAGGGTGGCCTTCTCCTCCAGCTCGGCGTTGGTGCGCTGCAACTCCGCCGACTGCTCCTGCATCTCGTGCGCCAGCCGCTGGGACTGGGCCAGCAGCTCCTCCGTACGCCGGTTGGCCTGGATGGTGTTGACCGCGATGCCGATGGTGAGCACCAGCCGCTCCAGGAACGACAGGTGCAGCTCGGAGAAGGTCGACACGCTGGCGAACTCGATCACCCCGAGCAGTTCGCCCTCGAACAGGACGGGGAGCACCACGAGGTCGGACGGGGGTGTCTCGGCCAGGCCGGACCGCAGCGTGAGCCGGCTGTTCGGTGGGGCGCTGACCCGGATCGTGCGGCGGGAGAGCGCGGTCTGCCCGACCAGCCCCTCACCCGGCCCGAAGGTGACGTCGGTGCCGCGCGTCACGTACCCGTACGACGAGGTCAGCCGCAGCCGCATGCTGCCGTCGGTGTCGTCGGCCAGGAAGAAGGCGCCGAGCTGGGCGTCGACCAGCGGGGTCACCTCCGTCATGATCATTCGGCAGACCTCGCCGAGGTCGCGCTGGCCCTGCAACAGGCCGCCGATCCGGGCGAGGTTGGAGTCCAGCCAGCCCTGCTCGGCGTTCTTCTTCGTCGTCTCCCGGAGGGTGACGATCATCTGGTTGATGTTGTCCTTCAGCTCGGCGACCTCGCCCTGCGCCTTCACCGCGATCCGCTGGGTCAGGTCGCCACGGGTCACCGAGGTGGACACCCGGGCGATGGCCCGCAACTGCGTGGTGAGCGTCGACGCGAGCTGGTTGACGTTCTCGGTGAGGTCCCGCCAGGTGCCGGAGACGCCCTTCACCTGGGCCTGCCCGCCGAGCTTGCCCTCGATGCCGACCTCGCGGGCCACCCGGGTCACCTCGTCGGCGAACGACGACAACTGGTCCACCATCGTGTTGACGGTGTTCTTCAGCTCCAGGATCTCGCCCTGCGCGTCCACGGTGATCTTCTGGCTCAGGTCACCCTTCGCCACGGCGGTGGTCACCGAGGCGATGTTGCGCACCTGGCCGGTCAGGTTCGACGCCATCGAGTTGACGTTGTCGGTCAGGTCCCGCCAGGTGCCGGAGACGCCCTTCACCTGGGCCTGCCCGCCGAGCTTGCCCTCGGTGCCCACCTCGCGGGCCACCCGGGTCACCTCGTCGGCGAACGACGACAACTGGTCCACCATCGTGTTGACAGTCGACTTCAGCTCCAGGATCTCGCCCCGCGCGTCCACAGTGATCTTCTGCGACAGGTCACCCTTCGCCACCGCCGTGGAGACCTGGGCGATGTTGCGCACCTGGGCGGTCAGGTTCGACGCCATCGAGTTCACGTTGTCGGTCAGGTCCCGCCAGGTGCCGGCGACTCCGCGCACCTGGGCCTGCCCGCCCAGCTTGCCCTCGGTGCCCACCTCACGGGCCACTCGGGTCACCTCGTCGGCGAACGACGACAACTGGTCCACCATCGTGTTGACAGTCGACTTCAGCTCCAGGATCTCGCCCCGCGCGTCCACAGTGATCTTCTGCGACAGGTCACCCTTCGCCACCGCCGTGGTCACCGAGGCGATGTTGCGCACCTGGCTGGTCAGGTTCGACGCCATCGAGTTGACGTTGTCGGTCAGGTCCCGCCACGTACCGCTGACGCCCTTGACCTGGGCCTGACCACCCAGGTTGCCCTCGGTGCCCACCTCGCGGGCCACCCGGGTCACCTCGTCGGCGAACGACGAGAGCTGGTCCACCATCGTGTTGACGGTGTTCTTCAGCTCCAGGATCTCGCCCTGGGCGTCCACGGTGATCTTCTGACTCAGGTCACCCTTCGCCACGGCCGTGGAGACCTGGGAGATGTTGCGGACCTGGCTGGTCAGGTTGCCGGCCAACTGGTTGACGTTCTCGGTGAGGTCGCGCCAGGTGCCGGAGACGCCGCGCACCTGCGCCTGACCGCCGAGCTTGCCCTCGATGCCCACCTCGCGGGCCACCCGGGTCACCTCGTCGGCGAACGACGACAACTGGTCCACCATCGTGTTGACGGTGTCCTTCAGCTCCAGGATCTCGCCCTGCGCCGCCACGGTGATCTTCTGCGACAGGTCACCACGGGCCACCGCCGTGGAGACCTGCGCGATGTTGCGCACCTGGGCGGTCAGGTTCGACGCCATCGAGTTGACGCTGTCGGTCAGGTCCTTCCAGGTGCCCGCCACGTTCGGCACCTCGGCCTGGCCGCCCAGCTTGCCCTCGGTGCCCACCTCGCGGGCCACCCGGGTCACCTGCTCGGCGAAGAGCCGCAGGGTGTCGGTGAGGTAGTTCATCGTGGCGGCCAGCTCGGCGACCTCACCGCGCGCGCCGACAGTGATCTTCTGCGACAGGTCGCCCTTGGCCACCGCCGTCGCCACCTGCGAGATCGACCGGACCTGACCGGTCAGGTTCGACGCCATGGTGTTCACCGAGTCGGTGAGGTCCTTCCAGGTGCCGGCGACGCCCCGCACGTCGGCCTGGCCACCCAACTTGCCCTCGGTGCCCACCTCACGGGCCACCCGGGTCACCTCGTCGGCGAACGACGACAGCTGGTCCACCATCGTGTTCACGGTCCGCCCGATGCGCAGGTACTCACCGCGCAGCGGCCGGCCGTCGATCTCCAACGCCATGTGCTGGGAGAGGTCACCGTCGGCGACCGCCACGATGACCCGGGCGATCTCGGTGGTCGGGCGGCCCAGGTCGTCGATCAGCGAGTTGATCGCCCGCTGCCCCTCCGCCCAGGAGCCGTCCAGCCCCTCGTCGTCGAGCCGCTCGGTGAGCCGACCGTCGCGGCCGACGATCCGGCTGATCCGCCGCAGGTCGAGATACTGCCGCTCCTGGAGCGAGACCACCTCGTTGAAGGCGTCAGCCACCTCACCGGCCGTGCCGGCGCGGCGGGGAAGCCGGACCTTCAGGTCGCCGCGACGGACCCGTCGCAATGCCTCGGTCAGCTCGCCGAGGATCGCCTCGTGGTCGGGCGCGGACGGATCCGCCACCGACTGCTTCGCCGTGGTCATCATTCCTCGCTCAACTCGGGGGCGCCGGTCGGTGCGGGCACACCGGCCCCTCATATTGTGCCCGCGCGCGCCGTGGTGCCAGGGTGCGCGACCCGCCCCGGTCGCTTCGTCCGACACCCCGGACCGGTCGATGGGGGACACACCTCGCAGGGAAGCGGTGACCGCACCCGGAGCCGGTCCGCTTCTCGCGCGGCCGACGCGGCGGCCCGCGATCGGTGATCGGCTTGGCACCTGACCCGGGAACGGTAGAGGATACGGAGGTGTCAGCCGAGGCGGGGCCCGCGACGGCCGGGGCCCGGGACGGGGCGGTCCGGCGCGTCCGCCTGCCCGCCGACCGTCGTACGCCGGCCGCCGCCCGCGCCGTGGTCCGCTCGGTGTTGACCGAGTCACACCTGGACGAGTTGACCAACGAGGCGCTCCTGCTCACCACCGAGCTGACCACGAACGCCGTCGAACACGCCCGCACCGAGCTGGACATCGAGGTCGTCGCGGACGAGATCGGGCTCACCGTCACCGTCTCCGACTTCGCGCCCGGCTCCGGTGACGAACTGACCGTCGGCACCCGCAACGACGCCACCGAGATCACCGAGGTCTCCGAGCGGGGCCGGGGCCTGCTGCTCGTCGACCACTTCGCCAGCCGCTGGGGCACCACGTACCTGCCCACCGGGAAGGGCGTCTGGTTCCGGCTGGACCGTCCCGGGGCCGACCGGCCGGCCGGCGACACCGTGGGCCTGTCCGCGCCGGCCAGCGCCGGCCCCCGGACCGGCGACGACCGGTCCGCGCCGAGCGCCAGCGCGATGAGCGAACTCATGCAGACCGCCCCCGACCCGTACGGGGACGACCCGCTGCCCGACTTCGCCACCAGCCTGCTGAGCCGGGTCGCCGAGATGGTGGGCGCGGCCGGTGGCACGATCCGCCTGGACCGGGGCGACGGGCAGGGCCGCCAGGTGCTGGCCCGCTTCGGTCGACCACCACGCCCCGGCAGCGAGCTGCTCCGGGTGCCGCTGACCGTGCACCGTCCGTACGCCGGCGAGCTGGAGCTCGACGCCGCGCCGTCGGCGTACGCCCGGCCGTTGGCGGTGCTCACCGCCGAACGGCTCTCCCTGCACCTGGAGAACGACAGGCTGCGCCGGGCGGACGTCCGCCGCCAGGTGTGGCTGACGTTCCTGGCCGAGGCGAGCGAGCTGCTGGCCCAGTCGCTGGACGTCGACCTGACGATGGCGTTGGTGCCGCAGTTGGTGGTGCCCCGGCTCGGGCAGTGGTGCGCCGTGCACACCACCGACGAGTGGGGCCGGCTCCGGCTGGCGGCAGCCAGCCACGCCGACGAGTCGATGCTGCCGCAGCTGCACAAGGTGCTGGCGGAGACCGGGCCGGACTCGGTCCAGGCCCGCCTGCGCGAGGCGTCCCGCAGCGCGGCGCAGATCCCCCTGGGTGGGCCGATGGAGGGCTTCGCGGTCCCGCTGATCGCCCGCGGGCAGCCGCTCGGCACCCTGGCCGTGGGCCGGCACCAGCGGCACCGGCACGACCCGGACGAGGTGGCCGTGCTGGAGGACGTGGCCCGCCGGGCCGCACTGGCCATCGAGAACGCCCGCATCCACGCCGAACGTCGGCGCGTGGCGCAGACGCTCCAGCAGTCGCTGCTACCACCGGTGCTGCCCGTCGTGGACGGCATCGGCTTCGCCGCCGAGTACGTCCCGACCGGCGACGACGCGGAGGTGGGCGGCGACTTCTACGACGTGGTGCCCCTCGTCGACGGGCGTTGGCTGGTGGTCATCGGTGACGTGTCGGGCAAGGGCGTGCAGGCCGCCGCGGTGACCGGGCTGGTGCGGGACGTCATCCGGGTGCTGGTCGGCGACGGCAAACCGCTGCCGGAGGCGCTGGCGCGGCTCAACCAGACGCTCGTCGAGCGGGGTGGCGGTCGCTACTGCACGTTGGCGCTGGCAGCGGTCGGGCCGGGTCCGGGCGACCGGTTGGAGGTCTCGCTGCACCTGGCCGGGCACGACCGGCCGGTGCTGTTGGCGGCGTCCGGCGGGGCCGGTTTCGTCGGCACCGGCGGCACCGCGCTGGGCCTGCTCGACACGATCACGTCGCCGGCCACGCAGATCACGCTCGCGCCGGGCGACTCGCTGATCTTCTACACCGACGGGGTCACCGAGCGACGGCGTGGCCGGGAACTGTTCGGCACCGACCGGCTGCGCGACGCCGCCGCGCCGCTGACCGGATATTCCGCCGACGTGGTGGCCGCCCGACTGCGCGCCGCCGCGATCAACTTCTCGGTCGAGCCACCCCGGGACGACATCGCCGTCCTGGTGTTGCGCAACGACGCGAGCTGACCGCCGCCCGACCCCCGGGCTCACCTGCCGCTCGGTAGATTGACGCTCATGTCGAGTGCCGCGCACGCCACGTCGTACTCCCGGGGGTTGGTCAGTGCTCTGGTCGTGGCGCAGCTCGCGACCGTCGGCGCGTTCCTGGTCGTGCTGCTGCTCTACGTCGGTCGGATGGTCGCCGCGGGCGTCGGCCCGGCCGAGATGCTGACCGGCGCGTACGACCCGAAGGACCTGGTCCCGTTCGGGATGGACGGGACGAATCCGTTCTTCTGGCTCTACGGCGTGGTCGGAATGCTCTACCTGGTGGGCGCTGTCTCGGCGCTGCCGTTGGCGATCGTCGCGGTGGCGCTGGCCGCCCGGGAGCGCGACACCCCGCCCCGGGCGACCCGGGCGCTGCTGCTGACCGGCGCGGTGGGCGGCCTGCTGGTGCTGGTGGCACGCTTCACCCCGCCGCTGCTGGACATGCACCGGTGGTGGATGGACTGACCGCCCGGGTGGCCTCACAGGCCGCCGGGAAGCCGTCCGGGGGCGAGCCGGTGCTCCGGATCGAGGTGCTTCTTGGCGGCGCGTAGCTGGGCGAGGCCGGCCAGGTCACCCCAGATGTCGACGGCCCGGCGGACCGCCGCGGGCGCGGAGACCACCACGCAGCGACCCTGCCGGGCCAGCAGAACTCCCCGGACGGCGGCCAGGATGGACGCCACCCGTTCGGGGGCCAGCGCGCCGGGCAGCGCCGCGTGCACCACGCCCAACCCGGCGGAGCCGCGCACCGGAACCGGCGTGCCGGCCGCGTCGCGCAGCGCGTAGACGGCGGCGTGCAGGTCACCGATCGGCACCTCCAGGCGCAGCGCGGTGTCGCCGGGCGCGAACGGATAGCGGCGCCACCACGTCGGCGCGGAGTGCGTGACGGTCGCCTCGCCGTGCAGCAGGCCGACCAGCCGCTCGGCGCGTTCGGTGACGTCGGCGGGGCCGCCCTCCAACAGGACCACCAGGCTGCCGGCCCGGGACGGGGCGCCGGACCGCCCGGACATCGACGGGTGGCGCTCCCGGGCGGTGGCGGCGGGGTGCCCGGCCGGGTACGGCGTACGTGGCCGGGGGGTGCCGCCGGGCAGGTCCAGCTCGATGGCCGCCGGGTCCAGCCGCGCGGCGAGGATCGTCCGGATCAGGTCGTGCACCTCCAGTGGTGTCCACACCGGACGGGACACCCAGAGTCGGCTCGCCGGCATCGCCTGCACCCGCATGCTCGCCGAGACCAGCACACCGAGCGCGCCCTGCGACCCGCAGAGCAGCCGGGCCAGTTCCAGACCGGGCGCGCCGCCCCCGGCGCTGACCAGCTCGCCGTCGGCGGCGAGGTAGCGGACGTCGAGCACCTGGTCGCAGGGGCGGCCGTGCCGGTGCCGCAGGGGACCGGCCTCACCGGCGGCGAGCACACCCCCGAGGGTCGCGCCGGGGGACGGGGTGTCCATCGCCAGCCGTTGCCCGGCGCGCTCCAGCGTGGCCTGCACCGCCCGCAGCGGGGTGCCGGCGCCCACGTCGGCCACCAGAGCGTCGACGGGCTCGTGACCGATGCCGGCCAGCCGACCGGTGTCGAGCACGATGTCGACCTGCACGGGCGCTGCGCCCCAGTCGATCTTCGTGCCGGCGCCCCGGGGCACCACGGCCAGATCGTGTCGGGCCGCCAGGCGCAGCACCTCGGCGGCGGCCCGCGGGCCGCCCGGCACCGCCACCCACCGCGCCGGCCGCCCCGCCACCTCGTCGGCGGGACCCGCCAACCGGGAGAACGGTGGGCCGCAGATCGCCGCCAACCGTCGGGTGATCTCGAGGGCTCCGGACCGGCCAAGGGAACTCGCTGCTGCCGCCATGGCGGCAATCGTACATGTGTTCGAAAGAGCTGCCGCGATTATCGGGAAGCCGCTGGTCCGGCCAATCGCCCACGATGGCCGGTAACGTGGCCGCCGTGACCACCGAGACTGCCCCGCCCACCGCCAAGCGGGTGCCCAGCGAGCGCACCCACCACGGCGACACCGTCATCGACGAGTACGCCTGGCTCGCCGCCAAGGACGACCCGGACACGATGGCCTACCTGACCGCCGAGAACGAGTACACCGAAGCGCGCACGGCGCACCTGGCTGAGCTGCGCGGTGAGCTGTTCGAGGAGATCCGCCGACGCACACGGGAGACCGACCTGTCCGTGCCGACCCGCAAGGGTGGGCACTGGTACTACACCCGGACGATCGAGGGACAGCAGTACGGGGTGCAGTGCCGGCGCGCGGTCCGCGACGGTGAGGTCGACCCGCCGGTCAGCGTGGACGGCGCCCCGCTCGACGGCGAGGAGGTGCTGCTCGACGGCAACCTGCTGGCCGAGGGGCACGACTTCCTCGCGCTGGGTGCGTTCGACGTCAGCCCGGACGGTCGCTGGTTGGCGTACTCCACCGACTTCTCCGGCGACGAGCGGTTCACGCTGCGGGTGAAGGACCTGACCACCGGTGAGCTGCTGCCCGACGAGATCCCCGACACCTTCTACGGCACCGCCTGGTCGGCGGACGCCTCGGTGCTGTTCTACGTCACGGTGGACGACGCCTGGCGACCGAACCGCGTCTGGCGGCACACCATCGGCTCGGCCACGGCCGACGACGTGGTGGTCCACCAGGAGGACGACGAGCGGTTCTGGGTGGGGGTGGAGCTGACCCGCTCGGAGAAGTTCATCCTCATCGACGTGCACAGCAAGGTAACGAGCGAGGTGCTGGTCATCCCCGCCGGCAACCCGACCGGCGCACCCGCCGTGATCGCCCCGCGCCGGCAGGGCGTCGAATACACGGTGGAGCACCACGGCCACCGCTTCCTGATCCTGCACAACGACGGCGCGGAGGACTTCGCGCTGGCGTTCACCTCAGCCGACGCACCGGGCGACTGGGTGCCGCTGATCGACCACACCCCCGGCACCCGACTGGAGGCCGTCGACGCCTTCGCCAACCACCTGGTGGTGTCACTGCGCACCGACGGGCTCACCGGGCTGCGGGTGCTGCCGGTCGGCAGCGACGACGCGTACGACATCAGTTTCCCCGAGCCGCTCTACAGCGTGGGGTTGGACGCCAACTCGGAGTACCGCACCGGCCAGATCCGCCTCCGCTACGCCTCGCTGGTCACCCCTGACTCGGTCTACGACTACGACCTGGTCACCCGGCAGCTGGTGCTGCGCAAGCAGAAGCCGGTGCTGCCCGGCCCGGACGGCCGGCCGTACGACCCGACCGAGTACGAGCAGCACCGGGACTGGGCCCTCGCCGACGACGGCACCCGGGTGCCGATCTCGCTGGTCTGCCGGGTCGGCACCCCCCGGGACAGCTCGGCACCCTGCGAGCTGTACGGCTACGGCTCGTACGAGGCCAGCATGGACCCGTGGTTCTCGGTGGCCCGGCTGTCGCTGCTGGACCGGGGCGTGGTCTTCGCCGTGGCGCACACCAGGGGCGGCGGAGAGCTGGGCCGGCGCTGGTACGACCAGGGCAAGATGCTGGCCAAGAAGAACACCTTCACCGACTTCGTCGCCTGCGCCCGGCACCTGGTCAAGGCCGGCTGGACGGCCAGCGACCGGCTGGTCGCCCGGGGTGGCTCGGCCGGCGGCCTGCTGATGGGCGCGGTGGCCAACCTCGCGCCGGACGCCTTCGCCGGCATCGTGGCGGAGGTGCCGTTCGTGGACCCGCTCACGTCGATCCTCGACCCGTCGCTGCCGCTGACCGTCACCGAGTGGGAGGAGTGGGGCAACCCGCTCGACGACCCCGAGGTGTACGCGTACATGAAGTCCTACGCGCCGTACGAGAACGTGGCCGCTGTCGCGTATCCGGCGATCCTCGCGGCCACCAGTCTCAACGACACGCGGGTGCTCTACTCCGAGCCGGCAAAGTGGATCGCCCGGCTGCGGGCCGTCGCCCCGGACGGCGACTACCTGCTGAAGACCGAGATGGGTGCCGGGCACAGCGGCCCGAGCGGCCGCTACGACTCCTGGCGCGAGGAGGCGTTCATCAACGCCTGGATCCTGGACCGGCTGGGCCGCGCCTGACAGCTCGCACGGATGTGGTGACCCGGCTCCCGTCGAGGTCACCACATCCCGATGCGCGCCCGTACCGTCGGCGAGGAAGCCTAGACTCGCGTGGTGCCCGCCGCCGACGACGACCCGGACGCATCAGGCGTCGACGCCCCGGGCGCGGCCCGACGCTGGTCCGGTTGGCTGATTCTCGGCGTGGTCGCCGCCGCGTTGGTCGTCTGCTGCTGTTCCGCCGCCGTCGGCCTGCTGATCTCCTGGTCGGCGGGTCTGTTCCACACCCCGACCTGACCAGGCTTCACCGTGGGGCGGCGCCCACCAGCGCGGCGACCTCACCGGTACGCACCATCCGCTGCCAGCGCAGCCGGTTGCCGATCAACGCGGGGACCACCGACTGCACCACCACCAGATACATCAACTGCCGGTAGACCAGCTGCTGCAACGGCAGAGCCCACAGCAGCGGGACCGAGGTATCCGGGAAGATCCCGGCGGCTACCAGCGCGAGGCTGGTGAGCAGACCGAGACCGAGGGCCGTGGCGGCGATGACACTCAGCCGACGACGCCGCCCGGTGCCGTCGACGAAGACCGGCGTGGCCGAGCCCGGTTGCCTGCGCATCTGCGATCTCCCACCGTCACCGTGCCGGAACCGTCCGGTCCGGCACGCGGCAGCCCACCCAGCACCGTTACATCAACCCACAACAGTCCCCCACCCATCCCCGGAGCGCCCCGCCCCCGGGAGCGCCCCGGAGCGCCCCGCCCCCGGGAGCGTTGATCATGAAGTTATCGCCACGACACGCCGCGCGGACTGGCAATAACTTCATGATCAACGGGGGCGGGGTGGGGGCGGGTGGGGGTGGGGCGGGGGCGGGGTGGGGTGGGGTGGGGGCTAGGGGTGGGGGCTAGGGGTGGGGCCAGGTGGGGGTGCGGCCGGTTTTGGTTAGGAGATGGTCCAGGGGGTGGCCCTTGTCGGGGGTTGGGGTCGGGTCGGCGAAGACGCCCATCTTGCGCGCGGTGGGGCCCAACTGCTCCACCAGCGCGTGCAGCTCGGTCACCACCTCCGGGGCTGGGTGGTAGGGCTGGCCGGTGGCGACGGCCAGGTCCCAGCCGTGCACTGTCAGGTCCAGCAGGGCCATTCCGCCGACGACGCGCTGCGGCATCCCCATGCCCGGCGACACGCCCTCCAGTGTGGACGGATCGGACCAGGCGCGCACCAGCCGGCCGGTCTCCGCGTCGAACCGGTCCCGCCAGCCGTCGCCCAGGTGGTCGGGCTTGTCGGCCCATTCCACCTGTCGCTTGTCGGCCAACGCCTGAAAGTTGACCACGACCTGGAAGAGATGGTTGAGCAGGTCACGGACCAGGTAGTCACGGCACGGGGTGGGCAGGTCGAGCTGGTCGTCGGCGATGCCGCGCACCACATCGAGGGTAGGCGGCGCGGCCGCAGCCAGCAGATCGCTAGTCTGAGTGGTCATAGGGCCAGCGTATGAGGGTGGTCTTGAACAAATGCGACAGCGACCGCGTGGCGACAGCCGGGGCATCCTCGACTCGGCGCGCCTGCTGCGTGAGGTGCGCTTCCGGCGGTACCTGCCGGCGCAGCCGTTACGTCGGTGGGTCGAGCACTACTGGTTGATTGACTGGTCGGTGCGCACTCCGTTCGAGCAGCGGGTCGTGCCGCACCCGGCGGTGAACGTGGTGTTCCAACAGGACGGCGACAGCCAGGACCGCGACAGCCAGAACGGCGACAGCCACAACCGCGACAGCCACAACCGCGACAGCCACGGGCCGGAGTCCGGTGAGGTGGCCGGGGTGGGTCGCGAGCTGTTCCGGATCACGCTCACCGGGACCGGGCGGGTGTGCGGGGTGCAGTTCCGCCCCGGTGGCTTCCACCCGTTCTGGCGGCGGTCGGTGGCTGAGCTGACCGGCCAGCGACGTCCGCTGCCCGTCGGTCGGCTGACCAGCCCGGACGGGCCGGTGTGCGCCGGCACCGACGACGACCGCCGCCGCGCGCTGGACACCCTGCTCACCGGCTGGGCCCCGGAACCGGACCCGCTGTCCGAGGAGGCCATCCGGTTGGCCGAGGCGATCCGCACGGACCGCACGGTGTTGCGGGTCGACGACTTCGCCGCCCGGCACGACGTCCCGGTCCGTCGGTTGCAGCGGCTCTTCGTCGAGTACGTGGGAGTCGGGCCGAAGTGGGTGATCCGGCGCTACCGGCTCCAGGAGGCGGTGGAACGGGCCGCCGGTGGCCCCCTGAGCTGGGCGGACATCGCCGCCGACCTGGGCTACAGCGATCAGGCCCACCTGGTGCGCGACTTCACCGCGGTGGCCGGGGTATCGCCTGCCGCGTACGCCCGCTCGGTGCGCTGAGAGAGCAGGGCCGGCAGGTCAGCGACGGCGGAGGACGACCACTGCGACGTCGTCCTGGATCTCCGGCGGGGCCAGCTCCACCAGCAGCCGGGCGCAGAACCTGTCCAGGTCGCCGTCGACGGTGGCGGAGACCGAGGCGAGCGCGGCCAGCCCCTCGTCGATGGTGGCGTCCCGGCGCTCGATCAGCCCGTCCGTGTAGAACACCAGGGTTGCTCCGGCCGGCAGCACGAACTCCAGGTCGGCGGGGCGCGGCGCGCGTACGCCGAGCAGCGGCGCGGAGTGCTGCACGAACTCCACCTTGCCGTCCATGCTGAGCACCGGCGGCAGGTGCCCGGCGCTGGCCAGCCGCACCCGCCCGGTCGGTGGGTGCAGCAGCAGGACGCAGAGCGTGGCCAGCTCGTTCGGCAGCAGCGTCCGCATCAGCTCGTTGACCCGGTGCAGGATCTCGCCGGGTTGGTGCCCCTCGACCGCGTACGCCCGCACCGCGTGACGCAGCTCGGCCATGACGGTCGCCGCGTGCAGCGAGTGGCCGGCGACGTCGCCGATCGCCAGCAGCAGGTGCCCGTCGAGCATCACCAGCTCGTAGAAGTCGCCGCCGACCTCGGTCTGCGCGCTGGCCGGCTCGTAGCGTACGGCGAGGTCGAGCCCGGCCACGTCGGGCAGGCCGCGCGGGAGCAGACTGCGTTGCAGCGTGACGGCGATGCGGTGCTCCTCGTCGAACGAGCGCTGCGCCTCCACGGCCGCGGCCACCGCCTGGGCGAGCTGCACCAGCACCGGGGTCCGCGCGGTCTGGGTGGCCGTCGGCACCACCACGTACAGCGGCGCCCGGTCCTCGCGCAGCCGGGCGGCGGCGACGGTCACCGACTCCGTCCCCGACCAGTCGACGAGCGACCAGTCGGTCGGGGGCTGCACGCGGACCGTGGAGCCGGTCGGCACCCCGGTGTCGTCGACGATCCACGGCACCACGGCTGCCGCCTCGCCCGGGCCGGCGCAGATCCCCGCGATGCAGTCACCGTCGAACGTCTCGGCGACCACCGCCGCCGGGCTCTTGAAGATCTGGGCGGCCCCCTCGGCGGCGGCCTCCAGCAGGCGCGCGAAGTTCGGCGCGGCGTGCACCGCCACCGTCGTGTCGGCCAGGCCGAGCAGTCGCTCGGCGAGCAGTTCGGCACGCTGCCGGGCCTGGTAGTAGCGCAGCACCGCCCGGCTGGTGGCGATCAGCTCCTCCGGCTCGATCGGCTCGGTCAGGTACGCGTCCGCGCCCCGGGTCAGCCCCTGGGCGCGGTCGGCCACGTCCACGGCGTGCGCCGACACGTGGATGACCGGCACCGCCGGGTGTCGCGCCTTGATCCGCTCGCAGACCTCGTAGCCGCTGAGGTCGGGCAGCCGGACGTCGAGAACCACCAGGTCGATCGGGTCCGTCTCGACGCGCGCCAACGCCTCGGCGCCGTTCTCGGCCTCGAGCACCGTGAACCCGGCCCGACTCAGCCAGCTGACCAGCAGGTAACGCTTGGTGCGACTGTCGTCGACCACCAGGACGGTCGTCGGCATGCCGTCCACCCTCTCACGCTCCGCCGGTGGGCAGCGAGACGGTGAATGTGCTGCCCCGGCCCGGCTCGCTGGTCAGCTCCAGCGTGCCACCGAGCAGGGTCACCAACCGCCGGGCGTACGGCAGGCCGAGGCCCGTCCCGCCGACCCGGGTGGCGCCCGGCACCTGGTAGAACTCCTCGAAGATCCGGTCGTGCAGCTCTGGAGCGATGCCGGGGCCGGTGTCGGTGACCACGAAGTCCCAGCGGTCGCCGTGCCGGCGGGCCCGCAGCCGCACCTCGCCGCGCTCGGTGAACTTCAACCCGTTGTGCAGGAGGTTGCGCAGCACCTGGCCGAGCAGCACCTCGTCGGTGCGCAGCACTGCCGGCCCGGTCGGCTCCTCCACCACCAACTCGACCTCGGGGCGGGTGGCCAGCGCGCGCAGTGTGCCGCGCAGTTGACCGAAGACCGGGCGCAGGTCCACGTCGGTCAGGTCCGGTTCGATCCGGCCGGACTCGGCCTTGGCCAGATCGAGCAGCTCGTTGACGAGGTTGAGCAGGTCTGCGGCGGAGGAGCGGATCAGGTCGACCTGGCGGGCCTGCTCGGCCGTGAGCGGGTCGGAGGCGGAGTCGGTCAGCAGCCGCCCCAGACCGATGATCGCGGTGACCGGGGCCCGCAGCTCGTGGCTCACGTTGGCCAGGAACCGACTCTTCGACTCGCTCGCCGCGCGCAACTGGGCCGACTTCTCGTCCAGCTCGGCGTAGAGGGCGACGACCCCCCGGTTGGTCTCCTCCAACTCCTCGGTGAGCTGGTTGTAGAGCGCCAGCACACCCCTGTTGGTCTCGGCCAGTTCCTCGTTGAGCACGGCCAGCTCGTCGCGCTGCGTGCGCACCTCGTCCAGCGCGGCGATGAGCTGCCCGTTCTGCACCGTCAGCTCGTCCAGGGCGCTGGCCGGCGCGATGCTGCCGAGTTCGCTACGGAACTCGGCGAGCCGATCCGAGGTAGGGATCGGCGCGTTGGCCGGGACTCGTCGGGACATCCTCACGACCGTAACCCCGTCGACGGTCGGCACGCTCAATGTGTCGACCAGTCGGGACACGGCACCGGACTGCGGCTGGTAGTCACCGCCGGGCAGCGGAGCCACCGGGGCCAGGTCGGCCCGCAGGTGGAAGCGGCCGTCGCTGCCCGCGTCGACGTGGAACGAGACGTCCGCGCCGCCGACCGTCCGCAACAGGTCACGGGCGACCTCGCTGAGCGCTGTGGCGATGCGCACCTGGTCCTGGTGTTCGAGGCCGACCACGGCGGCCACCTCGCGGCCGCGTTGGCGGATCACGAAGATGTCCTGCTCGACCCGGAGCGCCATCTGTAGCAGCGGCGGTGCGGCCGGCTCCTCGGTCATGCCCAGGACCTCGCGACCAGGACGCAGGCGTCGTCGCGCCGCAGACCGGCGTCCCGCAGGAGTGTCGCCGCCATCACCAGCGGGGATTTCTCCGGCAGACCCGGGTAGTCGGTCAACCGCCACCGGTCGACCACCCCGTCGCTGTGCATCACGAGCTGGGCGCCCGGAGCGAACGGATAGTCGTACTCCCGGATGGCCGGCCGCTGGTGGCCGGCGATGCCGGGCAGTGACACCAGCCCACGACGCTGACCGTCGCCGTCGACGACGACGCCGGTGATGTTGCCCAGGCCGGCGTAGCGCAGCACGGCGGCCTCCGGCGACAGCTCGGCGACGGCGAGCGCGGCGCCACGGGTGTGCGACATCGACCGGTGCAGGTGACCGATCACCGCCGCCGGGGGCCCGGACGGGGCGTTACGGAACGCGGCCAGCGCCGCCTCGGTGGCGGCGGCGGCCAGCGGACCGTGCCCCAGGCCGTCGCTGACCAGCACCTGGTGCCGCCCGTCGGCGACCCGGACGGCGTAGCCGTCACCGCTGACCGTCTCGCCGTTGATCGGCCGGGTCAGGGCGCCGGCCCAGGACGGCACGGGCAGCGCCGCCGGCCAGATCTGCACGGCGAGGACGGTGCCCCGGCCCGGCAGCGAGTAGCCGTCGAACCAGCTGGCCTGCCGCACGATGGCGCCCAGGCCGATGCCGAGGGTGCCGGCGGTGGAGTGCCCGTCCCGGGACGAGATGGTCAGGTCGGCCATGCCGGGCCCGGAGTCGACGGCCACCAGCTCCACACCGGCCTGCCCCCTGCGGCGTACCGGACGGAGCAGCAGGACACCCTCGTCGGCGTGTTTGACCAGGTTGCTGGTCAGCTCGGCGGCGACGATGGCCAGGTCGGCGACGCGCGCCTCGCCCATCTCCAGCTGCGCGCCGAGGCGCTCGGCGGCCCGCCGGACGGCGCTGGCCGCGCTGCTGGCCTCCACCCGGAACCAGATGCCACTGTCGGTGACCGCGTCGCCGCTCACCTGGACCACTTGGTGACCGTGATCCGGGTGCCGGTCTCCGCCGACGTCTCGATCTGGAAGTCGTCGACCAGGCGCCGGGCCCCGCTCAGCCCGAGGCCGAGCCCGCCGCCGGTGGTGTAGCCGTCGGTCAGGGCCAGGTCCAGGTCCGGGATGCCCGGTCCGGAGTCCGCGAAGACGATCTGCACGCCCTTACGCCGGCCGTTGTCCACCACCGTGACCTCCACCGACCCGCCGCCGCCGTATACCAACGTGTTGCGGGCCAGCTCGCTCGCCGCGGTGACCACCTTCGTCTGGTCGACGAGCGACAGCTTCACGGCCACCGCCACGGCCCGGACCAGTTGCCGGACGCGCACCACGTCCTCGTCGCTCCGGATCGCCTGTGCCTGTGGATGGCCCAGGTCGATGCCCGCGGTCACGGCGTGGCCGTCTCGTCGTCTGGATCGTCGTCGAGCTGAGCATCGAGCTCGTCGGCGCGGGCCGCCGCGATCAGTTCCATGCCGCGCTCGACGTTCAGGGCGGTACGGATGCCGTTGAGGGAGAGCCCCAGTTCGACGAGCGTGATGGCGACGGCCGGGCGCATGCCGACGACAACCGTCTCCGCGTCGAGCACCTTGGAGATCGAGGCGATGGTGGAGAGCATCCGCCCGACGAACGAGTCGACGATGTCCAGCGCGGTGATGTCGATGATGACGCCGTGGCAGCCGG
The DNA here is from genome assembly GCF_029626235.1 of Micromonospora sp. WMMD1120. Classification (NCBI taxonomy): domain Bacteria; kingdom Bacillati; phylum Actinomycetota; class Actinomycetes; order Micromonosporales; family Micromonosporaceae; genus Micromonospora; species Micromonospora sp. WMMD1120. The sequence goes on along the minus strand of NZ_JARUBO010000005.1, from coordinate 2,291,441 downwards.
TGGCGACGATCCGCTCGGCGAGATCCTCCTGGAGCTGGACCGCGGTCTGGTCGGACATGTCCAGCTGGATGGAGACGAGCAGGATGTTGCCGATCTTGAGGATCGGCACGCGTTCCATCAGGCGTCCCTGCGCGGTTGGCGACGGGCGGTCTCCACGCCGGTGAGTCGCAGCACGTGGCGCAGCGCGTCGGCGAGGCTCGACTTGGTGGCGATGTCGCCGAACTCGATGCCGAGCGCCACGATGGTCTGGGCGATCTGTGGCCGGATGCCGGAGATGATGCAGTCGGCGCCCATCAGCCGGGCGGCCACCACGGTCTTCAGGATGTGCTGGGCGACCTGGGTGTCCACCGCCGGGACGCCGGTGATGTCGATGATCGCGTACGGGGAGCCGGTGTCGACCAGGGTCTGCAGCAGCCGCTCCATCACGACCTGGGCGCGGGCCGAGTCGAGCGTGCCGACCAGCGGGACGGCGACCACGCCCTCCCAGAGCTTGACCACCGGCGTGGAGAGCTCGAGCAACTGCTCGGCCTGGTCGGCGATCAGGCTCTCCCGGGTGCGGACGAAGCTCTCGAAGGTGAACAGGCCCATCTCGTCGACCAGCTTGGCGAAGGCGACGTAGTCACGCAGCGCGTTCGCGCCCTCGGTCTCCTGCACCAGGTCGGCGAGCACGTCCTTGAGCGCGAAGACGCTCACCGAGGTCTCGGTCGCGGAGAAGCCCTGCCGGGCCCGCCCACGGGACAGCTCGGAGAGCGCGGCGCGCAACTCGGCGGCGTTGTCGGCGGACAGGTCGAGGTCGCCCTGCTCGCCGGCGGCGACGATGGCCCGGTGCAGGTCCTCGACCTGGCGGCGCAACTCGGCCTGGCTGAGCCGCCCCCGCAACGAACTGGTGACGATCTCGGTCCACCGAGACGTGACCCGATCGGCCTGTGCGCCGAGCAGCGCGACGAGCCGACCGGTTTCTTCGGTGCTCAACGCCATTTCGAACCCCCTTGACCTGGACCGGGCGGACTCTATCACCGGGGCCTGACCAACTACTTGTCCCGTAGCAACGGAATGACGATGGCCACCGGATCCCGGCTCCCGTTCTGCGTTCGACCCCGGTGGTGGGATACCGTTCCCCCGATAACAGGAGGTCTGGCGAATGTCGTTGACGGTGCACACGGAACAACGCGGCGACGTGGTCGTCGTGTCGGTCGCGGGCGAGTTGGACATGGCCACCGCACCGCAGTTGCAGGACCAGATCACCGATCTGCTCGACAAGGGCCGCAACCGGCTGGTTTTCGACCTGGCGGACGTCTCTTTCTGCGACTCGACCGGTCTGTCGGTCTTCGTCCGCGCCAAGAACAGCTGCGACGAGGCGGGCGGCGTGGTCCGGCTGGCCGCACCACAGCGGGGCGTGCTGCGCATCCTCGAGGTGAGCGGTCTGGTGGAGGTGCTGCACACCTATCCGACGGTCGACGAGGCAGTCGCCGGCGAATCGACGCCGGCCTCCTCCTGATCGCTGCGGCCGTTCACTCGTCCTCGACGTATCGGGGACGAGCTATCGCCATGCCCGCCGCCGTCTGCACGGCGAGGGCGCCCAGCAGGAACCCGAGCGGCGCGGTCCAGCCGCCGGTGGCCTCGTAGAGGATGCCCACCAGGAGCGGGCCGAGAGCGGCGATCACGTAACCCGTGCTCTGCGCGAACGCCGACAGCGCGACGGTCCCCTCGGCGGTGCGGGCGCGCAGGCCGATGGCGGTCAGGATCAGCGGGAACGCGCCCTGACCGATCGCCAGCAGGGTGACCCAGAGCAGCGCGGCCGGGTGCGGCGCGAGCGCCAACCCCAGGTAGGCGAGCGTCGACGCGGTGGTCAGCCCGAGCACCAGCGGGCGCAGGCTGCCCAGCCGCCCGGCCACTGTGGGCATCAGCAGGGCGATCGGCACGCCGAGCGCGGTCACCCCGGCGAGCAGCAGCCCGGCCGCCTCCGGCTGGTAGCCGGCGTCCCGGAACAACTGGGCCAGCCAGCCCATGATCGCGTACCCGCTGAGCGACTGCGCCCCGAAGTAGATGGCCATCGCCCACCCCAGTCGGGTCCGCGCCGGCCGGACCCGCGCGGACGCGGCGGCGACCGCCGTCGGGGTCACCCGCCGCGCGGCGGCGCGGGTCCGCAGCGCCAGCGGAACCCACGGGAGTACGGCCACGGCGGCCATCGCGGCCCAGACACCGAGCCCGGCCCGCCACGACCCGAAGGCGTGCGCGATCGGCACGGCCGAGGCCGCGGCCACCGTCGTGCCGACTGTCAGCGCCATCGTGTACGCCCCGGTGACGAGGCCGGTGCGGTGCGGGAAGTGCTGCTTGACCAGCATCGGCAACAGGATGTTGGCGACCGCGATGCCGGACAGCGCCAGCGCGCTGGTGAGCACGAACACCACGGCCGAGTCGGTGGCGACCCGGAGCACCTGGCCGACGGCGAGGGCGAGCATGGCGACCACCAGCACCCGGGCCGGCGCCACCCGGCGGACCAGCCACGGGGTGAGCGCGCCGAGACCGGCGAACGCGATGGTCGGCAGCGTGGTGACCAGGCCGGCGACGGCGCCGGAGAGGCCCAACCCGTCGCGGACCTCGTCGAGCAGCGCGCCGAGGCTGGTCACCACGGCACGCAGGTTGAGCGCGACCAGCAGCATCCCGACCAGCACCAGCGCGCCACCGGTCGCCGGGTACGCCGGCCGGCCCGGGTCCCGGGTCGGAAGGCTGTCGACGGCGACGGGAGCGGGCGGCGCCGGAGCGGCGACGGGTGGCGGGGTCATGACCGCTAACCTACAATCATGGGATGAATTTGGGGCCGGTGATGTAACCAGTGCCACCGTCTGGTGATTCCTCCCCGGCGCGGTCCGCGCCGCCGGTGCCGCCGCGCGGTCACCGGGTCCGGCAGACCATCGAGCAGCTACGCGCGCGCATCCTCGGCGGCGAGTGGCCCGTCGGCGGACGCATCCCCACCGAGCCGCAACTGGTCGCCGCGCTGGGCGTGGGGCGCAACACCATCCGCGAGGCGGTCCGTGCCCTGGTGCACGCCGGGGTGCTGGAGTGCCGGCAGGGCTCCGGCACGTACGTGGTGTCCACCGACGAGCTCGCGCCGGTCGTCGCCCGGCGACTCGGCGACGACCGGATGACCGAGGTCGTCGAGGTGCGCCGCGCCTTCGAGGTGGAGGCCGCCCGGCTCGCCGCGCTGCGGCGTACCCCCGCCGACCTGGCGGCGCTCGACGGCGCGCTGGCCGAGCGCGAGGCCGCCTGGCGCGGCGGCCGGGTCGACGCGTTCGTCGAGGCCGACGCGGCGCTGCACACGGCGGTGGTCGCCGCCGCCCACAACACCATGCTGGCCGAGCTGTACGCGTCGGTCGGCGCCGCCCTGCGCAGCACCGTCGCGCAGGCGATGGGGGGTGCGCTGAGTCCCGAGCGCTACGTGGACCACACCCGGCTGGTGGAGGCGATCCGGGCCGGTGACCCGGGCCGGGCGGCGCTCGAAGCCGGCGCTTTTCTGGAACCCGCCGACCGGGCATAGGTTGTGCCGGACAGAAAAGCGGACACCTCGGGAGTACGGATGCTCAAGGGCTTCAAAGACTTCATCATGCGTGGCAACGTCGTCGACCTGGCGGTCGGTGTCGTCATCGGCGCCGCGTTCACCGGCGTCGTCACCCAGCTCACCACCTCCTTCCTCAAGCCCCTGATCGCGCTGATCAGCGTGTTGATCACCGGGAGCGACAAGGGGATCGAAGGCACCGCCTGGGACATCGAGGGGGTCAAGTTCGACTGGGTGAGCTTCATCAACGCGCTGATCACCTTCGGCCTGACCGCGCTGGCGCTCTACTTCCTCGTCGTCTACCCGATGAACAAGCTGGCGGAGCGGCGCAAGCGGGGCGAGGAGCCGCCGCCCTCGGCGCCGAGCGAAGAGGTCAAGCTGCTCACCGAGATCCGGGACGCCCTGGTCTCCGCCGGCCACACCACGCCGGGCCAGCAGCGGGGCGCGCTCGACGACGTGCTGGGCCGGCGGACCGAACCCCCGTCGCCGCGCTGACCCGAGCCCATGCACATCGGCCCCTGCGGGATTCCCGCAGGGGCCGCACTTTCTCGTACGTGTGTTCGATAGAGTCCCGCCATGGAGCAGCGAAAGCACTGGTGGAACGGCAAGTGGGGGCGGTTGGCCCGGCGGGACGTCTTCCTGCGGGTGGACGCCGACCGGTGGCACGTCGAGCAACGGGCCGGCGGCGCCGAGGGCATCTCCCGCTTCTACGAGTACGCCAGCGCGGACGAGGCCGAGGAGACGGTCCGGGCGCTACTCGACGGCCCGGACACCTGGCGGGAGTTGTCCCCGCGCCCGCCGGGCGGCTGGACGACGTCCGGCTGAGCGGTGGGTACGCCGGCTCTGGAAGCGGTGTCACCGACGGCGGCCATGACTCTGAGGCATATTCATGCCTCAGAGTCATGGTGCTTTCCAGACTCATCGCCGCCGGGACGGGCGTTGGCAGCGTTTAGCGGCGCGACGCCCCGGGAACCGCTGAGAGATGGACCAGCAGGACGAGCAGCAGGCGACCATTGCGCGGATCACCACCGGGATGCCGGTGATCGACTCGGCCGGCACCGAGGTCGGCACGGTGGACCTCGTCCAGCGGGGCGACCCGAACGCGGTGACCGTCCAGACCTCGACCGCCGATCCGGGCAGCAGCCTGGACGAGTTGATCGAGGCGACCGCGGTCGAGGAGCCGGACGTTCCGGCCGACCTGGCCGCGCGGCTGCTGCACAGCGGCTACCTGAAGGTCTCGACCGAGTTGACCCGCACCGGCGCGGTCTACGTACCGGCCGACCGGATCGGATCGGTGGCCGACGGCCGGGTCCTCCTCGCCGTCGGCGTGGCCGACCTGCCGCCCGAGGAGTGAGTCTCCACTGACCGGTCCGGCGGGACGGGCGCGGGTGGGCGTCGGCGGAAGATCAGCAGCAGCAGGCAGCCCGCCACCAGGCCCCAGAACGCGCCGCCCACGCCGATCAGCGTGACCCCGGAGGCGGTCACCACGAAGGTGACCACCGCTGCCTCACGGGTCGCCGGGTCGGTCACCGCCGACGCGAGCGCGGTGGCGAGCGCGCCCAGCAGGGCCAGCCCGGCGACCGCCTCGATGAGGATCGGCGGGGCGACCGCGACGAGCGCGGTGGCCGCACCGGCGCCCAGGCCGAGCACCGCCAGCCCGGCGCCGGCGGTGACCGACGCGACCCACCGGCGTTCCGGGTCCGGGTGGGCGTCGGGGCCGGCGGCGAGCGCGGCGGTGATCGCCGCGAGGTTCACCGCGTGTCCACCGGCCGGCGCGGCGAGCAGGCTCAGCAGGCCGGTGGTCCGCAGCGCCGCGCCGAACGGCGGACGGTATCCGTAGCCGACCAGCACCGCCATCCCCGGCACGTTCTGCGCGGCCATGGTGACCAGGAACAGCGGCAGGGCGAGCCCGAACAGCGCCGACGCGTTCCAGGCCGGAACGGTGAGCGTGACGCCGGGAACCAGGGCGTCCTCGGGCAGTCCGGCGGGCGGCGCGGTCAGCGCGATCGCCACCACCGCCACCACCAGCGCGCCGGGCACCGCCCAGCGGCGGGCGAACCGGTGCAGCAGCAGCCAGCCGAGGACCACCGGGCCCGCCACCATCGGCAGGTCGACGAGCGCGCGGACCGGGGCGGTGCAGAGTGGCAGCAGCACCCCGGCGAGCATCGCGCCGGCCACCGGCCTGGGGATGGCGGCCACCGCCCGGCCCAGCGGCGGGAACAGCCCGGCGGCGACGATCAGCGCGCCCGAGACGAGGAAGGCGCCGACCGCGACCGGCCACCCACCCGGGGGCGGTCCGGTCGCCACCAGCAGCGCCGCGCCCGGGGTGGACCAGGCCGCGCTCATCGGTATCCGGTACCGCCAGCCCAGCCAGGCGGCGGCGAGACCACTCGCCACACAGAGGGCCAGCAGACCCGAGGCGGCCTGCGCGTCCGACGCGCCGGCCGCCCGGAGCCCGGCCAGGACGACGGTGAACGAACTGGCGAAGCCGACGAGCGCGGTCACCACGCCCGCCAGCAGCGGTTGCACGCGTCCGGTCATGCCCACTCCCCCGACTGTTCCGTTTACGGAACGACAGCGTGTAGCACGATAGCCGGGTGCCGCAGTCACCACCAGCCCGTCGCCCCGGCCTGGACGGCGATCCCGTCGTCATCGGCCGCCGGGTCCGCGCCCTGCGCGAGGAGCGGGGCATCTCGCTGTCCACACTGGCCCGGCTCGCCGGTGTCGGGAAGGCCACCCTCTCCGGCCTGGAGCACGGCACCCGTAACCCGACCCTGGACACGCTCTGGGCGGTCACCGCGCAGCTCGGCGTACCGTTCACCGCCCTGCTGACCGAGCCGACCGCCGGGCCGGTCGTGCACGGCACCGCGGTCACCGCCACCCTGCTGGAGGTGTTCGACGACACCGACGCGACCTACGAGCTGTACCGGATGCACGTCGCGCCCGGTGTCGTGCAGGCCTCCCCCGCCCACCAACCGGGCGTCACCGAACACGTCACCGTCTTCGCCGGGGTGCTACGGGCCGGGCCGGCCGACGCGCCGCTGACCGCCAGGCCCGGTGGTCACCTGCGGTGGGTGTCGGACGTGCCGCACACCTACGCGGCGGTCGGTGACGAGGAGGTCGCGGCGAGCCTGCTGCTGCGCTATCCACGCCACGCAGCGCCGACCGACCGGCGGCGAACCGTCGATCCGACGACGGAAATCGCAATCATTTCTGAGCCTTCGCCGGAGCCGTAGAGACGAATCCGGGTTGTTCTTGGCAAGCTTGACCCCATGACGCTGATCCTCCGCTCGGCCATCCTCAACGACATCGGCTTGGTCCGCACCAACAACGAGGATTCCGCCCTCGCCGGTGACCGCCTGATCGCCGTCGCCGACGGCATGGGTGGGCTCCCCGCGGGCGAGGTGGCGAGCGAGATCGTGATCCGGATCCTGGACGAGCTGGTCCCGCCCACCGACCCGGACGGCGCCGCCGACGCCCTGCGGGCCGTGGTCAGCACCGCCAACCAGCGCATCCACGCCGCCATCACCGTCGACCCGAGCCGGGACGGGATGGGCACCACGCTCACCGCGGCGCTGCTGGCCGGGGAGACCCTGGTGCTCGCCCAGGTCGGCGACTCCCGGTGCTACCTGCTGCGCGACGGGGAGCTGACCCAGCTCACCCGGGACGACACGTTCGTGCAGGCGCTCGTCGACCAGGGCACGCTCTCGCCCGAGCAGGCCCGCTACCACCCGCAGCGATCCCTGGTGACCCGGGCCGTGCAGGGCGCCGACACCCCACCGGCGGTCGGGGTGCTCACCGTGGTCGCCGGCGACCGGCTGCTGCTGTGCAGCGACGGGCTCTCCGACTACGTCGAGGACGAGGCGATAGCGGCGGCGCTGGGCATGTACGCCGATCGCCAGCAGTGCGGCGAGCAGTTGGTGAAGCTGGCTCACCACGCTGGCGCACCGGACAACGTCACTGTGGTGGTCTCCGACGTAATCGACCACTGAGGCGCGGCCGGGCCGCAGGGCATCGCCGGTGACAAATCGAGGCAATCCGGTTGCTGCGACCCGAACGGCGGGTTGAGATGGGCGAATGACCATCCGCCGGGTGATCGCCGACGATCGCCTCACCACCAGTTTCCCGCTGGCCGCGTACGCCTTCGAGTCGTCCCCGCTCAGCGCGGCGCGGACGGACCAGTTCCGCGACTACCTGCCCTACCAGCAGGGCAACACGACGCTAATGCTGGAGGAGGGCGGCGAGACGCGGGCCGCCGTCACGGCGATCCCGATGCGGCAGAACGTCCGTGGGGTGGTGCTGCCGATGGCCGGGGTGGCCGGGGTCGCCACCCATCCGCTGGCCCGCCGGCAGGGGCACGTCCGGACGTTGCTGCACCAGCTCCTCGACGAGATGCGTGACCAGGGGTTCCCGCTCAGCGCGCTGTACCCGTTCCGGCCCAGCTTCTACGCCCGCTTCGGCTACACCGGCCTGCCCAAGCCCCGCACGGTCACCTTCACACCGGCCGACCTGGGGTCGCTGCTGCGTGCCGAGCTACCCGGAGAGCTGGGCTGGGAGCGCATCTCGGCCGGCTACCCGGCGTGGCGGGCGTTCACCGAGCGCTGCCTCGCGCAGCGGCACGGCTTCTCGCTCTTCCCCGACTACCGGGACGTCGGCCTGCGGGACCGCGACGAGCACTGGCTGCTCACCGCCCGGGTGGACGGCGAGGTCACCGGCGCGATCACGTACCGCATCGACGACCACGGTGGCACGTTGCACGGCAACGAACTGCTCGCCACCGACCCGCTGGCCCGGATGCTGCTGTTGCAGTTCTTCGCCCGGCACGTCGACCAGGTCGAACGGGTCACCGTGCAGGTCCCGCCGGACGAGCTGCCGGAGCTGTGGCTGACCGACCTGGACGTGCACGTCGACGCGCGGGCCGGTCGACCCGGATCGTCCGCGCCGATGGCCCGGCTGCTGTCGGTGGACGCGCTACGCGGCCTGCCCTCCGGACCGGGCCGGGTACGCGTCGAGCTGACCGGGGACCGCTGGCTGACCGGCACCCACCTGCTGGACGGCACGACCGGCACGCTGGAGTTGGTCGACGACACCTCCGGCCCCGCGCCGACCGCCACGCTCACCGCGGCCGGGCTCTCCGCCCTGGCGTACGGGGTGCTGGACCCGGCCGAGCTGCCGTTGCACGGGCTTGGCGAGGTGCCGGCGGACGCGGCCGGCGAGCTACGCGGCATCTTCCCCCGCCAGGTGCCGTACCTCTTCACCGACTTCTGAGCACTCCTCGCGACAGGGTTTGCCGTGCCGGCGACGGTGGGTACGGTCCGGCGAATGCCGGAGTGGTTACAGGCGGGTGGGTGGGGACTGCTGGCCGGGTCGGCGCTGCTGGTCGGCGCGGCGGTCGGCTGGTTCGCCCGGGTGCCGCAGCGCGTCATCGCATCGATCATGGCGTTCGGGGCGGGGGTGCTGCTCTCCGCCGTGTCGTTCGAGTTGATCGCCGAGGCGCACGCGCGGGGCGGTCTGCTGCCCACCGCACTCGGTGCCGCCGGCGGCGCCCTCGTCTACACACTGGCCAACCTGGCGCTCGCCCGGCACGGCGCCCGGCACCGGAAGCGCTCCGGTGACCAGCAGCCCTCCGAGAAGGAGCAGCCCGGGTCCGGGTCGGCGATCGCCGTCGGGGCGCTGCTCGACGGCGTACCGGAATCGGTGGTGATCGGCGCGAGCCTGCTCAGCGGCGGCACGGTCAGCCTGGTCACGGTGGCGGCGGTCTTCTTGAGTAACGTCCCGGAGGGCCTGTCCAGCGCGGCCGGCATGCGCCAGGCCGGGCGGACCCGGCGGTACGTGTTCCTGCTCTGGACCGGGATCGCGGTGCTCAGCGGGGTGGCGGCGCTGCTCGGCAACACACTGCTGGGCGGCGCCCCGCCGGAGGTGCTGGCCGGGATCACGGCGCTGGCCGCCGGCGCGATCCTCGCGATGATCACCGACACCATGGTTCCCGAGGCGTTCGAGGACGCGCACCTGCTGGTCGGCCTGATCACCGTCGCCGGCTTCCTGACCGCGTTCGCGCTCTCGCACAGCTGACGGGCGGTCGGGCCGGCCCGGGGCTTTGACAGACGCCCTAGCATCACGGGGTGCGCCTGACGTCGCTTGCTGCCGTACTCGTCCTCGGTGTCGCCGCCGCGACCCTGCCCGCCTGCTCGTCCGACGACCCGGCGCCCTCGTTCCAGTCCGGTCCGTCCGCCGCAGCGACGGCCCCGACGACCGCCGACCAGAGCGCCGCGCCGGATGCCCGGGACGGCCTGGGCGGCCCCGGGGCCAGCGCGAGCCCGAAGCCGGCGGCCAAGGTGCTCGCGGCCGGCAACCCGAACGGCCGTGCCACGGTGCCGGCCGAGGCGCGGGCGGTGGACACCTCGAAGCCGACCCGGACCATCGGCACCGGCACCCCGGCGAGCTGCACCTCGGCGGCGGTCGTCAAGGCCGTCGCGGCCGGCGGCGTCATCGTGTTCAACTGCGGACCGGCCCCGGTGACGATCAAGATGACCGCCACCGCGAAGGTCCGCAACGCCAACGGGCCGAAGGTGGTGCTGGACGGCGGCGGCCGGGTCACGCTCAGCGGTCAGGGGCAGCGCCGCATCCTCTACATGAACACCTGCGACCAGGCCCAGGGCTTCACCACCTCGCACTGCCAGAACCAGGACCACCCGCAGCTCACCGTGCAGAACCTGACCTTCGCCGACGGCAACTCCACCGGCGAGAAGGTCGAGGGCGGCGGCGGTGGGGCGATCTTCGTACGCGGGGGCCGGTTCAAGGTGGTCAACTCACGCTTCGTCCGCAACCGCTGCGACCGTACCGGCCCGGACCTGGGCGGCGCGGCCATCCGGGTGCTCAGCCAACACGAGAACAAACCGGTGTACGTCGTGAGCAGCACCTTCGGCGGCGCGTCCGGCCAGGGCGGCTCCTGCTCCAACGGGGGCGCGCTGAGCAGCATCGGCGTCTCCTGGGTGGTGCTGAACAGCGTGTTCAGCCACAACGAGGCCATCGGCAACGGGGCCAACCCGGCCAAGTCCGGTACGCCCGGCGGCGGCAGCGGCGGCGCGATCTACTGCGACGGCAACGAGTTCACCGTCCGGCTCGCCGGCACGATCGTCGAGAACAACAGAGCGAACGAGGGCGGCGGCGCTGTCTTCTTCGTCAGCAACAACCGCACCGGCACTATGAAGATCGAAGACTCGACCCTGCGCCGCAATCCCAGCGGCAAGTTCGAGACCCGGGGCTTCCCCGGCATCTTCTTCCTGGGCGCCCGCAACCCCACGGTGACCGGCTCCAAGCTGTCCTGACGTCGCCGGCTCCCCGTCAGTAGGGGTTGCCCTCGCCCGGCGGGCGGGCCTTCAGCAGGCCGGCGGGACGACCGGGCAGGCTCGGCGCGCCGGACAGTGGCGGGCTGCCCGTGTGGTCGCCGTCGGCCATCCCGGCGAAGAGCTCCTGGAGCGCGGTCAGCGCTGTGGTCGTCGGCTGCCAACCCAGCTCGGTCTCCGCCCGTTCGCTGGACATCAGCGGCACGTTCAGCCCCAGCTCCACCCAACCCGCGTCCACCGGCTGCAACCGCGCCCGCCAGCTCAGCGCCGCCGCCGCCCGCAGCACCGGCGCGGCGACCGGCACCGTCCACCCGTGGAAGTGCCGGGCCACCAGCTCCGGAGTGAGCACCGGGTCCGCGGCGACATTGAAGGCGCCGCGCACATCACCCAACACCGCCCTGGTGTACGCGTCAGCGAGGTCGTCGGCGTGCACCGCCTGCACCCGCAACCTGCGGTTCGCCGGCACCAGCGGAATCCGACCGAAGCGCAGCAAGCGCACCGGGGCCAGCGGGCCGAGAAAATACCTGGTGATCTCCACACCGGCGGCCCGCTGGAAGACCAACCCGGGTCGCAGCCGCACCACCCGCAGCGCCGGATGCTCCCGCTCGACCCCGTCCAGCAGCGACTCCACCTCGGCCTTGTGCGCGCTGTACGACGAACCGGGCACCCCGGTGGCCGGCCACCGCTCGCTGACCGGGTGATCCTTCGGGCCGGGCGCGTACGTGCCGACCGACGAGGCGTACACGAGCGCCGGCACACCGGCCCGCAGCACCGCGTCGATCACCGCCCGACTGCCGTCGACGTTCGTCCGGCGCAGCACCCGCTGGTCGTGGCTGGGCTGGATCTGCCACGCCAGGTGCACCACCGCGTCCGCACCCGCGAACACCCCGGCGAGCCGCTCCGCCGCACCCGGCGCGCCGATGTCCTGGGAGTGCCACTCCACCTCGTCGTACGGCTCGCCGGCATCCGGACCCGGCAACCGTCGTACCACCCCGACCACCTGAACGTCCCGCTCGCGACGCAGCCGGCGCAGCAAGGCCGTGCCGACGTTGCCGCTGGCCCCCACCACCACGATCCGCATGCCGACCCCGTACCCGCCCAGCAGCGCCTCAACCGCCCACCCGCCCGGCGCGCGGCTCGCGCGGCTTGATCCACTCGACTTCCTGAAAGTCGGGGCATCCGAGCGGACCGGACAGCCCGAGTTCCTGAAACCCGAGTCGATCAAGGGCCGGAGTCCCGCACCCAGCCCCGCTTCTCCCCTCTCCCGCCGGCTGGTGGTGGCGGCCCGACCAGCCGCAGCCATCGACGACCGGCCGGAAGCCGAGCGCCGTCGGCGCTCACCGTCGGGTAACCTGAGCGCGCGGGCCGCTAGCTCAATGGCAGAGCTGTGGACTTTTAATCCATGGGTGTCGCCAAACGGCATCGGCATCCATCGAGGAGATGCGCGGGTTCACCTGCGGGGTTTCGCCCATTAGCCTGATGTCGAGCATCCTATGTGGAACCGGGCGCCTCGTGGGGTGCTCGTCTGTCCTGCATGCGGTTAAGTGTCGCCGAGGTGGACTGGGCGGTACGACAGCCGGATGCGGGTTCTGGCGATTCAGGCCGTCCGCTACAGAATGCTGCGCTGCGAATGACGGTGAGCGGCGGCCGGATGTGGTGATCCGGATCCATCGCCGGGATGACCCGGTCAGTGCGGTGACCGAGGACGACGCCGCCCGAAGCGCGGCGGCGTACCGAGGGTGCGGATCGGGGCGCCGCTGTTCGACCACGCGATGGATATAGGTGGCGGGCGGTGACAGGTCCACGCCCGGACACGTTCGCCCTGCTACCAGTCACACGGTGATCCCGTCCTCGTAAATCTCCTGCGCTGCACGGATTACAGACGCGGCCAGCAGCACCGCCACCACCGCGTTCTCCGCGGTGTAGTAGTTGGTATCGGCTTGGTGGACGGTTACGTGCCGGCTCAGCTTCGTTGGAGCCGGATCACCAGAGCTCGGAAACCACGCGGTGTAGAACATGCCAATTGGGGCTAACGCCGCACGCAGACGCACCTCGCCGACGGTCATCCCGTTCGGGTTGAACACCACCCGATCCTTCACAGCCTTGTACTTGCCGGGTATGGCTCGGGCCACCACGGTCTCCGTGACCACCACCGCCAGGGCCTGCGCCGCCTCGTGGTGGCCGTCCTCGGACGCGTCAACGGCCCGCCCTATCAGCGGCAGCTGGTTAATCAGTCGGGGGTGGGAGACGTCGGCGAGGACCTCACGGCAGTCCTCTACCACCTCGCCCCGATGGGACAGCAGCACCCCGATCCGGGCGTTCCTGTCAGTGGCGGCGAATAGCTCCTCCACGATTTCCCGCCGAGGCACCCAGACCAGCGGCAGCCCTTCGTTCTGAACGATGGTGGCCACCATGTGCCGGTCGATACCGGACGGCCAGTTGGGCGGCAGATAGCCCCGCAACTGGTCGAAGAGCCGGTCCAGCGTTGCCCGCAGGTCGCCGAACACGGTGGTGGTGGTGAGCCACCCCGATGTGTCCGGCTTGGGCACAAGATTGCCGGGCAGCTCGACCCGCAGCCTGTCTCGAAGCACGTCAGCAAGCGCGGTGAATGCAGGCGAGGTGGCGAACAGGTTGAACTTGGGCAGAGACACGCCGGCATCGCCGATGCCCTCTACCCGAATCGTCTCCTCGACTGGGTCATCTTGTTCGGTGGGCCCTGCCTGCTCGGTGGGGTCCTCCTGCCCGGTGGGGGCGTCCTTTTCCGGCAGGTCGTCAGGGGTGCGGTCGGGCAACGTCGCCCTCCTATGGTTGGGGCGGACTGGCCTGTCGGACAGCTATTCCCGGGGCCCGAGAGTCGATAAGCGTCCGGGGGACGCTACCAATCAGGAGTTGATGCCGGGCGTCGGCGGGGTAGGGCAGGCGTTGCCGGTCGAGTAGTTTTGCCAGCACAACCAGCAGGGCCTATACCGAGCCATCGAGCCGCGCCCGCGAGACCAGTTGGACGAACCGACCAAGCGCTCGACCAAAAGAAGAAGTGGTCACGTTGCATCGGTTGTTCGGCGCCTCGATGTGCTTGCTGGGCCACGGCGAGTGGCATCGCGCCGAGCTGGGGGTTATTGGTCATCAGATGCCAAAGTCGAATGTCAGCTGTTCGGCGACCAGTTCCTGGTCGATGTCATCGTCCTCAACCTCTTCGGGGCGCTCATCCTCGGCTGGGACAGCATATCGGGTGGCGAGGGCGGCAAGATGCAGAATGAGCGGCAGGCGCAGCGGCGCCGTACCGGCTTCAAGGCGCCGCTCACCCTCGGCCTCGCCGCTTCATCGCCCGCGCCAGTGGAAGCATTACCACCAGCGGGCGCAAGGTAGTGGGATGTAAGCTTGGCATCGTTAACGGTCAGCTTCGTATGCTTGCCGGATTTCCCGACCGTGCTGTAGAAAACAGTTGGCTTCGAAAGCGCTTGAGCGTCGAACGTCCAGAGCCCCTTGGAGAATCCAATTCTGTCGTCAGCTCCTGGAGCCCACCATTGAGCCGTCTCCAGCCGGTCGCTGGTGCATACGCGGGCGAACCGCAATTTCCTGCCATAAATCGAAGCACGCTGCGGTGGCGCTTCCCCGAAACCGATCTTGCCGTGAGCAATGTGGGCGTTTTGCATGGTCGGCCATCGGTAACGGATATTTGTTCCCAACGCCAAGATGAGGGTCGGGTCACCGCCGAACTGTCGGATGGTGGATCTGATGAAGCCGGCGAGCTCCGCTTGCTGCTCGGCTTCAGTTCGCGGCATGCCACTTGCGTCGATGCCGGCGAGGTAGAGAAGCAGCTCCGGATAGGAAACCCACTCGGTCATCCCGAGGGCCTTGCCGAGAATCTGCTTTTGGTGGGGGCGGATCAGCAGGGCAATGGGCGCGAACAGGGAGAACCGGTTTGTGTCATCGTCGCGTCGCTTGACCACCCAAAAGGCGAGCTGGGTAAGGTTGTCGGGTATACCTTCCGGCACGGTGTGAATTGGCAGGAAGCGTATGCCTAGCTGGCGGAACCCGTCTTCCCAGGCCGCCTCTGCTCGGTGATGATTGTTGCCCTCTTCCTCCTTCTTCGGCGCGTCCGCAGGCTCGATAAATTGGCTTACCATTCTGGCGTCGGCGCAGCCGAGTCGGATAGCGAATTTCGGATCGGTGGTTCGAACTTTGAAGCGGTCCTTGCCTTCGAGTTCGATGATGGCGAGGCGAGCGGTTTCTCCGGTGTTAGCCACCATCGCGTCGAGCGCAGCCTTGACCTGCTGGCGTCGCTGCGCAACCGCCTGGTCGTGGGTAGTGCCT
Organism: Micromonospora sp. WMMD1120; assembly: GCF_029626235.1. Lineage (NCBI taxonomy): Bacteria > Bacillati > Actinomycetota > Actinomycetes > Micromonosporales > Micromonosporaceae > Micromonospora > Micromonospora sp. WMMD1120. The sequence continues at coordinate 2,276,225 of NZ_JARUBO010000005.1, read as the reverse complement.
TTTAGGACCTTGCCGCCGTCACCGAGTTCGCCGCCGATTGGCACTTGTCGTGCATGGACGCGGAGGGTGAAGTCGTCGGTGCGCCAGCGCCAGGACTCGTCACTGGTCCGGTGGCGGTGGCCGGCAAGGCCGAGGAGGTTCTCGACGCCGACGAGGAGCCGCTCACGCATGTCGGTGTCTTGGTAGAGAAGGAAGACGCACAAATCAGCTTCTGGCACGGCCGCCGCCAGGCGGGAGCGTCGTTCGATCGCGTTGCGGTGTTGGACGCATGAAGCCGCGGCAGGCGCACTTGTTGGTCGCCGACCGTCCGTCGCCCGTCACTCGGCGCAGTTACCGTAGCAGGCAACGTCCATGTGGGACAGGTAGCGAATCTCTTGCTTTATCAGTTCGGACTTGCTCCACCCGAGCCAGGGCCTCGGCCCTGCCTACCGCAGCCGTCTTAACGGGCCGATCCGCGGAATCATCAGGGTCGCGAAATGCTGAACGAGGCGACGAACCACCTCGGGATCGTGCAAGACCACGCCAACCTCCAGGTTGTCCGACAGGCCGCGGTCAGTCAGATTCGAGCTGCTGACCAAAGCGGTGGCGCTGTCCGCCGCGACAATCTTCGCGTGCATGGCCGGCCGGGAGGCACCAGCTGAGAATCGCGTGCGGGCGGGCCAATGCCAGAAGGTCGCCTGGCTGTCCAACTTCCGAAAGGCAGCAGACGCTCCGGACGAGCCGCGTAGCGTGCCCCCGTCCTCGGCCGAGCTTTCCAAAACGAGATCGACCTGCACGCCCCGGCTGGCGGCGGCCACCAGCTCGGCGACTACCTCCGGCACCCCATACGCGGCGAAGCTGACCACGAGCAATGAGGCTCGCGCGGCCCGGATCACCTCGATCACGACCGAGCTGGTTAACCGTACCGGTACGGCGGCGCTGATCGGTCCGCTAACAACCAGCTCGGCCCGGTGAGCCACGGCTTGTCGGTGTACGAGGGCGGCGGTTCGCAGCGCTAACGCGAGCGCGGCGCCGGGCAGGCCAAATGCCTCGGTACGCCATGCTGTGACCAGCCGTCGGGCGTGGGTGGCGATGGCGTAACCGGGCCGCGCGTCTATCAGGGCGGCCTCAACCGCCTCGTTCCCAGCATCCGCGTTGGACAGCACGTTGCACCAGGCCGCGAGGTGACCGTCGGGCAGGTCGGCAGCGATGTCGGCGACGATCTCCGCGAAGGCTTGATGACTCATCGCGCTCTGCGCCTCCTGGCGGCTCGTAGCAACGGGAGACGGCGACTCAGGTGGTGAAGAAGCCGCAGTGGTGGTCCGCCAGTGTGTCGACCAGCAGTGCCCGGTCCAGGTAGTGGTTACCTCGCTCGCACGAGGTCTCGGCGGCGAAGAGGCAGGCGTGACAGGCGGCCGCCGATAGCCGTCCGTGCACGGTTGGGTCGTGCTCGGCGCAGAGCGGATCAGAGCTGCACAGCCGGGCCGCCTCCAGGGCGCGCTCGATGAGCGGGCCGAGCCGATTCGCCCGGCCAAGGCTGACCAGGCCCCCGAGTGTGCCTTCGCTGTCTGGTGCGGCGGTGTAGAGCAGGACACCGGCGGTGGGGGTCTCACCGGGCCGGGCGTAGACCCGTTCAGCGATCCCGGCCGCGCTGTAGCCGCACTCCAACGCGAACTCACGGATCATGACATGCGCGAAGGTGTGCATCAGGACGTACCGCATGCCGGGCCACTGGCCGGGCGGGAGTTGCCGCTGAGCCCGCCACTTGTCGTGGGCTCGGATTAGGAGCTGTTCCCGGCGTTTCACTTCCGGCTGGTGTTCCCAGGCCACCATGCGTTCCTCGTCGAACCGCAGGAAGATACCCTCGCCGCGCATTTCGGCGCACGGCACCCATGTCGACTCTGTAACGGAGAGTGGAGCCCGGCGTCGGTCGGGGGTATCTAGGACGTCCCACTCGGGGGCGTCGATCCGAGTGAAGCCGTATAGGGCGGCGACCTCGCGGAGCCGGGGAACCAGGACGACCTGGCGCAGCCAGTCTCGATGCTGGGACGGCGCTAGCTCCGGGCGGGTGGTGAAGTCGGGCAGGTCCGTCGTGGTCCCGAGGGTGAATGCCCGCCATTCTGGGGTGAGCAGGTCGAGTTCGTCCTCGTCGTTGTCCGCGGATTCTTCGTCGGCGCGCCGCTGGATCGCCTCCCAGACTCGGTCCACGCCGTACGGCTCCAGCTCGGGCCAGCAGGTTTGGGTTGGCAGGATCATCTTGGCGGTCGCCGGGTCGAGCCCGGCCAGCAGCTGTAGCGTGGGCCAGAAATTGGCGACGACGTGGTCGACTGGGTGCTCGGCACGGGGGAGGCTGAACACCCGCAACTGCATGGCGAACCAGCTGTTCGTGGCACCGAGGGCGAGGGTCCGAGTCGCAGCGTCGCACCGCTCGTATGTGCCGAGGTGGGGGTGCCGGCCCCGGCAGGCGGGCAGATTTTGCTCTGCTTGGACGCCGATCGCGTCGGACATCGGCCGGGTCGCGCCGCAGCCGGCGGCGTCGCACGAGACGAAAATGTTGATGGTTTCACCGGTGCTGCCCCGCTCCGACAGCTTGAGGGAGTGACCGGCGCCCGGGTCGGTGCCGCGGTGGACGAAGTACGACCACGGGAAGTCGTCCAGGTGTCCGTTACCGCAGGCCAACACGAACCGGGCCGGCACTGCGGTGGGACGACTTCCCCCGTTGCCCCGGCAGGAGTGCACGTAGCGGACGCGGTCGGGCAGGACGGAGGGGAGTAGCTCGAAGAGCCCGGATTCGGCGGCCGCGAGTCGATTGCACCGGGTGTCGGAACAACGAAGCCACGTGGGGAAGAGGGCCACGGGCACGCCCACCCGCGCCCACTCGGCGAACGGGTCCGATGTCTCGGGTAGATGCGGGGGTAGCCGAAGCGTCTGTACCTGGTGGCCGAGCTTGGCCCGCATGGCTGACAACAGCCGGTCCTCGCTGATCGTGGTGGATCGCAACAGATCCCAGTGGTCCAAGCCGAGCATGGTCACCGACAGGCTGGGTAGGTCGGCGACCGATCCGACCCCATAGGTGTGCAGGAGTTGGTTGGGGCGCAGCGCCCCAACCCGGAGGCTGCGCTGTGGCTCGGTCATGAGGTGCCCGCCGAGGTGCTGCTGTTTGCCGTGGACGTGCCAGTGTCGCGCGGGAGGAATGGCGGAGGCGACTCCTCAACCACGCCGTTGATGAGCAATTGGAGCTGGATGCCAGGCTCGACGTCGCGCAATGAGGTGGGGCAGGTGGTTTGCCGCCACCGCCCTTCTTCAGGCCTATGCAGGAGGCCGGCTACGTCGTCGCTGCGGCGTGGCTTGTCGTACGCCAGGCGCCTGGCCGGGACACCGCGTTCTCGGGCCCATAGGTCGAGGCGGGCCTCGAGTTGCTCCTCAACACGGTGACGGGTGGCGTTGTCGGCGGCGACCGCGCTGCGCCGCTTCAGGAAGCGTACGACGTGGTCAGCGAGCTGGCTGTGCCGGTCGAAGTCTTGGGCGCGAAGGTTGGCGTTGTAAGCGCGTTCCAGGTCGCGGACCAGCGCCACCAACACCCCAGTAAGGCCCCGGTCGATGGCGCGTTCGGCGAATGGGGTGACCGAGAGCGCCTCGACGTGCCGGTAGACATTGGCGTGGAAGTAATCGAACCGCTCGTAGTGGGACAGGTCGCGGGGGCGCGCCCAGTTGAAGACGGTGAAGACGAGGCCGGGGGCGGCCCGGCCGACCCGACTGGTTGCCTGGATGTACTCGGCGGTCGATTTGGGCTGGTTGGCCACCACCATCACGCCGAGCCGCGGCACGTCGACCCCGACAGCGATCATGCTGGTGGCGAGCAGTACGTCGATCAGCGGTGGGCTGCCCTTGGCCCGTGTGCCGCTAAACCTTACGGCGAGCTGGTCCAACAGCGGCCGGATGCCGTCGGACGGCATTCGGGAGGTCAGCTCCTTGAGCAGCGGGTCGTAGCGGCGGGCCAGGCCACGCTCGTCAGCCCGGATGAGTCGGGTGGAGACGTCGTCCTCAACCAGCCGGCGCATGCCCCCAAGATCACGCAGGCTGTTGAAGTAGCCGACGAGGGTCATGTACGGGTCAGTAACCGGGTTTCGGCCGTACTTCTCGTGCAGTTTCTGGGCCGCGCCGAGCACCGACACGTAGACCCGGATCAGAGCGGACTTGATTCGGATGCCATGGGCGCAGATCCCGACGTACCGGCGGCCGGGGTGCCGCTCGGTCGTGCGCTGGCGGGCGAAGTAGCTGTCGCCGGCGTCCAGACCGGCCGGCGGGAAGACCTTGGTGTCGCGGTGGAATAGCGCCTCGATCTGGTGGTTGGCGCGGCGGACGGTGGCGGTGGAGGCAATCACCTTCGGGCGAGACCAATGTCCCGGCTGCGGCTCCCAGCTGGCCAGCCGATCCACTGCGGTCTCGTACAGCCCGACCAGAGAGCCGAGGGGCCCGGAGATCAGGTGCAACTCATCCTGAATGATGAGGTCCGGTGGCCGTAGTCGCGGGCAGTCGACGATCCGGGCCGGTGGTGCCCCGCCGCTCATCCGGTGGGTCGGCCGCTCCCACTCGGCCTGTTCGAGGTCTTCAGTCAGGTATCCGTGGCGTTCGCAGCGCCGGCTGACCCGGCCGAACAGGGCGGCGGTCTCGCCCTTCCACGGAAGTTGAGCGAACTTGTCCACGGTGGCGATCAGCAGCGCGGGCGGGTGGCGGTAGATCTCCTCGTCGACCACCAGGACCGGCAGCCCTTTTCGGTCCGCGGGCAACACGAATCCGCCGATCTCGCTGAACGGGCACTCGACGTACGGGCAGATCACAAGGGTGCGCCGGTAGACCGGCTCTACCGAGATGTCCCGACCGGCTTCGATCTTCGTGCCGCACCATGGGCAGGTGGTGAGCTGATGCGGGGAGCCTTGGCCCCGGGTCGCCATCCCTCGGCCTCGCCGTTGTTGAGCGAGCCAGTCCGCAGCGTCGTCGGTGTAGTTCGGAGTCACTCGCCCACCGACCCAGAGGCCGATTCGGAACGGTTCGCTGCCCCAGGTCGCCTCGTCGGCACGGCGCAGCGTCTCGGCGGCGCAGATGAGGGTGGCGGCCCGCTCGAACTGCTGGATGGTGAGCAGTCGCAGGGTATAGCGCATCAGTACGACCAGCCCCGCGTTGGCGTCCATTCCGGCGTAGGCGGGTTGGCGGCGGCGGACCGCGATGGTGAACGCGGTCAGGCCGAGGTATGCCTCAGTCTTACCACCACCAGTCGGGAACCAGAGAAGGTCGGCGATGGCCTTCGATCGGTCGTCGGTGCGCTCATCGTGTCGAGGGTCGGCTAGGGCTGGCAGATTGAGCAGGACGAAGGCTAACTGGAACGGCCGCCACCGGTGGTTGTCCGGCTTGTCTGCGGCGGTGACGGCGTGGTTCAGCGGCGTCTCCGGATTGTCGCGCCGATTGGCGGCGACGACGCTGTGTACCCGCTGGAGATACATGGCGCGATTGGCGAAGCCAAACGCTGCCCGGGCCACGGGGTCGGCGCCGAGCAGATCGATGCCAGCCTGGATTCGGTCGGCGGCGACGCCCGCCTCGCGCAACGCCTGCCGCACTTGTGTGCGATAGCCACCGAGCTGCCGTTCCGGATCACCGGCACTCGCCTCGTTCCGTGCGATCCAGGCCCGGTAGCCATCGACGAGCGGGCGCAGGGCTGTGCTCAACGCCTCGGCTGGGCCGTCCTCAGCCAACTCGGCGAGCCGTTTCATATCCAGCACCACGTCGGCCAGGTCCGGCAGGTCCGGGTCGTCCGCCGGATTGGGTACGTCGGTGAACGGCACTTCGTAGTCCGGCACTGTGCTGGTATGCACGATGTCGGCCCGACGCGGATCCGCCGGGGAGGGCTTGACGCGCACCGCCGTGCCGTGCCCGACCGCAAACTCCGGGTGGAAGCGATAGGCCATCGCCAGCCGGCGTCGCTCGGCCTGGTCGGCGGCGTCGCCGCCGGAGATCTGTTCGGGTCGAGGCACGAAGACCGGCCGTTCCCCGGCGCCGGTCGCCGACAGCTCGACCTGGAAGATCCACGGCGTGGCGTCCCTCTTGGCCGGGGCGGGCTGCCGATTCTCCAGGAAGAGCGAAACCAGCCACTGCCCGTCCAGTCGGCGAGCCCGACCGCGAACCACGACGGCCGGCTGCGTCGGGTCGATCGGTTCGGTGCGCAGTGACCCTTCCGTAAGCTGGACGACGATAGAGCCGCCCTGCCGGTACCGGCGCCAGACCCGGCGGCCGACGTGCTCCTCGCGCTCCGATGCGGTCCTCTCGTATCGGCCCCAAGCGGCCGTGACCTGTAGCTCCGTCACGTCCCCGGCGACGCAGGCAGTGAAGCCAAGCGCGGACGGGGTAAGGCTAGGCACGTTAGGTGCGCTCGGTTCGGCGTCGCCCTCGAGCAGATCCGGCGCCCCAGCCTCGGGGAGCTCATCCTGTGTTTCCGGATCGACGGAGACGCCGTTCGGTGCGAGTCGGCCCAGGATGTAGCGGTCGAGGGGATCCTCCCGGGTCGGGAACTCCTCGTCCAGGCCACCCAGGGGCCCGAGCAGGTCGTCCAGGACCAACTTCTGCAGCTCATCGCGGATCGCCTGCCCATCTGGTACGGCGAGCACGCCCTCCCCACTCATGCAGGCCACCGTAGCGGGTAGTTCGGACACGTGCGGTCAGCCAGATGAGCGGTGTCGGGCACCGGATGCCCCAGTCCGACGATCGCTAAGGCAGCTCGCCCTCTCCGATGGCCTCGATATAGGCGATCTGCCGATCGACCTCGCGCAGCAGGTTGGCGACGCCTCTGAGGCCGTCGTGCAACGCCTGTACGTCGAGGCGCTCGATGCCTGCGAGGGCGACCGTGCCGTTGGCGCGACGGTGGTAACGGAAATTTTGGCCATCCGGATCCAGCTCATGCAGCTGACGTAGCAATCGCTCGGCGTGGTCGAGGTCATCTGTCGGTTCGTGGAGCTGCGCCTCCTCGAGCTTGACGCGCACCTGCTTCCACAGCGGCATAAGCTCGTGTCCGCGGGCTGCAATGGCCGGCCCACCAAGGAATTCGTGCAGGTTGGACAATAAGGACTTCAGTAGGAGCTCAAGGTGGTGCCGCCAGCAGTTGGCGATCGGGTAGATGAGCACGTCGAGGTCCTCGCGGCGGGCTAGGGCGTGCTCGGCGAGAAGCTGCGCGGCCAGCCGGCAGCCCTCCATCCGGCCGAAAACGCTGGCGCGCTGCAGGTCCAGCCTGGCATGTCTCGCGGGATCGCCAGACGTTGCGAGCAGGTCCTGCTCCTCGGTTGGGAATAGGTAGTCATCCAACTCGAAGTCTTCTAGCCCAACTGGGGTCGCATGCTGGTCAGTCACGAACCACCTCCACGGATGACATCGTCTCCCGCCAGCGCCTCTGGTTCTTCCGAATATTGTTTGCCCCGGCCGGCATCCTGAGATGACTTGCACTGCCCGCCGCTAGAGCTGCCTCGGCATGCGGCGTTACCTCAAGTCCATGCGGGCGACGGCTGTGCCGCCCTGTGGCCTGTCCAGAGCTCAGAACAGGGCGTCGGGCAGCGGAAAGAGGCCGCCGTCGAAGGCGGTTGCCGCCTGGGCTGAGCTTTCCGCCGGGCGGGCACGGGGGACGGCTGCCCTCTGCTTGTGCGACTTGCGTCGGGTTCCGGAGTGACTCCGCTGTTCCTCGGCGTGGCGCTGATGATTGAGTTCGAGCAGCAGGTCGAGCATGTCGACCTGAACGGTGGGATCGATGGTGAAGCGCTTGCCCTGACGGGTGTCGTGGAAGCCGTGACCAAGCGCCAAATCCGACCAGCCGTACGCCTCCGCTACGGCCTCGTCAATCTCGACGTGAATCTCTCGCAGCTGCCGGATCTCCGAGTCGGTCACCCGCTCGTCGTGGACTTGGTTGTATAGCCGAGTAAGCCCCAACCCGCGCCCCTCCATAACCGCCCGCCGGTGCGATTCAAACTCCGCGCCGATTTGCTCCAATCGCGTACTCAGTTCGGGCTGGGGAAAGGTCTCGAATCCATCAGTGGGTGTGTAGCGAAGGCGAGTCTCCAAGCTTGACTCGCCTTTGGTTGTCCACCAGCCGAAGTGAAAGCTGCTGGAGAGGAGGGCCAGGTCGCTCGCCCGATCCGTGGCAAATACACCAAGCGTCTGGGAAAAGACTTGCCCCGTCGGCACGAACACTGGCAGTCCGGTCTTACTAAGAAGGCCAATGACGAGGACTCGGTCGAGCCCTCGTATTGCCTCCAACAATTCAGCTCGCCTTCGCCAATACAACCACCACCTATCCATTAGGCCAGCATACGTCCGGGGATTCTTTTTCTCGCGATCCGGCTTAACGCGTTGTTCGACGATGTCAAAGCAGTCGGCGTAGCGCTGCGCCTTCTCAATTGGCCAATCATGGAAATCGATGACCCAGCGGCTGGCCGTGCGGTTCGGGAGGGAGTTAATGTCTTCGCCGCTGAGGAATGGGAAGACAACCTCCTGGTTGCGCGGATCCTTACTGATAATGGCCTGAGCCTCGTCCGGCTTCAAGAGGAATCCGTCGCCCAGGATAATTGAGCCTTGGAAGCACCGGCCTGTGTTGGCGGCCAATCGGTAGGCGTTGCCCGTTACGCGCGATTCAGCGTCAAGGGATGGCGTGATTCCGCGTACCTTACGGCCGTCGAGGACGCGTGCTTCCTTGCTGGTAGCGTGACCGACCCAGAGCAGGGACACCTCCAGCGACGCCGTTCCCGGCCAGGGCTGAGATTTGTTAGCGCGATAAATATTCCAGCCCATGTCGACTACCTGGTCGAGCCCGACCTCGCGGGTATCGCCCTGAGCGATCGTGTTGGTGGCGATAATGCCGACTCGGCCCTGCCGCGCGACGCTCAGATTCCGCAGCAGGAAGTACGAGCACAGGTCGGCATTCCCCGGCTTATCACGGGCGATCCGCTGCTTCAGATACTCCCTCAGGTCAACTCCGAGCGCGCCACTGACCCGCTTGCCGCCAATGAAGGGTGGGTTGCCGACGACAGCGTCAAAACCCGACCGGTTGACCACCTCGGGGAACTCCAGCGGCCAGTGCAGCGGCCGGACCGGCACCGCCCGCTGACCACGCAGCCAGCCGTCGATCGTCTCGGCAAGCTGCCGCTCCAGCACGGATGATCCTGTCGAGCCGGCCAGTACGGCATACACGTCGTCGCTGATCGCGGTGAGACGGCCGTCGTACTTGAACTCCGGATCGTCGGAGTCGTCGGCCGAGTCCCACGGCCGGCGCTGCGGGCGTACGGCGGTGGAGAGCGCGGCACCGACCACCGCGTCGGCGGCGAGCCGCAAGTTCTCGCCGATCGCCTCGGCCTGGGCAAGCTTTGCGGACTTGTCGGCGGCGTCCCGAGGGTCCTCGACCACGGTGGACTCGATCGACTCGCGCAGCTCGGTCATCTCCGCGATTAGCTCGTGGAGGCGTTCGCCGATCGGGGCGAAGGCCCGATTGTTCCGCCAGCGCCCCTCCTTCGGGTCGAGATGGAAGGCGGTGAGCTGGTCGAGCGAGGTGATTCCGACCAGTGAGTCGCCGCATCGCAGGGCGTGGTCGAGGAAGCCGAAAGGCCTGCCCTTGGCCAGGGTGACCAGCCACAGCGACAGCTTCGCCAGTTCCACCGCCATGTCGTCGCGGTCCACGCCGTACAGGCAGCGGGCGGCCACCTTCCGGCGTGCGGCAAGGAGCAGGTCATCTCGGGTGCCGTCGGCGCCGACCTGCTCGGCCACGTCGACCGGGATACCGTCTCGCTCCCAGGCCCGCACTACCACCTCGGCCAGGTAACGGCAGGCCGAGACCAGGAACGCCCCGGAGCCCATAGCTGGGTCGATCACCTTGAGGTTCAGCAGCTCGTCGGCGGTCTTGGCCCGCCACACCCCCTCCTCGACGACCCCTTGCGTCGGGCCGGGGGCGAAGCAGAGCGGGGCCAGCGTGTGCCGGACGACCTCGTCGGCCAGCTCGCGCGGGGTGTAGTGGGTGCCAGTGGCTCTCCGGTCGCCGAACTGCGTGAACAGCACCGAGCCGGCCGGGAAGACCGTGGGCAGGCCGCGCAGGTCGGTTCGGAGCAGGCCCCAGAGCGGGCGTACCCGTTCGGCCAGACTTGCGTCGTTGTCGCAGGCCGCGTGTAGCGCGGCCAGCTCGTGTGGGGTGGGGGTGACGCCCCGTGCCTTCGCCAGCTGCTTGGGGGTGATGTCGCACTGCGCGACAAGCCAGCCGCGCAACGCTTCCTCACCCTCGGTGGCGCGCTCCTCCAGCTCCTCCAGCGCCAGTTCTGGCTCGCGCTTACCGATCAGACCGAGGTGCGGACGGTCCACCCGGACGCAGGAGAACTCCAGCAGGCCCTCGTAGACATGCCCGATCTGCTCCACGTCCAGGCTTGAGTAGCTGAGCTGCTCGGCCGCCTTGCCGCCACGGTGCCGCAGCACCAGCAGCGCGTCCAGCACCTCGTAGACGACCCGATCGGTGACCGCCGCCTGAGCCAGCCAAGGAAACCGGTTCGGAGCGAACAGCGAGCCGCTGTGCGCCGGGATCCGCAGATCAGGGTGTTCGCAGCCGCCGTGCACGGCGGCAAAGAGGGCAAGCAGCCGAGGCCAAGCGGCGCTACGTCGGTCGGTGACCTCGTCGCCGTGCAGATCCCGCACTGCCCGAAGCTGGCCATATAGGGTCGACGCCGCGTACGCCTGCGCGTACAGCGGGTCGGTCACCGGCAGCAGCCGCCGTTCCTCCGCGTAGAGCAGGAAAACTAGCCGCATCAGTACTGTCAGGGAACCCCGGTAGATCTCCCGGTCGCTGACACCGGCTAGCAGTGCGCCGCCGGACTCCCGGTCGAGCCGGGCGAGTTCGCCGACGAAGAGCTCCACCGCCTGGCGGACTTGGTCGCCGAGCGTAGCGGTGACCTGGGTCAGCGCCTCGGCGCTGCGGGCGAACAGCCCAGCGAGGCTGGCCGATGCGGTGCCGTCCGGATTGGTTGGCGGGGTTAGTACCCGCGGCGCGGCGAGCAGCGTGGCGAAGGCCCGCAGCAGCGCCGGCTCCTCGAGCCAGAGGTCCGCATCGAAGACGGCGATGCCGGTGGACTCGCCGGGCCTCGCGTGCACCAATGCCCAGTGCTGCCCGTTCGTCAGCAGCGCCAGCGGCACTCGGGTGTCCCGGCACAGCTGCGCGGCCTGCTCGGTAAGGGCCGGCCGATCGCCACGCGCCGTCGTCAGTGAGGTGCCCGTGGGGTAGCGGTAGACGTAAAGCCGGCCCGTCCGGCCGCCGCCGGGCTGCGGGCCTGAGATCACCACGTCTGGTCGGAACCCGGCGGCGAGCACGTCGGCCGGCAAGCTGGTGCCATCGGTACGCGCAGCCGCCGGGTAACGGACCAGCTCGCCGAGAATCACTTCGAACCAGGCCGGCCCGAGCAGGTCCGGCGCGTCCTGCACTTCGCCCCAGGCCCGACGGATCCGATCTCGCACCTCGTCGGGCACGGTGTCCAGGCCGTGCGGTAGGGCCTCGGCCAGCACCGGCACGGTCAGGAACGGGCCGTCCGGGCGGAGTAGGCCGAGCCACTCGGCGTGCTGCTCGGCAGTGGTCGGCACATGCGGTCGAGGCGAGCGGCCGGCGTGACCGGTCGGGCCCGATCGGGCGCCGGCGGAACTTCCGGACCGACCCGGCTTGGTGGAGCGGCGAACGGGGGCGGGCATCAGCGGTCACCTCGGGCGAGGGAGGCGGGCACCAGGAAGGTTACGGCGGCGGGGAACCAGCGGGCGGTCGGGTCGGCGTAGCGGCGGCGAAGCGCCTCGGTTTCCCGCTCCCGCTGCGCCGGGATGTCGTCCAGCCGGGCTCGCAACGCGTCCCGATCCGCGTGCAGCTGCTCCTGCTCCATGGCGAACAGCGTCGGCTGCTCCCAATATGGCCCGTCGGTGAGCTTCTGCCGGATTGAGATGGCCAGTTCGGCGAGCACCTCCTCGATCGCAGTGACCTCTTCGTCGCACCGCTGGGCGAGCAGTCCGTGCAGGCTCCGCGCCCTCTGGTTGGCCCGGGTCGCTAGCGCTCGGCCGAGCGGCTCGGCGAGGGAAGGCCACAGCTCGGCAAACTGCTCGCGGGCCCGCTCGGCCGGCGGCTGCTCGGTGGCGGCAGCCAACCAGCGGTCAAGATCTTCTTGTCGGGCCCGGGTCAGCCGGCCGGCTTCGATCTCGCCGCCAGCGACGACGATTTCCTCGTGCAGTCGGGTCCCCTCGGCGCCGGTCACCACGACGCGGCCGTGCGCGACCACCGCTGGGGCGCGCAGCAAGTCGCCGGGTATGACCCGGGCGGTAACTCGGCTCAGCTTCGCCGCACCAATCAGGCCAGCGGGTGCATCGGTCGGGCCAGCGCCGGCGCCCCGGGCCTGCGCCCAGAGTTCGGCGCGGAGTAGCCGCAAGCACATCTGCACCAGCCGGTGCCCGAGGTGTAGCAGCACCACATCGGTACGCCCGGCGGCCGCCTCCGGATCGAACGTGACCGGCCGCTCCTGACCTGTAACTGGGTGCAGCAGTCCGTCGTTTCGGGCGGCGGCCCAGGCGCCGGGCAGTTCCGGCAGCCGGAACCAGGCCCCGGTCGCCTCCGCTGGGGTTGGTGCGGTGACGAGGTCGCGGCGGTGCGCTAGCCGCAGGCCGGTTCGAACCACCCGCTCGACCGTGGCTGGGGTGAGGTTCAGCTCTGCCCGGCTGCCCTTCAGGGCCTCGGTGAGTTTGTGTAGCTCCCGGGCAAGATCTCGTTCCACCCGCAGCCGGGCTCGGCTGGCCCGCCGATCAATCTCGGCATCGGTGACCTGCCAGTCCGTACGCTTGCCGGTCATCTTCTGCTCGACCTGAGCTGCGATCACTTCGCCTGCGCTGCCCAGGTCGGCGCGGATCGCCTCCACCTTCTCCACGGCTACCCGGAGGAAGGACAGCTCGTCCTCCAGCGAACCGGTGGTGTAGTCGACGTGCTGCCAGCCGGCCGGCACGAAGTGCAGCACCTGGACCTCGGCCGCGCGCTGCCCGTGTCGGTCGACCCGGCCGTTGCGTTGTTCGAGCCGGTTCGGGTTCCACGGGATCTCCCAGTGCAGCAGCCGGTGGCAGTGCCGCTGTAGGTTGATGCCCTCGCTGGCCGCGTCGGTGGCGAGCAGGATCCGGACATCGTCCAGCTCTGGATCCTCAGTGAAGACGCTCTTGACGTGCTCGCGTTCTTCAGCGTCCTGCCCGCCGTAAAGCAGTGCGATCCGCTCTTTCGGGTATCCGGCGGTGAGCAGCCGCTCGTGCAGCCAGCGTTGGGTGTCGCGGTATTCGGTGAAGATGATGACCCGCTCGGTCTCCCACTCGCCGCCCGGACGGACGATCGGGTCCAGCCATTCGCGCAATGCGGCGAACTTAGCGTCCGGTCGGTCCTGCGCCGACCATGCCCAGGTACGCAGATCGTCGAGGAGGCTGCGCTCCTCGGTCGAAAACGGCGGTGCGTAGTGCCGGACCGCTGCCAGTGCGTCGGCCTCGGCCTCACCGTACGCCTGGTCGTCCTCGGCGGTCTCGGCGAGCCGCTCGATCATCGGCTGCAGTACCTTTTCGCCTGCCGCCCGTTCCACCTGGCGGCCGACGGCGGCAGCGACGTCGGCGTCCCGGGCGGTCATGGTGGCCAGGTGGGTGTCGATGGTCTCAGCGAACGCCTTCGGTGAGGAGAAGAGCCGACGCTTGAGCAGAGTGGTGACGAAGTCTGCGGCGATCTCATCGGCGCGGCCTGGCGCGCTGGCCCGACGGCTGGCGGCATAACGTGACAGAAGGTCGTGCGCGTGTCGCTCGGCGGCGGAGTAGTCGACCTCCAGGTAGTCGAGCCGACGTGCCGGGAACCGGGGCGTGCCATCCCACTTCGGCGGCAGTTCGCTCTTGAGCCGGCGCACCATCACGCGGGCCAACTGCTCCGGGGTCGGCTTAATGCCACGAGCGAACCGCTGGTCGTCGAGCAGCTCCAGCAGCGCGGTGAACGACTCCAGGTAGCCATTGTGCGGGGTCGCGGAGAGGAAGAGGCGGTGCTCGCAGTGTGGGGCGAGGGTCCGGATCGCCCGGGTTCGGTGCGAGTCGATCGCGTACCGCCCGCGGCCCGACGGCGCGCAGGTGTGTACTTCGTCGACCACGAGCAGGTCGAAGGTGCGCGGGTAGCGGGGCGTTGGTGGGAGCACCTCGCGGAGCATGCGCAGTGGTCGTTCCCGCTTCAGCCAGTCAACGCTGACGATCAGCCGCGGGTAGTGCGTCCACGGGTTCGCGTAGAGGCCCCGGGACCGGCGTAGCTCCTTAAGCAGCGCCGCGTCGACGATCCGAAAGTCCAGGCCGAACTTGTCGCGCATCTCGTCGCGCCACTGCCGGGTCAGCCCGGCCGGGCAAGCGATCAGCATGGTCCGAGCGCGGTGCCGTAGCGTCAGCTCCTGCATCACCAGTCCGGCCTCGATGGTCTTGCCGAGACCGACGTCGTCGGCGATCAACAGGTTGGTACGTGGCATCGACAGTGCCCGGACAACCGGGTCGAGCTGGTAGTCCTCGATCTCGATGCCGGACCGGAAGGGCGCCTGTAACGCCGTGCGGTCGGCGGAGGCGATCGCTCCCCAGCGCAGCGCGTCGAGGAAGGCGTCCAGCTCGCCAGGGTCGTCGAAGCCGTGGCGCGGATCCGGCAGGGTGGCACTGTCGTGCACCACCCGGCCAGGCTCCAGCTCCCAGATCACCCGCAGCTCCTCGTCGCGAGCGTCGTCCTCGACGCTGACCAGCGTCACCAGGTGCGGGGCGCGGCCGGTGAAGACGTGCGGGTCGCCGCTGGCGATCTCCCCGCGCACGATGTCGGCGGCGACCCACCGGCGATTACGTACAGTGACGAGCTGGCCGGGTGCTGGTGCGTCGTCGCCGTCGTGGGCGAAAGCGCTGGCCGTTACGGTCCGTGCGGCGTCGACCGTCGTCATCGGGGCAGCCAATCGGCCCGTTCCATTGATACGCGCCTCCAGTCCGGTCTTTCGGCTATCCGCTTCATCGACGCGGTGTCATAGCATGGGCACCGCTTGACAGCACAGACGAGCAGAGTAGTACGGCGGTCGCCAGGGGAGGAAACGTCGTATGGCGCGGCTTGGCATCGCCAAGGACTTTCTGACCGATTACGCCAAGCTGCAGAAGCCGGTGCAGAAGGCGGTCGACGCGGCCATCGAGAAGTTCGCCGAACACACCCATGCTGGCCTGCATTTGGAGAAGCTGGCGAACGCCAAGGACCCGCGGATCCGCACGATCCGGATCAACCAGTTCTACCGCGGCGTCGTTCTTGCCCCCGACAGCGGTGACGAGTACCTCCTGCTCACCGTGTTGCCGCACGACGACGCGAATGCGTATGCCACCAGCCGCCGGTTCACCGTCAACCAGGCGCTCGGCGTACTGGAGGTGCGCAACCAGCAGGCGTTGGACGGCATCACGCCCGCGCTGCGGCAGGCCGCGAAGGACAGCCGCGACCTGCTCTTCGCCAAGGTCAAAGACACCGAGCTGATCCGGCTCGGCATCGACGCCGACATCCTGCCCTTGGTCCGGCTGCTCACCACCGAGGCCCACCTGGAGGCCCTGGCCAACCTCCTCCCCACACCGCAGTACGACGCGTTGACCGGGCTCGCTGCCGGGTTGAGCCCGGAGCAGGTATGGGCCGAGGTCAGCGCGTACCTGCCTATCACGGCGCCTGAGGAGGTCGACACCGAGGACATCACCGCGGCGGTGGCCCGGACTCCGGACCGGTTCGTGCTGGTCTCCGGCCCGGAGGAGTTGGCCCAGATCCTGGCCCACCCGTTCGACGCCTGGCGCACCTTCCTGCACCCCGCCCAGCGCGAGATCGCCTACCGTCCGTCGTACACCGGGCCTGCGCTGGTCACCGGCGGCGCCGGCACCGGCAAGACGGTGACCGCGCTGCACCGTGCTGTGTCCCTGGGCCGCCAGACATCGGCGGCGTCCCCGGTGCTGCTAACCACGTTCACCCGCAACCTCGCCGACGCCCTCGACCGGCAACTCGGCCTGCTCACGGACGACCCGACGGTCCGCGAGCGGATTGAGGTGATCAACGTCGACCGCTTCGCCTACCGTGTCGTCGCGGAAGCTCTCGACCGGCAGCCGGCGGTGGCCGACCAGCACACCCTGCGGCAGTTGTGGGAGAAGGCCGCAGCGGCGACCGGCGCGTTCGGCGCGATCTTCCTGGAACGGGAATGGGAGCACGTCATTCTCGCCCACGGCCTGCGGGGACCAGAGGAGTATGTCGCCGCTCGGCGGCACGGCCGAGGCATCCCCCTCAAGGCCGAGCAGCGGGTTCAGGTCTGGGAGGCGATCCGGCAGGTCACCGACGAACTGCGCGTGCTCGACCAGCGGACCCATCTTCAACTCGCCGACGAGGCGGCCCGAATTCTAGCCGAGCGGCCGGTCCGGCCCTATCGGCACGTCATCGTTGACGAAGGGCAGGACCTGCACCCCGCGCAGTGGCGCCTGCTCCGAGCCGCCGTTGCCCCCGGGCCCGACGACCTGTTCATCGTTTCCGATCCGCATCAGAGGATCTACGACAACCACGTGTCGCTCGGTCGGCTCGGGATCGGCATCCGGGGCCGCAGCCGGCGGCTCACCGTCAACTACCGAACCACCCAGGAAATTCTCGCCTGGTCGGTGCGATTGTTGACGGGCGTGACTCCAACCGGCCTGGACGACCAGCCCGACAGCCTCGCCGGCTACCGCTCCCCGATGCACGGTCGACGGCCGACCGTCCGCGCCTACCCCGACCGTACGGCCGAGTACGCCGGGCTTGCCGACCAGGTTGATACCTGGCTCGCGGCGGGCGTGGAACCACACGCCATCGGCGTCGCCGCCCGTAATGGCCATCTCGTTCGCGCCGTCCGGGACGCTCTCATCGCTGCCGGAATCCAGACCAGCTCAACGACGGCGACGAAGACCAACGTAGTGCGCGTCGGCACCATGCATGCGATGAAGGGCCTGGAGTTCCGCTGCCTTGCCGCCGTTGGCGTCGATGCCGGAACGGTGCCGGCAAAGGCAGCCGTGACCGCCCAGAGTCAGGATCCCGTCGCGCACGAGCACGATCTGCTCCGCGAGCGGTGCCTACTGTTCGTCGCGTGCACTCGGGCCCGCGACTCGCTCTACGTCTCCTACGTCGGCAACCCCAGCCCGTTCCTGAACTCCGCTCAGGCTTATTGACCGCGGAGATGCTCCCCGCACGTCGGCCAACCCGCCCCCAGCTCCCGATCAGGGATGTGGTGGCGCTCCTCGGAAGGGACAGCATGCAGGCTCAGACCCTCACCCCCGCGGCGATCTTCGGCCATCACATCCGGTACGTCGTGCCGCTGTTCCAACGCCCTTACGTCTGGAACCAGCAGGACCAATGGGCACCGCTGTGGGCGGACGTTCGCGCCGTCGCCGAGCAACTGCTAGAGGCGCCTGTGGGATACGGCGGGCCGAAGGTGGCTCCGCACTTCCTCGGCGCAATCGTGCTGGACCAGCCGCTCACTCCGGCGGGCTACATCGCTGTTCGCCACGTCATCGACGGGCAGCAGCGGCTTACAACCCTGCAACTCCTGCTCGATGCCGCCCAGTGGGTTGCCGAGCGCCACGGTGCGCCGATGGACGCCCAGGCGCTGCGGGTGCTGGTCTGCAACGAGCCCGCCATCGCGCAGCAGCCACATGAAGTCTTCAAGGTCTGGCCGACGGATCGCGACCAGGAAGCGTTCAGGGCGGCGATGGACAACGAGCTGAGCGTTCCGCCGGCGCTCGCCTCGTCGTCCATTGCCAGCGGCCACGCCTTCTTCGTCCAGCAGATCGAGACCTGGGCCGAAATCACCGGTGACCAAGACAAGGCCACCGCCCGGATCAGGGCCTTGACTCAGACGCTGCGAGACTTCCTCAAGGTCGTCGTCATCGACCTCGAGCCCGGTGACAACGCGCAGGTCATCTTCGAGACCCTCAACCATCGAGGCACACCCTTGCTGGCCGCAGACCTGATGAAAAATCTGGTCTTCCAGGTTGCGCTGAAGCAGGGGTTCGATGTCGCTAATCTGTACCAGCGGCGATGGCGGGAGCTAGACGGCGACTACTGGCGCCAGAAGATCTCGCGAGGGCGCCAGTACGTCCCCCGGATCGACATCTTCGTCAACTACTGGTTGATCGCTCGTCTGCTCCGTGAGGTTCAGTCGGATCGGATCTTCGTGGCGTTCCGCGAACACCTGCTGGGGGACGGGCCGGACATCGAGTCGCTCCTGAACGACCTGGCCAGGGACGCCCGCATCTACGCCTCCCTAGAGTCGCTGCCGCAGGATTCGGTGGTAGGCCGGTTCCGCTATCGAGTGATTCAGGCGATGGACTCGGCGGTGGTTACGCCCATCTTGCTGTGGCTGCTGCGGTGGTCGGAGGAGGAAATGCCGACAGCCCAGCGGGACAAGGCCTTGAACGCACTCGAAAGCTGGTTGGTCCGCCGAGCCGTCTGCCGCCTGACCAGTAAGGACATCAACCGCCTGGTGCTGGACCTGCTCCGCGAACTTGACTCACGCGGACCGAGCCTCGTGGGCGACGTGACCGAGCGTTTCCTGCTTGCCCAGGAGGCCGACTCTCGGTTCTGGCCCAGCGACGAGCAGGTCATCGGCGCGCTTCAAACCGCCCCGATCTACAAGTCACTGCTGCGCGCTCGCCTCCGGATGTTGATCGAGGCGCTGGAGGAGCGGAGGCGGACCAGCAAGAGTGAGCATGCGTTGTGCCCGCGCAACCTGACTGTCGAACACATCATGCCGCGGGCGTGGCGGGAGCATTGGGGTGTCGGCGTTGACGAGACGTCGGCCGCCGAGCGCGAGTTGCTGATACACACGCTGGGCAATCTGACGCTAGTCAACAACCGGCTAAACCCTTCCCTGTCTAACCGGCCATGGACAGACGAGGAGGCCAAGGCACGCGGGCTCGGCGACACCGGCAAGCGCAGCGAACTGCTCAAGCACAGCACGCTGAAGCTCAACGTCGATCTGGTCGAAAGCGGCTTATGGGGCGAGGAACAGATCCGCGCTCGCACCAGAAAGTTGGCGCAAATGATTGCCCAGATCTGGCCGGTACCTCAGGGGGTTTCGGCTATCGGGGCGAGCCTTGCCGGGGCCGAGCTTGATTCAGACGAGCCAGCGGTCGAGCTTCCCACCGATGATTCCTCTCACGGCAAGTACCAGCCAGTCACCGAGTGGCTGCGCGCACAGACTCGCGACGAACTTCCGGTGACCTTCGAGGACCTGGAAGACATCCTCGGCACTTCTTTGCCGCCATCGGCCCGGAACCATTTGCCTTACTGGTACTCGGCCAGCAACTCGTTAGGTAAGGCGATTGCGGCAGCCGGCTTCAAAGCCCGGGGCGTGAATCTCCCAGCCGAGAGTCTCGTTCTGGTGCGAGTAGCAGGCAGCTGACCTTCCTGGTTCCCGACGAGTCTGCTGGTTGTCCGCGGCGAAGCCGAGCGCGGTGGGGTGGGTCATGATCAGGGTGCGGTGCTCGGCGCAGCATCGACAGCCCACCGGTCGCGAAGGCTAAGGCGGGGAGATTCGGCGAGAGCCAGCTCCGCTGGGATGGGTCAGGTGGACGGGACGGTGAACTTGTGGGTGGTAGGTGGTCCCCTTGACCGGTACCTAGAAGGTTCTGCTGCTGGTGGCGGCAGCGGTGGGATAGGGGCCCGGGCGGCGGCGTCGGTGCTGTCACCCGGGTGGGATCACGTCCGCTGCGACGCTGCACAGCGGACGTGATTCCGAGGTTGTGGTGTCGGCTCGGCGGCTCCGTGTGCGGATCGCTGCACAGGCCTCGAACGCCGACGGGGGTCTCCAGGTGTACCGAGTTCGAAGACAGGCGGTGGGTCATGCGTCGCGGGTCCTGCCGTCGAGGCGTCTCCGGGGCGCGGCGGTGGGCGGGGTCAGCCTCGCAGCGGCTCGGCCTTCCGGCGTGGGGCGAAGGGATGGCCGAAAGCGTCGGGCCCGTGGTCAGGGTGTTGCAGGTAGGGCAGCGCGTCGGCGAGGTCGGCCAGGGTGAGCAGGCCGTGATGGCCGTGCAGTTGCCACAGCGGTCCGGCGGGGCCGAGGGCGGCCTGGGTGGCGTGGTCGCGGCTGGCGGTGACCACGGGTGCGAACAGGGTCTGCTCGGCCAGTCGCTGGTGCAGGTGGTGGGCGCGCTCGGCGGAGTGCAGCCACAGCAGCACCGGCCACTGCGGCCCGCCCCAGCGGGCCATCCGGTGGTAGTCGTCGAGTTTGCGGACGAGTTCGGTCAGGGGTTCGGTGCCGGTGTCGTACTCGAGGAAGAACGGCACCGGCCGGTTGCCGGCCGTCCAGATGCCGTGGCCGTCGGGGTGTATCGGGGCGGGACTGACCTGAAGTGCGACGTGTGAGTCGGCGTTGGCGAAGACACCGTGGTCGGCGCACCGTGATTCCGGCCACCACCGCCGCAGTTGGTGGTCGGGGTGGGTACGGGCGTGGCCGGCGAGGTCGGTGAAGAACTGGTTGACGCCGAGGCGGTGGCCCAGGAGGCGGGCGACGGTCCAGCGGCGGCGTCGGGCCTTGGTCTGGCTGGGCCGTGGCGGTGGCTGGTCGCGGTCCACGGCGACGAGTTCCGCGCCGAGTTGGTCCAGGACCCAGTGGTACGGGTAGGAGCCGCCGTCGGTCTTGAGCGGCC
The DNA here is from genome assembly GCF_029626235.1 of Micromonospora sp. WMMD1120. NCBI lineage: Bacteria > Bacillati > Actinomycetota > Actinomycetes > Micromonosporales > Micromonosporaceae > Micromonospora > Micromonospora sp. WMMD1120. Next base: position 2,255,504 of record NZ_JARUBO010000005.1, on the reverse strand, counting down.
GGAACCGGTCGATGACGCCGACATCGTGGAGCCGGCGCAGCCGGCGTTGGGCGAAGTCCAGCGACGGGAACAGGGCGTAGGCGACCTGCGGCGTGGTCAGCACGCCGTGGTCGGCCAGCCAGCCGAGCAGGACGTGGTCGCGGGCGGTCAGCATGGACTGGGCACGAAGGAGTTGATCGGACATGGTTGGTGGCTCCTGCGGGGGTGAGGGAGAGACCGGAAGGTCTCTCTGAGCTGAGACGGATCCGGTCACTGGCGGCGTGTGCTGCGGTGTGAGCGGAATCGGGGGTCCGTTGCCGGGTCAGGTTCAAGGACGACCCCGCAACGGAGGCGGGCACTGACGCCGCAACTGACCTCGGCACGGTTCACCGGGCCGTTGATTACTGCGAGGGCCGGCCGAGAAACGGCAACCGCTGGAGGCGTGTGAGACGAGCTGGCCGCTCGATCCCGTGAGTCCAGCGGGTACCGGGATCCGTCGACGAGGACGGCGACGCCTCGGCCAGGCTGGCGGCAGCGGGACAGTCCCGCCGTCGGTGGCACACTCCCGCCGCCCGCGGACCCCGAATTACGCCATCCCCGGCGATGCGTCATCTGGCCGGTAGCCCCGGTGCCGCCGCGACTGTCGACGAACCAGCGAATGACGCGATGACACCCAGGTCCGCAGGTCACTTCCTGCCCGGCCCGCGAGGCGGCCACGACGGTCGCGGCCCGGTGAGGAAGCGGATCTACGAGCCGGTACCGCGCCCGAACGACCGCTTGGGGCGGTATGGCCACCGGTCGGCGCGGCCGGATCGACGGCCCCACGGCGTCCGGGGCAGCCGGCACGACGTACGCCCGATCGGGGGCCGCACTGCGCTTGCACTTATATAACCGCCGTTTGTGTGCGCTGGCGAACGCCTGTCCGACTCACAGCCACTCACAGCCCTGCTCCGCTCCGCGTTGACCGACAGCCGGCCCACGATCCTACGGGGGCCCTGACCAGGGCTGTGAGTGCGTGCGGCCCCGGCGCGAGAGCGCGAGACGAGGGGCTTTCCGGAGCCCTACACCCTGGCACCCACAGCGACTCACAGCCACTCACAAAGACTCACAGCGGCTCACAGCGACCGCCTCCCGTGCCGCCGAAGATGAGCCGTCCCTGGTCACGGGGACCAACGCGATCAACGGACAGGTGGGACGTACCCGCTGGCGCTTCGCGCGCATGAGCCGCGTGGGAGCGACCCGGGGTCTCGGCCACGGTGACGCCGCCTGTTCACCCGGGGACATCATGCTGCGCCTCATTCACGCCAGGCGCCGTCGCACCTTGAGAGATGCGGGAGGCAACTCCGGTGCCCGACCCGGGTGCCGCGCCACTGCCCGATGTCAACGACGTCCTTCGATTGACATGTTGTCCGCCGCGGCGTGGCGCGGCCACAGCCAACATGGCAAAGCTGCCGAAAGTGACACCGCGTCGCGTGTCCGGACACGCACGCCGGCCGCAGGCGCCATCCATCCACGCTCGGCGATTGACATCGCCTACGTAGGCATTGTTCGAAACTGGTGGATCGTGTCGACGTGTGCCACAAGACGATGTCCGAGCGGTGGCTTGTGTCATCGACACCAGTCGTTGACATTTTGTCCGGCGCGGTCGCTGAACAGGGCATTGACAGTCGGGATGCGCGCGCCAAACGGGTCTCCGTTGACTTCCGGTTGACCACGGGGCGCACCTGCGCCGGCGCGGGCAGAACGACTGAAGGCCCGCCGGCAGTGGCACAAACCTCGCGGTGTCACGTGTCCGCCAGCAACCCTTGACATCGAAGACCACGAGTTGATATGCGCGCCCGCGGCCCGGGTCGTGTGACACGTTCACGCGGCCGGCGGCATGTCATCGGGCGCGACATCAGGGGTCACTTCCGACCGCGAGGCGTCCGCTACGCAATCGACATTTATCGCTGCCTGTGTGCCTCCGGCGGGTGCGTTGGCACCAGGCACGGTGCGTGGCGCGGACCAGAGTCAGCGGTTGAACGGCGGCTCTGTGAGTCGCTGTGAGCGGCTGTGAGTGAGGCAGGCGTTCGCCAGAGCACACAAACGCGGGTTTACAAGTGTCAGGCACGACTCGCCCGGCGCAGTCGACATCACCGTGAACGAGCACCACCTCGGGGCCACACGGCACCTGTCCGGCCCGCTAACCCATACCGCCTTTCGTCCGTGTCGTGACCACTCGGCTTGCTCAACGATCCGCCAACGTCCGGGCCACGGCGCGGGCGCCGCCGGCATCTCCGCGCCGATGGCTACTGCCGGATCGACCAGCCGCCCGTCCCCGGCGACACCGTTAACGCTCCTGTCTTGATCACCGGAAGGACCGCCGCACGATGAGCACCCCTGACCAGCACCCCACCCCCGCAACTCCTACCCGCCCAGCCGGCGACGGCTCCCACGACACCTGGAACGCGCAGCAGATCCGCGCCCTGGGCGCGGTCACCGACCTGGGCACCGCCGCCAGGATCTTCGGGCTGTCCCGGTCCGTCGCCTACGACCTGGCCAAGCGCGACCGGTTCCCCGTCCCGGTGCTGCGGTTCGGCACCCGCTACCGCGTACCGGTCGCGGCGATCCTCACCGCCCTGCACCTACCCGCCGCCGACGGCCGGGGGTCCTCGACCGGACCGCCCGACGACGACTTGCCCCCCGGCGGAAGTCACGCGTCGATTACCCCGTACCGAATCCGCAGCCCCCGGCTGCCGCACACCCCGACCGAAGGGAACACCTGACGATGGCGGAAGGATCCGTCTTCAAACGCTGCTCCTGCCGCGACCGCGACGGGCGCAAACTCGGCAACCGCTGCCCGCGCCTGCGCCGGCCTAGCGGGGCGTGGAGCCCCGCCCACGGACGGTGGGCCTACCAACTCGAACTACCCACCCACCTCGGCAAGCCGCGCCGGCAACTACGCCGCAGCACCTTCGACACCCGCGACGCCGCCACCGCCGACCGCGACCAGGCCAAAGCCCTGCTCGCCCTCGCCGGCGACGACCCGGCCGTCGCCGCCGAGATCGCCGACATGCTCCTCACCGTCGCCATCGGTGCCCCGCTACCGGACCGCGACACCATCGCCCGCCGGGTCCGCGCCGGCCTACCGGCCACCGTCACCACCACCGTCGGCGAATACCTGCAGTCGTGGCTGGCGTCGCGCCGCAACCTGCGCAGCGTCCAACCCAACACGATGCTCGCGTACGAGTCGCACATTCGCACCCACCTGGTCCCCCACCTCGGCGCCATCCCCCTGGTCAAACTGCGGGTGGAGCACATCGAGGCCATGTTCACCGCCATCGCCGACCGCAGCACCGCCCTCGAGGTCGCCCGCCAGAGCGACGACCCCGCCGTCCGCGCCAGCGTCCGTGGGATGCGCACCACCAGACCGGCCAGCATGCACCGCATCCGCGCCACCCTGCGTAAGGCACTGAATGACGCCATCCGTCGCGGCAACAACCGGCTCATCGACTTCAACCCCGCCGCCCACATCGAACTGCCCTCCGGCGTACGGCCCAAAGCCCGCGTCTGGACCGCCAACGCCGTCCAACGGTGGCGCGACACCGGCGAGCGACCCAGTCCCGTCATGGTCTGGACACCCCAGCAGGCCGGCGCGTTCCTCGACCACGCCGAAGAACACGACCCCGCCCTCTACCCGCTGTTCACGCTGATCCTGCACCGGGGTCTGCGCCGAGGCGAGGCCGTCGGACTCACCGACACCGCCGTCGACCTCGACAACAGCCTGATCAGCATCACCCAACAGATGGCCACCCACGGCTACACACCCGTGATCAAGAAGGTCAAGTCCGAGTCCGGCAACCGGATCATGGCCCTGGCCAGCATCACCCGCACCGTGCTGCGCGCCCACCACGCCCGCCGCGCCACGTGGAAACTCGCCGCCGGCCACACCTGGCCCGACACCGGACTGTTCTTCGTCCAACCCGACGGACAGCCCTGGCACCCCAACACCGTCACCGACCGGTTCGAAGCCCTCGTCCGCGACGCCGACCTACCACCCATCCGACTCCACGACCTCCGGCACTGCGCCGCCACCTACCTCAAAGCCGCCGGCGCAGACCTCAAAGACATCCAGGAACTCCTCGGCCACTCCTCCGCCGCCATGACCGACGTCTACACCTCCGTCATCGCCGAACTCGACGTCGAACGCGCCAAGGCCGAAGCCGCCGCGAAGCTACTCCCCCGCCGGCGGAAACGGGCCGCGTAGACGGACAACATTCGCCAGACGGGTGGCAGCCCGAGGGCTGCCACCCCCGCCGTCGAGCACGACTCCGTTCGCTGCACGACTACCGCCGTGGACGCGAGCGGCGGACGGAGCACAGACGGCCCGCCAATTCAGTGGCCCGCGCGCCCAGCCGTCCCTGAACCGGCGGCGACTCGCCGGCAGGCGGCGGTAGACATCGTGGCCCGACTACCTGCCGAACGCCCCGACGCGATCCTGATCGAGGTCGGCTGCCCTGCCGGCCTGGCACCCCATGCACCTACAAGGACCAACACCGACGACAACTCCCGGAGAAACGCCATGACCAGCAACTGGCAGGAATACCAAGAACGGCAGGCCGCCGCCTTCGCAGCAGTACACGAAGCCCTCGTCGACCACACCATCGAGATCCGGACCGCCGGCCAGCTCGCGAAACTGATGCAGCGGCTGCCCGCCGACACTCCGATCACCATCGCCAGCAGCACTCGCATGGATCCGCGCCCGCCGACGGACCCCACACAGCGGCGCACCATCACCACGGCCCAAGCGATACCCCTTGATCATCCGGACAAGCTCGTCGAGGTCGACGACGGCGACGAAATTTGCGAGTCCATAGCCGTCACCCCGGCGGTTGAACTGGCCGCGGTGATCGTCGCTCACGACGCACCCGGCGTACCAGCGATGGTCGTCCCGGCACCCGCCTACGAACGCGCCGTTGACGCCTTCCGCAGCGGTGAACCGTGCGTGGCACTCGACGCCCAGGTCGAACTACTGAACTGGATGGCCAGCACGCTAGGAACCACGCACTCCACGGACTCCGACGAAGAAGACGAGGTCGACGGCGTCCGGACGTGGATCGACGATGCTGACCTGCTCGCCGCGCTTGACGTAGAAGGCGGACGCCTACAACAGGCGGCAGTCCGACTCACGGCACTACGCGCCCGCGTCGCCGATTACGAGATCGTCGCCGATGTCACCTTCGACGCCGAGGACATCGTCCGACGCGCTGCCAAGAACCCACCACCGGACGAAGAGGGGCGTTCTCCAACGACGTGACCACGCCCGGCGGCATCGAAGCGATCTCCGCGCCCATCGGAGCTCGATTCTCGGCATGGCAGGGGACTTGCGCGTTAGATAGCCGGGGCCACAACCAACGTCGAGGTCGACGGCAAGGCCACGATCGATCTCCGCCCGAGGTAGCGGTTCGGCGCCGGTGGGCACGCTGAGACGCGAACTCCGAGGAGTGCCAGCACGATCGAGTGCCTCGCGGCGACACGCCGCGAGGCACTCGACCGCGGGATGTCGATAGCCACACGGGGTGTCTCACGCGATCTTGACCGACAGGGGAATAGCCTGAGTCATCGATGTCGCACGGAAGGCCGCTGGCGGTGACAGAACGGGCGTTGATCACCAAGGCCGCATTGCGCAGGTTGCCGGCCAAGGCAGACGACGGAACTCCGTACTGCATGGATTGCCGCAGGTACGGTGAGCTCCATCGGATGGTCGCCAGCGGCGTCACAAAACATCTCCAGTGCGAAGCGTGGTCCGTGCCGACCTACACCGACTCGGACCGGCTGACTCACGCACAGATGATGGCCGGCGAACCGTGTCCCGGCTGCGGCGAGCAACTCATCTCGCTCGGTGAGTCGCCCTCGTGCACCGGCAAGGGCACGATGTATCTGAGCGTCGAGGAGCAGGCCGCCCGTACGGCTGCGGAAAAGGCCTTCAAGCAGCGGCACCCCTACTGCCACGCCGGGCGATGGAGTATGGCGGGTAGCGCGGTCAGCCATTGCGGGCGATGCTGCCCACCACCTCCGATGAGCCCCGGCCAGATCCGCCGAATCTCGGAGATCCTTCAGGGCAGTGCGGAGGAACGGGTACGAAAGGCCCGGCGCGAAGGCACAACATACAAGCACCACGAGTCGGAGCGGCGGCTGCCTGGCCGAGCCCGGCCCGTCGCTGTGGTGCTACGCGAATACAACGAGCGTCGCGCCGAGGCCCTGGCAGCCGTGAAGAGAGAAGACCGGACGTTGACACGGTCGTCGTTTCCGGATGCGGAGCTGATGTTCCGGTGGCGGATGCAGCTCGGCTGCGGCGACATCGTCGAGATCCTGACGCTTGGCGACGAGCGGCCACTGACGGACATGACATGGTCGTGGGGCGGTAGCCCGCTGCGTAAAGGGGCTTACACCTGCGCCACTCACCGGACCCCCGAGACGCCGTACCAGGCGGTGAGCCACTATCTGACCCGGTCAACGCTGGATCTCAAAGGCGACAAGGTCCTACGGCGGGAACCTGAGACGGTCGGCTACTGGACCGTGAAGCTGGAATGCGGACACCTCGACCACCAGATCACGCCGCTGAATTGGAAGCCAGCGGACGGCCATCGGCAGACGGAACCGAACGATCTCGACGCTGTCGCGGAGCGCAAGGCTCGGATGGAGCAGATCAAAGAGCATCTCGGCGTAACCGAGTACGCGCAGGCCATCCGCCGGGTCGAGCAGGGTCACCTCGAGCCGGACCCGATGACGACATGCTGGACCTGCCGATACGAGCAACCCATCGTCGCCTTCCAGCGAGTGGGTTGGCTGGTACCACCGACTCCCGTCAAGGGCAGATCAGGAGCGGACACAGCGGTCGCTCCGCGGCCGACCCGTGTACAGCTGGAGAAACGCGTAGCCGACCTCGAAGCGGAGATCGCCCGCCTGAAGCAGCAGTAGGCCAAGCCCTTCAGCCCTTGATCCCGCCCGGAATCACCCTCCTGCCGCGGGATCATCCGGGGCGACCGCGACGACCGCGTCCGCACCACGTGATCATCGTCGTGAGTGATCCCTGAGCTACACCCGAAACGTCATCTCATTCGCGACCATCTGCGGAACCACCTGTTGGTACAGCTGCCGGGTCAACCCCGCGACCCTTTCGTGGGCTTCGATCTTGTTCCGGAACGCCTGCGCCACCTCGGCGATCTCCCGCTGGATGTCCATCGGGGGCAGGGCGATGGGCAGGTTTCTGAGGCTGCTCTGGGTCAGGCTGGGCTGGACTCCCTGTTTGACCTGCTGACCAAGGAATTCCAGGACCGTCGGGTGCATCAGGTAGCAGTGGAGATAGAACGGTAGGAGGACCCCTCTCGCGGGCTCCGTGACCTGGATCCGGATCGTGGATCCGCCCATGAGCATCCCGGCTTCCCGTTGCCCGATGATGACGTGATTGATCCTCCCGCTGAGCCGGGCCAGCAGAACGTCGCCGACGGCGAGTTCATAGCGGCTCAGCCTCCGCACCGCCTCCGGGCTGATCCTGGTTCTAGGAGTGTCGGACACCCGGCCGTCGCTGATGTCGACGGTGTTGATGACCGCGATGCCTTCGGCGTCGCGGTCGCCGGCATTGAGGTCGGAGCCGCTGGGGCCGCCGTGGATGAGGCAGAGGTCGCCGAGGCGACGGTGCGTCCAGTTGTCGGGGCTGGGACTGATCAAGGGTTCCATGGCTGCAACCGATCGAGTAGGTGATCCAGGTCGAGGTCCGCGGCAACGGCCGCGTCGTCGAGCTGGCGGATTTCGGCACGGAGCGCGCTGAGGCTCGACGACCGGCTCGTCACGTCCGGGGCCGGCGGGCGAAGGTAGGTCGATGGCGTGAGGTCGTGGTCGTGCTCGCGGAGACGTTCGAGGGTGACGGAGACTGCGGCAAGGTTGCCGATCGGCTGAATCGGGCCGCCTCCGGCCTCCGACCATGCGTGGTAGAGGTCGACGATGTGCCGGCTACCGGCGTCGGTCAGGATCCGGTGGGTTCTGCCTGCGGCTCGGGTGGCCTTCTTCGCGTCGATGAGCAGGACATCGTGGTCCCGACGCTGCTCCGGGCGGCCGAGGACCCAAAGGCTGAGCGGGCTGGCCGTCTCCCGGAACATTTGCTTAGGGAGCTCGATGATGCACCGGACCACGCCTTGTTCCACCATCGCGGCGCGGATCTGCCGACTCTTGCTGGTGGAGATAGAGGTGGTACTGCTGGGCATCACCGCGACGGCTCGGCCTGCCGGTTTCAGTGCGGCCGCGATCAGCTGCAGCCAGGCGAAGTGCGCGTTGTGGCGGGGCGGCTCACCGTACGGCCAACCGGAAGACGCAATCTCCGTTGCGGACCGCCAGTCGGCCATCGTGAACGGGGGGTTCGTCAGGACGACGTCGTAGGGGCCGCCCCTGACGTCGACGACCTTGAGGTCGTCGGCCGGCTGCCCGCCGAGGTCGAGTGGGCAGCCGTGAACGGCGGTGTTCATGACAGCCAGGCGCCATGCCCGGGAGGCCAGGGCATGACCGCTGACGTTGTGTGCCAGCGACCGGTCTGCTCCGTTGTCGCGTTGGTGGTCCAGTACGGCGGCGACGATCTCGCCGGAGCCGCAGCACGGGTTGTACACCCGGTCTTCGGCTCCTGGATCAGCGAGCAGCACCATGAGGCGAGCCACGCCGTGCGGGGTGAGGTATTCGTCGTCGCTGGACTTACGGGCTTGCGCGAACCGATCGAGCAGGTGGTCGAAGGCCGCGGCGGCCGTCAACCGGCGGCCGACCCTTTCCTGTGGCGCACTCGTACCAGGCTGGACCCAGCGTTGCAGAACCTTGACGCCGGTACGGAAGCGAGCCTGCCACCACCCGTCTCGGACGATCCTGTCCAACAGTTCCGGACGGATGCCGTCGGCTGTCGGCAGGGCGGACCACACGCGGGCAAAGAGGTCTGGACTGTAGGTGTCCGCGATGGGGGTCCACTGTTTCGGAGCGATCGCCTGGACGCAGACCAGCGCCATGATCATTTCCTGGAACATGGTGCGGTCCTGGCTCGCCGTGAAGTCAGGCTCCAGGCTCTTCCACAGGTCGGCCTTGATGGCCTCGGCGACCATGTCGGGTGCCACCCTTACGTCTGAGTGGACATAGGCCAAGCCGACGGTGAGACGAAAGCGCCGGCCGTAGGTGACACCGGCCGTCTCGCCCTCTCGCCGCTCGTCGCTCTGAATCTTGCGACCGTCGAGCCACTCGGCCACTTCCTCGGCGGCGAAGAGGTCAGCGGGCACGGTCCTGACCGGGTCGGGGAAGTCCGGGTGCCGCCGCATCCAGTTGCTCACCGCCGCCCCATGGACGCCGGCCGCCTGGGCGATCTCCAGCCTGGTCATCAGACGCCGTTCGCCGGCACCGCCGACAGCATGATCAAGCGTCATCGTCCGCCCCCTTCCGCCCTTCCCTGAAGGCACGAATCAGCCGTTCCAACCGAACCGTCCGGCCGTCACTCACGATCACCCAGCCGAGAAAGCCGATGGCCAGCACCACGATCACCGCAACGGCGCTCCCCGGATCGACGAGCCCTGCCATGTCCATCAGTCTGGCAACCACGCCCGTTTCCTCCCTTGATGCGGCCCTCATGGCGTCGACGGTAAGCCGCACACCACGCGCGGGTCAGCCTCGTAGCGAGCATACGAAGCGTTCTGTTACTCGATGGCACGCAGCTGTCGCCGCGTTCGAGCCGGTCGAGCACCTTCCCTACCGACTTCGGGCAGCAGGAGGCGCTTCGACGCGTCGGCAGTGAGTTCACGTCAGGTTGCCGCAGTGAGGTCTTCGCGCAGGCGAAAGCAACAATCGTCGTATCGCTCGGCGGGTCCACGACCTCGCTCAGGGGTCGCAGCGAGGGTGACGTTGGCGCGGACACGGCCCAGACCACCACCGCAGGTCGTGGTCGTCGGCGCGCAGGATGACGGTGCCGCCCGGGTGGCCACCGCACGATCTTCGGTTGTCCTCACAAACCGTCGGTGATCAATGCGGTGGCCGTCTTCATGCCCGCGCCACGCCCAACGCCGAAGCCAAGTGACATTGGAGTTCTAAGTGATCTCTTGGGATCCGGGCGGGTACGGCGAGCTCTGCACATTCAGCCGTACGCGCCTGTGCACCTGAACCTGTACGCCGACAGGTAGCGTCGAGGAGGACTTCCCCTGGCTCGGTCAGTGCGAAGCTGGTGCTGGCGATGCCGCCGCCGGTGAATCAGCAGGCTCTGCCGCCGGTGTCGGTGGGCCGATCAAGCAGCGGCGGCGGCGTTTTCAATCGATGCAGGTAACCTGCCAGCTGCATCCCGAGAGCCAGCGTGGGCCCGGACTATCTTTGCTACAGCTCCCAGATCGTGCTGGGGTCGCTCATGGCCCGCTTCAGGTCAACGATGTTGCCGATGTCGGCGAGTGGTGACGTTCGCGCCACCTCGACGATCCCACCGACGACAGCCTGGACTGCCGCGGTGTCACCGGCCGCCAGAGCCTGGTCGAGGCTGGCGAACAGCCGCTGATGGGTGTCACGGCGATCGGCATAGACCCGGTCAAGGTAGTCCCGCAGGGCTTCCTGCGAGGCACGGATTCTCGCGGTTTCCGTCTCCCGGAGCGTCCGTAGATACTCGCGTTTGGTGCTCTCGGTCTGATAAGTCTGGAATCCATCGCGAGCAAGAACGACGATCAGGTTGAGGGCGTTCAGCGCGTCTTGGGCTCCGGCCTGGAGATCTTTAGCTTCCGGGCGCATCGGCGTGCCTTCCAGCACGTCCTTCTTCTCCGCCATGCAGCTTCCCCTCTTATGCGCGTTTGCGGTACTTGAAGATCATTCGTCCGGTGTCAGAGTCAAGGCAGGAGTCCTTGCCTGCAACGGGTGCGACAGCGACCTTCTGCACCGCTTTGACCAAGCTCCATGCCATATCAAATCGATCACCATGAATTACCACATCGAGTGGGCCGTCGTCGAGACCGTCAATAGCCTTTGACGCCCGTTCGGCAAGCCACGTGAGGGTGCGATCCTTTTCCTGCGCCTGCTCCCGCACCCCCTGAAAGAGCCGGTCGACAACATCCAGATTCTCAATGACGAAACCGAACGCCGTACGGTGCTTCTCGGCTTCGGTCATAGCCTTCTCGCCCTGCTTATACACCGCTGCGCCACCGATACCAACGGCCACCCCGACCACCGCAGCTTTACTCAGCAGGTCACCCAGAGCACGGCCACCGCCGCCCGACGCAATCGTCCCGCCACCCAAGTACGCCTCACGCGCGGCCGTCCGGGCAGCGCCATGCAGTTCCGAGGCGGCGGCCCCGGTCCCGGCGACCGCGATCCGGTTCATCCCGTCCTGCAGGAAACTCCATACGGTACGACCGGCTTGGGCTGACTGGAGCAGGCCCTGGGCCCAGCCCTCAATGTCGAGGTCGAGCTTCGGCTGCGCCATGACCTGCAAGGTGGTGGAGAACTCGACTCCGTCAAGAACGAGTAACTCGCTGACACGTACCTGCATGTTGTTTCGCACCAGGATGTCGCGCATCCGCAGGACGACGCTGTCATGGACCTGCTCATGCCTACGGCCGAACACTCGTAGCTGTTCGTTTGTCCTTTCGTGCTCGGCGAGGTGCGCGTTGTGGCGGTCTGAGTAGGCAGCCCACAGCTCCCGCACCTGCCCTTCTGCCCGGTAGCGTCGAACGCTGCCGTAGACGGCGCCTGCAGCGCCACTCACCCCGGTGACGGCTGCGGTAGCCGCAAGCATGACAGGAACAGGCCGCATAACCATCCGCGCCATCGGCGGCTCCTTCGTTCAGGTTGGTCGAACGATGCGTCCCTGTCGGGTTTGTCTCGCCAGCGGATGCTATCGCCTCGCTTAGCGCGACCCACGTTGCCGGGACCGCGGCGCCGCCTGAGGGAGGCGCTTTCCACCAGGCCAAAAACGGTTTGGTCCAGACGCCGGTCGACTGCGCCTCGGCATAGGCGTTCAGCGTCGCGAGCGCCTGCCCAGATCTTGATTGCCCACCGTTCTGCCCGGGGGTGCACGTCGAGCCCGGCCGCCCGCGTCCGAGGTGGCCCCGATGGACAGCAACGACAACCAGGCCGCCAGTTCGAGTGTCTCGACCACGTTGCCGGGCAGAATGATCTGGCCGGGACTCTCCTGCCCGGCGACGTGCACGTGATGGGCGGTCAGCTCAGATTCGAGCCAGCGGATCCGGGCGTGCAGGCGCTCGTTGTCCCGCTCCAGATCGGTCAGCTCGATCTCTCCGAGTTCCCAGCCCAGCCGCAGGTCCTCGACCCTCCCGCACACCTTCTGCTCCTCGGCGAGCTGACCGGTGAGATCGTCGATCTCGGCGTACAGCATCGTGATCTCCGCACCGACCTCCGCGAGCTTCTCGCTGGCCTCGGTGAACTCGACGCCATCGAAGCCGCCATCGCCGCCAAGACCACGGCACGCGACAAATACCGGACGGCGTTCGAGAACGGCACCATGGACGAGGAAGACACCGGCCCGCGATTTCGCGAACTCCGTACCGAGATCGAGGCCCTTAAGGCCCGCCGCGACGAGATCACCGACCTGATCAGCGACGAACCCGTCGCACCGTCGCCCAGCAACCCGCCAAGATCCGAGCCGCCTCGAACACGTGATCACCAACGGCGACTCAGCCGAGCGCAAGGCCATCATCGAAGAGCTGATCGCCGAGATACGCATCATCGGCGACGAGATTATCCCGGTGTTCTGGCTGCCGCGCAACGAGCCCGTCGGGGTGGACGCGGCGACAGCCGCTACGTCCACCGGCGACGGCAACGAACCGGATCCCGTTCGCGCAATGCCAAACCTGGTGGGCCGCCTGGGACTCGAACCCAGAACCTAAGGATTAAAAGTCCTCAGCTCTGCCATTGAGCTAACGGCCCGTAGGGCCATCAGGCTACCCGATCACCTGCCTCCGGGTTGAGGTCCGCCTGGGGCTGCGGGGGCGACAGTGACGGCGGGAGCGGACCGCCCCGGGACGGGCATTCGAAACCCCCAGGTGAAGAACCTCGGGGTACAGGACGCTCCGTCGCCGGACAGCTCCCGTGCCCGCGGGCGGCGTTGATCGGGACGGCGCCGCGGCGTTCGGGGTTGCGGCGCATGGGCTGCAGGGTCGGCCCGTCGGGCAGGGCGATCGGCGTTCGTGGGGTGTAGCCGTGACGGGCGTACAGGATGTGGGCCTCGGTGGTGGTGTCGGTCCAGGAGGGCAGGTCGATGCGGTCGAGTCGGTTGCGGTGGTGGGTGAGCATCGCCGTCGCCCGTCCCGCGCCTCGGGCGTCGGGGTGTACGGCGAGGAATGCCAGCTGGTAGTGCGGCTCGGTGGGTCGGGACTCGGACAGCAGGGTGTCGAGCTGGTCGAAGCCGTCGGCGTGAAGCCCGGCGGCGTCGAGCAATCGACTGTGGTAGTTGGCCGGTGGTGGGATGGGCCGGTAGCGGTGGAAACCGACGGTGGCGGCGCTCAGGTCGTCGGTGACGTGGATGTCGCCGTAGAACATGGCGTGCTCCACCCAGATCGCCGCTACCTCGGTGAGGATGCGGCGCCGGTGGGTCGTCTCGGGGACAAGCCAGGCAGCCAACGGGTCAGGATGCAGGGCGTCGCCGATGAGCGCGGCGACCTTGTCCTTGTCGGTCCAGCGGGCGGCGCGGATGCGAGCAGTGGCGTCCATGGGGATTCCTTCGTCTTTGCGGTACTGGGTGGGAGTTGCCGCGTGGTTGGCGACGCGGTCATCCGGGCGTATTGGTGGTGCTCGTGCGGGTGTGGGCGCAGAACAGCAGGTAGTCCTCGACACGGCCGGTGCGGGGCTGTTGGCCCTGCAAGAGCTGGAAGTGGGCGCGTTCGTGGGCGAGGACCTCGCCGGTGGTGGGGTGCAGGATGAGCAGCCCGCGGACAATGCCGTTCTCTCGGGTGGCGCTGACGCCGACACCGGTGCGGCCGGCGCGGTCTCGCACCTGTGGGTGGTAGGTGAGCCCTTCGGTGTCGGTGAGCAGGGCGAGGATGGCGGTGCGGGCGTCGCGGTCGGGTGTGCGCCAGGTGGTCAGGCCGGCAATGGCGTCTAGGACCGCCGGCGCGCCGAGGAACGGGGGCGTGATACTGGCGATCTGCTCGGTGAGTCCGGCGGGGTCGGCCGCGACCGGGCCGATGCTCCCGTCGAGCGCGCCCGCCGGGTAGGTCTCGTCGGTGGCGGGTTGCGGGCCGGGTGAGTGGCGCAGGCTGATGGCCCGTCCGGAGCCGTTGTCGGCGCGCCAGTACCGATGCTGGAAGACCACGACGCTGCTGGTCGCGTGTCCTGCGTCGATGTGGGTGTCGGCGGCCCATTGCTGCATCTGCACGAATGAGAACCGGCCTGGGACGTCGCAGCGAGCCTCGGCGGCTACCTGAGGAAGCACGTGGGCGGCTGGCTGCGGTGCGGGGAGGGCGGTGGGTGGCGTCGCGGCGGTCCGCGCAGCGAAGGCGCGCAGCTCGGCGGCGGTCAGCGGCGCGGGGATCTCACATGGAGCGGCACTCGTTGGGGCGGGCGAGGTGACCTGCCAGCGGCTGCTCTCCGACGCGGGGGTGTGAGTGGCAGCCCATACGGGCACGAGGGCGGCAGCGGCGAGCAGGCCCAGCACGCACAGCGCAGCAGCGATCCTGACGGCGGGCCGCCGACGCCAGCGGGCCGGCAGATCCGTGGACATCGCGGGTGGGTGAGGTGGGTGGATCACGGTCGATAGCTCCGGAAATCTGTGATGGGGGTCAGCGGTAGGCGGCGGTGGCGAGGTCACCGACGGCGGCGTCGACCGCGGCGGTGATGTCGCGTACCGGCCGGTAGTGCTGCTCGGCGATCGCCCGCAGCTGAGCGGTGACGGCGTTGGTGTCGTCGAGGTATAGGTGGGTGGCGAGGCCGAGGACGGCGACGAGGCCGGCAAGGGCGGCGGTGTGGTTGTCGGGCGGTTCGCGTCCGGCGGCGAGGTACCGCAGCCGGGACCTCGCTACGACCGCCCATTTGCTGTCGGTGGCGAGGTAGACCTCGGTGCGGGCGAGCCCGCCGAGGCGGCGTCGGCTGGTGCGGTGCAGGATCCCGCCGGCGTGCAGGCCGGCGCGGGTGCGTTCGTACAGGTCGTCGGCGGCGAACCATGGCAGCCATCCCCGCAGCGTCGGGGCGGGATTGGCGTAGCGGACCGAGGTGATAGCGGTGTCGGCGATGAGGTCGCCGACGGGCCGATCGAGGCGGAGCCGGAGCCGCTGGTCGGCGGCCGGGCGGGTGTCGTCGTTCGGGTCGTCGAGGGTGATCCGTCCGGCCAGGTACAGGTCGGTCAGGACCGCGCCGGCCATGCCGAGGGCGAGGGCTTGGCGGTGGATGTGGGGTTGGCCGGTGTCGTCGTTGTGGCCGAGCAGGAACAGTTCGTCGCGCAACGGCAGCTGCGGAATCGACGCGGTCATCGCGGCGGCTCCTCCCGCAGCCCGGCCACATGCTGCCGCAGCCGGGCGTGTACCCCCGTGTAGGCGGCGGTCGGGTCCGGAAGCAGCGTCTTGTCCACGGCGGCGAGGACCGTGTAGTTCGGGTCGCACACGTTGCCGATCGGCGCCCTGCCAGCCTGCGAGATCAGTTGGTAGGCGTCGAGCTCTTCCAAACCGGTGAGCGTGCTGGCCCAGGCCACCAGGTCGCGGTGGGCGATCCGGTAGGCATCCTCCAGAGGCCGGGCACAGCCAATCGACATGATCGACGTGTCGGTCTCCAGCCGGGGCCACACCGTCGGGGTGCCCTTGATGACCTCGATGGCCAGGGTGGTGGTCGTGGCGATCTCCACCCCGACGCCGCAGCCTTCGCCTTCGCCTTGGCGGGCGTGTCCGTCGCCGAGGGCGAGCATCGCCCCGTGCACGTTCACCCCCAGGTAGAGAGTCGTGCCGGCGCGCAGCTGCGGGGTGTCCAGGTTCCCGCCGTGCATGTCGGGGACGATCGTGGAGCGGGCCTCGAACCCACCGGGCGCCACCCCGATCGTGCCGATCATCGGGTCCAGCGGCAGGTCGACGGTGTGGTCGCTGGCCGTGGCGTGGAAGCGGACCGTGCCGGCGTGCCGGTCGATGTCGTACACCCACACCCGCTCATCCAGCGGCGGCTGCAGGGTGGCGGTGTGGGACGTACCGGTCAACGCCCCGAAGTGCGGGAACGTCGAGGACACACCCCAGTCGCGGGCGGGGGTGATGGCGGCGAGATGGACCGCGAGGGTGTCGCCGGGCTCGGCGTCCTCAACGAAGAACGGTCCGGACACCGGGTTCAGGTACGGCATGCGGCACACCTGCGACGGCAGGTCCGCCGGCCCTCGCACGAGACCACCGAAGCAGTCCTCGGTGAACACCTGCAGCACGTCGCCGGAGCGAACGTGGGCCACCGGCATCCGCCCGCCGAAGGTGTAGGCCAGCTCGTCGCGGGCGGGACGGTAGGTGATCGTGTCCATGGCGGTCACACCCGTTCCACGTGGCGGGCGAGCGGCTGCGCGGGCGCCAGACCCGACAGGGCGGGCCGGCGGCCGGCCAGGTAGAGGCCGGCGAGAACGACCATGCCCAGGGCGAGCCAGGCCAGGCCGAGGCGCTGCGCGGCGATGTTGGCGTTGACCACCACGTAGGCGAGGATCGCGAACCCGATACCGGGCATGACCAGGTGCGCCCACCAGTTCCCGCTGCGCTGACGGATGAGGTGGTGCACCACCACGGAGACGTGCAGGACCAGGAAGGCGACCATCGCCCCGAAGTTGATCAGCGACGACAACACGGTGATCCCGTCGGCGCGGGTCGCCATGTACAGGCCGAGCACCAGGGACACGGCGCCGGTGAGCAGAGTGGCGTTGATCGGCACGTTCCAGCGGATCGACACCTTCGCCAAGAAGGCGGGCAGTTGCCGGTCCGGGGCCATCGCATACAGCAGCCGGGACGTGGCGACCTGGGCGACCATCGAATTCGGCAAGCCCCACGCGATCGCCGTCGCGATCGCGCACAACGTCGCCAGCCAGCCTCCACCGGCCACGGCTGCGGCGTCGTAGAAGGCGGTGCCGTTCACATCGCCCTCCGCGAGGAGGGTGCCGGGGTCGGGGACGAGCATCGCGGCCAGCCACGTCTGGGCGATAAACAGCACCCCGGCCAGGACGAGGACGGCGGCCATGGCCCGGCCGATCTGCCGGGAACCGCCCTTGGTCTCCTCGGCCAGCATGGAGATGCCGTCGAAGCCCAGGAACGACAGCACCGCGATCGACACCGCCCCCGCCACCAGGGACCAGGTGAACGTGTCGGCGTTGTAGAACGCCTCCCAACTGAACCGGCCCTGGCCCGAGGCGAGAGCCCAACCGGCGACAGCCAGGAAGACCGCCAGGACGATCAACTCACCGACCAGCATCACCCGGGTCACCATCGCGGTCATCCGAATCCCAACCGAGTTGACAACCGTGTTGACCGCGACGAAGCCGAGCAGCCACAACCACACCGGCACCGCCGGCACGGTGGCGTGCATCGCCACCGACGCCACCAGATACAGCAGACCCGGCACGAGAACGTAGTCCAGCAGGATCACCCAGCCGGCCAGGAAACCGACCGGCGCGCTGATACCCCGACCCGCGTAGTTGTAGACGCTGCCCGACATCGGGAACGCCTTCACCATCTGCGCGTACGAGAACGCGGTGAACACCAACGCCACCACACCCACCGCGTAGGCCAGGGCCACCATCCCGCCGGAGCCGGCGTACACGCTGCCGAAGATCGCCATCGGCGCGATCGGCACCATGTACACCAACCCGTACGCGACCAGGTCCCGGAACCGCAGCCGCCGGGCCAACTCCTGCCGATAGCCGTAACGCTCAAGCTCGCTCTCTTCGTACACCTAGGAACCTTTCTCAAGCACAATAGTTTGATGAATTCCGTCGACCCGAAAAAGAAGCGCCGACAGGTCATCGTCGATAGTTGTGACCATCGACAATCGCGTGCTTCCCGAGTCAGAGCCAGCCCCACGGTGGCCGGCCACCATGAGTTCCCTCAGCGGTGGGGGCCGCGATGCGCCTCAGATCTTCGGCGCCACCGTTCGGCGCGCATCACTTCTCGTACGCGAGCCCCATCAGACCCCGTGGAATGTCGAGTCTTTCGGCGATCCGTTCGAGCACGTCATAAGAGGTGACTCGCTGGCGCCCCTGAATGACCGCTCGAACCTGGTTCTCGGTGGTTCCGGTGGCTGCGGCGATCGCCGCCTGGCTCCACCCCCGCGATTTCAGGAAGCGGAACAAGGAGCCGATGTCACGCTGACGCAGCAGTTCGGCAAGCGACCGGCCCCCGAGATGCCCGTCGATCCACCAGCTCGGATCGGTCTGGCCGTAGGCTCGCCACTCCGGATACCTCGTGGTCTGCGCCCCGATCGCAGCGGTCGTGGTGGTGCTGGTGTTCATGGCCCTCGTGGTCAAGGCGTCCTCCCCGAACGTGCTGTGATGCCAACGCGAGAGCTGCTGCAAGTCGGCTTCTGGGATGACAGAAGTGCGGCTTACTTGCGTTCAACCGCGCCCACAATCCGATCGCTGATCGTGGGGATCCGGCCACCGCCGGTCAGGGACTTTCGCGGACGTCTCGACGGGGGTATAAACGCCCCTATGCGTCCCTCGTCGAGTCTCGGCCTCTGATGCCGAACGAGCGTCTACGGGGGGCTGTGTCAGCAAGAGAGCTGACTACTCAGCGTTGCGCAGAGCTGCTCGGGGTTGATCCGAAGACCGTTGAGCGCTGGATCACCCGTGATCGCGTCCCGCACCGCGCTCACCGCGTTGCGGCTGCCGACCTGCTTGGCGTAGACGAGACATATCTGTGGCCGTCGGTGGTGGACGATCCCAGGACGGTGTCCGCAGGGCGTGCCGAGATGGTCGAGTTCTATCCGTCCAGGTCGGCGGTGCCGTTGGAGCTGTGGAGGTCGCTGATCCAGCAGGCGCGGGAGTCAGTCGACATCCTCGTCTTTGCCGGCCTGTTTCTGCCTGAGCTCCACGACATCACCCAACTCGGTGAGCGAGCCCGCCAGGGCTGCCGGATACGGGTCCTGCTGGCCGATCCGAACGGTGCTGCAGTGCGTCGCCGGGGAGACGAAGAGGGCTTCGGGATTGGCCTCGCCCACCGGGTGCTGCTGAGCCTGCGCTACTACGAGCCCATCCTGGCGATCCCTGGCGTGGAGGTCCGGCTGCACGACACGACATTGTACGCATCCATCTTCCGAGTGGACGAAACCATGCTAGTCAACACCCACGTGTATGGATCTACTGCCGCTCACAACCCGGTGTTACACCTCCGGCGCGTGCCTGGCGGCCGGGTCGTTGACCATTACCTCACCAGCTTCGACCGGGTCTGGACCCAGGCGGAGCGCACTTCGGACATCAACGCGGTGATCGCCACGTTCGACGGGAGATGACGGATGCCACGCCGCGACTTCTTCAACGATCCGAACGCCCCCGAGGCCAACAGTGTGGTGCCGTCGGTGGTTGCGGCGGTGCGTAACGAACAAGGTGAGTTGTTGATGATCCACCGTACGGACAACAACCTGTGGGCTCTACCTGGTGGTGGGCATGACATCGGAGAGTCGATCTCCGACACGGTGGTGCGGGAAGTGCACGAGGAGACGGGCATCGAGGTGGAGGTCACGGGTTTGGTCGGCACCTACACCAATCCCCACCACGTGATGGCCTACGACGACGGTGAAGTGCGCCAGCAGTTCTCGCTGTGCTTCACGGCGAGACCGGTTGGAGGGGTCCTGACGACGTCCAGCGAGTCACGCCAGGTTCGCTGGGTGGATCCCGCCGAGCTCCCACTGTTGGAAATCCACCCCTCGATGCGGCTCCGCATCGACCACGCACTCGAGGCTCGGGCCGTGCCGTACATCGGCTGATGCTGAAAGGGGGCGTTCCTCGATATGAACACGTCCCGACCGATCCGCCGAGCCAGTGAGGCGGCGAGCCGCCAGGCGACTACCGTTTGGGGGGTGTCTGACCTCACAGCCAACGCTGCGGAACTTGCTGCTGTGCTGCTCGACTCTCCACCGCTGGCCCGCCGCTGGGCTCACGTCCAGGGTGTGGGCCAGCGGGCAACGGAACTGGCGGTCACGGTGGCACCGGCCGATCGTGACCTGCTGGTGGCAGCCGCCTGGCTACACGACATCGGCTATGCGCCCGAGGTCGTGGACACTGGTCTGCACTCCCTCGACGGTGCGCGATACCTGCGGCGCCACGGCTACCCGCTGCGGCTTGTCGCGCTGGTCGCCCATCACACCTGCGCCCGCATCGAAGCTGCCGAGCGCGGCCTGGCGGATCAGCTCGCGCCATTTCCGTTCGAAGAAGGGCCTCTGATGGACGCGCTCGTCACCGCCGACCTAACGGTCGGACCGCAGGGACAGCGCATCGAGGTCGCCGAGCGTATCGAGGAGATCCTTCAGCGGTACTCACCGCAGAGCCCCGTTCACCGGGCGATCCAGCAGGCAAAGCCGCTTCTCATCGCGCACGCCCGCCGGACTTTGGAGCGCCTCGACGTCGGTGTTTGACTCGTTCCATGACTTCTCGGTCAGGGTCAGCCGGGTTGGTTCAGCACGTGACCCGTATCGCTGGCCGGCAGGTACGGACCGGCCGACCGCTCGACGCTGAAACGGTCAGAGAATGTGCCATTTGGTCACGTCCTGGTCGCTCCGCCTCAGGGCACCGATTCGGTGCAGCACCTCAGCCTCGGCTTCCGTCCCGGGTCGCGCCTTGCGGGCGTTGGTGGCGATCATCTGCAGCTCGCGGAGTTCACACACCGCCTCGAACCCGGGCCACGAGGTGACATCCCAGCCGTATGCGACGGTGAAGTCCGAGAAGGCCGCAGGGCCCGGTGGGGTGAACCGGCGACAGTGCACCGCGACGGTGGCCAGGTCCCACTCCCGGGGACCGAGTACGGCGCCGTCCCAGTCGGCAAGCACCGGCGTACCATCGAAGCGGCGCAGGGCGTTACGTGTCTGGGGATCAGATTGGATCAGGCTCGCGCCTCGGGGAAAGCTCGCCTCGAGCCAGCGGGTGGCGAGCGGCTCGAGACGCTCCAGCAGCAGGTCGCGATCCCGCACGGTGAGGATCGTCGACCTGGCAAGTGAACGGCGAATGCTGTCGACCGGCTTCAGTGTTGGCAAGCTCACCGGCGGAGCAGGCAGCGCGTGCAGCCGCCGAAGCAGACCGCCCAATTCCGCCGTCGTGACCGGCGCGTCGTGCGCCGGGTCAAGCCGCTGCCAGACGGTCACGGCATGCTCGCCCACCAGTAGAGGTTGTGGCAGACGCGAGCTGAGGTTGACCGTCGGAAACCCCTGACCAGCCAGCCACCGCACAACGGCCACTACGGCACGTGCGCGCTCCAACCCGAACTCCGCCGGAGCGACCTTGACCACCACGTCACCGACGGCGTACACCGCGTTGGTGTGATGCCGGAGCAGAACGGCGTCAGCGTCGGACATGTCCAGGCGACGACACACCTCGGCGAGCGCCGGACGTGTCCGCGCTTCGACGAACATGGGGCTCCTATGAATCGAGCGCGGCAGTTCCGACCGCAAGCGTACGGCTGCGCTCACGACAAGCTCGCACATAGTCCACCAGCGCGGCTACCTCGCTGCCGCGGTGTTTCACCGGAACCGCCGAGATCACGTCGTCCGCCCTCGCGAGGACGATCTCCGTACGCTGCGCCTCTGGCAGCGTCGCGACAGCGTCAAGCGCCGATACTGCGGCTTCGGCGGCTCGCCGATCCCGCACGAGACACATCGATCGGTCGAGCGCGATGAGCGCCGGATCGATCGGCACCGAAGGCGACGGCCCATAGAGCCGCAGCGCCTCCTCTTGGACCTGGTATGCCTCGCTCGTGTCGCCCAGCCAGGTGCTCGCTCCGGAGAGGTAGAACAGCATGCGCTTCATCGGGAACTGGAACGCCGTATCGCTGTCGTCATCGCCGACCCGATCGAACATCCGCCGGGCCTGGAGGACCGCTCTTCGTGCCTGACCATCTGCTCCGAGGCGGGCCAGCGCCCGAGCCCGCCCAGCCGCAGCAAGGGCCGCCGAGGATGATGGTGCGGCGGTGACCGCCAGCGCTGCCTCCGTCAGCACGACCGTCTGCTGTGGGTCACCGAAGTAGTAAGGCAGCATCGCCGATTGAGCTCGGACCAGCACCTGAAGCCGACCGTCGGAACTGTCGTCTGCCGCGTGAATCGCCGTCCGAAACCACAGGCGTGCTTCACAGACGTTCCCAAGCCGCATAAGCGCATCGGCGCACATGGTCGCTAACAAGGCCGCCGCGCCGGAGAGCCGCGCCTGAACCGCCGCCGGCTGCCGACGTTGGGACAGAATTTGGACCTCGGCACACTCGGCGACGAGCCGCGACAACATCACGCTCGGCGGGGCTGCGGGATAGACGCGCGCGTGCTCGCCGGCTGATGCCTCAATAAGATCGAGTTGTCGCGGAGCGACCGTCGAGGAGGCCAGCGCCCTCGTCCAGCTCGATACGGAGCCGAGCGAGCATGGCTATCGCCTGATCGGGCCGGTTCGCTGTTCGCTCGGCGGAAGGAAGATCCGCTGAGGCTCCTGCTTGCCGACCGAGCGGGCGGCGCGCTTCCACCTCCGCCATCTCGCCTTGGCCCAAGCCCATCACGGCTCGGGGAATACCAAGTCCGACAGCGATGCGTTCGAGCACCTCGTAGGCCGTCACCTGACGCCTGCCCTTGGTGATCTCGGCGGCTCGATTAGCGGACACACCGACCAGCGCGGCGATGGTGCCGTATGACACCCCACGAGCATGCAAGAACCGGAAGGTGGCAGCGATATCACGACGCTTGAGGAACACGCGGATCGGTTGCCCTTCCCAAACCCCGGACGTCCACCAGGACGGGTCAACTTGGGTGCCCACGACCACCTCCTTCCAACGGCAGCGGCTGTAGTCGATATGTAGTCGTCTCGCGTTCCGCTGACAAGCAGATTGGCATCCGTTGACGGGCGGTGTCCCCTCTGATGATCCCCGCTGGCGCGGCGGCCTCCACCCCCACCGTGACCCCCCACCGTGGCGTCGACAGGCGACCACAGCTCGTGGAGTCTGGAACAACTTCCATCGATCAATCAAGGAGTGGCACGGTGAGACGTACTGCGGTCATCGCCGGAGCGCGGGCCGCTCATCTCGGGCCGGCAGGCCCCTCTGCGGTTGGATGGTCACGCGTTGAGGACCCTGCCCACGGTAACCGCGCAAACCCCCGGATGAGCCATGACCATGCTTCTGGTAAGGCATTAGCTGCGCAGATCGGAGCAGGGATGGATCCCGACATCTTGAGCCGCTTTCGTCGAGATGGATACGTTGTATGCAGAGATATTCTCCGTCCCGTCGAAGTCGCCGCGCTCAGGACCGCCATTCCCAAAGTCTTGGACGATAACCGCTTGACTCTGGGATTGCCTGGGACGGACGCAGTTCCCAACCCGGAGCGTCTGCTAGATCAGGTCCTTTGCGTACACCACGTACACAAGATCAGCGCGATGTTCCACTCCCTCGCAAAGCATCCCGGGATTATAGAGAAGCTTGCTCAGATCATCGGGCCGCAGGTTAAGTGTCTTCAGTCGCAACTCTTCGTGAAACCTCCAGGGTTTCCAGGAAATGCATGGCACCAAGATGAAGGCCCTATACCGACGAGAGACCGCAGTCTGGTCGCGGTATGGATTGCTATTGATGACGCGACCGCAGAAAATGGCTGCCTTCGCATAGTTCCGGCGAGCCATCAGTCGGGCTACCTGTATCCGACACGTGAGCATCATCGGTCAGATGAGTACGACTTCACCACGGAGTCGTATGGGTTCGACGAGAGCGCCGCCAGGTTGGTGGAGTTGACCGCCGGGTCTGCGATCTTCTTTCACGGTTACCTTGTCCATGGCTCGAGCCGCAACCGCTCCAGCGGCATGAGGCGGGCACTCACCTACCACTACATGGACTCCTACTCGCTGCTGCCCTGGCAGGGGGGACGAGGCGACTACCGCGATGTCTTCCCGGTCCTGGGCGCCGATCCGTACGAGTGGAAGGGCTACGCGGACCAGAGCGTCCCGCACCTGCGCCTATGGCCGGATCCGGGCCGTCCGCCAGAACCCGGACTGTTGGACTACGCGCTGCGGACCAAGATGGCGGCGGCAATCCGCACGTGGGGACACGACGAACGAGCTGCCATCCGCCAGTTCCGAGAGGCCCTACGCGAGGCGCCTCGTGACCTCTGACGGCGCCGCAAAGCCACCAGCGCCTACGCGGGTGCCACGGGTGGGCACTTCCCGTACGGTAAAATCCCCCACCGTGATCAATGTCCAGCTATTGCGGGATCCCGCTTTCGTCGACCAACTCGGCCGCGCAGCGCAGCTGAAGCGAATGAATTTCGACGCGAATCAGTTGTCTGCGGCCTTCGAAGATAGGCGCAAAATCGTCGGCCTTGTCGATGATGCCCGCGCCCGGCAGAAGTCACTGTCAAAAGGTTTCCGAGACGCTGACGACGCGACTCGCGCATCCTTGCAGGCTCAGCTCACCCAGATCTCCGACGAGGTGAAGAGCCTTACCGTTCAGCTGAACGCTGCCGAGGAACGACTTCAAGAGCTGGCGCTGCGCGCGCCGAGCATCCCCGACGCAGCGGCGCCCGTGGGCGTGACCGACGAGGATAACGAGGTGATCCGTCATTGGGGTGAACCCAGGCGAATGGATCCGGACATGGTCGATCACGTTGAACTTGCCCGCCAGCTCGGACTTGTCGAGTTCGACCGTGCGCAGAAGTTCGCTGGGTCTCGCAGCATCGCACTTACCGGCAACGGTGCCCTTCTGACGCGGGCGGTACTCGCTATGGCGCTGGACCTGCTGACAGTCCGCGGCTTCCGACCTGTCATGCCGCCCGTCCTGGTCAGGGAAGAGGCGATGGTCGGCACCGGGTACTTCCCGCTCGGGGTGGAAGACGCCTACAAGGCCGACCGCGAGGACCGTTACCTCGTCGGCACGTCCGAGGTTTCGCTGGTCTCCCTACACCGCGACGAGCTTCTCTCCCTGTCTGACCTGCCGATTCGCTACGCCGGAATTTCCTCTTGTTTCCGGCGGGAGGCCGGATCTCACGGTCGGGACACGCGCGGCCTCTATCGGGTGCACCAGTTCGACAAGGTCGAGCAGGTTTCCATCATCGAAGCTGACGATGAGCTGTCCGCGCGGGAGCAGTTGGCACTGCTGGACAACTCCGAGACGGTGCTCAAGGCGCTGGAACTGCCGCATCGGGTAGCTATCGCCTGCACGGGAGAGATGGGGCAAGGACAGCGACTGAAGTACGAGGTCGAGACATGGATGCCCAGCCGTGGCGCCTACTCGGAGACGCACTCTTGCTCCAGTTTCGGTGACTTCCAGTCACGCCGATCAAACATCAAGTACCGCACCTCCACCGGCGAGACCGCGTTCGCCTACACCCTGAACAACACCGCAGTGGCCGCGCCACGGATTCTTATCCCCCTGCTCGAGCACCACCAGCAGTCGGACGGATCCGTCCGCATCCCGACGGCCCTCCGGCCATACCTGAACGGCCTGTCGACTCTCACCGCGGAAACGCCCTCTTCAGAGCTGGTGCCGACATACACACCAGCATGACCCCGTGAAGGGAGACTCGTGGAGCGTCTCGCGACAACCGCACTGAAGACGATCCATCAAGACACCTGCAAGGCGCTTCACGAGCCAACCGCCACCTACCTGATCGGCAGCCATGCCCGAGGCAACGCTGACCAGGCAAGCGACCTGGACGTCGTCATCTTGACCCGGGGCGACGTCCAGACCGCACAGAAGCTCGCCACGTCGCTCTATCAAGAGCGTTGTCCCGCCGGCCCTCCGCTTGACCTGACCGTCCTCGCCTACGACGACCTCGGGCACCCAGCCACCACGGACCTCCCTCGGATTCAACGGCGCGAAGTCCTGTATCCCCTCGCCGACCACGGCCGGCACGTCGGCGGGCCTGACCTCGCCGGCCACCTCAACAGTCGACTGATCATGGGGGCCGCTCCCACCAGGGCGATGCCGTGGGTCTTCACTCGCAGGGTCCGCGGGCTACCAGAGCAGCTACAACCAACAGCCGTGTCCGGGCCGCCCGTACCCGACGATGACTTCCTCGGGTACCCCCGTGACGGCCGGGTCAAGATCATCGTGTCGCTGGCCTCTTGGATCGGCGCCGGTATCGTCTCGATGACGACGGGCTGGGACCGGGTCGCGGCCAAAGAGCACGTAGTGACGCGCCTCAACGACGTCGATCCAGCCCTCGCGCAGTGGCTACGTGAGGTCATCACGACATGTCGCACCACCTGGGGCTACCAGATGCCACGAGATTCACGCGGCAGGGCGCTGCTGCGCAGCATGTGTCAGCTTCTGCACCAGCTTGAGTGCGACTACGCCAAGCGGTACCGCAACTGCGGACAGGATCGGCTGGAAGGCGATCCCGGTGCCAGGTAGCAATCCTCAGCCCGTTGCGCTGGTAACCGGCGCGAGTGGCTTCCTCGGCGGCATGCTGGCGGCAAAACTGAGGTCCCGCGACTGGGTGGTGGTCGGCATCGACCGTGTCCCGCAGCCGAGGCTCGGTGTGGTCACCGCTGACATCCGCGACGTCGCCACGCTCGGACGAGCCTTGCCACGGCACATCGACATTGTCATCCACATGGCGTCCCTGCTCTCGGCCTTTTGCGAGAAGAACCCTGCCGAAGCCTTCGACGTCAACGTCGCAGGCACAGCCAAGTTGCTCGAGGTCCTTGCTGACAGGGG
The DNA here is from genome assembly GCF_029626235.1 of Micromonospora sp. WMMD1120. Lineage (NCBI taxonomy): Bacteria > Bacillati > Actinomycetota > Actinomycetes > Micromonosporales > Micromonosporaceae > Micromonospora > Micromonospora sp. WMMD1120. Next base: position 2,228,712 of record NZ_JARUBO010000005.1, on the reverse strand, counting down.
GCAACCAGCCCTGCTGATGGCGTCATCCATCGCGGTCTTCAATGGGGTGCGGGCGACTGACGACACGCCTGTCCGACCCTCGTCCGCCTACGGCACGAGCAAGGTGATGGCGGAACTCCTCATCGCCGACGCCACGCGCCGCGGCATCGTTCGTGGCCACGCAGCCCGCCTGCCGACGGTCGCCGTACGACCGGGGCCACCGAGCGGCGCGGCCTCGGCCTTCGCCAGCACCATGGTGAAGAACGCCTTCGACGGCACGGACATCAGCGTTCCTGTCCCTGCGGGACAGCAGATCGTGCTCACGTCGCCGACAGCAGCTGTGGAAAACCTTTACCGACTGGCCGAGACCCTGGTCCGCGAACGAGCCATCGTTCCGAACACGATCAACGTTCCCGGCATCGCAGTGGACGTCGATGACATCGCTCAGCAGTGCCGCGCTGCCGCGCCAGCCACCGTCAGAATCCGCCGGGAGATCGATCCCGAGGTTGCGGCCGTCGTCACGTCCTGGCCGGCGGGGTGGGACTGCCCATCTGCTGTCCGGTTGGGGCTCCAACAGGACACATCTTTCGCCGACATCTTGGCCGACTACAGGCTTCGCGGTTAGTGGAGGAGACACCCATGTGGGACCTAACCCCAATACAGGCGGTAGGAGCCGACCGAGACACTCGTGATGTTCGCATCGCGTTCGTACACCTCAGCTTCCGCAAGGTCGCGCGCAGCAGAGCGGTCCGCAGTAAGGCCCTCTTCAGTGCCCACTTTCCCGCCCTCGGCCTGTTGAACCTCGCGCAACAGCTACGCGACCACTTCCCGGATCGCGACCTACGCGACTGGGTGCGCTACTTCGATGAAGAGGCATACGAAGACCGGGATGCGATGGAGGCCGCAATCCGCGCCTGGTTGGCCCCGGCAACCCTGGCAATCCTCGGGATGAGCACTTACACCTCCAGCATCGACCACGTCTCGGACTATTGCCGGCGCTTCGCCGGAGACAACGTCCTCGTCATTCTCGGCGGCGCTCACGTCACCGTCGTTCCCGACGACCTCCCGTGCCACATCATCGTGCGCGGCGAGGGCCGCAACGCCCTCGTAACGATCATCGAGAGACTCGGCACACCCGACTTTCTCACCTACGCACGGCTCGCAGGCATTTGCTGCCAACTCGGAGACACGCGCATCGACGGGGGAGCGGCCACGGATGATTCCATCGAGACGACCTCCGTACCCTGCTTCGCATACGACCTGCTCAGCGACCTCGATGCAGGCGTCTACGCGACCAGCTACACCCGCCTGCTCGGCGTCAATCCGCAAATTTACGTCTGCACCCAAAGCTGCCGCGCTCGCTGCTCCTTCTGCTCCACCTACCTCATCCACCGCCGTATGCAGGCACGCCCCGTCGAACGGATCAGGCAGGATCTCACCCATCTGCGAGACCAGGGCTACGACTCCATCGAGTTCCACGACGACGACCTCCTGCAGCACCCCGAGTTCGACGCGGTGCTCGACGTCCTGCGTGAGATTCAGCTGCCATGGTTCTGCTACGCCCGATCCGAAATCCTCGACGACAAGGTCGCGAAGCGCATGGCGCAAGCCGGCTGCCAGCGAGTCTTCCTGGGCCTCGAAGCCATGACGCAGCGCAGCCTCGACTACCTCAACAAGGCGACAACCGTCGCCCAGAACCGCACGGCGGCGACTGCTCTCGACCGGCACGGCATCGGAGCCGTCAGTGGATTCATCGTCGGGCTTCCGCACCACACAGTCTCCGATGTGCTCGCCGAGCTGGATGCCTTCCTGTCCCTCCCGCTCTTCGCCATCAGCTGCAACGTTCTGACGCCCGACCCTCGGACCCGAGAGTTCATGAGGGCACGACGCCGCGGCGGCGACCTGCAACTGAGCCTCGGCGGTGAGACAGGCCTCACCGTCATCCCGGACATCGAACGGTGGGGTCTCGACCAACCCGTCGGGCTGCCGTCGGTATGCGAAGCCATTGACAAGCGCACCCTCAACGACCTCGTCGCCGTCATCGAACACTCCTTCTACCTACGCCCCCACATCACCGACGCGCTCTACTCCTCGGCAGGCACTCCCCAACAGCGCGAGGTCATTACCGCCTACCTCGACTTCGTACGCGCCCGACTCGCAGAACGCGAACCCGGCGTCACCGACGACCTCGTCCGGGCGCGCATCAGCGACCTGATGACACGCCGATGAGTCGCTTGGCCGGTGGGGTGAACTACAACTTCCGCATGCCCGGGCACGAGCCGCATCTGGTGGTAGCCGGAGGTGCCGGAGCCTGGATCACCACCATCGACGGACGCCGCGTGTTCGACCTGTTCTCCGCATTCGGGGCACGAGCGTTCCCACATGGCTGCCGTGCTTATGAGCGGGCCCTGGCGGTCGGCGCCAAGGTGGTCTCAGGTTCTCTGCCCTCCGCCGCGGTGGAGCACGCGGCAGACGCAGTCCTGCAGCTCTTCCCACAGCACTCCGCAGTCCGTTTCTGCACCAGCGGAACCGAGGCAGCGCAGCTCGCCATCAGGCTGGCCCGCGCAGCGACCGGCCGCCCCCGGATCCTGCGCTTCGCAGATCACTACCACGGCCACCTGGACGCGCTCCTCGGCGGCGCGTACTCGCCACACACCTTCCCCCGACCTGCGGTGTTACCAGACGATCCGCGGGTCACTGAAGGCTCGGCACCTGGGCAGTTGGAGGCACAGAACTACCTTGCTCGGTGGAACAACGTGGGCGACCTCGAAGCCGTCTTCCGCGGCTTCGGGGACAGCCTTGCCGCCGTTGTGCTGGAGCCCTTTCCCATCAACGCCGGAGCGGTAGCGCCCGCGCCGGGCTTCCTCGAACTGCTACGCCAGCACTGCGACCGCCACCATACGGTCCTGATTTTCGACGAGATCATCACCGGCTTCCGCGCCGGACTGGGCGGCTGGCAGGCGACCAGCTCAGTTACACCAGACATCACCCTGGTCGGAAAGATGCTGGGCGGGGGAGCGGTACCGGTCAGCGCTGTCCTGGCCTCCGACCCTCTCCTCCAACTTTGCGCCGACCACCGCGTCGTCCACGGGGGCACACTGAACGGCTCACCACTCGCCGCTGCCGCCGTCGCCCACACCATCGAACTGCTGCAAAAACCCGGCGCCCTGTCCATGCACTCCCTACAGCGAGCGGGCGAATTCCTGCTCACCTCGGTCTCCGCCCACGTCGAGCGGGAAGGGCTTAGCGTCTCGATCTCGGGCCTGCCCGGCGGATTCTGGATCAGACCCGTCGGAAGGCCAGCAGCGTCCACTTCCGCAGCGCTGCGGCGGCACCTACTCGACGCCGGAGTCTTGCCTGCCATGCCGACCAGGTTTTACCCCACGGCAGGCATGACCGAAGCCGACCTCGCGGAAGGCGCCCAACGCATCACGTCGGCAATCCGAAGCTACTCCCAGCACGCCTCTGCCAACCCACCCGGAGGATCCTATGCACGTGCCTGAGGAGCTCTGGCCACTCCGCCACGAGGCACTGAACTCAATCGACGGCCTCACCTTGCTCTACAACCTTGCCGCGCAGGCCTGCGCCAGGCAGCTTCCCGGCGACATCGTCGAGTGCGGCGTCTACAACGGCGGCTCCGCCGCCGCGATCGGCCTCGCCATCCGGCACCACCCAAAACGACTGTGGCTCTACGACTCCTTCCAGGGTTTGCCCACCCCTACCGCGTCTGACGACCGCGACGCCGCACGGTTCGCCGGCGAGTTGATCGGCGATCCAAGCCGCGTGCGTGCCCGGCTTGCCGAGGCAGGCGTACGCACCGACGCCACCATCCTCTGCGAGGGATGGTTCGACGAAACCTTCGCGCAACCCGGGCCAGACGCCGTCGCCCTCCTTCACATCGACGCGGACTTCTACGACGGGGTTCGAGCCGTGTTACGGCACTTCTACGACCGCGTAGTAGCCGGTGGAGTCATCATCATGGACGACTTCGCCTGGTGGGAAGGAACGCGACGAGCCTTCTACGAGTTCTGCGTCGAACGAAAGATTGCACCCATCGTCCACCGACACGGAGTTACGGGAGCACTCTATTGGTTCAAGGACGAAACCTACGTGCGATCGCACGCTACCCGCCCGCTGCTCCGCCGGCCATCAGTCGGATCACATCCCGAGGCTTGATTTTGTCTGCCCCATGGCATTCCACGCCAACGTAACCGGCATACCCTGTCGCTCTCAGCGCCGCAAACAGTTCCGGGAAGCGTATTGTCCCACTGCCTGGGATGCCCCGTCCGGGGAAGTCGGCCACCTGAACATGCCCGACGTAGGCACCGAAGTCTCGGACCGCGACGGCGGGCTCGATTCCCATGCGTGCCAGATGGTAGACGTCACACAAATAACCAACCTCAACAGCACCCGCGCTCCGGACTTCTTCAATCAGTTCCACCACGGCCTGAGGAGTGTTCAGCGGATAGGCCGGACAGTCCCCGCTGTTCAACGCCTCGACCACGATTTCGGCCCCGATGTCGGAAGCCGCCTGGGATGCCGCTGTCAGATGGCGGACCGCCAGAGCACCCGCTACTTCCTGATCCAAGCCGGGAAGCCGATTACCATACAACGCGTTCAGAACCCGACAACCGGTCTCCTCGGCCAGCCATAGAGCAGATTGGAGGTTGGCGCGGAAGCGCTCGGCGGCATGAGGGTGTGACAGGATCCCTCGCTCACCAGAACCCAGGTCGCCTCCATCCAGATTCAACAGGGCCAACTTCAGGCCAGCTGAGCGGATCTCCGACGCCAGGCTTGCTAGTTCCTCGCGAGGGGGGTCCGGCTGCTCGAACGGCCACCACATTTCCACCACGTCAAAACCTGCAGAAGCGGCTGATCTCAGGCGTTCGACAAGAGTCAAGCCGATGTGTGAAATCGAGACATTTAGGCTCAAATGCACCGGGGTAGCCTCCTAGTGGCTCGCATCGCCTCTGGCAAGCGACTGCAGATCCGTCACGAACTCTGAACCGAGTCGCGAGGAACTCCTCACGTGGCCCCCCGCGAATATGGTGCACATGGGCCGGCGATTGGGATTGCGAACAACGGCGACGGTGTGCTTGTAGCCGCTGATCTAACCGCCGCCAGCCTGCACCTTAACGAACTCGCTTCACGAGGATGGTCATGCATGATTGTGGTTCACGGAACCGTCGAGTTCTACCGGCAGTACCGACCCGGCATCCCGTCAACCATGGTTGACGTGCTGGATGTCGCAGTCCCTACCGGTGTGCCGCGACGCCTTCTCGACCAAGGCCGGTCATGCGCTCAGCGACCATTACTTCCACGCTGCGTCGCAGAGATCACGGCGGTCTGGCACGGGGAGCGCTCCGAGACCAGCCTTCGCCAGCGGCTCATCGACTCGATCAAGGCGACCGCCGATGTCGCACACGCCGCCTGATCTGCCGGGCTCGGCAGCCACGATCGGGCTGACCATCGACACGGTGCTACGGCGCACGGACAAGACCCTGCTGGCGCGAGGCTCGTTCCGCGGGGAACCGGCAGCGGTGAAATATCTGATCGACCCAGATCCGTTCTGGGCGGCCAGGTGGCGGCATGAGCTGGACGTGTACGAGATCTTCGGTGACACCACCCCGCCGGTCCGCGTTCCTCGGCTGCTCCATACCGACCGTGACCGGCTGCTGGTCCTGGAATGGGTCGACGCATCGCCCCTCGCGGTCGAACGCTACCCCCAGCGAGAGCTCGATACCCGGGAGGTCGATGCCGTCCTGGACTGCATCACCGCGTTGAACGAGTGGACCTACCCCGCCGCCCGGCTCTCGCCGACCTTCGACTACTCCGAGCGCGTGGCGCGGTACCAGGCCAAGGGGTACCTCACTGAGGGCCAGCGAGAGGCTCTGGACAGTCTGCTGGCCCGCTGCGACGCGCCGGCACAGCTCAATCACGGCGACCCGCTGGCCAGCAACATCCTCCTCAATGCCGGCCGTCCCGACAGCGATGACGAGGCCGAGGCCACCGCGGTGCTGGTCGACTGGGAGTTCACCGGGCTGTTCCTTCCTGGCTTCGACCTTGCGATGCTCCACACCCAGGTCGGCGCGAGTACGCCAGTGATCCGCGAGCGTATCGAGGCGATCGTGAGTGAGACGGGCATCGAGGCCGCATTCGCGCTCAACCTCGCTGTGGTCCTGACCCGCGAGCTGCGCCTGCACCACGAACTGCCCGAGGACGACCCGGCGCGGACGCGGTGTCTGCCGATCATCGAGGCCGCCTGGACCTCGGCCAGCACCCGCCTACAACGCATCAACGCGGCCAGGTCAGCATGATCCACGTAGCCCTGGTCCACCGGGACCTCCACGAAGTGGGCCGCGGCGGCATCTGCACCCTCTACCGCTCCCTGGCCCAGCAACGGTGGGCGCATCGATAACTATGATCACGGGGGACATCGCGCCGGTCACATCAGCCAGAGCGATCAGCGGGGCGCCCACCCTGCCGACATCATCACCTTCCGGGGCTCGTCACCCCGACGCGTACCAGGCCCCGCAGACATCCTCAGGAGGCGTCCAGCCATGACTCGTCGATCCGCCTCCGCCGGTGCCGTTGTCGTGACCGACGACCTCAGCTCTCCACAGATCCTGCTCCTCGATCAGGTTCGAAAGACCGGTGAACGACAGACCGTCGCCCCGAAAGGCCAGCTGGAGCCGGGCGAGGCGCCGCTTCAGGCAGCGAGGAGGGAGGTGGCCGAGGAGGCCGGCCTCACCAGTACGTGCTACAGCGGGTATCTCGGGCAGGAGGCCTACACGTTCACCGACAACGACGGCATGCCAGCGGCGAAGGTCGTCGACTGGTTCCTCTTCACGACATCCACCACCGTCACGACGCCGGCCCGAGAGGAAGGCTTCGTCCAGGCCCGCTGGCTCGAGGCTCCCGCGGCCCGGCAGGCCGCCAGCCACCCCCAGTTCCAGCAGGTGCTGGATCGCGCCGTTGCCGTCATCACCTGGCGTGCCGCTCATCCTCTGCCGTTCAGCCGGAAGCTCAGTCACCTGGTCGACCAGATGGCGGCAGAGGCCGAGGCCGCCATCGCCGGACATCCGGATGCTGGGGTGGGCCTGTGCGGATCCGCCGCACGAGGAGACTTCATCGAGGGCTGGAGCGATGTCGACTTCATCGCCTGGAACCTGCCCCCCACGTCGGCCGCCGCCACGTCGCTCCAGGAGATCATCAGCGATGCGGCCCGACGCCACGGTCCTCGCGCGTCACTGCACCTCGCGGACGGCCACGGGGCCGAGGCCCGTCGCCTCGGTCCGCTCTACGACATGAAGATGCGAATGGCGCTGCGCCGCGTAGGGCTCGACACCGCCGTGATCGCAGGTGCCGCCCCTACCTTCGCCGCCGCTCCAGAACGAGCCGACCTCGCTGGTGACCTTGCTGTACTGCATGACTTCGCCGTCGCCCGTCTGGCCGAGAGACACCGCGCAGAATCGGAACGCGAGGACGCGGCACGCCAGGTGTTGTCTGTCCTGGCGAGTGCGGGTCGGCTGCTCGTCGCCAGCCGAGCGCCAGAGGTTGGCTTGTGGCTTCCTGACGTGGTCGAGGCTCTGCGCGGCGGACCCGACGACGAGCTCAGATTGCTCCTGCGCGACTACGACGCCTACCGCCGGGCAGGCGCAAGCGACATCGAGCGCGCCGAGCGGCTTGCCGCCCGCGTACCAAGTGCGCTCGTGGCCGCGAGAAGCATGATCGCAGAATCGGCAGCGCTGTGATCATCTTTGCTGACTTTCGACCAGAGACCACGGTGCGTTCTTCTCCCTCCGTAACAGGTCGACCGCTTGCAGAGACGCCTCCACGAGCTAATCGGAACGATGCTGATCACGGCAAGGTCTACGGTGAGTCCGTGGCACACCCGTTCGCGCTGACGCTGCGGCTCGTTCAGGAGCGCGACGACACGGTGGTGTGCCGGTCGCCGGTCAGGGCGCACGTCACGTTCGGTGCCAGGGTCGACCACACCCATCCGGCCGTGAGGTGTCTTCCGACCGATCTTGGGGACCGGCGTGGTCAGGTCCTCGCTCTGCTCCGGGCCTGCGGGGCTGCGGTTCCGTGACGGCTCACGATGGCGACTTCCGGCGATGATCCAGCTCTTCTGACCGACGTGGCGACCATCGCCCCGTCGGTACGCGACCTTCGTCGACCCGTCACGCCCGTGAAAGGCCCCATCGTCATGACCGCTCAGCGGATGCTCACCGGTGACCGCCCCACCGGAAAACTGCACCTCGGCCACTACGTCGGCAGCATCGCCAACCGGGTGAAGCTGCACCAGAAGTACGAGAGCTACTTCATCATCGCCGACCTCCACATGCTGACCACCAAGAACACCCGCGACGACATCGCGAGGGCCACCCAGAACGCCCGGGACATGGTCGTCGACTCCCTCGCCGCCGGGATCGACCCCGACACCGCCACCTTCTACCTCCAGTCGGCGATCCAGGAAGTCGGAGACCTCAACACCCTCTTCCAGAACCTGGTCACCGTGCCGCGCCTGGAACGGGTGCCCTCGCTCAAGGACATGGCCCGCGACGCCGGCAAGGAGGAGATGCCGTACGGCCTTCTCGGGTACCCGGTGTTGCAGGCCGCCGACATCCTCTGCGTCAAGGCCCACGTGGTGCCCGTTGGGAAGGACAACGCCGCGCACGTCGAGGTCACCAGGGAGATCGCCCGCCGCTTCAACCACCTCTACGGCGAGGTCTTCCCCGTCCCCGACCTGGTCAGCGCCGAGACTCCCACCCTGGTAGGCACCGACGGCCGGGCCAAGATGAGCAAGAGCCTCGGCAACGCCATCGCACTCTCGGACGAGCCGGCGGAGGTCCGCCGCAAGGTCATGGGCATGTACACCGACCCGAACCGGATCCGCGCTGATGTGCCCGGCACGGTCGAGGGCAACCCGGTGTTCCAGTACCACGACGTCTTCAACCCCAACCGGGCCGAGGTTGACGACCTCAAGAGCCGCTACCGCGAGGGCAAGGTCGGCGACGTCGAGGTCAAGGAGAAACTCGCCACCGCGCTGATCGCGTTCCTCGACCCCATGCGCGAGCGACGCGCCCGCTACGAGGCCGACAAGGGCCTGGTGGACGAGTTGATCGTGGCGGGCACGGAACGTACCCGGCGCGTGGTGCAGCAGACGGTGTTCGAGGCCCGCAAGGCGATGGGCCTCACCGGCGTCTACACCCAGCTCCGCCGTAAGGCCGAGCGTCCCGGAGACCCGCGGCCACCACGGCGTAGACAAGGACCGACGACGACCAAGTCAGGCTGGCCACCGACACGATCGCAATACGGGTAAGTGATCAAGCAACATCGTCGCCGATTGGAGACCGCTTCACGTGTCGAACATCGAGAAGGTTGACGCCGAACTGCGTGCCCTGACAGCCGGCGTCGACAGAGCTCGCGGCCTCACCGCCGCAGCCGGCACCCAGGCGCAGGAGGTCGGGGTTCGTGCCGCGGGCGCCGGCTTCGCCGCGGTGGCTGCCGGCATGGCTCGGGTCCATAGCGCGATCGGCGAGATCCAGGCCGCTCTGGGCCGCCTCTCCACGTCGATCGGGGAGGCGGCCCAGGCCACTGCGGCGGTGCCCCGCCAAGGCACACCGCAGGAGACGATCTCCGGGCTCGCGCCGGTGCAGAGCGCGGTGGACGGCGCCCGCGACGCGGCGACCGCAGTGATCAGTCAGGCCGGCGCGGCGCAACAACTCGTCACGGCCGTCCTCCTCGGCGGGCAGCCGGGACCCCTGTTGCAGGCCCTGGACGGCGTCAAACAGGTGATGGTGCTCATCGTTCAACGTACCGGCACCGCCCGGCAGTTCGTCGACGCGGCAGCCGCCGAAGCACGACAGCTGGGATCAGCGGGAAATTGACGAGGGCTGGCGGTCCCTCGCCGGCCAGCCCATTCCCCGACACCGACGGCAGTACGGCCGCAACCACACCCGCCAAGGACCCCCGATCGGCCTTTACCCGCTGGAGTAGGCCGCCCACGGGCGTTCCCGGCGGCTCGGCGACCGGACCACGGACCAGGATCCCACTGCGCGAGGACGACGCGGTGCGGCGCTCGCTGGAGTTGGAGAACGAGTGCGCCGACACTCTCGCTCACGACGGCTACCGCGTACACCAGAACCCGACCCCGCGGGAGATCGCCGACGCGCGCCAGAGCACCGGCGACGTGGGCAAGCCGGACAAGGAACCTGACTACCTCATCGAGGGCCACGTCTTCGACTGCTACTCACCCACCCCCGGCAAAGCGGTACGCGGGGTGTGGACGGAGGTATCGCAGAAGGTGGCGAGGCAGCAGACCCAACGGGTGGTGCTGAACCTGCAGGACTGGCGCGGTGACATCACCGCCCTGCAGAAGCAGTTCGACGACTGGCCGGTCCCGCAGCTCAAGGAACTAGCAGCGGTGACCCGAAGCGGTGCGATCATTCAAATCGTCCGACGAGACTGAGAAGGCAGGCAGCACGTGGGCATCGAGTACCGACTCACCCTGGCCGGCGACATCCCGCTGGAGGACCTCGCTCCCCTCGTCGCCCCACACGGCGTCGAGGAGTCGACACAGCCCGGCTACCCCCGGCTGCTCAGCGCCGACCTCCGGGAGGAACTCGGCTACACGGTCACCATCTACGCAGGCAGCAACGGCTACTTCGACGCCGAAGACGACGACGGCACCCAATGGGAATGGGAACCCGACGCGTACGCCAGTGTCGCGTTCGACCTGCGCAAGAACGACCCACCGGAGGGTGCGGTTCCCTCCATGGTGTCGGCCGTCGCCCGTGTCCTGGCCGGCCGACCCGAAGACGCCGCACTCGTGCTCAACGGCAACTGGCTCCTGCTGACGCGAGTCGCCGGGGAGCTACGCGAACACCGATCATCATGGTGGGACACGTACGGCGTCCGGAACATGATTGTCCAGTAGGACGTTCCCACGGCGGCAGAAATGTCCGCTCTGATCGCAAACGTCGGCTCGATTCTCCGCCAAACCCGTGCAGCAATCCATCTCGCTGAGGACATCTACGTGCTTCACCAAAAGTTGTGAACGGCCTGAGCGCCAGGTACGACACGCGTTTCCCGCCTGAGGAGTCCGCCTGCCGAATTCTGTCCTTGATCTCGGTCGCCGCTCGGCTGCTCGTCACCCGGCACGCCTGCGGCCTCCTGGGGCGGCGGACGCCATACGCTCCTGGGCGGGCAGGCAGCTCGCAAAGTGGATCGCCTGACCACGACGAACACCGTCAGACCGGAACACTCAACCTCACCCGGGCCCGACGCCTGGATGCCCGCGTACCTGCCGCACACCTCGAAGCCGTCGGTGCCCTTCGCGAACCCGTACGGGCAGCAATGCCCTTGGGTAGCTGGGGCGGGGCTGGCATGAGCCAGCGCGGGCCCGCCAAGGCGCCGCCGCCCCTGCGGCGGGAAGCTGCACCGCTGAGGGCCGTGATTGCGGCCCGTGCGAATTGGATCGCGGCCAGCGTTACCGCCCTACAGCAGCGGCGATTTGTGGACGCGGCGTGGCTTGTGGGATCTCTTGGGCGGGGCACCGCCGACCCGTACAGCGACGTCGACCTCGTCGTGGCCGTCGACACCACCACACCCCAGGGCGTATTTGATGACCCAGTCGCCGGCCTGCGGTTGCCCGGCCCGGTGCTGTTCACCGTGGGCAAGCCCCGCAACGCTCCAGCCGGCGGTGGCTACCTGACCGTGTGCGTCGAGCTGGCCACCCTGCCCGTCCTGGTCGATCTCTACCTGTGGCCTACCGAAACCGCTGCCCTACCCGCCGAGGGTCGGCTCCTGCTGCACCGCACGCCACCACCGCCGCGCACCGACCTGGCGTTCATACCCCTACTGGACCGACACCGCACCCCCGACACCACCGGCACCGACCCGACCCGCCCGGCCAGCGTTCTGATGCTGGTGCAGCTGGCCGCCAAGTACCTCGCCCGCGGCGACCAACCGCGCCATGTCGCCATCACCCGACATCTGGATCTTCCATCCGGCGCCGACAACGTCATGCTGCGGCAGATCCTCGACGAGCGCATCGAACCGGCCGCCGCCCGGCAGTTGCGTTCCGCCATCGCCGCGGCTCACCGCCTCCTCGACCTTGCCGACGCCGTCGCGGCGACGCACCTGCTACGGGATGACCCGTCGCACGATGGGCGGAGCGGTTCGTGACGGGTCAGAATCCCATCGTCAGCGTGAGTCGCAGGTTCGGCATCATGTCCGACGTGCCGCTCGCGTCCGCGTTCACGGTCTTCGACGCGCAGGATTCCGGCTGCTTGTCCTACGGCGTCGAGTCCGGCGGGCATCGCTGGTTCGTGAAGAAGGCCACCACGCCAACGGCCCGGCTTTCGCTGGACCGGTCTATCCGCCTACACGCCGCAGTTGAGCACGCGGCGATCGTCCGTCCCGAGCGGGTCCTCGACGGCCCCGACGGGCTGACACTGGTGTACCCGTGGCACGACGGCAACGTGCTCAACCACGCCACCCGGAACGGCTCGGACCGAACCGCGCTGGCCCGATTCCAGCGGCTTCCGCTACCGGAGGTCGTAGCGGCTGTCGACGCGATCCTCGACGCGCACGTGGCCGTCACGGCTGCGGGCTTCGTGGCCGTCGACCTGTACGACGGCTGCTTCCTATACGACTTCGATGCCCGCCGAATGCGCCTGATCGACCTGGACGAGTACCGACTCGGACCTTTCGTCCTCGACGCCGACCGCCTTCCCGGCTCGCGCCGCTACATGGCCCCCGAAGAGTTCGTCCGCGGCGCGGTCATCGATCAGCGCACCACCGTGTTCAACCTCGGTCGTACGATCCACCAACTGCTCGACTCCCCTGATGGCTGGCGGGGATCCCCGGCTCAGGAGAGGTTGGCGACGCGCGCGACCCGCGCGACGCCCGTCGACCGGTACCCCGACGTGGTGAGCCTGACGGCGGCGTGGCACTCCACGTGGACGCCGTGATGGACACGGTGGTCCGGTACTGAGCGCGGGAGCCGTCGTAGGGTGCTGCGGTGGGTGCACTCAGCCAGGCCGAGTTGGACGCGTTGGTCGACGAGGCGACGGTTGACGCCTACAACGATGACGAGCAGCTGACCGGTCTGTACACGCTGATCGAGGAGCATCTGGCGGTGCCGTTCACGACACGGGTTCTGGGTGTCGAGGTAACAGTGCGGCGGGTTGACCTGCGCCACGGCGCAGTCGTCGCGGTCTGCCATCGAGACGGAATCCGTCAGGCGATCAGCCTCCTCGATCTCCCCTTGCCGGAGCCGGCACCGTCCGGCGCGCAGTGGATCGAGGCGTACCGGCACTGGGCGAACGGATGATCCTCGTGGCGAGGGGGACCAGCGATGAGTGAGTACCAGTACTACGAGTTCGTGGCGGTCGACCGGCCGTTGACCTCGGTGCAGCAGCGTGAGTTGCGGGCGTTGTCGACGCGGGCGCGGATCACGGCGTCGAGTTTCGTCAACGACTACCAGTGGGGTGACCTGAAGGGCGACCCGCGGGAGTGGATGCAGCGGTACTTCGACGCGTTCCTGTACCTGGCGAACTGGGGCACCCATCGGGTGGCGCTGCGGCTGCCGGTCACGGTGTTGGACGCGGGCACGGCCGCACCGTACTGCGTCGGACGATCGGCCTGTTCGTGGGCGACCCGTACCCACGTGATCCTCGACCTGCACAGTGAGGACGAGGAAGGCGACGAGGACGAGGAGTACGACGGGGCCGGTCGCCTCGCCGCGATCCTTCCCGCCCGGGCGGAGTTGGCCGCCGGGGATCGGCGGTTGCTGTACCTGGCGTGGCTGCTGTGCGTACAGAACCGCGAGGTCACCGACGGCGAGCCGGAACCGCCCGTCCCGCCTGGTCTGGGCGACCTGTCCGGGCCGCAACGCGCCTTGGTCGACTTCCTGCGGCTGGACCCCGATCTGCTCGCCGTGGCGGCCGAGAGGAGCGCGCCGCTGAAAGAGAAGGCGCCGTCGGGGGCGGCGTTGTCCCGGTGGGTGACGGCGCTGCCCGAGGCGGAGAAGGACGACCTTGTCGTACGGCTGGTGCGCGGCGACGCGCACCTGCGTTCGGAACTGCTGGCCCGTTTCCATGGTGCGGCTCCGAACGAGGGCGTTCGGACCGGCCGTACGGTCGGGGAGCTGTTGGCCTCCGCGGAGGAACGCTGGTCACGGCGGCAACAGCTCGCCCAGCAGCGCGAGGCGGCCGAGCGGGAGCGTCGGGAGCGGGCGGCCGCCGCCGCCCGTGAGCAACGGCTGAACGTGCTCGCCGACCGGCAGGAGCAGGAGTGGCAGCGGGTGGACGCGATGATCGAGACGAAACGACCGAAGGAGTACGACGCCGCCGTCGTCCTGCTGTCCGACCTGAAGGCGTTGGCTGATCGGGAAGGAGACGCCGAGGTGTTTCGGCAACGGATACGGCTGTTGCGGGAGCAGCATGCGCGTAAGCCGAGCCTGCTGGACCGGCTCGACCGGGCCGGGCTGAGCTGACTGCAGCGGGGACGATTCAGGCTGCTACCGCTGGCGACGGCGGTGAAGCCGCCGTGGATCTTGAGGTCATCCTGCATCGAGGTGTGCGCGGGCGCGCATCAGTGCGAATCCGAGGAGGTTTTGGCCGCGCCACTGGGCGGGATCATGAACGCGTGGGTCGGTGGCGGCCAGGCCGATGCCCCAGACGCGGTCCACCGGGCTGGCTTCCACCAGCACCCGGTTACGCGTGTACGACAGGTACTGGCCGAGGTCGGGGTGCTGGCTGAACTTCGCCACGTTGGCGGCGACGACCAGGTCGAAGCGGTGCGCGTCCCACAGTGCCTGGTCGAAGCCGCGTACCTGCCGGCCCAGGGTCTTGACCGCGCCCGGATGCGACGCGGCCAGCATCTGCTCGGCGATCGCCTCGTCGCCGAACAGGCGCGCCTTGCCGACCATCATGTAGTGCTCAGCCGTGGCATAGCGGATGCCGTCCACGACGAACGGGGCCGGCCACCACTGGCTCAGGCAACCCGGTCCGACGCTGCCGTCGGGTTGGGGCTGATGGCCCCAGAAGAACAGGTACTTGAGGCGCACGTTCGCAGTGACGAGCGCCCGCAGCTCGGGCAGGCTGTACGGCAAGGAATCCGTCTCAGGCACGCCCAGCAGGCTGTCAGACCCGGGCGGTGCGGGACCAGCGCGTTTCGCGATTGTCGGTACCGTACCTCGATCTGGCAGAGGAGAGCTGTGGTGACGGAGACGATGACGCTGTGGCGGCCGACCGGCCCGCAGGAGCTTGAACTCGTCCGCGCCTCCGGTTGGAAGGCCTGGCCGGCGCGGCTGCCCGACCAGCCGATCTTCTATCCCATCCTCAACGAGCAGTACGCGATCATGATCGCCCGGGACTGGAACGTCCCCGCCTCCGGCGTCGGCTACGTCACCCGGTTCCACGTCGACCAGGAGTTCGCCGCCCGATACCCCGTCCGGCAGGTCGGCGGCCGCGACATCCTTGAGCTGTGGGTGCCGGCCGAGGAACTCGACGAGTTCAACCGGCACATCGTCGGGCTCATCGAGGTGGTCCACGAGTTCCGCCCGGTTGAGCAGGCCGAGTGATCGGCGGTGGATGCCACCGAGCGGCTCGTACGGATCCGGCAGCTTCTGGCCGGGCTGCCGGGCCCGTACGGCAACGGCCAGCTGTGGACCGTGATCCGATCCACCGACACCAGCGACCCCTTCCCCGACGCGTTCGCGTTCCTGACCAGCGTCGGCGTCATGGATGCTGGCGGCCCTAACGGAACGCCGCCGCAGGCCCCGCAGGACGCGGCGCAGCTGTCGGTGCGGATGAGCGAGGCGAGCCAGCACGTTGCCCTCGACTTACTGATCGGAATGACCTCACGCACCCTCGCCTACGGTGCCCGGGGTCGATACCCGGAGGAGCGCGCTCGTGATGTGTTACGGGCGCTGGTGAAGCTGCTGGGCCATGGAACCCGTTGGTGGACGAACACCGACCTGGTCTCATGGGAACCGGTCACCCGACACGTCATGGACGCGTTCGTGATCGGCAAGGGCGGCGGCGTCATGGTCGCGGTGCTGGCTACTGACGAGGACTGAGTCACGACTCCCTGCGCGCCTGATGACGTCTCCGTCACCCGTAGGGTCGTCAGGTGACCGCGTACGACATCGCCGCCCGGCTGCCCGCTATCGACGAGTTACGGAAGCGTTGTAAGGCGCTGGCCGTTCTGGAACGCATCATCGACGGCGGGGCGCCCTACTACGCCTACACCGCTCGCTGGGGCCCAGACGAGGCGGCGTCGATGAGCAACGGCAGCGGCGACGAGTGGACCATCGTGTTCACGAGCCAGGGTGCGTTCATCCGGGTCTTCGATCATGAGTCGGCGATGTCGCCCTATGGCGACGCAGACCACGAGTTGTGGCCGGGCCTGCTCGACGGCCTCCCCGAGGCGTTGCACCCGCAGGTGACCGAACCTGCGTTCTGCGACGAGACGGGGCAGTTCTTCGCCACCGCTGTGCTGTGGCGATTGAACGGGGACAACTGCTGGCGTGCCGGGAAGGGCATCGAGTTCCCGCCGCTGCGCGGGCCGTACGACGACGTCGGGCCGGACGGCTCCGGCATGCTCGACATCCTGCTCGACGACATCGTGGACCGGTTCGTCGAGTTCTGCGGCGACTACTACGAGATCGAGGTGGACCGGGCGGCGGTCGCGCACGTCGTCGCGCACCGGCCCCTCACCGACGCGGTGGTTCGCGCCCTGAACCCTCAACTCACTGTCGCCATGGCGCACGAGGACCTCGCCGCGATCGGTTACCCGGTAGCCGCGCCGTAGTGGATGCCTGGGTGCGTCCTCCGTCGCCCAGTCACGCGTGAGCGACGGCGGCCAGAATCGGCCGGACCCTGTTGTAGGAGGTTGCGGAAGTCCCCTGTCCCACCCTCGCCGTCGTGGATCTGCACCCGGTGGTGTGCCGTGCCCTGTGCGCCGTCACCTGTGTGCTGTGCTGGGCGTGCGATGTGTGCCGGGGAATCGAACCCCTGCGCCTGCCCTCGGCGCGCCAGGAGTGAGCCGGATTACCCGCCGGCTCGCGGGTTCGTGCACGCCTCCACGTTGGCTACCTGCTCCGCAACCCTTCAGTCCAGCAGCTCGACCTCCCAGTTCGTCCGCTGAATCAACGTGTCCACCTCGCGAAGCTGCCGGGCGAGGTCGTCGGCCTGCCGGCGCAGCTCGGCCACCGGCAGCGCCGGAATCATCTTCAACTCCGACCGCAGCTGCCGGTATCCACGCTGGCCTTCACCCGCAGCGGCGTCCGCGGCGGACGTGACCACGCTGTGCCGCAGACGAAGCACGTCGCGACGTGCGAGCGCGTCCGTGAGCGTGCCCACCCCGTCCACGGCCGTGGCCGCGTTGGTGCGATTGATCCGCCGGATCAGCGACTCCAGCTCACCGAGTGCAACGCCTGCCTCCGCGAGGAGAGCCGAGGCGTCCTCAGCCGGTGCCTCACCCTCCTGGTAGCGGGCGCTGGCCGTGATGCGGGCACGGCGTTGTTCGGCGCGCCGCGCCGCATCCGCGCGCAGCGCCAGGGCCTCAGCAAGCTTCATGGGCACCAGTATCGCCAGCGAAGATCAGTACGCGCTCCCAATTTCCTCCCGATCCGGTCCCGCTCCTGAAGGCCCGCGACAGGATGGCGGACATTCGGCCGAGGAGCCGGGCGGAACCTGGTGCCCTCAGTCCAGCAGCCCGCTGGTGCGGCGGGACAGTTCGGCGAGCCGGTTATCGGCCTGCTCCCGGCGGAGTCTCACCCAGTCCTTGCCTTCTGCGGCGACTCCCTCCAGGACGTGCAGGGTCTGGTGGAGGCCCGAAGCGTCGACGGTCAGGTCGGTGATGGAGCTCGGGTCCTCGTTGGGTTCGGTCGGTTTGGTGTCCGTCCCGGTCACCTGGACCGTCATCTTCTCGCCGCTGTTCAGGGTGAGGTGGAACGTCGGCTTGCGCAGAGCCAGTCCATCGATCCGGACGGCGGAGATCGCGTGGAATCGGTAGTTGAGCCGCTGGGTGTCGCGATGGCCAGCGCGTCTGAAGTCCAGCTCGAGGTCGACCTGCCGTACGCCATCCTCGGTGAGCAGGAAGAGCAGGAGTCGGTAGTGGGAGTACCGCCACGGACCGTCCTCGGCGCGCCTCTTCCGAGTGGACTTCGCGGGTGCTTCCAGAAAGGCGTGCGCCACGACTTGGCCCGGCTGGAGCCGGAACTGCTGTAGGGCCTGGTCGGTGATGACCTTGCGGTCGTACTCCAGCCAGGCGGCCATCTCGGTGTCCGTCGGCCTGTCGGCGAGTTTGGCCACCCAACGTTCGTACGCCTTTGTTCGTCTGCCCTGTTCAGCGGACCGGTGAGCGCTGTCGGCAGCAACCCGTCGACGCTCGGCGACTATGCGGAACGTCGCCCGCGTGGTGACAACGGCTGTTGGCATGGTCAGCGCCAGCCATAGCGTGCCGGGCAGGACGGCAGCCGAGAAGACGGCTGCCGATGCCGAGACAAAACCGGTGATGAGGGCGACGACGCCGACGACCTGCAGCAGCCAGGTCCGAAGCGGCACACGTAGCTCCTGGCGGTACGCGGTCAGGGTACCTTGATTCCAGCGAGTCCTTACGTCACTCGCCAGGTACCTCACCAGCCAGGCCACCCGGTCGGCGTTGATGCGCTCCTCTCGGTAGGCGTCGACCACCTCGTTACGCAGGTGTCGGCGGATACCGGCGGTCTCATCGAGCCACTGGTCGCTGGCCATCCCGTCGGGCTTGTAGCGGGCGAAGTAGTGGGTGAAGAGGCGGTCGATCTTGCCGGCGAATCCGCCAGGCCTCGCGTCGGTTTGCTGACGACGGGGTGGGCGAAGCTCGCTGTCCTTCGCCTGCCGGTAGCGGTGCCTAAAGTACCGGTCCGCCCCTGCGATACCGAAGATCGCCAGACCGGCCACCGCGCTGTACAGGCCGATCAGCCCGCCGAACTCGCCGTTGGCTGCCAGCAACGCCGTCAACTTGCCTGTCGCCAGCAGGAGCAGCGATCCGCCGACTCCCACCTTGACGCGGTCCGACATCGCGATGGCAGCCGGCGTGACCGGCCGAGTCCTCGCCCGCGCGGGCGTGGGATGGAAGAACTTCCACGCTCGACCGAGCCGATCGTCAGCGGTCCGGTTCTCTCGCGCATGGGCAACGGACCTCTGCCACAGCCGGTCCCGCAGTGCTCCTTCGAGCGCTATATCCAGATGGTCGAGGATGTATCCCTGCTGGCGAGGGGGCAACGATTCCAGATCCTTCGCCGCCGTTTCCGGCACGGCGGCGTCAGTCGAACTCAGCAGCCTCAGGATCGCCCGGAGCCCCAAACGTCCAATCGTCCCATTCGTCGAGATCAGGCGGGTCGCTCCAAATAGCCAGAAGCCGCTTCCACTCCTC
The DNA here is from genome assembly GCF_029626235.1 of Micromonospora sp. WMMD1120. Classification (NCBI taxonomy): domain Bacteria; kingdom Bacillati; phylum Actinomycetota; class Actinomycetes; order Micromonosporales; family Micromonosporaceae; genus Micromonospora; species Micromonospora sp. WMMD1120. Next base: position 2,209,299 of record NZ_JARUBO010000005.1, on the reverse strand, counting down.
GTCCTCCAACTGGCGCGGGGTCCGCCCACTGAGCAGGGCGACCAGGCGGTAGAACTGGACCCGAGGAGTGATGGGGCAGCCACGGGTGACCGCTCGTTCGATGTGCTGTCGCGCCGTGTCGAGCAGGAACCTGTCGAGGTATCGCACACCGGCCTCGAACTCGCCCTCAGGCGTGGCATCGGGGTCCGCAGGCGCGTAGTGGTGATGGTGGAAGTCACCCTCTACGGCACCCACTTGGACGCCGACATATGCGTTGTCCTGGGCGACGTTGCGGGTGGACTGCGACGTCATGCCATACCCCTCGCGGCCGCGATGATCATCGCCAGCCTCGCCGCCAGCTCGGAAACGTCGGCCACCAAACCTCGCAGCCGCTTGAGGGAGACCAGGAATCCGCCGCGGTCGGTGGCAGATCCGTCGCGCAGGCAGCCGGCCGCCGCGTCCAGCTCCGCTTCTGCCGCCGCGTAGGTCTCCTCGTCCAACCTGCCGTCCAGGCATGCCTGCTTCATCTGGCGCCGGAGGTCGGCAATGCTGACCGCGAGGTCGACTGGGTCCTCCCGACTGACGCCGATGGTGACGTTGCCGTGGATCTGACCCGCCTGCACCCCGACCCGGGCGTTGCCGGTCGCGAGGTTCTCGTTCTTCATGGGCATCGAAGCGCTCCCGTGTCCGCTCGGCGTACCGTTTCCGCGGCCGCTGTCGATGGTCAGTTCCTGGGCCAGCGCGATGGCGAAGGCGGCAGCGTGACGCGCAGCCCGTGGCTGCCAGTTCTGGCCGTCGGTGACGGCCTTGCTGCCGTCTGCCCGGTCACTGATTCCTCGTACGACCACCACCGGAAGCGCTCGGTTGAGGTGGCCGGCCTGCGCGACACCGGCAGCCTCCATCTCGATCGCCACCGCGTCGTTGTAGTGCTGTCGAATCCACTGGGCCTGGGCGGAGATCGCCGAGTCCTGCACCACCTCACCGGCAGCGATCGCGCCGAAGTGAACCCGAATGTTGGGTGCGTCGGAGAGATCACGGCTCCATTCGCCGACCCTGGCGACGTGATGGGCGACCTGATCCGCCTCGTGCGGGATCTCCCAGGCCTTCGGCCGAGCCTTCAACCCGTCGTCTTCGCTGGTGCCCCCGTGGTAGGCGTAGATCTTCCTCGCGACGACGACATCGCCGAGTGCGACGCTGTGTCTCAGGCCGCCGGCCACACCAACGAAGAGCACAGCAGAGGGCCGGAACTCGGCGATCGCGCGCTCGGCCAGCACCGCGGAGGGATGGTTGCCCATACCGACCAGTCCCAGCGCCACCCGAGGTCCGCTCTGCCCGATACGACCGACCTCGAAGCGCGTGCCGGCGGCGTGGCGCCGGACGGCAAGGCCGCTCAGCCGGCCACGGACCGCCTCGTACTCAAGATCCAGGGCCGTGAGGATTACCACGAGGTCTTCGTCTGAACTCACGTCGGCTCCTTGTCTGTCGGGTTGGGCCTGGTCATTGGCGGCCTCAACACCACCTGCGGTCCAGGGCGGAACAGCCGCGCGGGGCGCCCGCTCTCGGCCTTCCGAATAGGTCCGGCCGGGACGATGAAGCCGGGGACGCTCTGAACCTTCCGATAGAAATTCCGGGGATCGAGCTGTACTCCCCACACCGCCTCATAGACCTCCTGCAGGTCGGAGATCGTGAACGTCGACCCGCAGAAGGCGGTGGCGAGTGCGGTCCGCTCCAACTTGTCGCGGGCCCGCTCCACACCGTCGAGGAGGATCTGACGGTGGTCGAAGGCGAGCCGTACGTGGTCGGAGAGCGCCTCCTCGACTGGCACCCAGTAAGCCTGGGTAGCGTTCTTACCCGCAGTCGGTTCCGGCAGCCGGGGCGCGATGGCCAGGTAGGCGACGGACAGCACACGCCCTCTCGGATCCCGGCCCGGAGTGCCGTACACGCTGAGAAGTTCGAGGTGTGGGTGCTCCGAGCCGAGGCTTGCCTCCTCCGCCAACTTGCGATGGGCTGCGTCGAGGAGGTCTTCCTCGGGGTGCTTCAGGAATCCACCAGGGAGAGCAAGACGACCGGAGTGCGGCTCGATGCCCCGCTGAATCAATAGCGCGTGGAGGCGGGCTTCCCGCAGCGTGAGGATGACGAGATCCACCGCGACGAGCACAGCCGTTGGGCTGCCCTGAGGCTTAACCATGAGACCACCATAGGTTTTTGTCACTGTGACAGGAATGCCTGCCGTGTGTCGGGTTTCGGCACCTGTCGATCCGAGGCTGGCAGCCACATCGCAGGAGGAAGTGCACCTCCCTCCCGCCGAGGCGAGGCGCTGACATCGCCGTCCCGGGCGAACTTACGACTGACTGTCGTCGAAGGCCTCCGGCTGACGGGGTGAAGCGTGTTGCGAGAGGCGTTATGTGCTGCGCCTTCGGCAAGGCCGAAAATGTCGGCAGCGTGTCGCATGATCGATTGGTGGATCCGCGGAGGGGAGCCTTGACCGTGTCGCTCACGAACCAGCAGGTGACGGCGTACGCCTTCCTGCAGGAGTTGCACGAGGACGAGTACTTCCCGGACCACGTCGTCGACAAGGGCCGAGCGATCCTGCTGCGGTTGTGCGAGCAGATCGAGGCGGAGCAGCTGAAGGACCTAGTACTCCAGCCGGGGATCGTGATCACGGTTCAGTGAGGGCTTGTCGGGCGTAGTGGCTGGTCATGGCTCTGGCCTGGTGACGGCGTCGGAGGATTGACCAGAGCAGCGGGTCGGTGTGGCGGCGGGTGGGTTCGATGATCAGGATGTTGAACAGGTGGCGTAGCTCGTTGACGGTCAGCGTGATCAGCCCGGCCGGATCGGGACGGCTGCGGTGCGTGGTCGCGGCGGCGAGGAAGGCGTGGGCGAGGATTGCGAGGGTGGTCCAGCGGTGCCAGGACGTCCAGCGGCAGTTCTGGTGCTGGTCCAGGCCGAGTCGGTCTTCGCGGCTTGGAACGATTCCTCGATCGTCCAGCGGCGGCCGGCCACCAGGACGAGGGTGCGCAGCGGGGTGAGTTCAGGTGACCAGCAGCGGTAGGCCGCCCACCGGCAGGGCAGCCCGCCGCTGACTGCTTCCTCGATCATCCGGGACGCCAGTTGCGGCTTCGTCGCGAAGCGCACCTGTTCGGGAACACCGGCCTCAGCTCGACGCTCGGGGTCGTCGCACCAGGACTTCGGCAGGTAGAGGGCCGTGTCGAGCATCGCGTGACCAGCCTCGGTGGCATAGACCAGATGCACGGCGACCTGGCAGTTCTCGATCTTCCCCGCCGTGCCCGAATACTGCCGCTGAACGCCGACGGTGTGCCGGCCCTTCTTCAGATCCCCCGTCTCGTCGATGACCAGCACCGCCTCGGCATCACCGGGGTGCTCGCCGACGAACTCGCGGACATCAGCGCGAACCGCGGCGTCATCCCACTTCCCCGGGTCAGCAGGTCCTGCATCCCATCCGGGCCGGCGTCACCGGCATGCTCGACGATCGTCCAGCAGTTCTTCCGCGGCAAGGGCGCCAGCAGAACCCAAACAAAGTCACGCACCCGGCGGCGAGGCTCCGGCCTGCGGAAACGTTGCCCAACCGTCAGCATCAGGTCGTCGAACAACGCCACCGCTGGGCGTCTACCCTATATCCGGCAACCACCGCTGCGTCATGGTCAGTCCACACAACCGCCCATGATCGACGGTGGCTGCCCTCGTTCCCTCACCGCATCAAGCCACAGCTCAGCCAAGGTCAACATCCCCGGCTGGAGTATTAACCGGCTCCCTGTTGATGAAGTTCAGTCAGGTACACGTCAGCCAGGTACCCGGCCCGAGTGCGAAGACGGGCCGGACGGGATGGCGCTTCACTCGGCATCGGCGGTCACACTACGCCACGCATGATCTCGGGACAGTTCCACACATAGGTTGACCGCGACTCTGCCCACGCTTCAACGTCCCGATAAAGGCTCGTACGCATTAGCTCCGCGCAGGAAAAGGCGGCCCGTATTGCTTTCGCTACGTTGTTCGCATTAACCGATCCACCCCACCGCTTCTTCATCACCGCCGCGAGGGCCGGGAATATGTCGTGACCGGAGCAGTAACGAGCCTCCATGTCGATCTCGCCATACTTAGCCGCCAAAAGTGGCAGCACTTCTTCAGCCTTTTCCTTAGGACGAGCGCCGGCAGCCTTGGAGATCGCGATCGTGGCGGCCAACTGGAGGTTCGGGTGCCCCCCATCAAAATCCATAATCTCAGCGACCGGGAATTCTCGGGCCCGGAGGTTTAAACCATGCTCACGGGTAATGAGTCGAATAGCACCCACCGCCACTGCGGGCCGAATCGCGAACTCTAGGGGCTTGCCGAACTCCGATTGCGCCACATGCTTCTTCATCACAGCAGTCTTACAGAAGCTCGTGACGACACGGGAGCAGCTATCTCCAGTTAGCATTACTGTCGAGTCTAGGTCGTACATGTCGGTGTAGACAACGTTGCTGGACGGATTGGGCTCATCGAGAATACCCACCCAGTCCCTGTCCAGGATCGCTAGAACTAAGTCGAGTTGATCCGCGTCGACAAGCGCAATGGTCTCAACTACCGAGGTCTTGCCATAACCCGGAATTAGATAGAACTTGTCCTCGTCGACGTGGGTATCGAGAGTGTCGACGTCGTCGGGCCCCTCGACTAAGACGACACCTTTCCCCGTGTCGTCGAGAAGTAAGAGTACTTCGGCGTACAGGTCGTCACCCGTCAGAAGTTCAAACAACTCAATCATCCATTTCCGACTTCGGAACCAATGGCACCGTCCTTTCTCGCCACTTATGAATGATTTGAGGAGAATGCGTTGCGATCACGAATCGCAGAGAGGTAACCTTTGCTATCTCAACAAGGTCGTACAAAAACTGTCGCTGCCAGCCGACGTGCAAGGAGATCTCAGGCTCATCAATGAGCACAACCGTTTTCTCTTGCACTTGAAACAGCAGATCATAGGCAAGAACAAGCTCGTGCTGTTCGCCAGACGACAAGCGGTCGGGAGGGATTTCCTGGCCGGTGTCATTTGTTTCAACGAGGAAGCCCTGCTCCCTGCTGATGCGCAGAGTCTTGTACTTGAAACGCGAATTGACGATCTCCTTAAGTAGGCGAACTCTGTCGAGAACGTCCTTAAAGGTTTCGAGCTTGCGCTCCGTGTCTTCAAGGTAGGTCCACAGAACGCGCCGTTCCCACGGCTCTAGGCTCCGTTCCGGCAGCGGGAAGTAGCCAGACGACGCCTGAGCTACGTCAATCTCGGCGAGACGAGCGCGCAATTGGTCCTGCTGGGCATACTTGCGGCGAATCTGATCGTCCGTCACCTTGACAGAGGTGTTTCCTTGCAGGAGCCGAAGCGGAAACGTTCGGTCAAGCTCCTGCGAGCGGCGTGAGTTCTGCGCTAGTGCCTCGCGCAGTCTCCGGGAGAGGTCGTCAGAATAGTAAGATACCCGAGATTGCGGCAGCTCTGCATCGGGCGCAGGCCGCGTCTGGATATTTGATACCCGCGTCGGAAGGTTCAGGAGCCGTTGCGTTTCGATTAGATAAACCTTCGTTTGCGCAAGGAAGTCCTTGAGCTCTGCCGGGCGCTCTGCCACTGGAGATAGTTCCTGTGGCAACATGTGGCCATATTTGTCGAGCACCTCGATGAAACTGAGCAAATCCCCGTTGGACATGTCCTGGTAGCGGTCGCCACCAATCCTTTGCACCGGAGCGACTTGCATGAGGAACTGCCGGAGACGGGCGCTTGAAGGCGAGATATCCGATTGCGACGTCCACGATATCTTCGGACCTTTGACGCCTAGTATTTCAAAGTGAAGGTTTATACCACTGTGCAAACTCACGTTACGGGCGCGCCTAGGCCTTATCTCTTCAGGTGAAGCGACAACCTTAGTTACCCGAAGAGACGCTCCGTCGTCAAAATCAAAGCGCGCCTTTTGAAAAGGAATTGAGGCTATCCGACCGATCTGGAAATTAAAGGTTGCCGACAGGAGCTCAAGGAACTTTGTTTTACCTACTCCGTTCGGACCGTGGATGATAACGAACTCCCAGTCCTCTGGGAAGGGCACCACATGGTCGAACCGGCCAAGCATGCCGTCTACTTCGATTCGCACTAGCTGGGGCACGGCTGCTATTCCTCCTAGACACGTGACCGCATGTCGCCCATGCTGCTAGCCATCGGTCGGCGGCCTCTTGACGCCGTAGCAGACTAAGCGGTGTGGCGCTGAACAGGCGATCTCGGCGACATCTTCTGTCGGATATGCGCTAAGCGCTTGCGGTATAGGCGGTGGGGACTTAGCGGCAAGTTGCGGCAATCCTGCCCGGTTTGCGTGCCTCGGTGTGGCCTCGGGAAGGTAGCGGCGAGCCGCTTGGGACCCCTTTGCCATGGCATCGACTTGTCCCGCTTCTCCGTTGGGAACGGGTGGTCTAAACTGTGGTCTCCTTCGCCGCCGTCCGCGGTAGGGACCGCCCGTGTCGCCGCGTCGCCTGATCAATAGACCTTTGTCGACCAATGGCTCGAACCCAGCCCAACTCAGGATCTCGCGGTCTCTTTAATACTCCAGCCGGGGATGTTGACTTTGGCTGAGCTGCGGTTCGATGCGGTGAGGGAACGAGGGCAGCCACCGCTGATCATGGGCGGTTGTGTGGACTGACCATGACGCAGCGGTGGTTGCCGGATATAGGGTAGACGCCCAGTAGTGGCGGGTGTTGTTCGATGAGCTGATGTTGACGGTCGGGCAGCGTTTCCGCAGGCCGGAACCGCGTCGGCGGGTCCGGGACTTCGTTCGAGGGTTGTTGGCCCCGCTGCTGCGGAAGAACTGCTGAACCATTGCCGAGCAGGCTGGGGATGCTGGCCCGGACGGGATGCAGGAGCTGCTGACCCGGATGGTGTGGGACGACGCCGAGGTTCGTGCCGATGTCCGGCAGTTCGTCGGTGAGCACCTCGGGGATGTCGAGGCGGTGCTGGTCATCGACGAGACGGGGGATCTGAAGAAGGACCGGCACACCGTCGGTGTGCAGCGGCAGTACTCGGGCACGGCCGGGAAGATCGAGAACTGCCAGCTCGCCGTGCACCTGGTCTATGCCACCGATGCTGCTCACGCAATGCTCGACAGGGCCCTCTACCCTGCCGAAGTCGTGGTGCGACGATCCCGATCGCCGGGCCGAGGCCGGTATCCCTGAGCAGGTGCGTTTCGCGACCAAACCGCAGCTGGCGGCCCGCATGATCGCCGCCGCGGTCACCGCTGAGCTGCCGTGCCGGTGGGCGACCGGCGACGAGGCCTACGGCAACGATCCCCACCTGGCCGCCCGGCTGCGTCAGCTGCGACTGGGCTATGTCCTGGCCGTGGCCTGCTCACATCAGGTGATCACCGGCCTCGACGTCTACCGCGTCGACGCCCTCGCCGCCGAGCTTCCCGCCACCGCCTGGCAGCGGATGTCCTCCGGCCGGGGCGCGAAAGGCCACCGCTACTACGACTGGTCCTTCATCGCCCTGCCCCACGCCACCGACGCCCACGGCGGGCACCACTGGCTGCTGATCCGCCGCAGCCACCGCACCGGTGAATTGGCCTTCTATCGCTGCTGGTCACCGCAGGTCGTCGCGCTGGGCACTCTCGTCGCGGTCGCCGGCCGACGCTGGAAAATCGAGGAATCATTCCAGGCCGCGAAGACCGGCCTCGGCCTCGACCAGCACCAACACCGCCGCTGGGCCTCCTGGCACCGCTGGACCACCCTGGCGATCCTCGCCCACGCGTTCCTCGCCGCCGCGACCGCCGACCACGGCAACGACAACCAGCCGGTCGAGCTGATCCCGCTAACCGTCAACGAGCTACGCCACCTGTTCCACATCCTGATCATCGAACCCACCCGCCGACGCTGCGACCCGCTGCTCTGGTCCATCCGCAGACGCCGCCACCAAGCCAGAGCCATGACCAGCCACTACGCCCGACAAGCCCTCATCGAGCCGTGATCACGATCCCCGGCTGGAGTACTAGCAGCCCTCTACATACACACTCACCGACGATGCGACCGACGAGTTCAATCTGCTTGAGGCGGAGTTCGAGGCGGCTGGCAGCGAGATCGAGACGGTCGCGCGTGAAGCAATCGGAGAGGAATTCTGGTTCGTCGCGACGAGCTACGGGTTCACCGACGCCGACAGTGAGCGACTGATCGCCAATCGGGAATGGTGAGCCGACCAGGCAGAACAGGCAGCTGACCCAGGCGCTTGCAGCTCACCAGATGGATCGCCGACGCCGGACCGCGTCGGCTCGTGGGTGCTCTACGGGTGCTCGGACGACGCCGCATCAATCGGATTCGCTACGCCGTCCCCGGATTCGGGCCCTCGTTGGACGGCCACCGCAACATCACGACACGCAGGTTGGGCGCGGACCAGCGCGAACACGGCCGGACGACACACGCGGAGTCCGGACCGTCATCACCGCACGGCACTTAGCGCGCTTTTGTCCGCTCCTGGGCACTTTTAATCCATAGGTTCAGGGTTCGAGTCCCTGGCGGCCCACTCCTCCGCAGGTCAGCGGCTCTGTGTCGGGTCGCGCGAACCGCGATCTCGGCCCGTGCAGCAGCGGGTACAGCATCGGCCGGGTGTGTGGCAACTCAGCAAGGACGACGTCGAGATCATCACCTGCCGAATCCACGACGGCGACCGGTAGCGGACCGGGGCGGCGCTGGGGTCGCTGGCGCGGCGATGTCGCCTCCGGTGGGCCGTTCGGGGCAACCTCGATGCCCCGGTTCGGTCTAGAGTCGGCCCGTGCGTGAGTCGACAATCAGCGAACTGGACCGGTTGCAGCACTTTCTCGATCAGCAGCGGGCCGCCGTGTTGGCGATCATCGACGGCTTGGACGAGTCCCAGCTGCGTACGCCGGTGTTTCCGTCGGGGTGGACGCCCATCGGTCTGATCCAGCACCTCGCCGGCGCGGAAGCCCACTGGTTCCAACGCGTCACCCTCGGCACCGAACCACAGGTGACCTGGGACGACGACATCGACGACCCGCCGTACGACCCGACGGCGCCGTTCACCACCGAACACTCGACCGCCGCGGTGATCGACCATTATCGGGGTCAGTGTGAGATCTCGAACCAGGTCCTGCGCTCGGTCGACCTGGACGCGTCCCTGCTCGGCGCACCCGGGCGCGACTGGCCGGGCGAGCCGATCACCGACCTTCGCTGGGTGGCCATGCACATAATCGAGGAGACCGCCCGCCACGCCGGCCACCTCGATGCCGCTCGAGAACTCCTCGACGGCGCCACCGGTCGCGGCCCTCGCTGAACTACGGCTGGCGATCGAAGCAGACGCACCGCAGGAATCGAGCTGTCGCCCGTGCGGCCGGGTTCCGGGTCGGCAGGAATACCGGCGGGGTGGCCTCAATCATCTCCGGTGGGCGACTTCGGTTCGGTCATCGTGTGCAGAAGCGTGGCGAGGCCGAGAGCGCCGAAGAATCCATCCTGGACTGAACTGGCGATGCCGAGAGCGGCTCCGGCAACCGCGCTCACTGTCAAGATCGATAAGGTGCGCCACTTCAATGATTCCCTCCTTCGCGGCATGCCAGAGAAGCGTGGCGGGCGACGCGAGTGCGCCCGACCACTTATGAACACTTGAGCCCAGGCCGACAGGCCTGGTCAGCGCCGCTCCGAGTGATGCCAGCCGTCGAAATTAGCCGTAACGCCCTACGATGCGGTGGTGCTTGTCGGGCGCCGCTGCCAGGTCTGCGAAACTCCACTTCCGCAGGCCAGCAGGAGGGACAGAAAATACTGTTCCGACAACTGCCGGCAGCGTAGGCACTACCGAGACCGTCGATCGGTCGACGCGGCTGCCAGCATGGGCAGAATTCAGCTGTACAGCCTGACCTACACATTGGCCAGTCGCCTGCGAGAGCCGATCTCGCCCGCCGATCTCGCGCTCGCGATCAGGCGAGAGTTCAGAGTGCCGTTTCAGATCGCGTGGTTGCCGAAGTTGTGCGCCCGACTGGGGTGTGGGAGACCAGTGGATCCGGGCGCGCGCAGCGATCGGGCCTTCTGTTCGGATGCCTGCCGGCAACGTGCTTACCGCCGCGCCCGGCGAGGCCCACCCCGAGACTGAGTCGGCGTCGGTCACGCCGCCGGTGGGGGCGCTCGCCCGGACCTGTCTCAGTCGTTCGCGCGGACGTAGGTGAGGAAGATCGCTCCGCTGTCCAGCACCGTGTGGTCGGTCAGGCGCCAGGTACGCGGTGCGAAGACGGCCTCGCTGCCGAACAGCGGAATGCCGGCGCCGATGGTCAGCGGCGCGAGCTTGACGATCAGTTGATCGATCTCGGGGTAGAGGGCACCGGCCAGGTTGCCACCGCCGATGACCCAGATGTCCTTGCCGTCGTGCCGCTTCAGCTCGCGTACCGTGGCGATCGGGTCCGCGGCCAGGACCTCGACGGCCGGGTCCGGGCTGCCGCCCAGCGTGCGGGAGAACACGAGGTGGCGCAGGTGCGGGTAGGCGTCTGTCACGCCGGCCTTCAGGCCCACCTCGTAGGAGTGGCGTCCCTCCAGGACGGTGTCGAACCGGCTGCCCTCGTCGGTGATGCCGAAGGCCTGCCTGGCTGGCCCCGGCAGCGTCTCCGGATACTCGGCGACGAGGTGACCCAGATAGTCCTCCGGAATCGGCCAGAAGCCGTCCGGGCCGGTGGGGTCCGCGCCGTCCGGGCCGGCGACGAAGCCGTCCAGGGTGACGGCGATGTAGTACACGAGCTTGCGCACCAGACCTCCCTTACCAACGCGCCGGATGCTGTCGCGCTCCGACATGATCATTCTGATCGGCGATGCCAGGGACGACAACCACGGCGGATCGGCGGTGTTCGCGCGACGGCGGGTCCGGAACCTGGCGGCGAAAGCTGACGCGGTTATCCTCTTCAGGTGCTGGTCCGTGGAGATCGTTGATCCGGCCTGGCACTGCGAAGGGACTATCGACATGCCCCGTGTGGTTCCGGCGGTCATCCGCGCGCTCGACGTCCTCGAACTGTTCCTGGACCATCCTCAACTCTCGGCCCGCCAGGTGATGGAGCGGCTCGACCTGCCCCGCACCACGGTTCACGAACTGCTCGTCACGCTCGAGGCCCGGTCATACCTGATCTCCGTCCCGGGACAGCCGGTGCAGTACCGGCTCGGCATGCCGCTGTTCCAACTCGGCACCGCGTTCGCCGGCCGGCTCGATCTGGTCCGCGAGTCGCAGTGCGTGGCCCGGGACATGGCCGCCGCGTGCAACGAGGCGGTGCACGTGGCGGTGCTCGACGGCGCCGACGTGATCTACCTGGTCAAGTTTGACAGCACGCACCCCGTCCGGATGGTCTCCGGGGTCGGCCGGCGCCTGCCGGCGCACTGCACGGCGGTCGGCAAGATTCTGCTGTCCGGCCTCGACCGGGCCAGCCTGGACGCCATTCTGGCGAACGGTGCGCTGCCGGGCATGACGTCGGAGAGCATCACCGATCCGGACCGCCTACGGGCACATCTCGACAGTGTCCGGACGGAGGGCGTCGCGGTCGACGTCGGCGAGTCTGACACCGCCATGCGCTGCGTCGCCGCGGCGATCCGCGACCACTCCGGCGCCACCATCGCGGCGATGAGCCTGTCCGCGCCCATCATCCGCTGGACCCCGCAGGTGCAGGTGAAGTGGACCGAGCTGGTCCGCGAGGGAGCGGCCGCCCTGTCGACCCGGATGGGATACCGCGCGCAACCTCGATAGCCGACCTCCCGTTTTCGGCTCGAAACATCATCGAAACATTGACATCCTTTGCATAGCTGCTCTAGCGTCGCGACCACTTGATGCGGTATCTCGAACTCAGTTCGAAATCTCGAACGGCGGTGGTCCCGTGGCTCGACGGAACTGGCACACCAGCGCCACCATCTCGGCCCGGTCGCCGATCACCTCGCGCTGCCGCGTCGATCGACGAGCCACGGCCCGACGCGTCCCGGTGCGAACGCAGGCCATTACCGACGTGACGGATCTGTAGGAAACACGCGGCATCCGATCCGGGTGCCGGACAGCGCCGGGACGACGCGTGCGAGCGGACCTCCGGGGCGTGGCGCGGCGGGGCGGGGCGGGCCCGACAGCACCGTGGCTACCCCACCAACTCAAACGACGATGACCGACGCCCTCGGGCGTGCAGCGGTGCGGAAAGAGGGAGGCGGATGTCCATGAAGGAGAGCCCGGTGTGGTCCCGGCGCGGATTCCTGGGACTGGGAGTGGGGGTACTCGGCGCGGCCGGACTGGCCGGCTGCGGGGGCGACTCCGAATCACCGACCAAGGTGCAGCCGGAGGTTCCGCAGGAGTTGATCGACGCCGCGGCGGCGTCGAAGGGCTCCTCGATGGGGATGCTGTCGCAGAAGCTGTACTCGACGGCGGCCAACGACGCCCTCGACAGCTCGATCAAGAAGTTCGCCGACACCACCGGCACGAAGATCGAGAACAGCCTGGTGCAGGCCGACGCCGGTGACGTGGTGGCCAAGATCCACGCCGAGGTGCAGGGTGGCGTGGCGCGTGACATGGCGTTCATGACCGACTCGCGGTTCGTCGCGCAGTTCCAGGGGCTCGGTGACCTGGAGGATGTGACGGACGTCGTCCAGGCGCTGACGGCCAAGTACGGCGAGCCCTGCGCCGAGGCGAAGAACTACTGCGTCTTCGACGGCAGGTGGTACGCGATCCCGTACCACTTCATCGGTATCGGCTCGTTCCTGCGCAAGGACTGGATGCAGGACAAGGGCATCACCCCGAAGGACGGCTACACCTGGGAGGAGTTGCGGGACCTCTGCCTGGAGATCTCCGACCCGGGCAAGCGACGGTTCGGCTGGGGCATGACGGTGAACCGCTCCGGCGACGGCAACGGCATGATCGAGGCGTTGATCAACTCGTACGGCGGGGCCATCGCCTCCAACGACGGCCGGAAGGTCACCTTCAACTCGCCGGAGACCGTGCAGGCGGTGACCTTCCTGGGCGACATCTACACGAACCCGAAGTACAAGCCGATGCTGCCGCCCGGGGTGGCCAGCTGGACCGACACCAGCAACAACGAGAACTGGCTCGCCGGGGTGGTCGGCTACACGCGTAACCAGTTCAGCGTCTACGCCGACTCCAGGACGAAGAAGAACCCGGTGTACCCGAACACCCACGTGTTCCCCGACTGCACCGGACCGGCGACCGACAAGTCCCTGCTGCTCGGCCAGTCCCAGGGCTTCGTCATCTTCAAGGGCGCGAAGAACCCGACGCTCGCCAAGCTCCTGGCGCAGTACCTGGTCAGCGCCCCCGCCCTGCTCGGGGTGGCGAAGGAGGCACCCGGCCTGGTGATGCCCGCCTGGGAGAAGGTCTGGGACGCCGACCCGTTCTTCACCAGCGGGGACCCGGCGTTCCCCATGCTGCGCAAGATCACCCAGATGCAGCTGCCGCTGACCACCACGAACGGCCTGTCCTTCCCGCAGAAGGCCAGCGCCGGCCAGCAGGCCGTCGGCGCGGCCTACGTGCTCACCGACATGATGCAGCAGGTCGTGCAGGGTACGGCGCCCGCGCAGGCGGTCACCGCCGCGCACGCCAAGATGGTGCAGATCTTCAACCAGCAGGGGCTGCCACAGTGAGGACGGCCCGTCCGGTGCGGGTCCCGGCGTCGGGAAAGCTCCCGACGCCGGGGTCCGGCTCACTCACCGCCACCCAGAGACGACTGGGTCGGGACTGGCGGCTGGCCACACTGTTCCTGGCCCCCATGGCCGTGCTGGTCGGCGGTCTGGTGCTGGTGCCGATCGCCCGGTCGGTCGTCACCAGCACGACCGAGCGGCACGGGCAGGACACCGTCTTCGTCGGCCTGGACAACTACCTCTCCCTCATCGGTGACGACCAGTTCCACACGGGCGTGGTGAACTCGTTCGTCTTCACCGCGTACGCCGAGATCTTCAAGGTCGTGCTGGGGCTGGCCGCAGCCCTGCTGCTGCATCATCGCCGGCGTGGGCGGGCCGTGCTGGCCGGGCTGCTCCTGCTGCCGTGGGTGGTGCCGACGGTGGTGACCGCGTTCAGTTGGCGCGCGCTCTTCGACCCGATCTTCGGCAGCGTCAACACGCTGCTCACCGCCTCGGGGATCGGACCGCTGCTGGCCAGCGCCCACCTGGTCGACAGTTGGCCGGCGGGCTGGCTGTCCGACCCGTCGCTGGCCATGCCGTCGGTGATCCTCGTCAACGTCTGGAAGGGCGTGCCGTTCTTCACGGTGTGTTTCCTCGCCGGTTTGAAGGCGATCCCGGCCGACCTGTACGAGGCGGCGACGATCGACGGCGCCTCCTCGTGGCAGCGGTTCACGCACGTGACGCTGCCCGGACTGCGCCACGTGATCACGGTGACGGTGACCCTGTCGTCGATCTGGACGTTCAACAACTTCGACCTGGTCTGGTTGCTGACCCAGGGCGGCCCGGGTGACGTGACCGCGCCGTACGTGCTCGTCGCGTACTCGAAGGCGATTCTGCAGTTGCAGTACGGCGCGGGAGCGGCGGTCACCCTCGTCATGCTGCCGATCATCGGCGGGCTGGTCTTCGTCCTGGTCCGGTTGCTGCGCCAGGACGCCGGCAGCCCGCTTCCCCGGCGCAACCGGGTGGCGCGACGGGTCGGGCAGTGGGCCGGACCGGTGCGCCGGGCGTTGCCGTGGGTCGTCGCCGCGGTCGTCACCATCCTGCTGTTCTGGGCATCGCCACAGATCTTCTGGAAGGCCGCTGTGGTCCTCGGCGTGATCCTGCTGATCGCGGCGGCGGTCGGTCAGGTGGTCTCGTTGCTGAAGTCCCGCGGCGGTCGCCGGTCTTCGTCGGTGGTGTCGGGCCTCGGGTCCGGTGTCGCGCTGGCCGGGCTGCTCCTCTTCGTGCTGGGTCCGCTCTACTGGATCGCCGTCACGGCCTTCAAGTCCGAAGGCCAGGTGGTGATGCGCGAGCACGACCTGTGGCCCACGCCGTGGACCCTTGAGCAGTTCACCGCGTTGTTCAGCAACCAGCCGTTCGGCCGCTGGTATCTGAACACGCTGCTGGTGTCCGCCGCGTCCACAGCGGTGGCGCTGGTCTGCGCCGCGCTGGCCGGCTACGCGCTGGCCCGGCTGCGCTTCCGGGGGGCACAGGGCTTCACCGTCACGGTGCTGCTCACCTACGTGATGCCGGGCGCGCTGCTGTTCATCCCGCTCTACCAGATGCTCATCGGCGCACGACTCACCGACTCGCTGTGGTCGCTGGTGCTGACGTACCCGACCTTCACGCTGCCGTTCGCCACCTGGCTGCTGGTGGGGTACTTCTCGTCGATCCCCATCGAGCTGGAGGAGGCGGCGCTCGTCGACGGCTGCAGCCGCATCCAGGCGTTCGGCCGGGTGGTGCTGCCCCTCGCCAAGCCAGGGCTCCTGGCGGTCGCGCTCTTCACGCTGACCAACGCCTGGAACGAGTTCCTCTTCGCCTTCGTGTTCATCACGAAGGACGAGTACAAGACGCTCCCGGTGGGGATGCAGTCGATGATCGCCGGAGACGTCGTCCCCCAGGGACAACTCGCCGCCGCGTCGCTGCTCGTCAGCATTCCCGTGGTCATCATGTACGCCTTCGGGCAGCGCTTCCTGACCGAGGGACTCACCGCCGGCGCGGTGAAGGGATGAGGTGGCACGTTATCGGCAGAGTGAGTCGATCAGCTCGTCGAAGGCGGGGAACTCCTCCCGCGCCGCCACGATGACCTCACCCGCCGACTGACGATGGGTCGGCGCCCAGCGCTCGGCGATCTCGATGAGCCGGGCGTCTGGGCGCGGTTGGCACCGACAGGACCCGGCACAGCCGATCCACCTACGCTCCGGTTCGGCGTCGGGAGTAGGTGATGCCGGCGTGGTCCAGGACGACCACCACGAGCACCACTGTGGTGGCGACCGCGCTGACCGCCAGCAGCGGCAGCCGCAGCAACGACGCCGCGATGGAGAGCACGAACAGGGCGGCGACCCGCGGCCAGGAGAGCCGCCGGTGGATCGCCATGGAGAACAGGATCCGCCCGACGAGGAACAGCGTCGGGCCGCTCAGGATGACGACGACAGCCGTCGTGTCGTCGGTACGCAGCGGGTGGGTGATGCTCAGCTCGGCGCCCACCGCGGTGAGAACCAATCCGGCGATCATCACCAGGTGCAGGTATCCGGTGATGACGCCGAGCCGGGACGGATCGGCGTGTTCGATGGCCCGGCCCAGCCGCTGCCCGGCGGGCGTGACGTAGAGCAGGCCGATCAGCACCGCGGTGGCGAAGACCAGCAGGAACGCGATGGTCCGCGTGAGGTGCAGGTCGGTGCCGGCGTACGAGAGACCGGCGACCAGGACCAGCTCGCCGAGCGCGATGATCATGATTTGTTGGTACCGCTCGGCGAAGTGCCCACCGGCGAGGTGCAGCTCCCTCTGCCCGCTCCGGCCCATCAGGGGCGTCGGCCAGCCGAGTCGTGGGCCGACCAGGTCGATGGCGAGGGCGAGCAGCCAGAGCGGCACCCGCCACTCCGGCAGGAACCCACCGACCAGCCACGGCACGGCGGAGACGCTGAACCAGCACAGGATCCGCAGCGTCCGGCCCTGCCGGGGATGCCCGCGCAGCGCGAAGGTGGTGACCACGCCGCGTGCGATGTGCACCGCGACGTACGCGCCGGCGAAGAGCAGACCCCGCCCGTCCAACGCCTGCGGGATCGCCACCCCGGCCAGCAGGCTGCCCAGCGCGGAACCCACCAGCAACCACCGTACGGCGGGGCTCTGCGGGTCGTACCAGTCGGCGAACCAGGTGGTCGGCACCCAGATCCACCAGACGCCGGTCAACAGCAGCGCGGTCCGCAGCGCGCCGGCCACAGTGAGGTCGTCGAGCAGGTGTTCGGCCAACTGGCTGAGCGCGAGCACGAAGGCCAGGTCGAAGAAGAGTTCGAGGAACGACGCGTTCAGCGGCGAGTCAGTTCGCCGCAGCAGCCGGTCGGCTCGGCTCGGCATCGGCGCTCCCCCCGGGTGGCACACCCGCCCCGCATCCGTCGTACCACCCGCGACCGGGCACCGAGGGCGGAAGCGGCGACTTCGAGGAACGACCCCCGGGCCCCTCCTGTCGTTGATCCGACTGCGCCCATGGTCACCGCTGACCACGGTGGGGGCACCGACTCAACGAGGAGGGACGCCGATGACCGCTCAGCGCGAGACCGTGCAGGTCGATCACGACCTGTTCCGCGCCGTGTACGACTCGCCCGCATCACTGCCCGGCCGGCACCGCTGGACCACCCCGGAGTCGGACGTCCGGCGGTTGGAGAAGCTGCTGGGCATGCCGGCGCGCAGCATCGGCGCACCGCTCTGGGTCAGCGGCGACGAGCCCGACTGCCCGAAGTGCGGCCGGCGGGTCACCTGGTACGACATCGTCTCGTCCGCGCTCTCCGGGCTGCACGACAAGAACATGATCGCCACTGTCATCCTCGGCGACCGCAAGTACGTCAACACCGAGATCCCGGCCGCCATCGCCGGCGTACGCTGCTCCGACTGTCACACCGCGATCGACGGCCTGCGCAGCTTCAAGTGCCACAACTGGGCGTACGCCTTCGAGGCGCTGGAGGCCGTCCGGGAGCGGATGGCCGGCGGTCCCGTGCCGGCCTGAGCCACGCCGGCCGGGCGGATGCGGCGGTTCAGTCGGCCGAGCGGCGGGTGGGGCGTCGCCCCGGTGGGGAGGGCGGTTCCGGGCCGGGGTCGGGCACCGGCGGCATCGGCCGGGTGACCGGATCGGCGCCGGTGAGCCGCA
Source organism: Micromonospora sp. WMMD1120 (assembly GCF_029626235.1). Classification (NCBI taxonomy): domain Bacteria; kingdom Bacillati; phylum Actinomycetota; class Actinomycetes; order Micromonosporales; family Micromonosporaceae; genus Micromonospora; species Micromonospora sp. WMMD1120. The sequence continues at coordinate 2,191,550 of NZ_JARUBO010000005.1, read as the reverse complement.
GCGCCGCGCCGTGGTGCCACAGCTCCACCTCGACGTCGGGCGCGGCGTCGGGCAGCTCGTAGCGGGCCTCGGCCGCTGTCAGCGTGACCCGTAGCCGGTGGCCGCGCCATCGCAGGCTGAACGCCAACCGGTCGATCCGGTCCGGCAGTCGAGGGTCGAAGGAGAGCACGCCCCGATCGTCGCGCAGCCCACCGAAGCCCTGCACCAGCGCGAGCCACGCGCCGGCCAGCGAGGCCAGGTGCAGCCCGTCGGCGGTCTTGTCGCCCAGGTCGGCCAGATCCTGGAGCACCGACTCGGCGAACAGGTCGTACGCCAGATCCAGGTGGCCGACCTCGGCGGCCAGGACGGCCTGCGGGGCGGCCGACAGCGACGAGTCGCGGACGGTGCGGGCCTGGTAGTAGGCCAGGTTGCGGGCCTTCTCGTCGGCGGTGAACTCGCCGGGGCAGAGCTGCATGGCCAGCACCAGGTCGGCCTGCTTGACCACCTGCTTGCGGTACAACTCCAAATACGGGAAGTGCAGCAGCAGCGGATAGTCCTCGTCGGTGGTGTTCGCGAAGTCCCACTCGGGCTGCCGGGTGAACCCGGCGGCCTGCTCGTGCACCCGCCGCTCGCTGTCGTACGGGATGGCCATCGCGTCGGCGGCGGCCCGCCAGCGGGCCGGCTCGCCCCTGTCGACTCCGAGACGGTCGGCCAGGTCGGGGTGGCGCTCGGCGGCATCCGCGGCGCCCCGCAGGTTGCGCCTGGCCATCAGGTTCGTGAAGACGTTGTCGTCGACCAGCGCGGCGTACTCGTCCGGGCCGGTCACACCGTACAGGTGGAAGGTGCCGTCGGCGGAGAAGTGACCGAACCCGTGCCAGAGCCGCGCGGTCTGCACCAGCAGCTCCAGCCCCGCCTCGGCGAGGAAACGCTGGTCGTCGGTGACCGCCAGGTAGCGCAGCACCGCGTCGGCGATGTCGGCGTTGACGTGCAGCGCTGCGGTGCCCGCCGGCCAGTAACCGGAGCTCTCCCGGCCGCCGATGGTGCGCCACGGGAAGGTCGCACCCGTCAACCGCAGCTCGGCGGCGCGCTCGCGCGCCTCCGGCAGGTGGGCGTGCCGCCAGGTCAGCGCCGAACGGGCCACCGCCGGGGCCAGGTAGGTGAGCACCGGCAGGACGTAGCTCTCGGTGTCCCAGAGGACGTGCCCGTCGTAGCCGTTGCCGGTCAACCCCTTGGCCGAGATGGTCCGGTCGGAGTCCGGGCGACCGGCCTGGATCAGGTGGAACATCGCGAACCGGACAGCCTGCTGGAGCTCCGGATCGCCGTCGAGCCGCACGTCGGCGACCTGCCAGGCCGCGTCCAGGGCGGCTCGCTGGTCCTCGCCGAGCGCGTCGAAGCCGTCCGCGCGGGCCGCGTCGGCCTCGGCGGCGACGAGGGCGGCCAACTCGTCGGCGGGCGTCCCGTCGACCGGCGCCCACTCGTAGGCGGCGAACTTCGTCAGCCGCAGCCGCTCCCCCGGGCCCAGCCGGCCGGCGACTGTCAGCCGTACCCGGTCCGGACTGCTGTCACCCGTGACGGCCACCGTGCCCGGTCCGTCCACCAGGTGACTGACCGCGACCGCGACGCGCTGGCCGCTGCGCTCGGTGCGGTGCGCCAGCACCCCGTCCAGGCCGGACGCCCGGTGCAGCTCGCCGGTCAGCGGATCGGTGGGCACCGAGGCGGCGCGGGGGTCGTCCGAGCGCTCCGGCACCTTCTCGTTCGCCAGCAGATCCGAGCACACCCGCAGCTCGACGGCGGCGTCCAACGGCTCGACCTCGTACCGGACGGCGGCCACCGGGCGACGCGGCAACGACACCAGCCGGGTGCTGCGGACGCGGACACCCCGACCGGCCGGTGAGATCCACTCGGTCTCCCGGCGCAGCACTCCGGCGCGCAGGTCGAGCACCCGGTCGTGGCGGCGCAGCGTGCCGGTCCGGATGTCCAGCGGCTCGTCGTCGACCCAGAGCCGGATCAGCGCCGCGTTCGGTGCGCTGATGACGGTGTCGCTGGCTAGCGGGAACGCGTACCCCTCCTCGGGGTAGCTCAGTTCGCGCCGCTCGTGGAAGCCGTTGAGGTAACTGCCCGGCATCCCGCACGGGGCGCCCTCGTCGAGGACACCGCGCCAGCCGACCCACCCGTTACCCAAGGCGAAGATCGACTCGGTCTCCCCGAGCCGGTCCGCGTCGTCCGCCGTACGCCGGATCCGCCAGGTCTCGTCGTCCCCGACGCCGTCGACCGGCGACTGCCGATCGGTGGCCGAACTGCTGTGCACGAAGCCTCCCGCGGATGCCGACGTCCCGGGCCAGCCAAGCAGAGCCGGCTGTGCGGTTCCTGAGGGACGGATGTGGGCGTTTCCCGTTACCCGTTCCCCAGGTGTATGCAAGGTGAACAGGGTATGAACGAGAGGTGAGGTGATGCATGGTCGACACCGAGAGCATTGATGTTCCGGAGATCAGCGCGGAGTGGTACCGCGACGTCGTCGACGCCGCCGCCCGCAGCCCCGAGCCGGTGCGGTGGTTCGTCGGGCACGCCACCGAGGGCGTGATCCTGCTGCTCGGCGCGCTGCTACTGCTGGCCGCGCTGAGTCGCTGGTCCGGCGGCCCGCACGGCCGGGCCCTCGCGTTGATCGCGCCGCTGCCGGCGGTGCTGGCGTACGCGGGCAGCGAGTGGTTCAAGACGGTGGTGGACGAGGAGCGCCCCTGCCGGACCATCGGCCGGGCGATCATCGCGGATGTCTGTCCACCCACCGGCGACTGGTCGTTCCCCAGCAACCACGCCACCATCGCCGGTGCGCTCGCGGTCACCACGCTGCTGCTCTCCCGCCGGATCGGCCTTGTCGCACTGCCGCTCGCCGCGCTCGGCGCCTTCTCCCGGGTCTTCGTCGGCGTGCACTACCCGCACGACGTGATCGCGGGCGTGCTCTTCGGCGCCCTGGTCGCCGTGGTGGCGACCCCGTTGCTGACCCGCCCGGCCACTGAGGTGCTCCGCCGCCGCGCCGAGCGGGCCGACGACCCGGTCGCCAAACTGGCCAGCCGCTCCCGCCCCTGACGCCGAGCCGCGCCGGACGGCGCGCGCACGGTCAGGTGATCAGCAGGAGAGCGCCGGTGGTGCCGACGAGCAGGAACGGGCCGAGCGGCAGGTGGGTGCTCCAGGAGGCGCGGCGGGTGCTCAGCAGACCCAGACTGACCAGGGCGGACAACCCGAACGCGAGCAGCATCCCGAGCAGCAGCACCGGCCAGCCGTGCCAGCCGAGCAGCGCCCCCACGCCGAGCGCCAGCTTGGCGTCGCCCAGTCCGAAACCCCGGCGACCGAGCAGCAGCGTGGTGGCGGCGAAGAACGACGCCAGTCCCGCACCGGCGAGCACGGCCCGCAACCAGTGCTCCGGTTCGGCGTCGAGAGCGGCCACGCCGAGCAGCAACCACGTTCCGGCCGCCGCCGGCACCGTGAGCCGATCCGGCAACCGGTGCACGGCCAGGTCGACGAAGACCGCCGGAATCGTCCAGCCCAGCCACCAGGCCAGCGCCGGCAGCGTCCCGCCCCACGGGCCACCCAGCGCCAGCAGCGTCACCGCCGCGAGCACCGCCACCTCGACGGTTCCCGGCGGCGGCCCGACCCGGGCACGGCAGCGCGGGCACCGGGCCGTCGGACCCAGCGCCGGCCAGGGCCGGGTCAGGCTGACCGGCGCGCCGCAGGCAGCGCAGCCGGTCCGGTCGGGCAGACCCGGGGGTACGGCGTAGCGCGCGGCCGCCATCCGGATGAGCGGACTGACCGCGAGGACCGCCAACACCCGACCCGGCACCGTCGCCGGGCTCCGTTCGGATGGGTTGCCCCGGCCGGGCACCGCCGCTGGAGGGTCGGTCAGCGCCATGTCATCCCCGTACGGACGCTCCGCCACCCGGTGAAACTGAACACGGATCGTGACGGGACGATCGCTCGGGTGTGGCGGATGGTGCGGAAAGAGACCCGCCCGCCGAACTGTCGGCCGGCCCGTCTCGCCGGCTCGGCGCCGGCCACGTGGCCGACCGATACCGCTCCGGCACGTCGATGCCCCACCATTCGCGACTTTTTGCACGGCCGTTGGTCGGCACGCACCGCGCACACCCGTCACCACCACCTGACATCACGCAGAGTGTTCAAATGAATTGCCTCTGTTGCATCGGCTGACGTCAGCCTATGCTCGCCCCTTGGGTGTGACGCAAGCCTCACCAACACCACCGGACGACACAGGACCTGGAATTTGTAAAAGATCCGTAACGGTGAATGCAGAAGCGCAATGAACGGCACCGGATGTGCTGATCCGGGCGCGCTTCCGCATGCCCGCCGGCGGTGCACCGGCATCGCCACGGGCGACCCCGAGGAGGCTCGACGGTGCGCGGACGGCAGCTCAGACGAGCGGCAATCTGCCTGCTGGCGGTCGTGGCGGCAGTGCCGGTCACCGGATGCGCCAGCGGACGGGAGGCGACGGTCGAACGGCCGACGACAGCCCGCGACAACGCACAACTGACCGATCCCGACGCCGCACGGCGAGCTGCCGAAAAAGCGGCGCTGGACGCGTACTCCGGTTATCTGGCGGCCTCTCGTGCGGCCGGCGTACGCAGTGATCCGCGGGCACCGGAACTGTCCCGGTTCCTGGCTGATCCACTTCTCACCCGGGTCCAGCTGTCCATTCGTGACGCCAAGGAGCACGGTGCCATGCGTACCGGGACACTGAAGTCCGACCCGACCGTGACCGCCGTCAGTCTGGACGTGAAGCCGGCCACAGTGGAGATCCAGGACTGCCTGGACACCACCGGCTACCGGCTGGTCTACGCCAAGGACAAGCGCCCGGTTCCCGGCAGTGGCGGCGGCAGGCACCTCTCCACCGCCACCGCGACCCGATATCCCGACGGTCGCTGGCTCATCAACGCCGGCACGACGCACCGGGACCAGCCGTGCTGACCCGGGTCGGTGAGCGTGCTCCGGCGCGTACCCGGAGAGGGCTCGCCGCAATCGGCGTCGCGCTCCTCCTGGTGATCGGCGCGGGCGTGCCGGCCGCCGCCGGTCGGCGCGCCGACCCGGGGGCCGGCTGCCCGCCCGACCAGCCCGACTGCAGCGTGTGGGACGACGAGCCGGGCACCCCGGGTGGCGGCGGCGACAACGGCGGTGGTGGGGACGACGGGGAGAGCGGCGGCGGCGGTGGTAGCAGCGTCTGTCAGTGGAACGGGCGGACCATCCCCTGCTACGACGACCTGCTGGGGTGGTTCAACAGAGGCGACGGCTGCTACTACAAGACGACCGAGGGGCCGGTCGAGCCGCCCGCGGGTCAGCAGTGGTATCTCCAGACGTGCAACGGCGGCGACGTGGGGGCCCAGGACACCGTGCTGTTGGACGGGCCGCCGCCCGGCTTCGGCGCTCCGCCCGACCCGGAGGAGCTGGCCCGCCGCGCGCTCGCGTCGATCAAGTTGCTGCCGGCCCCGCTGGGCGTCGCGCCCCGCAAGCGCGTCGGCCCCGGCCTGGTCGGCCTGCCCGTGTGGATGTGGTCCGAACAGAGCACCGCGTACTTCGGTCCGATCGGCGCCCGCGCGTCTGATCGGGGGGTGACCGTCGAGATCACCGCGCTGGTCGACCGGATCGTCTGGGACATGGGCAACGGAGACACGGTGACCTGTGACGACGCCGGCACCGAGTACAAGTCGCGAGGTGAGCGGGCGGGCAGAACCTCCCCCGACTGCGGTTACGACAAGGGCTACCAGAAGGCCGGCACCTACCGGGTCACCGCGACCACGCACTGGACGGTGACCTGGCGCGGCGGTGGCGAGAGCGGAGAAATCCTGGTGACCCGCAACAGCGGCGTCGTGCCGATCCAGATCAACGAACTCCAGGTGGTGACCCGATGAGCCTCGCGACGCGTAACGGGACCGGGTCGGTGGACGCGCCGGTCAGCCCGCCCACGGTGATCCGGCAACGTCGGGTCCGCCCCGGGCTGCTCGGCCTCGCCGTGCTGCTGATCGCCCTGGGCGGGCTGGGCGCCGCCTTCGCCGTCACCTCGGTACGGGCCACCGGCAGCTATCTCGCGGTGGCCCGGCCGGTGGAGGTGGGCCGGGAGATCAGCGCCGCCGACCTGGTCAGCGTGCAGGTCGCCGGGGGTCAGGGGCTACGGCCGGTGCCCGCCGGTCGACTCGACGAGGTGGTCGGCAAACGGGCCGCTGTCGCGCTGGTCCCGGGCACGCTGCTCACCCTCGGGCAGGTCACCGACGACCCGCTGCTCGGCCCCGGCCAGCAGCAGATCGCGCTCGGTCTGAAGACCGCCCAGGTCCCGGCCCGCCAGCTCCACCCCGGGGACAAGGTCCTGCTGGTCAGCACGCCCGACAACGACGCCGACGGAGAGTCCGCCACCGCCGCGGGCACCCGCTTCTCGGCCACCGTGATCGACATGGTCAGCCCGGGCAACGACGACAAGGTCCTGTACCTGGCGCTGCTCACCCGCGACGTGCCCGCCGTGGTGGCGCTCGCCGCGCAGGAACGACTCGCCGTCGTGCTGACCGAGGCGGCCTGAGCATGGCGATCATCGCGCTGCTGTCCGCGAAGGGTTCACCCGGCGTCACCACGTCGGCGCTGGCCTGCGCGCTGGCCTGGCACCGCCGACTGGTGCTCGCCGAGTGCGACCCGGCCGGCGGCTCGATCCTCGCCGGCTACCTGGGTGGCCAACTCGACGGCCCCCGCGGCATCGGCGAGCTGGCCGTCGGGGAGTTGCGCGACGGCAACCTGGAGACCGCGTTCTGGTCGCAGCTCGTCGACCTGGACGCGCCCCGGCGGGAACGGCTGCTGCTACCCGGGCTCGTCGATCCCGCCCAGGGCGGCAGCGTCACCCCGCTGTGGCAGCGCTTCGCGGACTACTTCGACGCGCTGGACCGGGGCACACCGGGCTACGACGTCCTGGTCGACTGCGGTCGGCTCCACGTCAACGGGCCACCATGGCCGGTGCTGCGCGCCGCGTCGGTGGTGCTGCTGGTGAGCCGGGCGCAGCTACCGGACCTGTCCGGCACCCGGGCGGCGGTCACCGCTGTCGAACGGGACTTCGCCGAGCACCGGGTGCCACCGGGCACCCTGCGACTGCTCCTGGTCGGTGACGGGCACGGACGGGCCGAGATCAGCCGCGCCCTGAAACTACCGGTGATCGCACGACTGCCGCACGATCCGCGTACCGCCGGGGTGCTGGCCCTGGGCGGGACGGTGCGCACCGGACGGCCGCTGATGCGGGCGGCGGCCGCGCTGGAGGTGCCGGTCGGGGCGCTGCTGGAGCGCCGTCGCGCCCGCCTGGCGTGGCCGGTGCAGCAGGGGGTGCCGGATGCGGTTTGAGCCGGTCTCCGCCGACCCGCGTCAACAACCACCCGGCGCGACCTCCACGACGCCGCCGCTGGCCGCTCCGAACGGCCGCCACCATCCGGCAGTGCCGATGCCGCAACCGATGCCCGCGGCCACCCCGCCGCCGGAGTCGCCGCCCCGACCGCGGATCGACTTCCAGGTGGTCCGGGAGCTGCGTCGGGAACTCACCGAACGGCTCACCCTGTGGCAGCGCGGCCGGGAGTTCACAGTCGACGAGGAGGACACCGAGCGGGCCCGGCTCGCCGTCGCCGTGGTCGCCGCGTACGCCGACGCGGTGCGCCGGGCCGGCACGCCGATGGCCGCCGGTGAGGAGCGCCTGCTGCTCGACCAGGTGACCGCCGAGCTGGTCGGGCTCGGCCGGCTACAGACCCTGCTGGTCGACGACACCATCGAGGAGGTGCACATCCTCGGCTGTGACCAGGTGCGCATCACCCGGCACGGCGGTGGCGTGGACTGGGCCGAGCCGATCGCCGACAGCGACGCCGAGCTGGTGGAGATCCTCCAGGCGGCGGCCCGGCGGGCGGGCGCCACCGAACGCTCCCTGTCCACCGTGAAGCCCACGCTCGACCTGCAACTGCCCGACGGCAGCCGGCTGGCGGCGGTGTTCCTGGTCAGCCACCGCCCGTACGCGGTGATCCGGAAGCACAACACGCTGGACGTCAGCCTCGACGACCTCGCGGGCGGTCGGGGCGACCTGGACGAGATGATCGACCCGCTGCTGCGCGACTTCCTCCGGGCGGCGATGCGCGCCGGCCTGAACATCATGGTCGCCGGGCTGGCCGGCGCGGGAAAGACCACGATCATCCGGGCGCTGATGAACGAGATCCCGCCCGACGAGCCGTACGTGCTGCTGGAGGAGAGCCGCGAGCTGCTGCCCGCCCGACGCAGGGAACGGCACCGGGCGGTGATGAGCTTCGAGGCCCGGGAGGGGCACGGCGAGCGCGGCTTCGACGGTCGCCCGGCCGGCGAGGTGACCATCGCCGACCTGATCCCGCTGTCGCTGCGGATGGGCGTGCTGCGGATCATCGTCGGCGAGGTGCGGTCCCGGGAGATCGTGCCGATGCTCCAGGCGATGACCACGAGCCGGGGCTCGATGTGCACCATCCACGCCCGTACGGCCGCCGGGGTGGGCGAACGGATCGTCGAACTCGCGCTGGCGCACGGCCGGGAGATGACAGTCGACCAGGCCCGCCGGATGGCCGGCAACGCCCTCGACCTGATCGTCTACGTCACCGTCGAGGACGAGACGGCGATCGGCGGGCGCAAACACCGGTTCGTGTCGCACGTGGAGGAGGTGATCGGGGCCGGTGAGGCGGGTCGGATCACCACCACCACCGTGTTCGGACCCGGTCCGGACGGTCGGGCCGTCCCCCGGCACCTGCCCGAGCGGGTCCGCGACCAGCTCCTACGGGTGGGGTACGACGCGCGGTTGCTGACCCGCTGGGTCGAGGCCGGCGCGGGCGCGTGGCGGCGTGCCCGGCAGACCCGACTGGCGAGGCGGTGACCTGATGCCCGTCAGCCTGGAGTTGGTCGCGGTCCTCTCCGGAGCCGCCTGTGTGGCGGGGCTGCTGCTGGCCGTCGTCGCGCTGGTCGGCACCCGTCGACCTCCAGGCCCGCGCCCGGGTGCCGGCCCGGGGCTGAGTCGACTGTGGCGCGGGCCGGGAAGCACCCCCGCCGAGCAGCGGGCCTACCAGGGGTTGCTGCTCGCCGCGCTGGTGGCTGGCGCCCTGGCCTTCCTGCTCACCGGGCTGCCGGTGGTCGGCCTGCTGGTGGCGGTGGCGGTGCCCGGCACCCCGTGGCTGTTCGGGGTCGGCAAGGCCGAGCAGCGGGCGATCGCGCGGATCGAGGCGGTCGGCGAGTGGACCCGCCGGCTCAAGGACGTCTCCGGCACCGGGCAGGGCCTCCAGCAGTCCATCGTCGGCACCATCGGCAGCGTGCCACCCGGCATCGAGGACGAGGTGCGCCTGCTCGCCGCCCGGCTACAGGCCGGCTGGATGGCCCGCTCCGCGCTGTTGGCGTTCGCCGACGAGATCGCCGACCCGGTCTGCGACCAGGTCGTCGCGGCGCTGATCCTGCACCTGTCCGACCGGGGTGAACGGCTGGGAGACGTGCTCGGCTCGATCGCCGGCGCGGCGTCCGCGGAGGTGGCCACCCGGCGGGAGATCGAGGCCAAGCGCACCCAGCCCCGGTTCGCGGTCCGCTTCCTCACCGGGATGACGTTGGCGACCCTGGCGTACGGCCTGGTCAACACCGAGTACATCAGGCCGTACGGCACACCGTTCGGCCAGCTGGTGATGGCCATCCTCGGCGCCGCCTTCATCGGCCTGCTGGCCTGGGTGCGGTCGATGAGCCAGCCGCAGCGGCCGGCCCGGTTCCTACCGACGCCCGACCCGAGCGAGGTGGTCGCGTGAACTGGCAGCTGGCCATCGCCGTCTGCGGTGGCGCCGGTGTCGGGCTCGGGGTGTTCCTGGTGATCCGGGAACTGGCGCCGGCGACCCCGGCGCTCGGGCCGGCGCTGCGCCGGCTGCACCAACCGCCCAGTGCCGGTCGGGTCACCACGCCCGCGTCCCGCCGGCTGGACTACCTGACCGGAATGTCCCGCTGGCTGCGCCCGCCGCACCGGCAGCTCGCCCTGATCGACCAGACCCCCGAGCAGTACGCGCTGTCGGTGCTGCTCTCCGCGCTCTTCGGGCTGGCCCTGCCGACACTGCTCGGGATGGCGCTGTGGGTGCTCGGCATCTCGATCCCGCTCGTCGTGCCGGTGCTCGGCAGCCTCGGGCTGGCGCTGGTCGGTGGTCTACTGGCGCACCGGGCGGTGTTGGCCAAGGCGGACGCCGCCCGCGACCAGTTCCGGCAGGCGGTCTGCACCTACCTGGACCTGGTGGCCTTGCAACTCTCCGCGGCGCACGGGCCGGTGCAGTCGCTGGAGCGCGCGGCCGCGGTCTGCCACGGCTGGGTGTTCGACAGGCTCCAGGAGTCGCTGCGGATCGCGCAGATGCAGATGCACGCGCCCTGGGACGAGTTGCGCGACCTCGCCGACAAGATCGGCATTCCGGAGTTGGGCGACGTCGGCGCGATCATGCGCTCGTCCGGCAGCGAGGGCGCCCAGGTGCACGAGACCCTGCGCAGCCGGGCCGACTCGCTGCGCGACCAGATCCGCACCGACAACCTGGCCCGCGCCGAGGCGGTGACCAGCAAGCTCGACATCCCCGGCGCGCTGCTCGTTTTCGTGCTGCTCGGGTTCGTCCTCTATCCGTTCGTCGCCCGTGTCTGACCCCGTCACCCCGAAGGAGAACGTCATGTTCATCATCAGCTACCTGCACGTCGCACTGACGACGCGCCTGGCCGAGCTGCGCCACGACGGTGAGCGCGGCGACAGCCCGGTGCCGACCGCGGTGATCATCGCCGGCCTGGTCGCCGTCGCCATGGCCGTCACCGCCCTGGCGTTGGCCAAGGCCAACAACTGGATGACCGGCATCCCGAACCACACCAACCCGAAGTAACCGGCATGGGTCGAGCCGCGTACCCGAGGTGGCGCCGGGCGGTCTCCACCGCCCGGCGTCGCGTCGCGGCCGGCGGCCGGGAGCGGGGCGCGAACCCGGTGGAGCTCGCCGTGCTGATGCCGCTGATCCTGGTGCTGCTCTTCGCCTCGATCCAGATCGCGGCGGTGTTCCTCGCCCGCTCCACGGCGCTGAACGCCGCGCAGAGCGGCGTGAACGCCGAGCGGCTGTACGACGCTCCCGACGGCGCCGGAGCGCAGAGCGCCACCCGCTTCCTGCGGGCCGCCGGCGGATGGCTGGTGGGCTGGGACCGGACCGGCCCGACCTGCGAGGCCACCGCAACCGACGTGACCTGCACTGTCACCGGCCGTTCCCTGTCCGTGGTGCCGGGCGTGGAGTTCGCGATCCGGCAGACCGCGCACGGGACCGTGGAACGGGTGACGGAACCGTGAGCCGTACCGCCGAGCGCGGCTCGGTCTCCATCGAGGTGGCGGTGCTCGCGCCCGCCTTCATAGCCCTGATGGTGCTCGCCGGCATGGTCGGGCGCACCGCGGTGGCGGCCGAGGCGCTGGACGCCGCCGCCCACGACGCGGCCCGCGCCGCCTCGATCTCCCGGGACGCGGGCACCGCCAAGCGGGAGGCGGAGGAGGCCGCCGAGCAGCAGTTGGACTGGCGCGGGCTGTCCTGCGCCGACGGCCTGAACCTGACGTTCGCTGGCACGGTGGGCAGCACGAGGACCGACATCGACGCCGCCTTCGCCAGCGAGGTCGGCACGGACGCCACGGTGACCGTGACGATCACCTGCCGGGTGTCCTTCCGGGACATCACCCTCGGCGTCCTGCCCGGGATGCCCGTCGAGAGGCGGGTCACGTCGCATTTCACCTCGCCGCTGGACCGCTACCGGAGCCGACAATGACCGCCGCCGGGCCACCCGCCGGGCAGCCGCCCGCCGGCGAGCACGGGCGGGTGAGCATCTTCCTGGCGGTGACGATGATCGGCGTACTGGCCATCGTCGGCCTCTCCTTCGACGGCGCCGGGCAACTCCGCACCCTGCAACGCGCCGACAACCTGGCCGCCGAGGCCGCCCGCGCCGGCGGCCAGGCCATCGACCGGGCCACCGCCATCGAGGGCGGGGCGAAGCGGATCCACCAGCCGAGCGCCGTCGTGGCGGTGAACACCTACCTGGCCACCGCCGGCACCTCCGGACACACGGTGAGCTTCCCGGTGATCGACGGGGAGACCCTGATCCGGGTCCGGGTCACGATCACCTACCAGCGCACCATGCTCGGGCTTTTCGTTCAGGAGAAGACGGTCACCGTCACCGGCGAGGCGACCGCGCGAGCAATCACCGCAGGACCGTAGGAAGGGAGGCAGCCATGCCTGTATCGGGTGGGTCCGTGATGCGGCGGACCGGCCGGGTCCTCACCGGCATCGGCGCACTGGCCACACTCGTCGTGCTGCTGGTCGGCGCGCCGATCGCGCTGCTGGCCTTCGCCGGCAATCCCCTGCCCGACCACCTTCCCACGATCGACGCGGTGGGCACCGCGCTGACCAGCCGGGACGACGGGCAACTGTTCCTACGGGCGTTGGCGGTGGCCGGTTGGTTCGGCTGGGCCACCTTCGCCTTCTCCGTACTCGTCGAGCTGGGCGCGCAGATCCTGCGCCGGCCGGCACCGAAACTGCCCGGCATGGGCCGCCAGCAGAAGGCCGCCGCCGCGCTCGTCGGCTCGGTCGTGCTGATCCTCGCCGCCAGCCCGGCCGCCGCCAGCGCGGCTGCGGTCTACGGCGCACCGGCGTACGCGAGCCCGGCCGCACCGGCCGCCACCGCCGTCGCCGCGCCGACCCGGGCGAGCGCGCCGCCGGACACGGCCGCGCCGGTGTACCGGGTCGCGCGGGGCGACTACCTGGGCGAGGTGGCCGAACGGTATCTGGACGAGTTCGGCGACTACCGGCAGTTGGCCAAGCTCAACAAGCTCGACGACCCGGACCGGATCCGCCCCGGCCAACTGCTCCGCCTACCGGACGAGGCGGCCGACCAGGGTGCCCGCCAGCACGCCACCGGCCGGCTGGTCGACCGGCCCGCCGCGCCGAAGCCGCCCCGGCCGGCGCCCGAGCGCGCCGCCCCGCCGCGGGTGGACCCGGCACCATCCAGCGGTACGGAGTCACCGGGCCAACCACCGGCGATGACCGTCGGCGCGGCGCGGGCCGGTGCGGTCGAGCGAGTGAACCGGCCGCTGGCGGTCTCCGCCGTACTGGCCGTGGCGAGCATCGTCGGCGCCCAGATCGGCGCGGTCCTGGGGCTGCGTCGTCGGCCCGCCACCGCCGGGGTGACTCCCCGACTGGCCGCCTCGTCCCGCAAGCCGCACGGCGGCACGGCCCGGAGCGGCACGGCCCGGAGCGACAGCGGCATCCGGCAGACCGGCGGTAAGGCGACCGGCAGCGGTGCCGCGTGGGCCGCCAGCCGGGCAGCCGCAGCCATCGAGGCTCCGGCGTCGGGGAGCGGCGGCACGGCTGCGGCCGGCGGGATGGCCTCTCCCGGCGGTGCGGCGGCGCCCGGTGACCTGTCGAGCTGGGGCGAGCACGGGCTCGACTCGGTGCCCGACGGACCACCGATCGGCCGCCACCGGCGCACCTAGGGGGAGAGCGACATACCTGTGAGTCATATTCATGACTCACAGGTATGTGCATCGAGAGCAATACGGCCGCCTTGCCGGTCAGGGCAGGCGGGTCTGGAGCACGCCGTTCTCCACCCTGGTGGGCAGGATCTGCTGGTCGTTGCCGGACGGCCCCTGCACCACCTCGCCGCCGTTGAGCCGGAACGCGCTGCCGTGCCAGGGGCAGACCACGCAGGCGTGGCCGTCGATCTCCTGCACCTCACCCTCGCCGAGCGGCCCACTCTGGTGCGGGCAGCGCTCCAGCATCACCGTCACCTCGTCACCGTGCCGGTAGAGGATCACCGAGACGTCGTCGTCCACCTCGCGGGTGATCAGGGTGCGTTGCGGCAGGGTCGCCATGTCCCCCAGCGAGTGCCAGCCGTCGCTCATCCGGTGCAGCTCGGAGATGCTCTGGTTGACCTGCGCCCCCTGCTTGTACGCGAGATGCCCCCCGATGTAGGCGCCGAGGCTCACCGTGGAGAGCCCCAGGAAGCCGAGCGCACGGCCCATCCCGGTGCGGCCGGACAGCCGGGCGGCCAGCGAGCCGGCGTAGAACACCAGCCCGACGCTGTTGGCGGCGGCGTGCACCAGGCCGACCCGGCGCTGGTCCCGGGAGAGCGCCGCCCAGTCGTTGAGCCCGGCGACCGCCGCCGGCAGAGCGCTGACGGTGCCTAGGCCGACAAGCACCGTGGCGGGCTTGCGTTGGCCCGGCATCAGGTCCAGCACGGCAGCGCTGATCCACGCGCCGACCGGCACCTGCACCATTGCCGGGTGCAGCGGATGCCCGATGCTCACCCCGTGCAGTAGGTCGCGCAGCCGCCGCGGGCGCAGCGCGCCCAGGACGACACGCTGCAACCGGTCACCCGTCCGATCCAGCCGGGAATCCTGCTCAACTCGCGTCAGAAGCTCTCGCACAACTACCGACTTCCCGGCAACGAACGCCGCAAACCGACCTCCCACGACAAACCCACCCCACGGGCCCCGAGACCCACCCCACCCTCTTCGCCGATCTTGCAGTTCGCGATGTCCCAATAATGGAGATAAGCCGCGAAACAACGACCGAAAGTCCAAGATCGACGGGGGTGTTGGGGCGCGGGATTGTGGGGGTGGGGTGGGGTGGGCATGCTGGGGCGGTGAGTGTGCGGGTGGAGCGTCGCGGGGCCGTCACCACTGTTGTGCTCGATCGGGCACAGGCTCGGAACGCCGTGGACGGGCCGACGGCTCGGGCGCTGGCGGACGCCTTCCGGGCCTTCGAGGCCGACTCCGAGGCTGCGGTGGCGGTGCTCTGGGGTGCCGGTGGCACGTTCTGCGCCGGTGCCGACCTCAAGGCGATCGGCACGCCGAGCGGCAACCGGGTCGAGCCGGAGGGGGACGGCCCGATGGGTCCGACCCGGATGGCGCTCAGCAAGCCGGTGATCGCGGCGATCTCCGGGTACGCCGTGGCGGGCGGGCTCGAACTGGCGCTCTGGTGTGACCTGCGGGTCGCCGAGTCCGACGCCACGCTCGGGGTGTTCTGCCGTCGCTGGGGAGTGCCGCTGATCGACGGTGGCACCGTCCGGCTGCCCCGCTTGATCGGCGAGAGTCGGGCGATGGACCTGATCCTCACCGGCCGCCCGGTGCCGGCCGACGAGGCGTACGCGATGGGTTTGGTCAATCGGGTCGTGCCGCCCGGCCAGGCGCGGGCCGCGGCCGAGGAGTTGGCGGCGACGATCGCCCGACATCCGCAGACCTGCCTGCGCAACGACCGGGCTGCGGTGCTGGCCGGCGCGGGACGGCCGGAGGCGGAGGCGCTGGCGACCGAGTTGGCGTACGGGATGGACTCGCTGGCGGCGGACGCGCTGGCCGGCGCGGCCCGGTTCGCGGCGGGTGAGGGGCGGCACGGCGCGACGCCGCCGGGAGGGGTGAGCCCCCCGACGGCGTCGGCTACCGGGTGAATCAGTTGCGGTTGATGGTGAAGGTCGTCGTCGTGTTGCGAATGTCCTGGTAGTTGTTGGTCAGCCGCAGGTTGTTGAAGGTGACCGAACCGACCGCCGGACCCTGACCGGGTTCCGGCATCTCGTTCGCCCAGATCGCGTAGCCGGACTTCGCGTCGTAGGCGTCACCGCTCTTGCGCACGCCGCTGATCGAGACGTTGGTGAAGACCGTGTCGGTGATCGGGTTCTCCGGCTGCGACCCGGTGTACTTGGTCTGGAACATGATGCCGGTGTACGTCGGGTCGACGATGTCCACGTCGGACACCCGGATGCCGCGGAACTCCTTCGACGCGGAGAACACCCAGATCGCGGGGAATGTCTGGGAGCCCCAGAAGTGTCCACCCGCTCTGACGATCGAGATGTTCTGGAACTGGGTCGGTGGGCTGGAGCCGAAGCCGACGAACGGATAACCGAAGTCCAGCGAGCTGATGGTGATCCCGGAGTACGTCAACATGTCCGCGATGTACAGGTTGCGGAAGATGTTGTTGTAGCCGCCGTAGACCGCCACCCCGGCCGCCCGCCAGGTCAGCGTGGCCGAGAGGTTCTCGAACACGTTGCCGTTGTTGCCGACCGACGCGCCCTGGTCGGTGGCCGAGAAGAGGGCGAACGCGTCGTCGCCGTTCGACCGGCCCTCGGAGTTGGTGACCAGGTTGTTGGTACTGCCGTTGGTCAGGTTCACGGCGTCGGCGAAGGTGTTCCGGAAGCGGCTGTCGCGGATGGTCAACCCGCTGACGCTCACCCCCCAGTACGCGCAGACGGTGTGCTCGACCCAGACGCTGTCGAGCGTCATGTTGTCGACGTCCTTCAACTCACCCCAGACCTTGCCCGGCCCGTCGATGCGGTTGGTGTAGTTGCCGAAGAAGGCCAGGTGCGAGAAGGTCGACCCGCTGGCCGAGGACTCCACCCGGAAGCCCGCGTCGGTGTTCTGCTGGCCGGTCGGCGTCTGGAAGCGGGTGTACCACATACCCGCGCCCGTGACGGTCACCGGCTTCCCGTACACCTGGAACTTCTGCGCGGTCTCGTAGGTGCCGGCCGGCAGGTAGACGCCCACCAGGTTGCCGGTGGTGTCCATCCGGACCGCGTCGAGCGCGTTCTGGACGTCCTGGTGGCTGAAGCCGCTCGGCACCCGGTAGCGGGAGGGGTCCGGGTTCGCCCGTGGCGCGACCAGCTCCAGGTTGACGAAGTCGATCGCGTACGTGGTGGTGTTGGCCGGGTCCTTCTGCAAACGGATCCTGCTGCCGGCCGGGATCGTCGAGTTCAGCATGACGTTCGCCTCGTCGTACAGGTGGCGAGGCGGGCCCGCGCTCGGCGAGTCGCTGGGGCTGGCCTCCGCGCCGTAGAGCCAGATGTGCTTGGAGGTCAGGTTGATCGGCTTGTGCAGGGCGCCGTTGACGTAGATGTTGAGCGTCGAGTCGATGCCGCCGCCGCCCGGCGCGTCGGGGATCGAGAAGCGGGTGACCAGGGTGTTGGTCGCCGCCCGGGTGGTCCACTCGACGTACGCGCCGGTGCTGTTCAGGGTGACCGCCCGACGGCCGGACGCCTCGCCGCCCAGGTTGCCGATCTCCCGGTTCGGGCCGACCTGCCCGGCGCCGCCGCCGGTCGTGCCGTCCTCGGCCTCGTACATGTCGTAGCCCAGGTTGGCGCCGCGACCCACGAAGAGCGGCCGGTCGGTGGTGTTGTTGGTCTGCTTCACCGGCAACTCGTTGCCGTCCGCGGCGAGCACCACCCGGACGGTGTACTTGCCGTTCGCAGCGGTCCAGGTGCCCAGGTTGACCGGGCCGACCGTCGCGCCGGCGTTGATCACACCGGAGTACGAGCCGGTCAGGGTACGCACGGCGGTGCCGGACTCGTTGAGCACCGTCAGCGTGATGCCGTGCGCGCCGGACGCGGACGCCTGGTTGCCGGCGTTGCGGATCGACACGGAGAAGCTGACGGTGCTGCCCGGCGGCGGGTTGCCCGGCGACCAGTCGACGGCCGAGGCGACCAGGTCGGAGCTGGCGACAGCGCCGACCACCAGCGGGCTGGGGTTGGTGTAGCTGTTGTTGGTGTCGTCCTGCTCGACGACGGTGTTCGACTCGTCGACCTTCGCGCTGAGCGGGTAGCTACCCGAGTCCCGGGTGCCGATGCTGGCGCTGACCGTCGTCGACGCGCCGGCCGCGAGGCCGCCTACCGACGCGGTGCCGACCCGGGTGGAGCCCAGGTAGAAGTTGACGTTCGTCGCGCCGGAGGCCGCCGAACCCGCGTTGCGGACCGTCGCGGAGAGCGTGATGGCGCTGGTCTCCACCGGCGCGGACGGGCTGAACGACATGCCGGTGACGGTCAGGTCCGGGTTTGGCGCGGGGGTGCCGAAGACCTGGAACTCGGCCACCTGCCCGGCCGGCGCGCCGGTGTTCGAGGCGATCGAGAGCCGTACGTCGGCAGCCGAGCCGGAGACCGGGATGGTCACCGTGTTGCCGCTGCCCGGGTTGAAGGTGTAGTTCGCCGCGCCGACCAGCGTGGTGAAGCTCGACGAGCCCTGGTCCCGGCCGAGCACGGTGATGTTCTGGGTACGCGTGCCCCACGCCGAGTCCGGGTTGAGCTTCAGCACGACCTGGCTGAGGGTGGCGTTCGCGCCGAGCTGCACGGTCAGCGTGCTCGGGTTGCCGTTGCCCTCCCAGTAGGTGGCCACGTTGTTGTCGTTCGCGTTGGTGGCGACGAACGTGTGCACGTACCCGGAGGCGGTGATCGGCTTGCCGATCGCCAGGTTGCTGCCGGTCGGCGGGTTGCCGGTGCCGGTGCGGGTCACCGTGTTGCTGTTCGCCGACTGGTTGCCGGCCGCGTCCTTGGCCCGAACGTGGTACGAGACGGTGGCGCTGTCCGCCTGGCTGTCGGTGTACGCGAGCGTCGAGCCGTTGACGCTGCCGCGCAGAGCCCCGTTGGCGTAGATGTCGTACCCGGTGACGCCGACGTTGTCGGTCGACGCCGACCAGGTGAGCCGGATCTGCCCGCTGGCCGGCTGGGTGTAGGCCAGGTTGCCGGGGACGCTCGGGGCCTGGGTGTCCGGGCTGCCGGTGGCGCCGTACACCTCGACCTCGGAGAACTGCGCGGCCGGCCAGCCGGTGTTGCCGGTGACCTGCAACCGTACGTAGCGGGTGCTGGTGGCGGTGAAGGTGACGGTGGCGGTGTTGCCGCTGCTCGGGTTGAAGGTGTAGCCGGCGGACGCCTTCAGCGTGCTGAACGACGAGCCGTTCGTCGAGCCGAGCACCGTCAGCGTCTGGGTGCGGGTCTGCCAGTCCGACGAGGGCGGCAGCTTCAGCACCACCCGGTCCACACTGACCGTCGCGCCCAGGTCCGCCTGGATCCACTGCGGGAACGCGTTGTTGGCGCTCTCCCAGTAGGTCGACGCGTTGCCGTCGTTGGCGTTGCCGGCCACGTAGTTCTGGTTGTAACTGCTCGCGGTCATTGTGGCGGAGAGCCCGGCGAGCATGGCCACCCGCGCGGCGGCCGCTGACGCGTCGGCGGCCGGCGCCGCGCTCGCCGCGGGGATGACGACCGGGGCGGTGGCGAGGAGCGCGCCGGCGAGCACTCCGGCGAGGAGCCGTCGGTGCCCCGTGCGGGGGACGGGATGGGGCGCGCCGGTCGGCGGCGTGCCTCGTCTGGTGCCGTTACTGGACATGGGGTCGCTACACCTCTTTCGGGGGTGGGTGTGGATGCGTTGCCCGGTGCCGGGTGCGGGGGGCACACCCGTTCGTCCGCGACCTACCTCCTCCTCTCCTGGTTGGCGTGGTGCCGGCGGCGGGACGGACCGCCGGCACCACGCGATCACTGTCGGGTGGCGCCGGGTCCGTCCGCCGATTCGGGGGTACGCAGCCAGACCGCGGTGTCCGACGGCAGCAGACCCTCGTCGAGTGGTCCGCTGGCCAGCAGCAGCTCTCCGTCGACAGGCAGCGGCACCGACGCGTCGGTGAGGTTGACCAGGCAGTGGAAACCACCGCCGCGACTGAAGGCGAGCACGCCCTCCGGGGCGGGCAGCCAGCTCATCTCGCCGTCGCCGAGCGCCGGGTCGGAGCGTCGGATCTGGATCGCCGCCCGGTACAGCTCCAGCATCGAGGCGGGGTCGCCGGTCTGGGCGCTGACCGTCCGGTCCTTCCAGTCGGCGGGTTGGGGCAGCCAGGGCGTTGCCGTGCCGCGCGGGCTGAACTCGAACGGCGGCTCGTCGCCGCCCCAGGGCAGCGGTACGCGGCAGCCGTCCCGACCGGGGTCGATCCGCCCGGAGCGCTCCCACATCGGGTCCTGACGCAGCGCGTACGGGATGTCCTCGACCTCCCAGAGCCCCAGCTCCTCGCCCTGGTAGACGTAGGCCGCGCCGGGCAGCGACAGCGACAGCAGCGCGGCGGCCCGGGCCCGGCGGGTGCCCAGCTCCAGGTCGGTGGGGATCCCCTCGCGCTTGGCGGCGAAGCTGAACCTGGTGTCCGCCCGGCCGTAGCGGGTGACGTGTCGGGTGACGTCGTGGTTGGAGAGCACCCAGGTGGCCGGCGCGTTGACCGGCGCGTGCGCGTTGAGCGTCCCGTCGATGCTCTCGCGCAGCGCCGCGGCGTCCCAGGCGCAGCCGAGGAAGTCGAAGTTGAACGCGGCGTGCAGCTCGTCCGCACGCAGGTAGTTGGCGAACCGCTGCCGGTCCGGCAACCACACCTCACCGATCAGCGCCCGGTCCGGGTACTCGTCGGCGACCCGCCGCCAGCCCCGGTAGATGTCGTGCACACCGTCGAGGTCGTGGAAGGGGTGCGGCTCGTCGGGGCGTACCTCGGGCAGGGTGGCGTCCTTGACCAGCAGACCGGCCGAGTCGATCCGGATGCCGTCCACCCCCCTGTCGAACCAGAACCGCAGGATGTCCTCGAACTCGGCGCGCACCCTCGGGTGCTCCCAGTTGAAGTCCGGCTGCTGCGGGGCGAACAGGTGCAGGTACCAGTCGCCGGGGGTGCCGTCCGGGTTGGTGGTCCGGGTCCAGGTTTCGCCGCCGAACTCGCCGACCCAGTCGGTCGGCCGCTGGTCACCGTTCGGGCCCCGGCCGGGGCGGAACCAGAACAGGTCCCGCTCGGGCGCGCCGGGCCCACCGGCGAGTGCGGCCTGGAACCACGGGTGCGCGTCCGAGCAGTGGTTCGGCACCACGTCGACGATGGTCCGGATGCCCAGGTCGTGCGCCTCGGCGATCAACGCCTCCACCTCGCCGAGCGAGCCGAAGACCGGGTCGATGTCGCGGTAGTCGGACACGTCGTAGCCGGCGTCCGCCATCGGCGAGGGGTACCAGGGGCTGAACCAGATCGCGTCGACGCCGAGCGCGGACAGGTGGTTCAGCCGGGACCGGATGCCGGCGACGTCGCCGATGCCGTCGCCGTTGCCGTCCGCGAAGCTCCGCGGATACACCTGGTAGATAACCGCTCCACGCCACCACGGACTGCTGTCTGCTGTGGACACGAGCACCTGCTTTCTGGGTCAGTACGTCGGCGGGTTCGCCGGCCTGGGTGTGTCGGGCGAACCCTGTTGTTCGCCTCGGGACGTGCGCTGGCGGCTACCCCTTGAGGCTGCCGGTGGTGAGCCCGGACATGATGTTCCGCTGGAAGATCAGGAAGATGATGACCGTCGGGATCGCGGCGATGACCGACGCGGCGATGACCACGTTCATCGGCGTACCACCGGCGAAGGCGTAGATGCCGACGCTCACCGTCCGGGTCTCGGGCGACGGCATGACCAGCTTCGGCCAGAGGAAGTCCTTCCAGACCGCCGTCACCGCGAAGATCGAGACCACCCCGAGGATGGGACGCGACAGCGGCAGGATGATGGACCACAGGGTGCGCAGCGCCGACGCCCCGTCCATCAGGGCGGCCGCCATCAGCTCCTCGGGGATCGAGTCGAAGAACCGCTTCAACAGGAAGATGTTGAACGCGTTGGCGACCAGCGGCAGCCAGATGGCGAACGGCGAGTCGAGCAGGTTGAGGTGCAGGATCGGCAGGTCGATCACCGTCACGTACTGCGGGACGATCAGCACCATCGCCGGGATCATCAGCGTGGCGAGCATCAGGCTGAGGATGACGTTGCCGAAGATCGGCCGCAGCTTCGACATCGAGTACGCGGCGGCGGTGTCGAACACGAGTTGGAAGAGCACCGCGCCGGCCGCGTAGTAGAACGTGTTGAACAGCAGTTTCGCCAGGTCCAGGTTGTTCCACGCGTCGATGTAGTTCTGCGGCTGCGGGTCGTTGGGGAACAGCGTCGGTGGGGTCTGCGCGATCTCCTGGCCGGACTTCAGCGCGCCGGTCACCATCCAGTAGAGCGGCCCGAGGAAGACCAGGGTGAAACCCACGACGACGACGGTGAGCAGCGTCCAGTAGAGGAACCTGCCCCGCCCACGGCGGAGCTGCGCGTGAGAGATGAGGGTCCGGGTGCCGGAGTCCTGTGCCATGTCCCGCCCGTCCTAGTCCTGTTTCGCGCTCAGCCGCAGGTAGGCGGCGGAGAAGCCGGCCAACACCACGAGCATGATCACGCCGAGCGCCGCAGCGCCGTTGAGGTCGTTCTGGAAGAAGCCGTGCTGGTAGATGAGGTACGCGACGGACGTCGCGGAATCCTCAGCGCCCGCGCCGTTGGCGAGGATCAGTGGCTCGATGAAGAGCTGCATGGTGGCGACGATCTGGATCATCGCCAGGAGCGCGAGGATCAGCCGGGTCTGCGGGATCGTCACGTGCCGGATCCGCTTCCAGATCCCGGCGCCGTCGAGTTCGGCCGCCTCGTACAGCTCGCCGGGGATGTTCTGCAGCGAGGCGAGGTAGATCAGCACCGCGCCGCCCATGTTCATCCAGGTCGAGGCCAGCACCATCGCCGGCATGGTCATGTCGGGCGACTGCATCCACTGCGAGGTGGGCAGGTGCAGCGCCTTCAGCACCGCGTTGAACAGACCCGCCTCGCTCGGGTCGTACGCGTAGAACTTGAACAGGTAGAGCGCCGAGGCCGGCGGCAGCATCACCGGCAGGTAGACCAGGATGCGCAGGTATCCCTTGGCGTGCCGGAACTCGTTGAGCAGGATCGCGACGAAGAACGGCACCGCGTACCCGAGCAGGAGCGCGAGCAGGGTGAAGTAGATGGTGTTCTGCCAGGCCGGCCAGAAGCTCGGGTCGGCCAGGATGCGGGAGTAGTTGTCCCAGCCCACCCAGGTCGTCTCACCGCGCCGGGTGCGCTGGAAGCTCATCACGATGCCACGGACCATCGGGTACCAGGAGAAGACGACGAAGCAGAGCACCGCCCCGATGAGGAACGCGTGACCGGTGAGGTTGTCGCGCACCTTGCGGCCGAGGCTCGTACGCTGCGGCCTCGCGGCGTACGGCGACGGTGGGCGGCCCGTTTTCCTGCTGGTCTTCGGGGTGAGGATGACCGTCACGGCAACTCCTGGGTGAGCGGGTGGGGTCGAGGTGCGGTGCGGTTGGCGTGGGGGCCGGGTCGGCGTCCCGGCCCCCACCCGCTCGGTCAGCTCTCGGCGGCGAGGAGCTGGTTGACCTTGTCCTCGGCGGTCTTGAGCAGCGCGTCGATGTTCGAGTTCGGGTTGGTCAGCACCCCGGACATCGCGGCGTCGAGGACCGCGTAGATGGCCTGGGCGTTGCGCGGCTCACCCTTGATCGGCACCGGGGTCGCCTCGAAGAGCGCGAAGTTGGCGGTGTCCAGGTTCGCGTTGGCCTTGCGCAGCTCCAATTCCTGCTTCTGCGCGTCGCTGCCGTTGGCGAAGAGCAGCGGCTGCGGCAGACCCACCGGGTAGTTCTGCGGCTTGGCCCGGACGTAGTCGAACTGGCCCTTGCCCGGGGTCAGCTTCTGGTACGCGATCCACTTCAGACCGGCCTTGACCTGCTCCGGGGTGAGGTCCTTCTTGAAGAAGTAGCCCTCGCCGCCGCCGAGCGTGCCCTTCGCCGGCCCGTCCTGGCCGGGCAGCGGGCTCATCGCCCAGTCCTGGAACTTGCCCTGGAACTGGCTGACGATCGCCTGGGTGGCGTCCGGCGCGCCGATGAACATGCCGACCTTGTTGGCGCCGGCGTTCGTGAGCAGGTCACCCCACTGCAGCAGTTGGCGGGAGCCCATGCTGTTGTCGCCGTACCGCATGTCCTTGAGGTTCTGCAGGACCTGCTTGCCCATGGCGTTGTTGAAGTCGGCCTTCTTGCCGTCGGCCGTGAGCACCTGGCCGCCCTGCGAGTAGAGCAGCGAGGTGAAGTGCCAGCCGCCGGTGTTGCCGGCGCTGTACTCCGAGTAGCCGGCGATGCCGTTGCCGAGCGCGGAGATCTTCTTGGCGGCGGCCCGGACGTCCGCCCAGGTCTTCGGCGGGTTGTTCACGTCCAGCCCGGCCTGCTGGAACAGCACCTTGTTGTAGACCAGCCCCATCGAGTAGTTCTTCACCGGTACGGCGTAGAGCTTGCCGTTGTCGGTGAAGACCTCCTTGAGCGCCGGGTCGACGCTGTCCCAGGTCGGGATGGTGTCCTTGGTGGCGTACTGGGTGATGTCCATCGCCTGGCCGGAGTCGAGCACCTGCTGCAGGTCGGTCATGTACCCGTAGAAGACGTCGGTGACGGTGCCCCCGGCGAGCCGGGCGGTGAAGTCCGGCGGGTTGTTGCACTGCTCGCCGACGCTGACGCTCTTGATGATGATGTCCGGGTTCTGCTTCTGGAACTCGGCGACGTCGTCGTTCCAGTTCTTCAGCAGCTCCTTCTGGGCGCCGACCGGCTGGCAGTCGACGGTGATGGTCACCTTGCCGCCGGCGCTGGCGCCCTTGTCGTCGCTCTTCGTGGAGCACGCCGTGAGGCTGAGCCCCAGGCCGGCCACGAGCGCGACCGCCGCAGCCTTTCGATATTGCGGTACGGACATCTGTCCATCCCTTCGGGAACGGGTGTCTCCAGTGACCTTCGCTGATTCGTGGTGATACGACCTGACGCCCAGTAGCTACGTCGGAGCCAGGTGTGAGTGGAGTCACTGTAACGACGTCGACTCATTTCGGCAAGGTGTCGACGGTGTTCCGAAAGGACACGACGCGATGACGACAGATTATGGCAAGCCTGTGAAAGTAGCCGGATTTACGGGACTTGCGCCGCTTTTGCCAGCTCATTCGACCGCATCGATGTCGTCCCCATCGCGCAACACGACAGGGGCCGTCGACCGCGCGATGCGGTCGACGGCCCCAGGTGTCGTCGTGGTGGGGTGGGGGCGGTCAGCGCCCGGGAGCGGGAGCGGTGGACCCCCGGACCACAAGCTCGGGCTCGAACAGCAGCTCGTCCTGCAACACGCCGGCACCCTCGATCTGGGTGACCAGCAGATCCACGGCGGCCTGCCCCATCGTCTCGATGGGCTGCCGCACCGTCGTCAGCGGCGGGTCGGTGCAGGTCATGAACGCCGAGTCGTCGAAGCCCACCACCGACACGTCGGCGGGCACCGCGCGACCCAGCCGCCGGACCGCGCGGATCGTGCCCAACGCGAGGACGTCGCTGGCGCAGATGATGCCGGTGACGCCACGCTCGAGGAGCTTCGTCGCGGCGACCCGCGCCCCCTCCATGGAGAAGCTGGACCGCTCGACACACTCGGCGTCGGCGTCACCCCAACCCGCGGCCCGGACCATCGCGTCCAGCTTGCGCCGGGACGGCACGTGCCCCTCCGGGCCGAGCACCATCCCGATCCGCTCGTGCCCGAGCGAGCGCAGATGCCCGTACGCCTGCTCCACCGCCACCGCGTCGTCGGTGGAGACGCGCGGGAAGCCCAGCTCGTCCACGCCAGCGTTGACGAGCACCACCGGAAGCCCCCGGTCGGTCAGGCGGCGGTAGTGGTCGTGCCGCGCGTCGGCGAGCGCGTACGAACCACCGGCGAAGATCACTCCGGAGACCTGGTGGTCGAGGAGCATCTCCACGTAGTCCATCTCGGACACGCCGCCGATGGTGCGGGCGCAGAGGGCCGGGGTGTAACCGCGCTGGGCGAGCGTGCCGGTGACGACCTCGGCCAGCGCCGGGAAGATCGGGTTCTGCAACTCGGGCAGCACCAGCCCGACCAGCCGGGCCCGCTCGCCCCGCAGCTTGGTCGGCCGCTCGTAACCGAGCACGTCCAGCGCGGTCAGCACGGCGGTCCGGGTCGCCTCGGACACCCCGTCGCGGCCGTTGAGCACCCGGCTGACGGTGGCCTCGCTGACGCCCGCCTTCTTGGCAACTTCAGTCAACCGCTTGGTCACGGCCGCAATCGTACGTCACGGTTATGAAAGAAATGAACAGCAGAATGTCCTACGTTTGCTGTCCAGTTGCCATGTCGGAGCGTCAGGAGAGGTCGCGCAGGGCGTCGCCGATGGCCCGGTGGAAGGTCGGGTACGCGTAGATCATGTGTCGGAGCTGGCTCAGCGGCACCGCCGCGTGCACGGCCACCACCAGCGCGGAGAGCACCTCGCCGCCGGCAGGGCCGACCGAGGTCGCGCCGATCAGCACGCCCTGGTCGGCGTCCGCGACGAGCTTGATGAAGCCGTCGTCGCCGACCCGGTGGATCCAGCCTCTGGTGGAGGTGCCGAGCTTCGTGAAGCCCACCTGCACGTTGATGCCGCGTTCGCGGGCCTGCTCCTCGGTGAGCCCGACCGCGCCGACCTCGGGGTCGGTGAAGGTCACCCGGGGCAGCGCGCGGTAGTCGGCGCGCGGGACCGTGCCGGCCGACCCGCTCGACCCGCTGGCGGCCAACGCGCTGGACGCGCCCATCGCGCCGCCCACCACGCTGGCGGTGCCGCTGGCGTCCGCACCGGCCTTCGCCTGGCGGGCACGGGCCAGGATGTCGGCGATCACGATGCCCGCCTGGTACATGGCGATGTGGGTGAACGCGCCCTCACCGGTCAGGTCGCCGACCGCCCAGACGTGCTCGGTGACGTGCAGCCGGTCGTCCACCGGCAGGTAACGCTGACTGGCGTCCAGCCCGATCGTGTCCAGACCCAGCTCGGCCAGGTGCGCCTTACGCCCGGTCACCACGAGCAGCCGCTCGGCGGTGAACTCGGCGCCGCCACCGCGCAGTGTGAAGCGACCGCCGTCGTGCTCGACACGCTCGGCGCGTACCCCGGTGTGGATCTCCACGCCGTCGGCGCGCAGCGCGGCGGCGGCGACCTCGGACGCCTCCGGCTCCTCGACGGCCAGCACCCGGTCCAGCGCCTCGATCACCGTGACCCGGACCCCGAAGCGGGCGAAGACCTGGGCCAGCTCCAGACCGATCGCGCCGCCGCCGAGCACCAGCAGCGACTCCGGCAGTTCCTCGACCTCGATCGCCTGGTGGTTCGTCCAGTACGGGGTGTCGGCCAGGCCGTCGATCGGCGGCACCGACGGGCGGGTGCCGGTGCCCAGCACGACCCCGTACCGGGCCTCGAACACCTGGTCGCCGACGCGGACCCGGCGCGGACCGTCGAGCCGGCCGCTGCCCCGCACGAGCCGGCCACCCTTACCGATGAACCGCTCCGCCGCCACCGTGTCGTCCCAGGTGTCGGTGGCCTCCTCACGGATGCGCTTCGCCACCGGCGCCCAGTCCGGCTGGACCTGCGCCGTGCCGGCGAGCCCGTCCACCCGGCGGGCCTCGGCGACAGCGTTGGCCGCCCTGATCATCATCTTGCTCGGGATGCAGCCCCAGTAGGGGCACTCCCCGCCGACCAGGTTCCGTTCGACGCCGACGACGCTCAGGCCGGCCTCGGCGAGCCGTTCGGCCACCTCCTCGCCGCCGACCCCGAGCCCCACCACGACCACATCCACCAGCTCCGGCTCTGCCACAGCACCAGCATCCCCCAGTCGCCCCGGCCCGATAACCCGGGTCGGCGGAAAAGTCGCCGCGCTCACCGGCCGGGCGCCTACCGTGGCCGGATGCGCGCACGCTTCGACCTGGTCCGGGACTGCTTCCACGACCTGCTCACCGCCGGCCGGGAGACCGGCGCCAGCCTGACCATCTGGTACGACGGGCAGCCGGTGGTGGACCTGGTCGGTGGTTCGCGCACCGGCGGCGGGCCGGGTGGCGCGGCCTGGCGGCCGGACACGCTCGTGAACGTCTACTCGGTCGGCAAGCCGGTCGCCGCGCTCTGCCTGCTGCTGCTCGTCGACCGGGGAGCCGTCGACCTCGATGCCCGGGTGGACCGGTACTGGCCGGAGTTCCGCACGCCGGCCACAGTGCGTCAGGTGTTGTCGCACACCGCCGGGCTGCCCGCCTTCCCGGTGCCCCGGCCGGCCACCGCCGTCGCCGACTGGGCGCTGCTCACCGGCGACCTGGCCGCCGCCGACCCCGAGTGGCCGCCGGGCTCGGTCGCCGCCGAACACGCCTGGACGTACGGGCACCTGGTGGGTGAGCTGGTCCGCCGCGTGGACGGGCGGTCGGTGGGCCGGTTCCTGGCCGAGGAGATCACTGACCGGTGGCACCTCGACCTCGCCTTCGGGCTCGACGAGGCGGCCCAGCGGCGCTGCGCGGACCTGCGGTACGGCGACGCACGGTGGCCGGACCGGAAGCTCGGCGAGCCGGGCTCACTGCGGGCGCGGGCGCTGGGCAACCCGGCCGGGGGCCTGGACCCGGCAGTGGTCAACAGCCCGCTGTGGCGGGGCGCGGAGATGCCCGCCGTCAACCTGCACGCCACCGCGTCCAGCCTGGCCCGCCTCTACGCGGGTCTGCTGGCCGGTGGCGTCCTGGACGGCGTCCGGCTGTTCAGCGGGGAGTTGGTGGCCGAGGCGACCCGGGTCCAGTACGACGGGCCGGACCTGCTGCTGGACCGCCCGGTCCGGTGGACGTTGGGCATGCAAATGGAGCCGGACGACAGCTGGGGCATGGGCGGCATCGGCGGCAGCAGCGCCTGGGCGGACCCGGAACGTGGCTACGCCTTCGCGTACACCACTGCCCACCTCGCCGAACACGACCGGGTCGACGAGCTGGTCGAGGCGCTGCACTCGGTGCTCTGACGGAGTCGGTCAGCGCAGCCAGACGGGATCGGCGCCGGGGACGGAGAGCGGCGGCGGGTAGTCGAGCGCGTTGCGGATCTGGTCGGGCAGTCGCCACGGCTGGTGCACGGCCTTGCCCCGCACACCCGCCAGCTCCGGCACCCAGCGGCGTACGTAGTCGCCGTCCGGGTCGTACCGCTCGGCCTGCCGCACCGGGTTGAACCCCCGGTACGGCTTGGTGTCGTTGCCGGTGCCGGCGACCCACTGCCAGTTGCCGGAGTTGTTGGCCACGTCCCCGTCGAGCAGCCACCGGAAGAACACCGCCACCCCGGCCCGCCAGTCCTGCCCGAGGTGCTTCGTCAGATAGCCGGCGGTGATCAGCCGGGCGCGGTTGTGCATCCAGCCCTGCGCCCGTAGCTGCCGCATCCCGGCGTCCACGATCGGCGTCCCGGTGCGTCCCTCGGCCCACGCCGACAGCGCGTCGTCGTCGTACCGCCACTGCTCGGTGGCGCCCCGGCGGTACGCGGCGGTCGAGATGTCCGGAAAGGCGGCGGTGACCTGGTAGTAGAAGTCCCGCCAGCAGATCTGCCTGACGAACGGGCCGGAGCGGTCGCCGGCCCGGTTGGCCACCGCCAGCGGCGAGAGACAACCGAAGCGCAGGTACGGGCTGAGCCGGGAGGTGTCGTCGCCGGCCATGTCGTCGTGCTGATCGTCGTACCGGTCCAGGTCGGGCAGCCAGTCGGAGAGTCGCTGCCGGGCCACCCGCTCCCCGCCGACCGCCGCGTCGGGCGAGTCGCCGGCCGGCAGCGCCGGCAGCCGACCGACGCGGACACCGTCGGGCAGCGTGACGCGGTCCGGCGGGGCCAGCTCCTCGCGCCACCGGTGGGCGGCCCAGGCCCTGTGGTACGGGCTGAACACCCGGTAGTGGTCACCGCCGCCACCGGGACGCAGCGTGCCCGGCTCGACCACCGTCAGCCCGGGGAAGAGACGCAGGTGCAGCCGGTGTCGCTCGCACTCGGCACGCAGCCGTCGCTCCCGCCGGCGGGCGTAGTGGCTCACGTCGGCGGAGAGCGCCACCCCGCTGGCACCGACCTCGCCGGCCAGCCGGATCGTCTCGGCGACCGGGTCGCCCTGCCGGACCACCAGGTCACCGCCGCGCTCGCGCAGTTCGGCGCGCAGCTCGGCGAGGGCCTGGTGCAGGAAGCGGGTGCGGTTGGCCGAGAGGTCGGCCAGGGCCGGGTCGAGCACGTACAGCGGCACCACCCGGTCGAAGGCCGCACAGGTGGTGGCCAGCGCCGGGTGGTCGTGCACCCGCAGGTCGCGGGTGAGCAGCACGATCGCCGTGCTCCCGGTCACCGGTCCTCCGGGTGGACCGTCGGCCCGGGGATGACGACAGGGGTGCCGGTCGAGCTGAGCAGGGCCCGCGCGGCGACCGCCATCCGTCGGCGCTGCGGCACCAGGGCCCGCCGGACGAAGACGTCGTAGTCCTGCGCGGCCACCTCGTCGAGGATGCCGCCGTACAGCGCGTACGCGGTGCGCATGCAGGCCTGCGAGGCGGGGGCCAGCATGGTGATGCCCGGCGCGGCGGCGGCGTAGTGCGCCTGGGCGCGCGTCACCTCGTACTCGATCAGCTCGCGAAGCCGGGGCGTGCCGTGACCTCGCGTGCGGGCCTCGACCAGGTCGTCGCGGGTGACGCCGAACTTCGCCAGGTCCTCGTCCGGCAGATAGGTGCGGCCCCGGTCCAGGTCCTCGGCGACGTCCCGGATGAAGTTGGTGAGCTGGAAGGCGAAGCCGAGCTGTCGGGCCGGCTCCCGGGCCGCCGCCGGGTCGGAGCTGCCCAGGATGGGCAGCATCATCGTGCCGATGACCGCCGCCGACCCCTCCATGTAGTCGAGCAGGTGGTCGTAGGTGGGGTACGAGGTCACCGTCAGGTCCATCGCCATGCTCTTCAGAAACGACGCAAAGTCGTCCCGGTCGAGATCGAAGACGGCGATCGTGTGCAGGACTGCCGGCAGCAGCGGGTCGTCGACCGACGCGCCGTGCAGACCGGCCAGGAACTTGCTGGCCCAGTCGTCCAGGCGGGCGGCCCGCTCGGCCGGCGGCAGGTCCTCGGTGCGGTCGACGATCTCGTCCGCGTAGCGGGTGAACCCGTAGAGGGCGTGCACATGCCGGCGTTTCCAAGCGGGGAGCAGCCGGGTGGCGAGATAGTAGGTGCGCCCATGTCGTTTGTGCAGCTCACGGCACCGGTCATAGGCAGCGGCGAGATCAGTTTCCACCGGCCCTCCTCAATTATCGACGCACCAATCGACGCAACTCGTAGCCTAGGGTACGCTCACTCGCATGGCCAACGACGCAGTTGCGGGTAATGCGACCCGCGTGGCGCCGGCAGGGCCGGGGGACGGGGACGATCCGGTCCGCGCCGTTCTGGCCGCGTACACCCACGACCTGATCACCGCCGTCGACGAGACGCTGACCACCTTCCTCACCGCCGAGGTCGACTCGCTCACCGCGATCGACGCGTCGATGGGTAGCTTCGCCGCCACCGCCCGTGACACCGTGCTGGCCGGCGGCAAGCGCATCCGCTCCACGTTCGCCTACTGGGGCTGGCGCGGAGCGGTCGGCGGCACCGCCGACCTGCCTCCGGTGCTGCCTGCGCTGGCCGCGCTGGAACTGCTGCACACGTTCGCGCTCGTGCACGACGACGTGATGGACGCCTCCACCACCCGGCGGGGACGACCGACCGCGCACATCGCCCTCGCCGAGCACCACATCGCCGCCGGCCACCGCGGCGACCCCGGTCGCTTCGGCGAGGCCGTGGCGGTGCTCATCGGTGACCTGTGCATGGTCTGGGCCGACCAACTGCTGGCGCACGCCACGGTGCCGTCGACGCGACTGTTCGAGGTCCGCCGCTGCTACGACCAGATGCGGGTGGAGACGGTCGCCGGCCAATATCTCGACGTGCTCGGGGAGAACGACCCGGCCAACTGGTCGGTCGACCGGGCGCTGCGGGTGGCCCGCTACAAGACCGCGAGCTACACCGTCCAGCGGCCACTCCTGTTCGGCGCCTGCCTGGCCGGGGTGCCCGCCGACGACCCGCTGGTGTCCGCGTACACCCGCTACGGCCTCGCGGTCGGCGAAGCGTTCCAACTCCGTGACGACCTGCTCGGCGTCTACGGCGACCCCGCCGCCACCGGCAAGCCGGCGGGTGACGATCTCCGCGCCGGCAAGCCGACCACGCTGCTCATGCTGGCCCGTGAGCTGGCCACACCGGCTCAGCTCGGCGCGTTGGAGCGTGCCACCGACCTGCCGGTCGACCGGCTCGCCGAGGTGGTCACCGAGACCGGCGCGGTGGCCCGGGTGGAGCAGATGATCACCGAGCGGGTGGGCGACGCGCTCGACGCGCTCGACGCCGCACCAGTGGACCAGACGGCGCGGACCGCGCTGACCGGTCTGGCCAGCGCCGCCGCGAACCGGCGGGCCTGATGAGCGACTTCTTCGAGGAGGTGGTCCCGTGCGGACGGTGACCGGACGGACAGACCGGGTGGTGGTCGTCGGGGCCGGGCTGGGCGGGCTCGCCTGCGCGTTGCACCTGGCGGGCAGCGGCCGACAGGTGACGCTGCTGGAACGCGAGTCGGTGCCCGGCGGCCGAGCGGGCCGCCTCGGCGTGGACGGCTACGAGTTCGACACCGGCCCGACGGTGCTCACCATGCCCGACCTGATCGCCGAGGCGCTCGGCGCGGTCGGGGAGGAGCTGCGCGACTGGCTCGACCTGACGCCGCTCGACCCCGCCTACCGGGCGTACTACCCGGACGGGTCGACGCTCGACGTGCTCACCGACACCACCCGGATGGCGGCGGAGATCTCCCGGGTCTGCGGGCCGCGCGAGGCGGACGGCTACCTGCGCTTCGTCGACTACGCGCGGGAGCTGTGGCGCCTGGAGCGGGCCGACTTCATCGAGCGCAACCTCGACGCGCCGACCGACCTGATCACCGGCAACCTGCTCAAGCTGCTCGCCGGGGGCGCCTTCCGTCGGCTCCAGACGAAGATCAACCAGTTCTTCCGGGACCCGCGTACCCAGCGGATCTTCTCCTTCCAGGCCATGTACGCCGGCCTGGCCCCACACGACGCGCTGGCCATCTACGCGGTCATCACGTACCTCGACTCGGTGGCCGGGGTCTACTTCCCGCGCGGCGGCATCCACGCGGTCTCCCGGGCGATGGCCGGCGCGGCCGAGAAGCACGGCGTCCGCATCCGCTACGACACCACGGTGACCCGGGTGGAGACCGCCAACGGCCGGGCCACCGGCGTGCTCACCGCCGACGGTGACCTGGTGCCGGCGGACGTGGTGGTGCTCAACCCCGACCTGCCGATCGCCTACCGGGACCTGCTCCCCGCCGCACCGAAACGACGGCTCACCTACTCGCCGTCCTGCGTCGTCCTGCACGTCGGCTCGCGGCAGGCATACTCGAAGATCGCCCATCACAACATCCACATCGGACGGGCGTGGAAGGGCACCTTCGACGAGGTCATCCGGCGGGGCGAGTTGATGACCGATCCGTCGCTGCTGGTGACGAACCCGAGCCGGACCGACCCGACGGTCGCCCCGCCGGACCGGCACACCTACTACGTGCTCGCCCCGGTGCCCAACCTGCACCGGGCCCCGTTCGAGTGGCGCGGCGACCTGACCCAGCGCTACACCGACCAGTTGATCGGCACCCTGGAGGAGCGCGGCTACGTCGGCTTCGGCGCGGGGGTCGAGGTGCTCCAGGCGATCACTCCCGCCGAGTGGGAGGAGCAGGGCATGGCCGCCGGCACCCCGTTCGCCGCCGCCCACACCCTCTTCCAGACCGGCCCGTTCCGCCCGTCGAACCTGCACCGCGACCTGTCGAACGTGGTGTTCGTGGGCTCGGGGACCCAGCCCGGCGTCGGCGTGCCGATGGTGCTGATCTCCGGCAAGCTCGCCGCCAACCGGGTCACCGGGGAAGGCCGATGAGCAGCCGCGAGGACCACCTCGTCGAGTTGGTCGACGAGACCGGCGCGGCGCACGGCCAAACGACGGTCGCCACCGCGCACCAGCCACCGGGGCAACTGCACCGGGCCTTCTCGGTGCTGCTCGTCGACCCGGACGGCCAGGTCCTGCTCCAGCGTCGAGCCGCCGTCAAGACCCGGTTCCCGCTGCGTTGGGCCAACTCGTGCTGCGGTCATCCCCGGCCCGGCGAATCGCTCGCCGAGGCCGCCAACCGACGGCTCCGTGAGGAGTTGGGGGCCGGCCCGGTCGAGCTGACAGAGGTCGGCGTCTACACCTACTATGCCGAGGACCCGGCGACCGGTCGCGTCGAGTTCGAGTACGACCACGTGCTGCGGGGGGAGTTCCTGCCCTCCGCCCCACTGCTGCCGGACCCGGGCGAGGTGGCCGAGCTGCGCTGGGCGGACCCCGCCGCGCTGGAGGCCGAGTTGGACCGGGACCCCCGATCGTACGCGCCCTGGCTGGCCGGAGTGGTCGGCCGGTTGCTGCGCCCCAGCAGCTTCCCGACGGCGGCGACGACCACCCCCGGTTCCCCGGCGGATGACGCAGCGGAGCGGTCGGGTGGTCGATGAGGCGCTGAGCGCGGGCGCGGTGGCCCGTCGCCTCGGGGTCGCGGTGACGACCCTGCGCACCTGGCACCAGCGTTACGGGCTCGGACCGAGCGAGCACATCCCCGGTCACCACCGCCGCTACACCCCCAGCGACCTGGCCCGCCTCGAGATCATGCGGCGACTCACCGCCGAAGGGGTGAGCCCCGCCGAGGCGGCACGGTGGGCTCGCCAGGCACCGGACCCGACGCCGACGGGCACTGTCGGCCCGACCCGACCGCACCCGGCCGGTCGCGACGGCGGTGGTGCCATCCCGGTCGGCCGCGCCGGGCCGGCGGCACGCGGGCTGGCCCGGGCCGCCATGCGGTTGGACGCGGCGACGATCAGCGAGACGATCGCGCACGCGCTGGCCTCCGGCGGGGTCATCGCGACCTGGGAGAACCTGCTGCGCCCGGTGCTCGCCGGCATCGGCGAACGGCACGCCGCCACCGCCGGGCTGATCGAGGTGGAGCACCTGGTGTCCCGCTGCGTCTCGGAGGCCCTCACCGCTGCCGCTCGGGCCACCCTCCCCACCGGGCCGGCCCGAATCCTGCTCTCCTGCGCCGACGAGGAACAGCACACGCTGCCGCTCGAGGCGTTGGCCGCGGCTCTCGCGGAGGCCGGGGTCAGCTACCGGATGCTCGGCGCCCGGGTGCCGGTCGCGGCGCTCGTCGAGGCGGTCACCCGGACCGGGCCGGCCGCCGTGGTGCTGTGGTCGCACACCCGGGCGACAGCCGATCCGGTCCAGCTCAGCGCGCTGCTCGCCGTGCCCCGACGGCCGCTGCTGGTGCTCGCCGCGGGTCCCGGGTGGCGCGCCGACACACTCCCCGCCGGAGTGGTACGGCCGGTCGATCTTGCCGAGGCGGTGTCGCTTTCCGTCGCCGTCCGAGACTCCCTGGACCAGTCGGGGCGTGACTGATCGCACTGTCGCCGGCCGCCGGCGTGAACTACCGTCGGGCGGGTCCGCCTACCCCGACCCTCCGGGAGCAAGCAGATGCAAGCCCGCGCCGCCCTGGCGTCCGTCCTCGCCGTGGCGCTGATCTTGTCTGGCTGCGCTCGACCACACCACACCATCGCCCCCGCCGGCGCAGCACAGCCGGAGCGGTCGACAGCGCCAGCCACCCCGTCCCCACACCCCACAGTCAAGAAGCCGGCCAAGCCGCCGCTGCGGCCGTTGCCGGCCAAGCTCCCCGCCGGCCTGGGGCGCAACACCGGCGTACGCCCGGTGGCCCTGACGTTCGACGACGGACCCAACCCGGCCTGGACACCCAAGGTGCTCGACCAGCTCAAGGCCGCCAAGGTGACCGCCACGTTCTGCGTCGTCGGTCGTGAGGCGCAACGCCATCCGGAACTGATCCGGCGGATCGTCCGGGAGGGACACCAGCTCTGCAACCACAGCTGGCGACACGACCTCGACCTCGCCCGCCGTCCGGTCGCCGAGATCCGGTCCGACCTGGCCCGCACCAACAAGGCCATCCAGACCGCCGTACCGGGCGCGAAGGTGCCGTTCTACCGGCAGCCGGGCGGCCGGTGGACGGCGGAGGTGCTGGGCGTGGCCAAGGAACTCGGCATGCGTCCACTGCACTGGTCGGTCGACCCGCAGGACTGGGACAAGCCGAGCGCGGCGACGATCGGCAAGCGCATCCACGCCGCCACCCGCCCCGGAGGCATCGTGCTGCTGCACGACGGGGGCGGAAACCGGGCCGCGACCCTCGCCGCCTGCCCCAAGGTGATCGCCGACCTGAAGAAGCGCTTCGGCATCACCCGACTCCGCTAGAAGCGCCCGGACCTGGGGTTATGCCGCGATCACGCCCCCTGCGGATACCGATTTTGTCGACCGACGGAGCATCACGTATGCTTTCGAAGCCTCCGGCGGGGCCGGATGGGAGCAAGTCCGCTTGAAGTTGCGAGTGTGCAATGATGGCGGGGCCGCCCTCATCGTCTAGCGGCCCAGGACGCCGCCCTTTCAAGGCGGTAGCACGGGTTCGAATCCCGTTGGGGGCACGACCGGCGCAAGCCGGAGCAACACAAGCTAGGTCCTGTGGAGCAGTTGGAGTGCTCGCCGCCCTGTCAAGGCGGAGGTCGCGGGTTCAAGTCCCGTCAGGACCGCAGCGCTGACGCCGCGCCCCGCGCGGCGTTCTGCGTATCGGAGCAGGTAGCCCTGCCACCGGTTCGTCCGGTTGCCGGGTAGCATGAGCCGAGCAACACGGCCAGGTAGCTCAGTTGGTACGAGCGTCCGACTGAAAATCGGAAGGTCGGCGGTTCGACCCCGCCCCTGGCCACATAGCCTTTCGCCGGGCTACAGAGATCCCCACCAGCGGATTCGCAGGTGGGGATCTTGCTGTTCCCGGCACCGGTCGGCGTTCGGTGCGGGCGCGGTGTGATCCACCCTACTTTCCTGAGGTCGTGGCCTCTCGGCGCCCGCGATACCCGGCGTTCAAGGAAGTCGGGGCCTTCCGGCGCCCGCGATACCCCGCGTTCGAGGAACACGAGTCGACCAAGCCCTTCCGGGCGAGCCTCACGGCGGGCAGGTCAGTGGTCGGGGCGGTCCGGCGGGCGGTGCTGCCCCAGGTTGTGTTGGATCGCCTCCCACACGCTGCGTCCGGCCTGACGCAGCGTCTCCCCCGCCTGCTCGGCGAACTGGGCAGCGCTCTGCGCGGCCGCCTGGGCCACCCCCGGCAGACCACCATCCCCGTCAGCGGAGGGCGCCGGACCGGGCGGCGCGGGTTGGCCGGACCGGTCACCGGCCACACCGGCCGCCGACGACCCCGCCTGCCCCTCCGGCCGCCGGTCGGCCCCAGGCGGCCGCTCCCCGCGATCCGACTCCTCGGCGTTCCGGCCTGCTCCTGGCGCTGGCTCCAAGGGAGCCTTCGCCTCGCGCCGTTGTCCCCCCGGGCGCGGCGGCCCCGATCCCCCACCGGCCTGGCCCGGTCCACCGCCGGGCCTACCTGCACCGCCAGACTGACCCGGACCACCGCCAGACTGGCCCGGTCCGCCCACGCGGGGCCCGGACTCCCCGCCCTGCGGCCCGGGTCCTCCGGCATGCGGCCCCGGTCCCTCGCCGGGCTGCCCGGGTCCACCGCCCGGCTTCGGACCGGCGGGGGTGGGACCGGTGCGTACCGGTCCCGGTCGGCCCCGGTCGGCGCCGGCCTGCCGCCCCGACTCTCCGGGTAGGACGTCGGGGCGCTCGGCCGACGCCCTGATCTCGGCGGCTCCGGCGGCCAACTGCTGGGTGCTGCGGTTCACGTCGTCGATGGCGGTGCCCGCCGTACGCGCCAGCGCGTCGATGACCTGCGGGTTGTTGTCGAGTGTGTCGAGGGCTCGCCCCAGGATCCTGGTCAACTGCTCCAGCCGGACCCGCAGTTGCGCCTCGGCCTGCACCTCGTTGACGTCGAGTTCGCAGCCGCTCAGGTGCACCCGTACGCCGGCGTCGACCTGGAGCAGATTGGCGACCCGGGCCCGTAGCGACAGGTCGGCGTCCAGGCCGTCGACCGCGAGCCGGATCGAGTCGACGGACACCCGGGGGATGTCGAGCAGGACGTCCGGGTCCGTGCTGTCGACGTCCCGGCCCGGTTCTCGTTGCCGCGCGCTGTCAGTCATGCTCTCCCGCCCCGCCGCACACCGGTCCGGATCGTCCGGGCCGTCCGGCGCGGTTACCCGCTTTCCGGCGGGCCATCCCGGGCGTGCTGACCCCGCGACCCGCTGTCCGGAACCGGGCACCGTGCGAAGCTGCACACCCGGGCATCAGCCGGTATGGTCCGGGCCTATGGGACAGGAAATGACTGATCCGGCCGAGTTCCGGCAGGACGTCGACCGCTTCTCCCTGCGGTGCGGTCTCCTCGTCCCGGGCTCGGCCGAGCACGCGTTCGCGGTCTTCACCGCGTCGCTGACCGAGTGGTGGGTCATCGAATACACCTGGTCCGGCCCGGACGCCCTCGTCGAGCTGGGCATGGAGCCGCGCGCCGGAGGCATGCTCTACGAGATCGGCCCGTACGGCTTCCGTGCCGACTGGGGGCGGGTGCTCACCTGGGACCCACCGCGCCGACTGGTCTTCGTCTGGCAGATCGGCCCCGACCGGGCTCCGGTGCCGGACCCGGCCCGCGCCAGCGAGGTCGAGGTGTTGTTTCATCCCGAAGGGCCGGAGCGCACCCGGGTCGAGTTGGAGCACCGGCACTTCGACAGGCACGGCGAGGCCGCCGAGGGCTACCGCAAGGCGCTCACCGCAGGGTGGCACGAGTTGCTGACCCGGTACGTCGCCACCGTGTCCCGCCACCCCACCACCTCCGCCTGACGCACCGGCTGCGCCGTCGAGCGCGGCCACCTCCCCGCCACGGCGCGCCCGGCCGGATCAGCGGCTGAGGCGTCGTTCAGCGACGCCGCCCGCGTCTACACCCCGACCGCCCAGGTGCGCGCGTCGACCCGCCTCCGCCCCCGAGTCGAAGCCGGTGCCGGCCAGCCTGCGCGGGGGCGCTGTGCGCAGCCGTGGGTACTCCTCGGTGAGCCGGCGCTGCACCCGGTCGGACCGGTCCGCCAGCACCAGGGCCATCGAGGTCGTGCCGGACTCGCTTGCCGCCACCCTCTCGGCCGCCCAGAGCCGGCCGCCGATGACCTCCGCGAAACCGGCCAGCCAGGACCGGCGAAAGGCTGCGGGGTGGTCGTCCGGGGGCACCTCGGTTGCGGCCAGACCGTGCGCCGCCTGCACGAGCAGCGAGGTGAAGAGCAGGTCGACCCGTTCCAGGTCGCTGGCGAAGCCGAACAGGTGCACGGTGAAGCCGTTGCCCTGCCGGCGGCGAACGCAGCGGCAGCGCAGCGGCTCGGCCACGGCGGCGAGCAGGCCGACCTTGTCGCGGGCGTACGGGGCGACGACGTCCAGCACCCGGTCGCCGACCGGGTCGGTCGTCGGGTCCTGGACGGCGAGCAGCGCCCGGTCCACGCCGTAGCGGGCGATCAACTCGGTCGCCTTGGCGGTGAACGCGGCCGACTCGGCCGGCGTGCAGGCCGGGTCCTCGGCCTGGGCCAGCAGCTTACGGACCTTGCTGAGCATGGCCTCGGACATGCTCAAAGAGCTATCACACGGGCCGGACACCGACAGCGCATTCATCGATCCGTATCATCGTCACGATTGATGATCAGTCCAACACGGATGGTCAGCCAACCGTCTCTGGAGGCACCTATGCCATCTCCGGCCGCCCGCCTGTTCGCCGTCGCCACGGCCACCACGCTGCTGTTCGCCGGCACGCCCGCCCAGGCGACCGGGACCGCACCCGACACACCGGCCAACTCCGCGACGAACATCTTCGCCCCGCTCGCCACCTGTTACGGCGGGGCGGTGCGCTCGTACTTCGCAACCGGCCGCTACGGCGGCTCGGCCGGGGAGTACCGCACCACGACCCGCTGTCGGGACATCAACGTCCGCAACGCCAGCGTGTACGCCACCGAGGCGTGCGTGATCTTCGTCGACAAGACGAGCGCCTGCAACTACTGGACCTACCTCCCGGCCAACTCGGGCTGGATCACCGTGGCGACGAACGTCCGGGACGGGGTGGACTTCCGGGTCCGCTTCGAGAACCTGCGCTACGAGTACGAGCCACTGGTCGCGTACCACGCGTTCTGAGCGGCCCGCGCGGTCGCGGCGTCCGCCCTGACGGACGCCGCGACCCGGCTGCCGGTCAGTCGGCCCGACTCCGCAGGGTGGCGATCGTCGAGCCGGCGAGGGTGAGCAGGCAGTCGGGGAGCTGACCGTCGGCCGCCGCAGCGCCGAACAGCGCCTCCCCGGTCGGTTGGTCCTGGTTGGCGCACGCGCTGACGAAGCGGGCCACCCACCGGGTGTCGTAGGCGGCCTGCTCGATCCCCGGAAAGTCCAGCGCCGCCCCGCTCGCCGCCGGCACGTCACCGAGCATCGTCGCGGCCAGGCACCAGGCGACCCCGTACGCTCCGCTCAGGCCGGCCCGGTCGACGACCGCGTCGAACGCTCCCACCACCGCTTCCCCATCGCCGGCCAACGCCGAGCGGAGCACGGCGGCCGCATCGTCGAACGTCTGCTGTGGTAGATCCGTCACGCAGCGCACAGTAGGACGGGGCGTCAAGGCTCCCGCCGTTCGTCACTCTCCGTATGTAACGCGAGTTACCTGCGCATTACCACACCTCCACGGTCCCGCCGCAGGCGTCGGCACGCTAATGTGCGCAGCGGACCTTCGCCGGAGGAAGGACGACCATGTTCGTATCGCGCCGCTCGCGGGTGGCCACACTGGCTGCCTGCGCGACGATCCTGCTTGCCACGAGCGCTTGCGGGGATGACAAGGCCAAGGAGGCTGGCACCCAACAGGTGCGGCTCTACGGCACGGACGGCAACAT
The DNA here is from genome assembly GCF_029626235.1 of Micromonospora sp. WMMD1120. Taxonomy (NCBI): domain Bacteria; kingdom Bacillati; phylum Actinomycetota; class Actinomycetes; order Micromonosporales; family Micromonosporaceae; genus Micromonospora; species Micromonospora sp. WMMD1120. Next base: position 2,151,159 of record NZ_JARUBO010000005.1, on the reverse strand, counting down.
GCTCAACTCCTACCCCGCGGAGTTGAAGGAACGCGCCAGTCTGGTCAACGGGATGAAGGGCACCACGCCGCTGGTCCCGCTGCCGGACGACTTCAAGAGCCGTCTGAAGGCCATCGATCCGGCGTTGACGGACTACCTGTACTCCGCCGAGACGTACGACGCGGTGGTGATCGCCGTGCTCGCCGCCCAGTTGGCCGGCAGCACCGACCCGGCCGCCATCGCGAAGCAGATCGTCGCCGTCACCAACGACGGGCAGCGGTGTGAGGACCCGGTCAGCTGCCTCGCGCTGGCGCGCAACGGCCAGGACATCGAGTACCGCGGCGTGTCGTTGTCCCGCGCGGGCTTCACCGACAAGGGTGAGCCGGCCACCGCGAGCTACGCCACGCTGACCTTCGACGGCCAGCAGATCAACGACGGCAAGACCGAGTTCGTCGGCGCGGGCATCGAGTCGGCGGCCAGCACCAAGACGCCGCCGAGGCCGAAGAAGCAGCGCGCCGGCGGGGACCCGGACCAGGAGCCGCTGAAGCTCGGCGGCCTGCTGCCGAAGACCGGCGACCTGGCGATCGCGTACCCCCCGATGGCCGCCGGCGCCGCGCTGGCCATCAAGGAGGTCAACGCCGCCGGTGGCGCGCTGGGCAAGCCGGTCGCCTGGACCGACGGCGACGACGGCACCAACCCGGCGGTGGCCAAGGCGACGGTGGCCCGGCACGTGACGGCCGGAGTCAGCGTGATCATCGGCGCGGGTGGTTCGGGTATCTCCCGGGCGGTGCTGCCGGACGTGGTGCGGGCCGGCAAGGTTCTCTTCTCGCCCTCGAACACCGACAGCAGCCTGACCGACGTGGAGGACGACGGCCTCTACTTCCGGACCGCGCCCCCGGACAGCCTCCAGGGTCGCGCGCTCGCCGACGTCATCCTCCGCGACGGGTCACAGAAGATCGTCATCGTCGCCCGGAAGGACTCCTACGGCGAGGGCCTCCAGGCCACCGTCCGCGAGGAGCTGGAGAAGGCCGGTGTCGCCGGCGACCGGCTCAAGCTGCTGACGTACGAACCGCCGGCCGACGCCAAGGCGGCTCCGGTCGACTTCAGCGGCGGCGCTAAGGAGATCAAGGACTTCGGCGCGGACGCCGTGCTGATCATCGGCTTCGGCGAGTCCGCCCAGGTGATCCGTGGCCTGGCCGAGGCCGGGGTGCAGATCCGGCAGTAGGACGAACCCGGCCCACGACGGCCGCACCGGCAGCACGCCGGTGCGGCCGTTCTGTCTCCCGGGATCAGCGGGACCGGCGGCGGTCCAGGAACTCGGTCATCCGCCGGCGCTTCTCCTCGTCCTCGAAGAGCACCGCCTGACTGACCAGGTCGAGCTGCGGGTGCGCGGCGGCGGGCGCGTCCACCGCCAGCTTGGTCAGCCGCAACGCCAACGGCGAGCCCAGGGCGATCTCGTCCAACAGCGCGTGCGCCACCACCGGCAGCTCCTCAGGCTCCTCCACCACCCGGTTCACCAGGCCGATCCGCAGCGCCTCCGCGGCGTCCACCCGCCGGCCGGTGAAGAGCAGCTCCTTGGCCCGGCCCTCACCGATCAGCGCGGGCAGCCGGTGGGTCGCGCCGGCGCCGGCCAGGATGCCCAACCGCACCTCCGGCTGACCGAAGACCGCCCGGGCCGTGCACACCCGCAGGTCGCAGGCGTACGCCAGCTCCGCCCCACCGCCCAGCGCCGGCCCGTCCACGGCAGCCACTGTCGGCATCGGCAGCGCCCGGATCCGGGCGAAGGCGGCCGAGTTGATCGCGGCGAGCGCGTCGGCGCGCCCCCGTTCGCGGAGCTGACCGATGTCGGCGCCCCCGGCGAAGATGCCCGTCGTGCCGCCGGTGAGCAGCAGCAGCCGGGGACGCGCCTCCAGCTCTGCGCAGACCTCGTGCAACTCGGCGATCAGGTCGGCGTCGATGGCGTTGCGCTTCTCCGGCCGGTCGAGGGTGACCACCAGCCGGTCCGGGCGCTCCTCGATCCGCAGCCCACTCATTGCTTCACCCCGTCTTTCCACTGGTAGAAGCCATGCCCCGACTTCTTACCGAGCCGCCCCTGCGCGACCAGCTCCTCCAGCAGCGGCGGTGGCGCGAACCGGTCCCCGTACGCGGCCTGGAGGGTTCGGGCGATGTCCAGCCGCACGTCGAGGCCGACCAGGTCGGTGAGTTCCAACGGGCCGATCGGGTGCCGGTAGCCCAGCACCATCGCCTTGTCGATGTCCGCCGGGCTGGCCACCCCGTCGGCGACCATCCGGATCGCCTCCAGCCCGAGGGTGACCCCGAGTCGGGAGGTGGCGAAGCCGGGCAGGTCGCGTACGACAACGGGGTCCTTGCCCAACCGGCCGGCGAGCGCGACGGCCGCGGCGGTGGTGTCGTCGGCGGTGGCCGGGCCCACCACGATCTCCAGCAGCGTCATCGCCCAGACCGGGTTGAAGAAGTGCAGGCCGAGGAAGCGCTCGGGAGCGTCCAGTCCGGCGGCCAGCTCGCCGATGGCGATGCTGGAGGTGTTGCTGCCCAGCAGCGCCGGGCGCAGCGCGGCGGCGTCCCGCAGCACCGCGCGCTTCAGGTCCAGGCGCTCGGGCACCGCCTCCACGATCACCTCGGGCGCCTCGGCGACCTCGGCGAGGGTGGGGCGCAGCGTCACCCGCTGCCGGTTCGCGGCGGCCTCGTCGGCGCTCAGCCTGCCGCGCTGCACGGCGCGCTCCCACAGGTCGGCGAGCCGGTTCAGCGCCGTCGCGCCGCGCGCGGGGTCCACCTCGACCAGCTCCACCGTGTGCCCGGCGCCGGCCGCCACGTACGCGATGCCGAGCCCCATGGTGCCGGCCCCGACGACCACGAAACGATCGCTCATCACGCCTCCCTCTCCGGCCCGCCGGCGTGCGGGGTCACCGCGGCGTCGACCCGGGTCTTCCGACCGCTCCGTTCGCTCATGGTGCGACCCTATTCAGCACGACGATCCGGCCATGCGTGGGGGAGCGCGGGATCGGGTACTGACGGCCTGTCAACCGAGGGAAGGACCGCATCGACATGAGCCAGGCACCGGAGAGCGTCACCGATACCGAGATCGTGGAGACCCGGGGCGACGAGCGGGTCGAACTGCTGCGCGCGGACACCAACAACGACGGCCAGACCGACGTGTGGGTGGTGGACACCGACGGCGACGGCAAGGCCGACCTGTTCCAGTTCGACACCGACGGTGACGGCAAGGTGGACATCACCATGGTCGACATCGACGAGGACGGCACCCCGGACGAGGTCGTCGACGGCGACGGCGGCCTCCCGCCCGAGCAGCTTCCCCCGACCGTCCAGGTCTGAGGCGTACGGCGGCCCCGGCGCTCGGCACCGTCGGGCGCCGGGGCCGCGCTCAGCGCCCGAGGCGCAGGGTGGCGAGGTAGTAGGGCGCGTCGCGGTCGTCCACGTCGGTCAGCCGCCAGCCGCTGCCGTGCACCAGCTCGGCGAACTCGTCGGCCGAGCAGACCAGGTAGTCGAACCACTCGGTGCCCAACTCCCGGTAGCGCAGCCGCAGGCGCAGCTGGCCGCCCAGCCGGCCGCGTCGACGGTTGCGCTCGTGGTAGCCGGTGTGCACCGGGTCGCGGGTGCCGTACGGGTCGGTGCCCTGCGCGATGATCCGCGCTCCCGGCCGGGCCAGCGCGGCGAGCGCCGCCAGCAGCTCCGGTGCCCGCTCCCGCCCCTCGAACAGTCCGAGATTGTTGCCGAGCAGCAGGAACGTGTCGTACCGCGCGTTGTCGGCCACGTGCGTGTCGACGGTGCCGTGCACCAGCCGCCGCACCCCACGACGCCGGCTCACCTCCAGCGCGCCCGCCGAGGTGTCCAGCCCGGTGACCGGCACTCCGCGCTCCTGGAGCAGCAGCGCGATCCGGCCGGCGCCGGTGCCGATGTCGAGCGTCTCGCCCTCGGCCCGCTCCACCGCCCGGTGGTCGTACGGTTGCCAGTGCGCCGGCCCGTCCAGGTAGTGCGCTGCCGGCGCACCGTTGATCAGACCGTCGTCCCGCTCGATGATCTCGATGACCGGTCGCGGCAGTCGACCGCCGACGAGCGGTCGGGGTCCCACGCCGGTGGCCACCGCGAGGGTGTCCCGCAGCAGCTCGCCGACCACGTCACCGATTCGAGGCTGCGCCGTCACGACGTTCACGCTATCCGACCACTCAGCGGCCCACCGCGGTCGTATCCTGGCGGCGTGACCGCGCTGGACCGACTGTCGGCCGAGAAGTACATCCTGCTCACGACCTTCCGCAGGGACGGTCGGGCGGTGCCGACCCCGGTCTGGGCGGTACGCGACGGTGACGCGTTGGCGGTCTGGACCCGGGCCGACTCCGGCAAGGTGAAGCGGATCCGCAACAACGGCGCGGTGACTGTGGCCCCGTGCGACGTGCGGGGCCGGCCACACGGCGCGGAGCTGCCGGCGCGCGCCACGCTCTACGGGAGCGGCGACACCGGTCGGGTCCGCGACCTGTTGAAACACAAGTACCGGCTGATCGGTCGGCTGAGTCTGCTGGGCAGCCGGCTCCGCCGGGGCGAGGGCGGGACCGTCGGCATCCGGTTGACGCTGACCGAGGGGCAGCGCTGACCCAGCGCGGACATGGTCAGGGGCGGCGGATCGAGATCCACCGCCCCTGACCGGAAACTATGTCGCTGCTGGCTCAGTCGCCCTGCCGCTGCTGCGGGATCTGGCCCTGCAACAGCGCCCTGACCTCCGACTCGCGGTAGCGACGGTGGCCACCCAGGGTGCGGATGGCGCTGAGCTTGCCCGCCTTGGCCCACCGGGTCACCGTCTTCGGGTCGACACGGAACATCGACGCCACCTCGGCCGGTGTGAGCAGCGGCTCTGGTTCGTGCGTTCGCGATGCCATCGGTCACTCCTCCACATGTATAGACATCGGCCGGGGTCCCGCCGGCCGACGCGTCTCCCATGGTCCGGCTAGTCCCCGATGTCCGACATGGGCCGAACGGATGAAGGTCCCTAGACGGACGGATGAACCATGCCCGATTTTTACGACTTTTACACGTCAGAAAGTACCTTATTCGGACTCATGATCACGGTTCGTGATGCGTCAACTACGAGCGCCCCTCACCTTGGGAGCGCTCCAACGGGGATATGCCCTAGTTGCACCGCTCGAGCAGCTGCACCGCACGCCATCGGGCCACCAACTTGTCGTACGCGGCGGACGCCTCCTCGGCCTCCCCACGGGACAGCCCGGCCAGGCCACTGGCGACCAGCTCGGGCGAGTCGTCGGCGGCCAGCGTCTCGTCCGAGAGCAGGTCGACGAGACCGCCGTAGTCCAACTCGACCACCGACCGCGGATGGAACTCCTCCAGCCAGCGGGCCGCCTCCTCCACCGCCTCGGTGATCGGCGCCTCGCCCACCGACTTGCGCAACACCGACAGCGCCCGCGACGAGCGCCGTCGTGCCTTGGATATCTCGGTGCGGTAGCGCAGCGCCCGCCGACCGGGCTGGGTGACCAGGTCGCGCTCCCCCGGATCGAAGAGCACGAACCACCGCAGCGGCACCCCCCAGGTGGCGATCTGCTCGTGCACCCGGGGCACCCCGTGCTCCAGCACCCGGGCGCCACTGCGCCAGTCGTCCACCACCGCCCGCGCCTGACCGGCGAGCACCGGCGGCACGAAAGCGTCGGCGAGCACCGAGGGCACCCCGTCCCGGGCGCTGAGCGCCGCCTCGGCGACCCGGATCCGCAGGTTCCACGGGCAGACCAGGAGGCTGTCGTCCGACTCCAGGACGTACGCCTCCTCCGGCAGGTCCGGCAGTCGGGTCCAGCCGGCGCCGAGCGCCTCGATCACCGCCGTCCGCTGGCGACCGGGGCCCTCGACCGGGGCGACCGCGCGCCCCTCCGAGACGTAGCGGCGCCAGTAGCTCTGCCGGTCCCGGTCGAAGGCGGCCAATGGTTCGTACACGCGCAGGTAAGAAGCGAAGAGCGACGGCACCGCGCGATCCTCCCACGAACCGCACCGGTACGCGGCCAGCGGCCGGAGCGCGCGCGCCGCAACGTGGGACGGCGCTGCCGCGTCGAACGCCCGCGCGGGCACCGATACTAGGCTCGATCACACCGGCAGCATCCCCGCCGGGGTACATCCAGGTCCGCGTCCCACAAGGGCGCACCCACCGTAGGAGCCAGTCATGGGCGTATTCGCGAGCACCGACGACCCGGCGTCGGCCGGTCACGAACAGGTCGTGTTCTGCCAGGACAAGCAGAGCGGCCTGAAGGCGATCATCGGGATCTACTCCACCGCGCTGGGGCCGGCGCTCGGCGGCACCCGCTTCTACCCGTACGCGAGCGAGGACGAGGCCCTCGCCGACGTGCTCGACCTGTCCCGCGGGATGGCGTACAAGAACGCGCTCGCGGGTCTTGACCTGGGCGGCGGCAAGGCCGTCATCTGGGGTGACCCGGAGGAGCTCAAGAGCGAGGCGTTGCTGCGCGCGTACGGCCGCTTCGTGGAGTCGCTGGGCGGCCGCTACTACACCGCCTGCGACGTCGGCACCTACGTCCCCGACATGGACGTGGTGGCCCGGGAGACCCGCTACGTCACCGGGCGCAGCGTGGAGCACGGCGGAGCGGGCGACTCGTCGATCCTGACCGCCTGGGGCGTCTTCCAGGGCATGCGGGCGGCGGCCGAGCACGTGTGGGGCACCCCGAGCCTGCGGGGCCGGCGGGTCGGCGTGGCCGGCCTGGGCAAGGTCGGCAAGTACCTCACCGGGCACCTGCTGGAGGACGGCGCCGAGGTGGTCGCCACCGACGTCAACCCAAAGGCGCTGGCCTGGGTCCGTACCAACCACCCGCAGGTCAGCCTGGTGGACGACGCGAGCGCGCTGGTCGCGGCCGACATCGACGTGTACGCCCCGTGCGCGCTGGGCGGCGCCCTGAACGACGACACCGTGCCGGCGCTGCGCGCCAAGGTGGTCGCCGGGGCGGCGAACAACCAACTCGCCCACCCCGGCATCGAGAAGCTGCTCGCGGACCGAGGCATCCTCTACGCCCCGGACTACGTGGTCAACGCGGGCGGCGTGATCCAGGTGGCCGACGAGATCGAGGGCTTCAACTTCGACCGGGCCAAGCTGCGGGCGACCCGGATCTACGACACCACCCGCGAGATCCTGCGCCTGGCCGACGCCGAGGGGGTGCCGCCGGCGGTGGCCGCCGACCGGCTGGCGGAGCGGCGGATGGCGGACGTCGGTCGGCTCCGCGCGATCCACCTCCGCTGAGCGCTTCCGGGGGCGGGTCGACCGGATCCGCCTCCGGGCCTCCTGCGCGAGCGCGGCTCGGTAGGCTGGGGCCCGGTCCGTTTCTGCTGCGGTTTGTCCGGTGTCACGGGTGCCAAACGCTCCGCTCCTTACCCGGTACACTGGGTGATGGCCGGATCGACGCGACGCGCAGACCCGGCTGACGGTAACCCGAGGTGCCGAACGGTGGCATCCCCATGTACCGTAAGAGCCACGAGAGATGCCTGACGTCATCGGGGCCCGCCTTCGGGCTGCCCCGCATTCTGTGCGAGGGGGTCGAGCCATGGGGCGCGGCCGTGCTAAGGCCAAGCAGACGAAGGTGGCCCGGGAGTTGAAGTACCACTCCCCGAACACCGACCTCACCGCCTTGCAGCGCGAACTGGCGGGTGCTGGTAAGTCTGAGCACCACTTCGACGACGACTCTAAAGAGTTCGTCGACGACGATGATGAGGATCACGCGGACGACGACCCGGATCCCTGGGTTCGTCCGACCCGCTGACCTCTCGACGCAGCTGAGCACGCGGTAGCCCCCGCGTGCTCACGCACGTTCCGTGCGGGTGCAGTCGCCGACGATCAGGGGCCTGGCCCGACCCGGAGCCAATCCGGCACTCGGCAGGCCCCTGACAACGGCAGCCGTCAGCGCGGTCGGTTGTTCCAGTTGTAGAACGTCGGGATGTTCTCGAAGTGGTTCCACGCGCAGACGGCGCTGGCGTCACCCCCGCCCGACACCTCCGAGCGCATCCGACGCGCGTCCTCGGCCTCCTGGAGCAACGCGACGAGCGCTGGCGCTACCTCCCGCACCCGTTCGGTGACTCCGTCGTTCGCTGCGTGCTCACGCCGTCGGTGACTCGTGGTCTCGGGCATGCTCCAACACTCCCTCCAATAGGCGGATCTTGCTGTTGCGGCAGTGCTCGGTCTCCGTACCGTCAAAACGCCCCAGCTCGAAGTACCGGTTGGCCGCGTGGCCACCGCCACAGAAGCCGAAGTACGGGCAGGAGGCCCGGCACGCCTCCACCCCGGCCAGGAACTCGCCGACCCACGGCGTCGTCGCCGCCCGGCCGAGGATGTCCGCCAGTGGGGTGGTCAGCACGTTGCCGCTGCTGAAATCGCCATAGCGAGGATCGGTGAAGCCGGCCAACTCCGGCGAGAGCACGACCACCGACCCGTCGTGACCGATGGTGGGGATCGGGTCCAACTGGCGGGGCAGCACCGCGTCCGCGGAGTTGTCGAGCACCGCCGCGGCGTACCGCAACGACCACTCGACCTCCCGAAGGTGAATCCGGGGCGCACGGCGCCACGCCGCGACCAGCTCCGCCCAGAACGCGGTCACCGCCGCCGGGTCGTTGCGGTTGTCCCGGGTGTTGACGCCCTCGGTCTCCTCGATGTTGATGCCCAGCACGTCACAGCCCAGGTCGAGGAAGTAGTCGTACAGCTCGGTGGCGAGCCCCGGCTGCGGCCGGGACACCACAGCGAGCGCGGAGAACGGCAGACCACGGCGGCGCAGCACCGCCACCCCGCGCACGATCCGGTCGTACGCCGGCCGGCCGGCACGGTTGACCCGATCGCCGTTGCGCGCCCGGGGCCCGTCCACGCTCACGCTCACCCGCACCTGGTGCCGATCGAAGAAATCGCACCAGTCGTCGTCGATCAGGGTGGCGTTCGTCTGCACGTGGTGCTCGACCTCGGGCCCGAACGGGGCCATCAGGGCGGCCAGGTGCTCCCGACCGGCCGCCAACGGCTCGCCGCCGTGCCACACCACGGAGAACCGGCCCGCCCTGGCCCAGGGGTTGACGGTCGCCGCCACCGCCTCGGCCACCGCCACCGGCATCGGTCTGTCGTCCGCACGAAACGGCAGGTAGCAGTAGGCGCAGTCGAGATTGCAGAGCGTGGTGGGCTGCATGACGACGTACGACGGGATGGCCGCCAGACCGCGCATCCCGCTGAACGACTGTCCCCGAGCAGCCATCGCCCTCCTCCACCTAGCCTGAGGGGTGCCCTTCAGGCTAGGCGGCATGAGCCACTCGGGTGAAGCCCTGATCAGGTGCCCGTACGATCACCAGAAAGTGATCATCCTCGGGTGTGCTGGCCGACCATCTGCACGTTGCCGGTGCCCTCGATGATCTCGCCGGCCTGCCACGCCTCGACCCCACGGCCGGTCAGCGTGGCCAGCGCCCGGTCGGCGTCCTCGGCCGACACGATCGCGAACATGCCGACGCCCATGTTGAAGGTCGACTCCATCTCCTGGTCGTCGATGCGGCCCTTCGACTGGATCAGGTCGAAGATCGGCTGCGGCTTCCAGGTGGACCGGTTGACCACCGCGTCGACGTTCTCGGGCAGCACCCGGACCAGGTTGCCGGGGATACCGCCACCGGTGATGTGCGACAGCGCCCGCACCTCGGCCTCGGCGATCAGCTTGAGGCAGTCCTTGGCGTAGATCTTGGTCGGGGTGAGCAGCTCCTCGCCCAGGGTGCGCTGCCGGCCGAAGTCGTCGATCACGATGTCCAGACGCATCCGGGCCGCGCCGAGCAGCACGTGCCGCACCAGCGAGTAGCCGTTGGAGTGCAGACCGGACGAGCGCATGGCGATCACCACGTCACCCACCTCGACCCGCTCGGGGCTGAGGATGTCTGCCTCCTCGACCACCCCGACGCCGGTCGCGGAGATGTCGTACTCGTCCGGGCGCAGCACGCCGGGGTGCTCGGCGGTCTCCCCACCCAGCAGGGCGCAGCCGGCGTAGCGGCAGCCGTCGGCGATGCCCGCGCCGATCTCGGCGACCTTGTCCGGAACGACCTCGCCGGTGGCGATGTAGTCGAGCAGGAACAGCGGCTCGGCGCCGCAGGCCACCAGGTCGTCCACGACCATCGCGACCAGGTCGATGCCGACCGTGTCGTGGATGTCCATCTGCTGGGCGATCACCAGCTTGGTGCCCACGCCGTCAGTGGAGGACGCGAGGATCGGGTTCTTGTACTTCTTCGTGTCCAGCCGGAACAGACCGGCGAACCCACCGAGGTCACCGAGCACCTCGGGACGGCGGGTCTGGCGCACCTTCGACTTGAGCAGCTCCACCGCGCGGTCGCCCGCGTCGATGGAGACCCCGGCGTCGGCGTACGAGACCGAGCGCTTGCGCGGCTGGCGGCCAGCGCCGGCCGTCCAGGGCTGGCGGTCACCACCGGCGCCGGTCGGGCTGCTTCCTGCGCCGCTGCGCTCGGACACGTGCGTCACGGTTCTCCCCTTTGTTTCTCGGTGCCGCGTTTCTCGGTGCCGCGCCGGCGGTGGCCGGGCCGCGCCGGTTGGTGCTACGGGCGGTTTGCGGTAACGCCACCCGGAGTGGCGACGGACGAGCCGTTGGTGCGCGGGGCCTCCGGCGTCGAGTTGGCGACCCGTCGACCCACCCCTTCGAGCACGTGCTTGCCGATCAGGTTGCCGGCCGGCAACTCGATCGGGTATTCACCATCGAAACACGCCCGACACAGCCGGGTCTTCGGCTGCTCGGTCGCGGCGATCAGGCCGGGAAGCGAGACGTAACCCAGCGTGTCGGCGCCGATGGAGCGCCGGATGCCGTCGTTGTCCAACCCGTTGGCCAGCAGCTCCGCCCGGGTGGCGAAGTCGATGCCGTAGAAGCACGGCCAGCTGACCGGCGGGGAGGAGATCCGGACGTGGACCTCAAGCGCACCCGCCTCGCGCAGCATCCGCACGATGGCGCGCTGGGTGTTGCCGCGCACGATCGAGTCGTCCACGACCACCAACCGCTTGCCCCGGACGTTCTCCCGCAGCGGATTGAGCTTGAGCCGGATGCCGAGCTGCCGGAGGGTCTGCGACGGTTGGATGAAGGTGCGCCCGACATAGGGGTTCTTCATCAGGCCGGCGCCGTAGGTGATGCCGGACGCCTCCGCGTAGCCGATCGCGGCCGGGGTGCCCGACTCGGGCACCGGAATCACCAGGTCGGCCTCGACGGGGTGCTCCTTGGCCAACTGCCGGCCGATCTGCACCCGTGCCGCGTGGACGTTGCGGCCGGCGATCGTGGCGTCCGGGCGGGCGATGTAGACGTACTCGAAGAGGCAGCCCTTCGGCTCCGGCGCGGCGAAGCGGGTCGAGCGCAGCCCGTTCTCGTCGATCGCAATCAGCTCACCGGGCTCGACCTCGCGCACCACGCTGGCGCCGACGATGTCCAGTGCGGCAGTCTCGCTGGCCACCACCCAACCGCGCTCCAGGCGGCCGAGCACCAGCGGACGGACACCGTGCGGGTCGCGGGCCGCGTAGAGCGTCGACTCGTCCATGAACACGAAGCTGAACGCGCCACGCAGTTGGGGCAGCACCTCCAGCGCCGCCGCCTCGACCGACAGGTCCGGTCGGCCGGCGAGCAGCATCGTCACCAGAGAGGTGTCGTTCGTCGAGCCGTCGGCGATGAGGCCGCGCTCGGCGACCTCCTTCTCCAGCTCGGCGGTGTTGACCAGGTTGCCGTTGTGGGCCAGCGCGATGGTCGTGCCCGAGGTGGTCGAGCGGATGGTCGGCTGGGCGTTTTCCCAGTTTGACGCGCCGGTGGTGGAGTAGCGGGCGTGCCCGATCGCCACGTGACCGCGCAGGCTCGCCAGGGTCGGCTCGTCGAAGACCTGGGCCACCAGGCCGAGATCCTTGTAGACCACCACACCGGAGCCGTCGCTGACGGCGATGCCCGCCGCCTCCTGACCACGGTGCTGGAGGGCGTAGAGGCCGAAGTAGGTCAGGTTGGCGACCTCTTCGCCGGGGGCCCAGACGCCGAAGACGCCACAGGCGTCCTGGGGGCCGGGTCGTTGGGGGTCAAGGTCGTGGCTCAGCCGGCCGTCGCCTCGGGGCACCTACCGCTCCCTCATGCTGGTCTGGACCGGCCGGGTGGGAATCACTTGCCGATCCACACTCCGCTGCCGGGACCACTGTCATCGCCTGACAGTGTACGCGAATCGCTGTCGGCACAGTAAGTCACGATTTCGTCACTCACAGTCACCACAGGTTGGACATCCGGTCCGCTAGAGCGGCAGGTAGGCCGAGAGGTCCGCCCGGTTCCCGCTCACCTGAACGCGACCCTCAGTGACCGCCACATCCCAGTCGAGTAGCCCGGTCGCCACCCGCAACCAGGTATCCGGGGACATCTCGACCACATTCGGCGGGTTTCCTCTGGTGTGTCGAGGCCCGGGTACGCACTGGATCGCACCGTATGGTGGAACGCGCACCTCCACCGATCGGCCGGGGGCGCGCTCCGCGAGGACGGCCAACAACGACCGGACCGCCTCTCGGAACACCGGCCGTTCGGGCGTACGCCCCTCGTCGAGCGCCGACAACGCCGCCACAACGGCGGCGGACTTACTGTGCGGAGAGGACACGACGGGACGATACGACTCCCAGGCCGGACACCCGACGCTGGCCCTGGGTCGCGCTGACGCAGTCGGACAAGGCATAGTTGCCGACGGCGTATTCGTACCGTGATGATCCCCGGCCCGGCGCCCCGCCGGTCAGAGGGAAGTCAGCCCGGAAGGCGGTGGACGTGTCAACACACCGACGTGCCTGGAAGCAGCGGGCCGGTGTGGTCGTAGCGCTGGTTGCCGGCGCTCTGCTCGCCGTCCCCGCCACACCGGCAATGGCCGCAGACGTCGAGGTCTCGCCCGGCTCGGTCACCGTGAACGCCGGCAGCGACGCCACGATCACCGTGCGCGTCACGGCGGGTAACGGTGACGAGAAAGCCACGATCAGTCTCGCCGGCCTCCCCTCGGGCGTCCGCTGCGCGAGTGGTTGCGGCGAGGTCGACCTCCAGGGGTTGGGCAACCCGACGAAGTCGGTGCTGGTCCGGATCGCCGCCGCCGACAACGCCGGCGACGCCACCGCGACGGCCACGGTGGCCGTCGAGGCCGAGTCGGGACCGGACACCGCCACCGTCGCGCTGACCGTGAAGGCAAAGGCCGCCGCTCCGCCGCCGCCACAGAACGAGACAGTGCGGTCGATCTCCGGCAAGGTGATCTCGCAGGCCGACAGCAGGCCCGTCGCGAACGCGGTGGTCATGCTCCAGGACAGCACCGGCCGGCGGTACGACACCACGAGCAACGGCAGCGGCGACTTCCGGTTCAACGGGACGTCCGACCGGCGGATCGCGCCCGGCCGCATCGACCTGGGCGCCTCCTTCGACAGCGTGGTGGCCACCAAGTCCATCAACGCCGCCGCCGGACAGTCCATCAGCGGCCAGCGGATCAGCCTGGCGCTCAGGGTCGAGACGACGCCGAGCGCCACCCCCTCCGCCACCCCGGAGGCCACGCCCTCCGAGGAGGTGGCCGAGGAGGGTGCCGAGGAGCAGCCCAGCGAGGAGGCCAGCGCCGGCGCCCCGGCGAACGCCTCGAACAACGAGGACAGCGGCGGCGGCATCGGCTCGTACCTGATCATCCTGCTCGGCGGTCTCCTGGTGGCCGCCGGCGTCGGCACGATCGTGCTGCTCTGGATGAAGCGCAGGGAGAACGGCGACGACGACGCTCCGGCGGCGACCGGCGCCGGCGGTGTGGTGCCTCCGGCGCGCGGCGGGTTCCGCGGCGCCGACGACCAGACCCGGGTGGTCGGTGGCCGCCCCGGCGGCGCGGACCCGACGATGGTCGGTGGCGCGGCGCTGAGCGAGGCGCCGACGATGATGCACCGCCCGGTGGTCGACGACGTCCCGCCGGACCCGTACGGCGCGCCGGCCCCGACCTACGGCGGCGCGGGCCAGCAGGGCTGGGCCGGCGGCGGCTACGGCGACGAGCCGGCCGGCGGCGGTTACGGCGCCGGCGGTTACGGCAACGCGCCCGCGTCCGGCGGCGGCTACGGCGCCCCGGCCGGCGCCGACGGTGCCTACGGCGCCGGCTACGGCGGCGCGCCGACCTCCGGTGGCGGTTACGGCAACGAGCCGGCCTCCGGTGGTGGCTACGGCGGCCGGGACTACGACGCCCCGGCCGGGACCGCCGCCTACCCACCGGCTCCCGCTGGCGCCGGGGGCTACGGCGAGCAGCGGTACGACGAGCCGACCGGTCGGTACAACGGCGACAACACGCAGTACCCGGCTCCCGCCGACCCGTACGCGACCGGGGTCTACCAGCCCGAGCAGGCGCAGGGGTACGGCCAGCCCGACGCCACTCCGTACGCCGGTCGGGCGGCCGAGTCGACCGGCGGCTACGGCGCTGGCGAGTCCGGCGGCTACGGCCAGGGTGGCTACGGCCAACAGGCCGGCGGCGGGTACGACCAGGGCGGCGGCTACGGCCAGGAACCCCCGCAGCAACGCGGCGGCTACGACGACCGCGGCTACGACCAGGGCGGCTACGGCCAACAGGCCGGCGGCGGGTACGACCAGGGCGGCGGCTACGGCCAGGAACCCCCGCAACAGCGCGGCGGCTACGACGACCGCGGCTACGACCAGGGCGGCTACGGCCAACAGGGCGGCCGGAACCGGCCGGACAACCCGCCGACCGAGCGGGGCGGTCGACGCCTCGACTGGCTGGACGACTGACCCACCCCCACCCACCCCACCCACCCCACCCACCACAGCACCGCGACGCGGCCATCCGGATCTCCGGGTGGCCGCGTCGCTCTCTCACAAGACCAACCCGACCCTCCGCGTCGATCTTGCAGTTTCGGTGGCCTTTACGCGCGGAAAGTCCCCTATGCCGGGACAGAAACTGCAAGATCGGCGCGAGTCAGGGGCGGGTCAGGGGCGGGTCAGGCTGCGGAGAAGACGCCTTGGCGCAGCACGGGGACGACGTTCGACACGCCGATCCGGACCGCGATTTCCACGTCTGCGGCGAAGCCGCTCTCGGTCAACTCCCGCCCGGAGACACTGCCCCGCACCGCCGCCGGGACGTCCGGCGTGCTCGCCAGCGCGGCGAGCGCCATGGCCGCCTCCACCGAGAGCCCACCCGGCACACCGGAGAGGGCGTCCAGGACGGAGGCGGCGCCGAGCTGGTCCTCCACGGACGGGCGCAGCGACCCGTCCGGCCACCGCTCACCCGAGGCGACCACGCCGATCGGCGCGTCTGCCGTCCCGTACCCCTGGCGGCGCAGCCAATGCCCGACGGCGCGTGCGTTACGCAGACACGCCGCCACCACCGGCAGACCGGTGGCGCTGGCGGCGGCGCTGATGGCGGAGCCGTTCGGTGACGGCAGCACCAGGTCGCTGACCACCGGTGCGCTGCTCAGCGCGGCGGGCGACAGCGACCACGGATGCGCCGCTGTCACCTGGCGCCGACCGACGGCGGCGACCGCGCCGACCCGCACCGCGTAGTCGGCGGCCTGCTCGCCCCAGGGGAACGGGTGCACCCGCATGCCACGGGCAACCGCGACCTCCACGGCGGTGGTGAACGACAACACGTCCACCACCACCAGCGCGGCGCACACCCGACCGAGTTCGGCTGCCCCGGTCAGCCCCCAGTCGAACCGGGCACCGGAACCGGGTTGGCCGTAAACGGTGGCAGCCACCGCCTCAGCGCTGGTCAGGCGCCGGTTCGTCGGCACCGGAGTCAGACTCGGACGCCCCGTCGGAGCGCTCGGCAGCGATCGGCTCGACCGCGCCGGTCTCCGGGGAGGGCCCCGACGAGGCGATCGGCTCCGAGACCACCTCGGCCGGGTCGACCGGCGTGGCCGGCTCGCCCGGCAGCGGAACGGCCTCGACCGCACCCGCCACGCCGGCAGCCGGCGCGGGCACCTCGACGGCCGCCGAGCCACCGAACAGGCGCGGCAGCGTCTCGCTGTGGGCGGCGCGCAGCTCGTCCAGCTCGATCCGGAACTGACCGTGCACCTCCAGCGCACCGCCGGACGGGTCGGTGACGCCGATCAGCTCGAACGGCACGCCCCGCTCGGCGCAGAGCGCCGCGAACGCCTTGTCGTGACCGCGCGGCACCGACACCAGCGCCCGGGTGGCGGACTCGCTGAAGAGGTAGACGAACGGCATCGAACCCTCGGCGAACTGCTCCGGCACCGCGATCCGGGCGCCGACGCCACGACGCAGGCAGGACTCGACAAGGCTCTGCGCGAGCCCGCCGTCGGAGAGGTCGTGCGCCGAGCTGAGGTGGCCCACCCGGGCAGCCTCGGCCAGCAGGTCGGCGAGCGCCTTCTCCCGGCCGAGGTCGACCTGCGGCGGGATGCCGCCGAGGTGCTCGTGCGCCACCCAGGCCCACTCCGAGCCGGACAGCTCCACGTTGGTCTCACCGAGCAGGTAGAGCTGGTCGTGGTCACCACCGGGACGCGGCACGAAGCCCATCGGCACCCGGTCGGCGACGTTGTCCAGCACACCCAGCACGCCGACCACCGGGGTCGGGTGGATGGCCGCCGCGCCGGTCTGGTTGTAGAAGCTGACGTTGCCGCCGGTCACCGGGATGCCCAGCTCGAGGCAGCCGTCCGCCAGGCCGCGCACGGCCTCGGCGAACTGCCACATCACGCCCGGGTCCTCCGGCGAGCCGAAGTTGAGGCAGTTGGTCACGGCGATCGGCTTCGCGCCGGTCACCGCCACGTTCCGGTACGCCTCGGCGAGGGCGAGCTTGGTGCCGTTGTACGGGTCCAGTCGGGCGTACCGGCCGTTGCCGTCCACCGACAGCGCCACACCGAGGCCGGTGCGCTCGTCGATCCGGATCACGCCGCCGTCCTCCGGCTGGGCGAGCACCGTGTTGCCCAGCACGTAGCGGTCGTACTGCTCGGTGACCCAGGTCTTGTCGGCCAGGTTGGGCGACGCGATCATGCGCAGCACGGTGTCCCGCAGAGCCTGCGGGTCGGCCGGGCGGGGCAGCGTCTCGGCCCGGTCCGCCTGGAGCAGGATCAGGTCGGCCGGCTCCCGCATCGGCCGGGCGTAGACCGGGCCGTCGTCGACGAGCGAACCCGGCGGCACGTCCACGACCAGGTGGTCCTGCCAGGTGATCAGCAGTCGACCCGGGCGGCCGTCCGGCTCCGGTGCGGTGACCTCACCGATCGCGGTGCCGAGGACGCCCCACTTCTCGCAGGTCTTGAGCACCGCTTCGAGCTTCTCCGGCTCGACGACCAGCAGCATCCGCTCCTGCGACTCGCTGGCCAGGATCTCGTGCGGCTCCATCGAGGGCTCCCGCAGCGGCACCCGCTCCAGCCAGACCCGCATGCCGGTGCCGGCGGCGGCGGCCGTCTCGGTGAGCGCGCAGGTCAGACCGGCGCCGCCGAGATCCTGGATGCCGACGACCAGTTGCCCGTCGTACAGCTCCAGGCACGCCTCGATGAGCAGCTTCTCGGTGAACGGGTCGCCGACCTGCACGGCGGGACGCCGCTGCTCGCTGGCCTCGTCGAAGGTGGCGCTCGCCAGCACCGAGACGCCGCCGATGCCGTCGCGGCCGGTCTTGGCGCCCATCAGGACGACAACGTTGCCCGGCCCGGCGGCCGCCTTGTTCTGCAACCGGTCGACCGGGAGCACGCCCACGCAGAGCGCGTTGAGCAGCGGGTTGCCCTGGTAGGAGGGGTCGAAGACCAACTCGCCACCGATGTTGGGCAGGCCGAGGCAGTTGCCGTAGCCGCCGACACCGGCCACCACGCCGGTGAGGACCCGGGCGGTGTCCGGGTGGTCCGCGGCGCCGAACCGCAGCGGGTCCATCACCGCGACCGGGCGCGCGCCCATGGCGAGGATGTCCCGGACGATGCCGCCGACGCCGGTGGCCGCACCCTGGTACGGCTCGACGAAGCTCGGGTGGTTGTGCGACTCGACCTTGAAGGTCACCGCCAGGTCCTCGGAGACCCGCACGACACCGGCGTTCTCGCCGATGCCGGCGAGCAGGCGGTCGCTGTGCGGCGCCTTCTCACCGAACTGGCGCAGGTGCACCTTGCTCGACTTGTAGGAGCAGTGCTCGCTCCACATGATCGAATACATCGCCAGCTCGGACTGCGTGGGACGACGGCCGAGGATCTGTCGGATCCGGTCGTACTCGTCGTCACGCAGACCCAGCTCGGTGTACGGCTGGAGCTCACCGGGGGTGCCGCCGGCGCGCGGGACGGTGTCCACGCCCTCCGCCCAGACGGCGGCAGCCGGCGGGTTCGCCGGTGCGACCGGCTGCGCCGGGTTGGGCTCGGCCGGCCGCGTCGGGCCGGAGTATGCCTCCGGGGCGTCCCGCACCGGATCCGGATGGGTGGTCATGACCTCTCCTCGCTGCGCTGGTGCCCGCCGGAGCCGCTGCTCGCGCTCATGCCGGCGCCCCAACCAGGTGCTTGAGGGCCGACGTGAAGAAGCCGAGACCGTCGAGCGAGGGGCCGGTGAGCGCCTCCACCGCGTGCTCGGGGTGCGGCATGATGCCGACCACGTTGCCGGCGGCGTTGGTGATCGCGGCGATGTCACGCTGCGAGCCGTTCGGGTTGCCGCCGACGTACCGGGCCACCACCCGACCCTCGGCTTCGAGCTGGTCCAGCGTCGTGGTGTCCGCGACGTAGCACCCCTCGCCGTTCTTGACCGGGATCAGCACCTCCTGGCCGGGCTGGAACGCGTTGGTCCACGCGGTCCCGGCCGACTCGATGCGCAGGACCTGGTCCCGGTTGCGGAAGTGCAGGTGCTGGTTGCGGGTGAGCGCGCCGGGCAGCAGGTGCGCCTCGCACAGGATCTGGAAGCCGTTGCAGATGCCGAGCACCGGCAGCCCGCCCTGGGCGGCGTCCACGATCGTCTCCATCACCGGGGCGAACCGGGCGATGGCACCACACCGCAGGTAGTCACCGTAGGAGAACCCGCCGGGCAGGACGACAGCGTCCACGCCGTGCAGGTCCGGGTCGCCGTGCCAGAGCCGGACCGGCTCGGCGCCGGCGATCCGCACGGCCCGGGCCGCGTCCCCGTCGTCGAGCGAGCCGGGGAAGGTGACCACTCCGACCCGGGCGGTCACGAGCGGGCGCCCGCGGTCTCGTCGGCCTCGACCAGGCGGACGGTGAAGTCCTCGATGACCGGGTTGGCGAGCAGCTTGTCGGCGATCTCCCGAGCGCGGTCCAGGTCCGGTTCACCGGTGAACTCGATCTCGATCCGCCTGCCGATCCGAACCGAGGCGACATCACTGACGCCGAGCCGGGGCAGCGCGTTTGCGACGGCCTGGCCCTGAGGATCGAGGATCTCGGGCTTGAGCATGACGTCGACGACGACGCGAGGCACTGGGCACTCCTGACTGTGTACGCAGTTGGGTGCCGACCCACAACGGGCGAGCGCAGCCAGCCTACCTGGCAGATACCGCCACGGACGCACCGGCCGGCCGCAGTTCAGACAGTGATCAACATTACCGACCCCGGGAAGGGTGTGCAAGCCGCGACAAGTGCCCCCAGCAGGGCATTCATGGCGCAGCGGGTGGCCGAATCGTTACATAGGCTGATCTCGATAGAGTCCTTGATATCGGCAGCGCCGGACCCTACTGTACATCGACGTAAGTCGATCCAGCGTCAGCGGGAACCCCGCTGCCGCTCCTTTCCGCACCCGGCGACCCCGGGCCCGCCCCGTCCAAGGAGCCCCCCCGATGCGCATCCGCCCCCTGCTCGCCCTGCTCGGCACCGCGATGATCGGCGTCCTCGGCGCCTCGTCCGGCGCTGTCGCCGCCCCCGCCGGCCCGCAACCCATCATCGGCGGCGAAACCGTCTCGTCAGCCCCCTGGGCCGCCGCGGTGTTCAGCAACGGCTCGTTCACCTGCTCGGGGAGCGTCATCGCCCCGCAGTGGGTGCTCACCGCCCGGCACTGCATCAGCGGCACCATGTCCGTCCGGATCGGCAGCGTGTACCGCACCTCCGGCGGGGTCACCCGTACGGTCAGCGCCACCTACACCCGCAGCGACCTCGCGCTCATGCGGCTCTCCAGCACGGTCAGCACCTCGACGGTGACCCTGGCCAACAGCAACCCGCCGATCAACTCCACGAACTCGATCTACGGGTGGGGCATGACCTGCTACAGCGGCTGCTCCGCGTCGACAGTGCTGAAGACCGCCACCGTCCGGGTGACCAGCAACAGCGTGACCGACGCGTACGGGGGGCAGGCGATCCGCAGCACCCGGATCAACGGCAACGCCTGGCGGGGCGACTCCGGTGGCCCCCAGTTCTACAACGGCCAGCAGGTCGGCGTCGCCTCCACCGCCGACGGGTCGAGCATCCAGAACTACGGCAGTGTCGCGTACAACCGGGCCTGGATCACCTCGACGGCCGGTGTCTGACGGTTAGCGCCACACTGGCGCGGATGGCCGGCCCCGCGCCGGCCGTCCGCGCCGCGCCGTTTTGCAGCATCCGATCAGGTGAACACGCCACCCGATCGGGTCACGCAACTCCTGACAGCATCGGAAACGTGCTGGTCGTGACGACGGAGCAACTACCCGGTTACGAGATCCGCCAGGTTCTCGGTGAGGTGGTGTCATCGATGGCCAGGACGCGCAACCCGTACCGCGAGGGCGTGAAGAACCTGCGCGGTGGCGCGTACGACCCGATGGCGCCGGACAACCTCACCCGGTGGCGCACCGACTCGGTGGCCCGCCTCGGCGAGGAGGCCCTCCGACTCGGCGCGAACGCGGTGATCGGCATGCGCTTCGACAGCCGGGACTGCGGCGAGATGTGGATGGAGATCTGCGCGTACGGGACAGCGGTGGTCGCCGTACCCAAGATGCCCGAAGTCATGCCGCCCGACCAGCCCGCGGTCGCCGCGGACAGCACGCACGAGGCGGGCTTCACCGGATCGCCCGGCGCCATCGCCGAACCGGCCAGCGCCCCCACCCTGAGAACCGCAGCCGAAACCCCCACCGGCGACTAACCCCACCCAGGCCCGGCACCTCCCAGCCCGGTCTCGTCCGGTTGATCATGAAGTTATGACCAAGACACGCCGGGCGGAGTGGTCATAACTTCATGATCAACCCGGCCGGAGCTGGGGGGTGGGGCGGGGGTGGGGGTGGGGTGGGCCGGGGGTGGGGTGGGGTGGGGTTAGAGGATGGGGGGTGGGGTGTAGGTTGCGGCGTTGGGGTGGGTTTCTACTACCTTGGTGATGCGGCTGGTGATCGCGGCCACCTGGGCCTGGGCGGCGCCCACGAAGGCGCTGCGGTCGGCGACCAGGGTGTCGATGTCGGCCCGGGACAGGCCGAGCCGGCCGTCCGCCGCCAGCCGGTCGAAGAGGTCGTTCTCCGGGTTGCCCTTCTCCCGCATCGCCAGGGCCACCGCGACGGCGTGCTCCTTGATCACCTCGTGGGCCACCTCCCGGCCGACACCCCGCCGGACCGCCGCCACCAGGATCTTCGTGGTGGCGAGGAACGGCAGGAACCGCTCCAGCTCCCGGTTGATCACCGCCGGGTACGCGCCGAACTCGTCCAGCACGGTGAGGAAGGTCTGGAAGAGGCCGTCGGCGGCGAAGAAGGCGTCCGGCAGGGCCACCCGACGGACCACCGAGCAGGACACGTCCCCCTCGTTCCACTGGTCGCCGGCCAGCTCGCCGACCATCGACAGGTAGCCCCGGATGATCACCGCGAAGCCGTTCACCCGCTCCGACGAGCGGGTGTTCATCTTGTGCGGCATCGCGCTGGAGCCGACCTGGCCCGGCTTGAAGCCCTCGGTCGCCAACTCCTGGCCGACCATCAGCCGGATCGTGGTGGCCAGCGACGACGGCGCGGCGGCGGTCTGGGCCAGCGCGGCCAGCACGTCGAAGTCCAGTGAGCGCGGGTAGACCTGCCCGACGCTGTCCAGCACCCGGGAGAAGCCGAGGTGCTCGGCGACCCGACGCTCCAGCTCGGCCACCTTGTCGGCGTCGCCGTCGAAGAGGTCGAGCTGGTCGGCGGCGGTGCCGACCGGTCCCTTGATGCCGCGCAGCGGGTAGCGGGCGATCAACTCCTCCAGCCGCTGGTACGCGATCAGCAGCTCCTCCGCCGCCGACGCGAAGCGCTTGCCCAGCGTGGTGGCCTGCGCCGCCACGTTGTGCGAGCGACCGGTCATGACCAGCTCGGAGTGCTCGTACGCCAGCCAGGCCAACCGGGCGAGGGTGGCCACCACGCGGTCCCGGATCAGCTCCAGCGAGGCGCGCACCTGGAGCTGCTCGACGTTCTCGGTGAGGTCCCGCGAGGTCATCCCCTTGTGCACGTGCTCGTGCCCGGCGAGCGCGCTGAACTCCTCGATCCGGGCCTTCACGTCGTGCCGGGTGACCCGCTCGCGCTCCGCGATCGAGGCCAGGTCGACCTGGTCGAGCACCCGCTCGTACGCCTCGACCACCCCGTCCGGGACCGGCACGCCCAGGTCGCGCTGCGCGCGCAGCACGGCGAGCCAGAGCCGCCGCTCCATCCGCACCTTCTCCTCCGGAGACCAGAGGGCGACCAATTCGGGCGAGGCGTACCGGCTGGCCAGCACGTTGGGGATCGTCGTCACGTACCTCATTGTCCCGCACCCCGCGAACGGCCCGGTCAGGAGGGCCGGCGCGGTTCAGCGCTCCAGGATCGCCGTCACGCCCTGGCCACCCGCCGCGCAGATCGAGATCAGCCCGCGCCCGCTGCCCTTCTCCGAGAGCAGCTTGGCCAGCGTCGCCACGATCCGCCCGCCGGTGGCGGCGAACGGGTGCCCGGCGGCCAGCGACGACCCGTTGACGTTGAGCCGGTCGGTGTCGATCGCGCCGAGCGGGGCGTCCAGGCCGAGTCGGTCCTCGCAGAACTCCGGTGACTCCCAGGCGGCGAGGGTGGCCAGCACCTGTGAGGCGAACGCCTCGTGAATCTCGTAGTAGTCGAAGTCCTGCAACGTCAGCCCGGCCCGGGCCAGCATCCGGGGCACCGCGTACGCGGGTGCCATCAGCAGCCCTTCGTCGCCGTGCACGAAGTCCACCGCCGCCGTCTCCGACCAGGTGAACCAGGCCAGCACCGGGAGCTGGTGCGCGGCGGCCCACTCCTCGCTGGCCAGCAGCACGGTGGACGCGCCGTCGGTGAGCGGTGACGAGTTGCCGGCGGTCATGGTGGCCTGCTCGGCGTCCGGGCCGCGGGTGCCGAAGACCGGCTTCAGCGCGCCGAGCTTCTCCACGCTGGTGTCCGGGCGCAGGTTCTGGTCGCGGGTCAGCCCGAGGTACGGGGTCATCAGGTCGTCGAAGAAACCCCTGTCGTAGGCGGCGGCGAGCCGCTGGTGTGAGCGTAGGGCCAGCTCGTCCTGGGCGCGGCGGCCGATCTGCCAGCGCAGAGCGGTGCGGGCGGCGTGGTCGCCCATGGAGAGGCCGGTCCGTGGCTCGGCGTTGCGGGGGATCTCCGGCTGGAACGGCTGGAGCGGGCGCAGCTTCGCCGCGATCCTGAGTCGTTCGCCGAGCGTCCGGGCCGAGTTGAGCTTGAGCAGCGTGCGTCGCATCTCCTCGTTGACCGCGAGCGGGGCGTCCGAGGTGGTGTCGACGCCACCGGCGATGCCGACGTCGAGCTGACCGAGCGCGATCTTGTTGGCGACCAGGATGGTCGCCTCCAGTCCGGTGCCGCAGGCCTGCTGGATGTCGTACGCCGGGGTGTGCGGGTCGAGCCGGGAGCCGAGGACCACCTCGCGGGTGAGGTTGAAGTCCCGGGAGTGCTTGAGCACCGCGCCGGTGACCACCTCACCCATCCGCTGCCCGGCCAGCCCGTACCGGGCGATCAGGCCGTCCAGGGCGGCGCCGAGCAGGTCGGCGTTCGACGCGTCGGCGTAGCGGGAGTTCGACCGGGCGAAGGGGATGCGGTTGCCCCCGATGACCGCGACGCGCCGGATGCTCTGCACGATCCGCCTCCTGGAGATGTGTTTGCTCAGACCCTACTCGCCAGTAGGCTACGCCCATGACCGACAGGTACGCGAGCTTCGTCCAATCGGCCGCCGGCCGCGCGCTGGTCAAGCGCCTCGGGCTGCCCGATCCGCCCAGGCTGCGTCGGCACCACCCCGGCGACCCGTTGCTGCCGGGGCCCGCCCTGCTCGGCGCGGCAACCGGCGGCCGGCTCGCCGAACCGGCCGCCGCGATCCTGACCTCCGCCGGTGTCGAGCTGCGCGACGACGCCCGCGCGGAGGACCGCTTCGGAGCCCTGGTGTACGACGCCAGCGGCATCACCGAATCCAGCCAGCTCCGCCAGCTCTACGACTTCTTCCACCCGCACGCCCGCTCGGTGCTGCCCAGCGGTCGGGTGATCGTGCTGGGCACTCCGCCCGAGGAGTGCCCCACCCCGCGTGAGGCGACCGCCCAGCGTGCCCTCGAAGGGTTGGTCCGCAGCATCGGCAAGGAGTTCGGTCGGGGCGTCACCGCGCAGCTCGTCCACGTCAGTCGCGCCGGGGACGGCAGCCACACGAGCCTGGAGTCGACGCTACGGTTCCTGCTCTCCGGCCGGTCCGCGTACGTCTCGGGGCAGGTCGTCCGGGTCGGCGCGGGCGCGGCGACAGTTCCGGCGGACTGGGACCGCCCGCTGGACGGCCAGGTCGTGCTGGTCACCGGGGCGGCGCGGGGCATCGGCGCGGCGCTGGCGGCGGTGCTCGCCCGGGACGGCGCGCGGGTGGTGGCGCTGGACGTCCCGGCCGCCGGGGACGCCCTCGCGGCGGTGGCGAACGACATCGGCGGCACCGCCCTCCAGCTCGACCTGACCGCGCCGGACGCGCCGACCCGGCTCGCCGAGCACCTGGCGAGCCGGCACGGCCGGGTCGACGTGGTGGTGCACAACGCCGGCATCACCAGGGACAAGACGCTCGGCCGGATGGACGCCGACCGCTGGGACCAGGTGATCGACGTCAACCTCTCCAGTCAGGAGCGGATCAACGACGTCCTGCTGGAACGGGACCTGATCCCGGCCGGAGGGCGGATCGTGTCGGTCTCCTCGATCGCCGGGATCGCCGGGAACCGGGGGCAGACCAACTACGCCACCAGCAAGGCCGGCGTGATCGGGCTGGTCGACGCCCTCGCGCCGGCCCTGCGCGAGCGGAAGATCAGCGTCAACGCCGTCGCTCCCGGCTTCATCGAGACCCGGCTGACCGCGCGCATCCCGCTGGTGGTCCGCGAGGCGGGCCGGCGGATGAACAGCCTGGCCCAGGGCGGGTTGCCGGTGGACGTGGCCGAGACGATCAGCTGGCTGGCCTGGCCGGCGTCCGGCGCGGTCAGCGGCAACGTGATCCGGGTCTGCGGCCAGAGCCTGCTGGGGGCGTGATGCGGGAAGCGCGGGAGCCGGATGACGACCTTTCCCTGCACGAGCTGATCGACGGCCCGACCGAGACGCTGACGGCGGAGACCCTGGCCGCGGCTGTCGACCCGGCGGCGGACGGCCGGACCCGGATCGACGTGCCGCGAATGCCGGCGGTCGGGGCGCTCAACCGGCGGGCGTTGCTCGGCGCGCTACCGGGGCTCGGCGGTCGGCGGCGCGGTTCCGGCCTGCCGGCGGTCCGGCTGGCGGTCGGCGGGGTGACTGTCGACCGGGCACGCCTGGCGGACTACGACCGGGTGTGCGGGTTCCGGCTCACCGATCGACTGCCGGGGACCTTCCCGCACGTCCTGGGATTTCCGCTGGCCCTGCGGCTGATGACTCTTCCGGCGTTCCCGCTGCCCCTCACCGGCCTGGTGCACGTGGGCAACCGGATCACCGTGCACCGCCCGATCACCGCCGACGAGGTCCTCGACTTCGGCACGTACGCGGAGAACCTGCGCCCGCACGACCGGGGGCGGCAGGTGGACGTGGTGCTGACCGCCTCGGTCGACGGGGAGGAGGTCTGGCGCGGCGTCTCGACGTACCTGGGTCGGGACGGCACGTCCGGCGGCGGTGCGCGGGGGGATCGCCCCGAGGCGCCGGCCGGCACCGCCCGCTGGCGGGTGGAACCCAGCGTCGGCACGCGGTACGCGCGGGTCTCCGGTGACCACAACCCGATCCACACCTCTCGGCTCGGGGCGCGGCTGTTCGGGTTCCGCCGGCCGATCGCGCACGGCATGTGGAGCAAGGCGCGCTGCCTGGCCGCGCTGGAGAGTCGACTGCCGGACGCGTACACGGTCGAGGTGGCGTTCAAGCTGCCCGTGCCGCTGCCGAGCACGGTGAACTTCGCCCTGCTGCCGGAGGGCGGGTTCGCGCTGCACGACTCCCGCGGTCGACCGCATCTGGCGGGTCTGCTGCGCTGACGCGTTCCCGGGGTTGGCAGCGGCATCGTCGTACGCTAAGTTGTTCTCACCAAGAGATATTCTCAGAATGAGAGCGACATGCTGAACGAGCAGGAGTTCCTGGCCGCGTACGACCCGCGGGACTATCCGGCGGTCGCGGTGACCGTCGACGTTGTCGCGCTGACCATCCGCGAGGGCGCACTGCACCTGCTGCTGATCCGGCGTGGTCAGGCACCCTTCGTGGGGCACTGGGCTCTGCCCGGCGGCTTCGTCCGCCCCGACGAGGACCTGACCACCGGCGCGCGGCGGGAGCTGGCCGAGGAGACCGGGCTCGGCGGCGAGCAGCTGCGCCGCGTACACCTCGAGCAGTTGGGCAGTTACGGCGCTCCGGACCGCGACCCGCGGATGCGCGTCGTCTCGGTCGCCCACCTCGCGTTCGCCCCGGACCTGCCCGACACGGCCGCCGGCAGCGACGCCGACGAGGCGATGTGGCTGCCGGTCACCGCGTTGACCAGCCGGCAGCTCGCCTTCGACCACGGCCGGATCATCGACGACGCGCTGGAGCGGGCCCGGTCCAAGCTGGAGTACACGCCGCTCGCCACCCGCTTCCTGGCCGCCGAGTTCACCGTCAGCGAGCTGCGCGACGTCTACGAGACGGTGTGGGGTCACCCGCTGCACGCCGGCAACTTCCACCGCAAGGTGCTCTCGGTGCCGGGCTTCGTGGAGAGCACCGGCGCCCACACCGAGCGCGGTGGCAGCCGGGGCGGCCCGCGCGCCCGGCTCTACCGGGCCGGCGACGCCCGGCTGCTGCACCCGGCGCTGCTGCGCCCCGCCCGCGAGGAGACGGTGCGGTGAGGGCGGCGGAGGCCATCGGCGTGGTCGCCGCGGCCCGCACCGACGCCGACCTGTTCGGCACGGACCAGCCGGCCCACCGCTACCGCGAGCTGGTCGCGGCCCTGCACCCCGACCGCCTGCCGGCCGATGCAGGGGTACGCGCCGAAGCCCTCGACGCGTTCGTCCACGTCACCACCCGGTGGCGGGCCCGCCAGGTCACCGTCCTCGGCGACTACCGGATCGGCGCGCCCGCCCACTCGGGCGACCTGGCCGACCTCTACGACGTGGGCGACGACCGGCTGCTCAAGCTCCCCCGGCGACCCACCGACAACGACCTGATGGCCCGCGAGGCGCACGCCCTGCACACGATCGCCGAGCGCGGCGACCCGCGCTACCTGCCGTACGTGCCCCGGCTCGTCGACGAGTTCCCGCACCGTGACGCCGCGACCGGCGCGCAACGGCGGGTCACGGTGCTCGCCACCGCGCCGAACCTGCACGATCTCGACGAGGTGCGGCGGGCGTACCCCGACGGGTTGGACGCCCGGGACGTGGCCTGGATGTGGCGGCGGCTGCTGGTGGTGCTCGGCCTGGCCCACCGCGCGGGCATCGTGCACGGCGCGGTCCTGCCGCGACACGTGCTGATCGAGCCGGACGCCCACGGCGTGGTGCTTGTCGACTGGTGTTTCTCCACCCCGGTCGGCAGCACGGTCCCGGCGCTGGTGCCCGGCCACGAGGACTGGTACCCGCCGGAGGTCGTCCGGAAGCGGCAGTGCGGGCCGGGCACCGACATCGCGCTGGCCAGCCGCTGCATGAGTTGGCTGATGGGCTCGCGCGCACCCGGTGAGCTGCACGCCTTCGCGCAGGGCTGCCAGCAACGGGCCCTGGACGCCCGGCCCGACGACGCCTGGGCCCTGCTGCGCGACCTCGACCAGGTGCTGGACCGGCTCTACGGGCCACGCACCTTCCGACCCTTCACCCTCACCCCCTAAGGAGCTGTCATGGGCAGTGGAATCTGGTCCACCGACGTGTACGACGCCGCCGACCGCTACCGGCGCTCCACCGGTCGCAGCGCGTTCTCCTACAGCGACAGCGGGGCGCGCACCGTGCACCCCGCGCTCGACCCCCGGGGCGCGAGCCGGGAGAGCCGTGACTCCGCCGAGCACCCCCGGTCGACGCCGATCGCTGTGCTCTTCGACGTGACCGGCTCGATGCGCACTGTTCCCCGGGTCCTGCAGACCAAGCTGCCGCAACTGCTCGGGCTGCTGCAACGGCAGGGCTACGCCAGCGACCCGCAGATCATGTTCGGCGCGATCGGGGACGCCACCTGCGACCGGGTGCCGTTGCAGGTGGGCCAGTTCGAGTCGGACAACCGGATGGACGACGACCTCGGCCGGATCGTCCTGGAAGGCGGTGGTGGCGGACAGATGACCGAGTCGTACGAGTTGGCCATGTACTTCATGGCCCGGCACACCGTCACCGACAGCTGGGAGAAGCGCGGCCGGCGGGGCTACCTGTTCATCATCGGCGACGAGTTGGCGTACCAGCGGGTGAAGGCCCGGGAGGTGGCCCGGCTGATCGGCGACGAGCTGGCCGAGGACGTGTCGCTGCGGCAGGTCGTCGACGAGGTCACCCGTCGTTGGGACACCTACTACCTGCTACCCGCCGGCAGCAGCCACGCCGGCAACGCGACGGTGCTCGACTTCTGGCGGGACCTGCTCGGCCAGAACGCCGTCGTGCTCGACGACCTGGACGCGGTCTGCGAGACCATCGCGCTCACCATCGGCCTCGGCGAGCAGGCCATCGACCTGGACGAGGGCCTGCGTCAGCTGGACCGCGCCGGCTCCGGCGCCACCGGCACCGTGTCCAGGGCGCTGGCCCGGCTCGGCCGGGGGCGGCGGGCCGAGGTGTCCACGCTGCCGGCGTTCCGGGACACCACCGGCGGGGTGACCCGGCTGTGAACCACGTGGCGGTGGTCGACCTCGGGTACGGCGACGCGGGCAAGGGCACGGTCGTGGACTGGCTCTGCGCCACCCGCCCGGTGCACACGGTGGTCCGCTTCAACGGGGGCGCGCAGGCGGCACACAACGTCGTGCTGCGCGACGGGCGGCACCACACGTTCGCGCAGTTCGGCGCCGGCACGTTCCACCCTGGCGTCGGTACGCACCTGACGCGGCACGTGGTGGTGGACCCGCTGGCGTTGGCCGCCGAGGCCGACCATCTCGCCACGGTGGGGGTGACCGACGCGCTGGACCGGCTGACAGTCGACGGGCGGGCGCTGCTCGCCACCCCGTACCACCGGGCCGCCAACCGGGCCCGGGAGATCGGCCGGGGAGCCGACCGGCACGGCTCCTGCGGGCTGGGGGTGGGCGAGGCCGTCGCGTACGGCCTCGCCCACCCCGCCGACGCGCCCCGGGTCGCCGACTGCCACGACAGGGCCGCGCTGCGTCGCCGGTTGACGAATCTGCGCGACCGGCTGACCGCCGAGCTGGGCCCGCTGGACGCGCCGCCGGTCGAGGACTGCCTGCCCGCGTTCACCGGGTTCGCCGAACGGGTGGAGATCGTCGACGGCGGCTGGCTCGCCGGGGCGCTACGCGCCGGGACCTGCGTCTTCGAGGGCGCCCAGGGGGTGCTGCTCGACGAGTGGCACGGCTTCCACCCGTACACCACCTGGAGCACCACCACGTTCGCCAACGTCGACGCGCTGCTCGCCGAGGCGGGTCTGCCCGGGGAGGTGACCCGGATCGGGGTGCTGCGCGTGATCACCACCCGACACGGACCCGGTCCGCTGGTGACCGAGGACCCGGCCCTGCCGTTTCTGGACCGGCACAACCCGACGAACCAGTGGCAGGGCGCGTTCCGGTTCGGTCACTTCGACGCCGTCGCCCACCGGTACGCCCTCGACGTGGCCGGTGGCGTCGACGGCCTGGCCCTGACCCACCTCGATCTCGCCGGGCCCGACCTGCGGATCTGCCGGCACTACGACAGCACCGACCGGCTCGTCCCCGGCCCGCCCGGCGACCTGGACCGGCAGGCCGCGCTGACCGCCCGCCTGCTGCGCTCGCGTCCGGTCTACGACGACCCGCCCGCCGACTGGGTGACCACGGTCGGCGTGGAGCTGGGCACGCCCGTCGTGCTGACCTCGCACGGGCCCACCGCAGACGACAAGCGCCCGTACGGGCCGCTGCTCACCTCACCGGCCCTGGCGTCTCACCGCGGTGGCGTGTCGACGTCCGCCTGATCCGGTTCGGTGTCCTGGTCGAGCACGCTCACCGAACGTTCGAAGAACGTCTCCAACACCACGATGGCCTGGGTGCCGGTCACCCCGTCGATGCCGAAGATGCGGCGCAGCGCCGCTTGCAGGTCTTCGGTGGTCGCGGTACGGATCTTCAGCAGCAGCGATGCCGAACCGGCGATGACGTGTGCTTCCTGGATCTCCGGGATGGCAGCAAGCCCGTCGCGGGTGGGAGCGTCCCCCATCCACGAGTTCGCGCTGACCATCACGAAGGCCGAGACACCCCGGTTCACGGCCGCCGGATCGACGTCGACGGTGGTCCGCCGGATCACGCCACGTTCGCGCAGCTTGCGTACCCGGTCGTGGGCCGAGCCGGCGGACAGCCCGACCGCCTTGCCCAGCGCCGCGTAGGACTGGGTGGCGTCGTGCTGCAGGTGTGCCAGCAGCGCCCGGTCGACGTCGTCTACCACTCGCGCATCCTCGAATGTGGTTCAGCTATTGACGTGCTGACCATACTAGGTTCTGCATAAAGATGGTTCAACCGAACGTTGATCCGAGACTGGAGGCACGGATGGTCGACACTCTTCCCGCCGAGTTCCACCTTCTCGACGAGCGGTTCCGCACCTGCGACGGCGACTTCGTGGTCGAACGGCTGCACACCGGCGCGCGTAAGACCGAAGGGCCGGCGTACTTCCCGGCCGGCCGCTACCTGGTGTGGAGCGACATCCCCAATGACCGGCTGCTGCGCTGGGAGGAAACCACCGGCGCCGTCGGCGTCTACCGCCACGGCTCGGGCTACGCCAACGGCAACACGGTAGACCGTCAGGGCCGGCTCGTCACGTGCGAGCAGGGCAACCGGCGGGTCACCCGGACCGAGCACGACGGCACGATCACCGTGCTCGCCGACCGCTTCGACGGCAAACGGCTCAACAGTCCCAACGACGTTGTCGTCCGCGCCGACGGCACGATCTGGTTCACCGACCCGATCTACGGCATCCAGGGCGACTACGAGGGCAACAAGGGCGACAGCGAGTTCGGCGGGGCCTGCTACGTGTTCCGCCTGGACCCGGCCAGCGGCGACCTGCGCATCGTGGCGACCGACTTCTGCCGCCCCAACGGCCTGGCGTTCTCTGCGGACGAGCGGCAGCTCTACATCGTGGATACGCGGCAGAACCCCAGTCACATCCGCGTCTTCGACGTCCTGAGCGACGGCACCCTCGACCAGGGGAAAATTTTCGCCGAGTGTGACTTCGGCCGATTCGACGGCCTCCGTCTCGACGACGCCGGACGTGTGTGGGCCGCGGCCTGGGACGGTGTGCACTGCTTCGATCCGGACGGCACCCTCATCGGCAAGCTGTTGCTGCCCGAGCCGGTTGCCAACCTCACATTCGGTGGCCCGAAACGCAACCACCTGTTCATCACCGCCGGCACGTCGGTGTACGCGTTGCGGGTCACCTTCAACGGCGCCCGCTATCCGGAGGCTGGCGGCGAGAGGCGATGAGCAACACGACGGCCGCGATCGCGCAGGCGCCGAACACCAGCAGTCCCGGCAGTACCGGTTGACGAGGGCGATTGAGGCGGCGCAGGGCTGACCGGTCGACGCAATGTCCGTGAAGCGCCACCGACCGTCGTCGAGCCACCGAGCATGGGGGCATGGACGCCCTGCTCGACCTCCTGCGTGGGACGGTCACCTCGCCATGGGTGTACCTGGTGATCTTCGGCCTCACCGCTGTCGACGCGTTCTTTCCCGCGGTGCCGGGCGAGGCGGCCGTGATCACCGCCGGGGTGCTGTCGGCCAGCGCGGGACATCCCAGCCTGACCCTGGTGATCGTCAGCGCCGCACTCGGCGCGCTGGTGGGTGACCACATCTCGTACGCCATCGGGCGGGGTGGAGGGGCGCACCGGCTGGCGCGGTTGCCGGACGGCAGCCGCCGCCGGGCCAGCTCCGACTGGGCCCGCCGCGCTGTGGACCGGCGCGGCGGGATCATTTTGACGACCGCCCGCTACGTGCCCGGCGGCCGGACCGCCGTCACCCTCACCATGGGCGCGGTGGGCTATCCGCGCCGGGCGTTCCTGCTGTACGACAGCATCGCGACGGTCACCTGGGCGCTCTACTGCGGGCTGCTGGGCTACTTCGGCGGGCTGGCCTTCGAACAGGAGCCGGTCAAGGGGGTGCTGGTCGGCGTGGGGCTCTCGGTGGTGATCACTTTCGGCCTGGAGGGGATTCGGTGGCTGCGCCGCCGGGCACACCGTCGCGCCGCCTCCCGCCGCTGACCGGCGCGACCGGCCCGGGTCGCGTCACAGCAGGTCGGCGTCGTACACCAGGATCGCCAACTGCACCCGGTTGTCCGCGTGCAGTTTCGCCAGCGCCCTGCTGACATGTCCCTTCACGGTGGCCTCGCTCATCGTCAGCCGCCGGGCGATCTCCGCGTTGCCGTGCCCGTGCGCCACCTCCCGGACGATCTCCAGTTCCCGTTCGGTGAGCGTCCGCAGCCGTGCACGGGCCGCGTCCCGGCGGGCCGGACCCCGCTCGGCGAACGAGCTGATGAGTCGGCGGGTCACCGTCGGGGCCAGCATCGCGTGACCGGCGGCCACCGTCCTGACGGCAGCGGCCAACTCGCGGGGCGGGGTGTCCTTGAGCAGGAAGCCGACAGCGCCCGCCCGCAGCGCCCGGTGCACGTACTCGTCGAGGTCGAAGGTGGTCAGCATGATCACCTTCGGGCCGGCGGCGACCACCTCGGGCGCGACGGTCAGCCCGTCGACGCCCGGCATCCGCACGTCGAGCAGCACCACGTCGGGGCACAACCGGCGCACCTGTTCCAGCGCGGCGACGCCGTCCGCCGCCTCGCCGACGACGGCGATGTCCTCGGCCGCCTCGAGGATCAGCCGTAGGCCGGCGCGGACCAACTGCTCGTCGTCGACCACCACCACCCGGATCACGCCGCCCCCTTCAACGGAAGCAGGGCGCGGACCAGGAAGCCACCGTCCACGGCGGTCGACTCCAGCCGGCCGCCGAGCAACTCCACCCGCTCGCGCAGCCCGAGCAGTCCCTGCCCGGACCCGGGCAGCGTCGAGCCACCGTCGGACGGCCCGTTACGGACCACCACCTCCAACCCATCCGGGAGGTAGCGCAGACAGACGACCGTGTCGGCGTCGGCGGCGTGCTTACGGACGTTCGTCAACGCCTCCCGGACCACCCGGTACGCGGTGCGCCCCAGCGTCTCCGGTACCGCTGTCGGCGCCCCCTCGTCCTGCCGGCGGACCCGCAGGCCGGCGGTACGGGACTCCGCGATCAACTCGTCCACCGCTTCGATCCCCCGCTCCGGCGACCCGGCCGGACCCTCCTGTCGCAGGACGCCCAGCACCTCGCGCAGATCGGTGAGCGCCTGCCGGCCGGTCGCCCTGATCAGCGCAGCGGCCTCGACGGTCGCCGGATCGGCGGCGGTCACCTCCAGCGCCCCGGCGTGCACCACCATGAGCGAGACCCGGTGCGCCACCACGTCGTGCATCTCCCGGGCGATCCGCGTCCGCTCCTCGGCGCGGACCCGGTCGGCGTGCGCCTCCCGCTCGCGTTCCAGCCGCCGCGCCCGGTCCCGCAGCGCGGCGAGGGTGTCCCGGCGTGCCCGCACCCAGAGGCCGAGGACCAGGGGAAGCCCGACCAGGCAGGCGGCGAGCAGCAGGACATTGGCGGGAGTGGCGGTGGTGATCCGACGGGGGTCGCCCACGGCCAGCCCGACCAGCACCCCGCCGGCCAGCACCACTGCCACACCGGCGAGGTAGCCGGCGAGTCGCCGACCACGCATCCGCAGGCCCGCCTGGTACGAGGCGACCACCCCGGCCGCCGCGGCGGCGAGCACCAGCCAACCGACCGCCGCGACCAGGAACAACGGCCAGCGGCGGGTGCGGACGACGCCGGCGGCCCACCCGGAGGCGACAGCGAGGACCAGCGGGACGACGCCGGGCAACGGAGAGCGGACCCCGATGTCACCGGTCGCGCTGGCCCACACCGCCGCGGCGACCACTGTCGCGAGCAGCGGCGAGGCGTACCGCTGGACGGCGAGCCGCACCGAGGCGTACCGCTGGACGGCGACGGCGGTGGAGGCCACGCAGTGAGCGTAGGTCCTCGCGGACCGCCCGGCCCGCCGCGCGTCACCGGACCGGGGTGCTGTGGGGGAAGACCCTGAGCCATCCTCCGGGCGGGTCGCTACCTAAGTAGTGCCGCCCGCCTGACCACTGGCCGATGGCGGGAACCGCCCCGCACAGCAGCATCAGGATCATGGAAGTGCTCGACCTGCTGCACGAGACGATGTCCTCGCCCTGGGTGTACCTGGCGATCTTCGCGATCGCGGTGCTCGACGGCTTCTTCCCGGTGGTGCCGAGCGAGACGGCGGTGATCACCGCGGGGGTGTTCGCGGCCTCCGGCGCGCCGTACCTCCCGTTGGTGATCGTGGTGGCGGCCGCCGGCGCGCTGGTCGGTGACCACATCTCGTACGCCATCGGGCGCAGGGGTGGCACGCGACTGCTCGACCGGCTGCCGCCCGACGGGCGTCGCCGGGCCGCCGTCGACTGGGCCCGCAGGGGGATCGCGACCCGGGGCGGCCTGATCCTCACGGTGGCCCGCTACGTGCCGGGCGGCCGGACCGCCGTCACCCTGACCATGGGGGCGGTGCGGTATCCCCGGCGACGTTTCCTGGCCTTCGACGCGCTCGCCGCCGGCTCGTGGGGGCTCTACTCGGCGCTGGTCGGCTACCTCGGCGGGCTGGCCTTCGAGCAGAACCCGCTGCGCGGTCTCCTGCTCGGCCTGGGCCTCGCCCTGACCGTGACGCTCGTCGTCGAGGTGGTCCGCTGGCTGCGCAACCGTCGGCGCTCCGCCCGGCCGGCTCCGGTGGTCGAGCCGGCGGTTCGAGGCGTGGCGCGGTGACGGCGGGCGGTCAGTGCGCCGGTGGACGCCAGGTCGCGCCGTGCAGGAGCTGGGCCGCGCCGAGCCACGCCACGTTCATCATCCGGGTGGCGGTCTTCTCCGGGTCGGCCTCCGGGTGGTCCGCGAGCCAGTCGGCGAGCGACTCACTCGCGCCGACCAGGGCGTACGCGACGACCTCCAGGTCGACCGCGCTGATCTCGCGACCCTCGGCGCGCAGCGCGTCATCGAGCATCCCGGCGACCACCTCGACCAGCCGGGCGCGCATGGCGGCCAGCTCACCGGCGAACGGCTGCTCGCCCCGGGCCTGCCGGTAGAGCACCGCCCAACCGTCCCGGTACGCGCCGACGAAGCCGAAGAACGCCCGCAGCCCGCGCCACAACCGCTCGTCGGCCGGTAGCTCGGGGGCCGCCGCGCCGGCGATGGCCTGCATCATCCGGGTGGCCTCGCGGTGCAGGCAGGCGACGAACAGCTCCTCCTTGGTGCCCAGGTACGCGTAGACCATGGGTTTGGAGATGCCGGCGTCCTCCGCGATCTCGTCCATGCTGGCGGCGTGGTAGCCGCGCCGGGAGAAGACCCGCACCGCCGCGTCGAGCATCTGCTGCTCGCGGACGGCCCGGGGCAGGCGTTTGAAGGCGGGGGCGGTGGACACCTTGCGAGCATACCTACTCGTGCGTAGGGTTACGCGCGAGTAGCCAAAACTTCCGGAAGGCGCACCTGATGACTGACTTCGACCCGGCCACCTTCGCCAGCGTCGGCCCCAAGGAGTTCGCCCAGTTGGTCAAGTCCACCCCGGACGACAAGATCGCCAAGGTGATGTCCGGTGACCTGCGCGGCAAGATCCTCGGTGAGGTGTTCGGCCGGATGCCGTCGCTGTTCCGCGCGGACCGGGCCGGTTCCACAAACGCGGTCATCCACTGGATCATCACCGGTCGCCCCGACGGCGGCAACGACACCTACGAGGTGGTCATCGCCGACGGCACCTGCGTGGTCAACGAGACCCCGCAGCACGACCCGAAGCTCAGCCTCACCATGGGCCCGGTCGAGTTCCTGAAGATCGTCTCCGGTGGCGCGAACCCGGTGATGATGTTCATGACGGGCAAGCTGAAGGCGAAGGGCGACCTGGGCCTCGCTGCCAACATCGCCAACCTGTTCGACATCCCCAAGGCCTGACATGGCCGAGTTCTCGCTCGACCTGAACGAGGAACAGCGGGATCTCCGCGACTGGGTGCACGGCTTCGCCGCCGAGGTCGTGCGCCCGGCCGCGGCCGAGTGGGACGAGCGCGAGGACACCCCGTGGCCGGTCATCCAGGAGGCCGCCAAGGTCGGCCTCTACGGCTTCGAGTTCCTCGCCACCTGCTGGGCCGACCCGACCGGGCTCTCCCTGCCGATCGCCAGCGAGGAACTGTTCTGGGGTGACGCCGGCATCGGCCTCAGCATCTTCGGCACCTCGCTCGCCGTCGCCGCCATCTACGGCGCCGGCACGCCCGACCAGATGGTCGAGTGGGTGCCGCAGTGCTTCGGCGACGTCGACTCGCCAGCGGTCGCCGCGTTCTGCACCAGCGAGCCCGAGGCCGGCTCCGACGTCGGCGCCATGCGCACCCGGGCCGTCTACGACGAGGCCACCGACGAGTGGGTGCTGACCGGGCAGAAGGCGTACGCCACCAACGGCGGCATCGCCGGCGTGCACGTGGTCACCGCCTCCGTCGATCCCGCGCTCGGCTCGCGCGGCCAGGCCGCGTTCGTCGTACCGCCCGGCACCCCCGGCCTGGCCGCCACCCGCAAGCTGCGCAAACTCGGCCTGCGCGCGTCGCACACCGCCGACGTCTTCCTCGACGGGGTACGCGTACCCGGCCGTTGCCTGCTCGGCGGCAAGGACGCGCTGGACGAGCGGTTGTCCCGGGCCCGCTCCGGTCAACGGGCCAGCGGGCAGGCCGCGATGCGCACCTTCGAGCTGTCCCGACCCACGGTCGGCGCGCAGGCGCTCGGCGTGGCCCGGGCCGCCTACGAGTACGCCCTGGACTACGCGAAGGAACGCGTCCAGTTCGGACGCCCGATCATCGAGAACCAGGCTGTCGCGTTCGCGCTGGCCGACATGCGGATGGAGATCGACGCGGCGCGGCTGCTGGTGTGGCGCGCCTCGTGGATGGGCCGCAACAACCGCCCGTTCACCGCCGGCGAGGGATCGATGTCGAAGCTCAAGGCCGGCGAGGTGGCGGTGTCGGTCACCGAGAAGGCGGTGCAACTGCTCGGCGGGGCCGGCTTCCTGCGCGACCACCCGGTCGAGCGCTGGTACCGGGACGCCAAGATCTACACCATCTTCGAGGGCACCTCCGAGATCCAGCGACTGGTCATCTCCCGGGCGGTCTCCGGAATGCAGATCCGCTGAGTTCGCGGGCCCGGCCCGCCCGGTCGTCCGTCGTCGGGCTCCCGCCCGTCGGTCGGCGGCCGGGCGTGGCACACCCGCGCCCGGTCGGACCCGGCCGGCGGCAATCCACGACCTGTGCTGTCTTCGTCACCCCGTGCCGACGCCGACTGGGCCCCTGACCACGCCCGGTGCATGATCAAGGGAAGAAGCCCTGCTGGGTGGGGAGCCGCGTCGCCCCGCCCGCGCACCACCCCGAGGAGGTCTGCGGCATGGACCTGCCGTTCATGGTCGCCACGCTGACCCGTCGCGGACTGCTCACCCCAGGAAGCCCGATCCGGATCGCCTCGCAGCTCAACGCGCTGCGCAACTGGGGGTGGAGTCTGGCCGGCGAGCTACGCCAGGCAGCCGCGCGGGACCCCGGTCGCGCGGCCGTCATCGACGAGAACGGCGTCGAGCTGACCTACCACGAGCTGCTCGATCGGGCCGAACGGATGGCCCGGTCGATGCGTGCCGGGCTCGGCGTACAGGCCGGGGACCGGATCGGCGTGCTCTGCCGCAACCACCACGGACTGATCGAGACGATCGTCGCCGCCACTGTGCTCGGTGTCGACGCGGTGCTGGTCAACACCGGGCTCTCCGCGGCCCAACTGGGCACCGTCGCCGAGGAGCAGGGGCTGCGCGTCCTGGTGCACGACGACGAGTTCGCCGATCGGGTCCTCGGCCTCCCCGCCGAGCTGCCCCGGGTCGACGAACGTGCCCGCGAGGAGCTGGTGGCCGGCGCGCTGCCCGGTGACCTGCACCCGCCGGAGCGCGACGGCCGGATCATCGTGCTGACGTCGGGCACCACCGGCACCCCCAAGGGCGCCCGCCGACCGACGCCCGGCGGCTTCGGTCCGCTGGTGTCCATCATCGACCGCATCCCGCTGCACGTGCGGGACCGGGTGCTGATCGCCGCCCCGATCTTCCACACCTGGGGACTCGCCGCCCTCCAGGTCTGCCTGGCGCTGCGGGCCACCATCGTGCTGCACCGTCGCTTCGACCCGGCCGCCACGCTCACCGCCCTGACCACACACCGCTGCAACGCGCTGTTCGCCGTACCGGTGATGCTGCAACGGCTGCTGGAGGTTCCCCCGCCCGAGCCGCGCCCCCCGCTCACCGTCGTCGCGGTCAGCGGGTCCGCCCTGCCCGGCGGCCTCGCCCCGAAGTTCATGGACGTCTACGGGGACGTTCTCTACAACCTCTACGGCTCCACCGAGGTCTCCTGGGCCTCCATCGCCGGCCCCGAGGATCTGCGCCAGGCACCGACCACCGCCGGCCGGCCGCCGCACGGCACCCGACTGGCGATGCTCGACGACAACGGCCAGGCGGTGCCGGACGGGCGGGTCGGGCGGATCTTCGTCGGCAACGAGATGCTCTTCGAGGGCTACACCTCCGGCGCCACCCGGGAGAGCCACGACGGCCTGCTGGACACCGGCGACCTCGGCCGGCTCAACGCCGACGGGCTGCTCTTCGTCGACGGCCGGGCGGACGACATGATCGTCTCCGGTGGGGAGAACGTCTTCCCGTCCGAGGTCGAGGACCTGCTCGCGCAACTGCCGCAGGTCCGCGAGGCCGCCGTGATCGGGGTACCCGACGACGAGTACGGCCAGCGCCTCTCCGCGTTCCTCGCCCTGCACCCCGGCGAGACGCTGGACCCCGAGGCGGTACGCGAGTACGTCCGGCACTACCTGGCGCGCTTCAGCGTCCCCCGGGACGTGGTCTTCGTGAAGTACCTGCCCCGCAACGCCACCGGCAAGGTCCTCGCCCGCGAGCTGCGCCGCTACTACGGCTGAAACCGCGCGGGACCTCACCGACGTTGATCCAGACCCGCCTCCCGCGCCAACAGCGCCGCCTGGGTCCGGTTGGCGCACCCGAGCTTGACCAGAAGCCGTGAGACGTAGCCCTTGACGGTGGCCTCGGACAGGTGCAGGCGACGGGCGATCTGCTGGTTGGAGCGCCCGGCCCCGAGGCACTCCAGCACCTCCACCTCGCGATCGGTGAGCGACAGGACCAGGTCACGGGCACGCCGGCTACGCCCGGTCTGGGCGACGAGCCGGTCGGCCGCCACCGCGGAGAGCACCGTGTGTCCGGCAGCCGCCACGCGTACCAAAGCGAGCAGGTCATCGGGCGGCGTCGACTTGAGCAGGAAACCGGCCGCGCCGGCCCGGAGCGCGCCGGTGACGTAGTCGTCCAGGTCGAACGTGGTGAGAGCCAGCACCCGTGGTGGCGCGGGCAGGGTCATGATCCGCTCGGTGGCCCCGATCCCGTCGACACCCGGCATCCGCAGGTCCATCAGCACCACGTCGGGCCGTAGCCGCACCGCGGCCTCCACGGCGTCCGCGCCGTCGTACGCCTCGCCGACCACCTCCAGGTCCGGCGCGGACCCGAGGATCGTGCACAGGTGGGCACAGACCATCCGCTCGTCGTCGACGACGAGGACCCGGATCACGACCGCACCGCCATCGACACCCGCGCCGGCAGCACCGCGTGCACGGCGAAGCCGCAGTCCGCCGTCGGTCCGGCCGTGAACGTTCCGCCCAGCACCTCGACGCGGTGCCGCAACCCGGCCAGGCCGGTGCCACCACCGGCGGCAGCCAGGACGGCGTCGGGTGACCGGCCGGCCGGGGTGTTCGACACCGTGACGGACACCGTGCGCCTGCCGTACTCGATCGACACGGTGGCGGCGGCGCCCGGAGCGTGCTTGCGCACGTTCGTCAGCGACTCCTGGACCAGCCGGAACAGCGTCCTCCGCACCGTCGGCGCGACCCCCTCCGGCTCGCCCACCTCGGTCAGTCGCACAGGCAGGCCGACCGCGCGGGAATCGTCCACCAACCGGACCAGCTCGGGTGCGTCGTCCGGGACCCGATCGACCGGCGCGGACCGGTCCTCGCCACGCAACACCCCGACCAGGTCGCGCAGCTCCGTCAGAGCCTGGCAACCCGTCGCCCGCAGCTCCTCGGCCGCCGCCCGGACCGTCGGATCGGTGGTGGTGACCCCCAACGCGCCCGCCTGCAACACCATCAGGTTGATCCGGTGGGTGACCACGTCGTGCATCTCGGCGGCGAGCCGCACCCGCTCGTCGGCGCGGGCCTGATCGGCAAGGAGCAACCGCTCCCGCTCGGCCCGCTCCGCCCGGTCGGTCAACTCCGCCAGCAGGCTGCGCCGGGCCCGGACGTACATGCCCAACAGCCCCGCGACGAGGATGACCGTCGGAGCGGTGAACGGATCGCCGATCGACCAGGCGCTCGCCCCCACCAGGAACGCCACCGTCAGCACCGCGATCACCGTCCACTGTCGCCACCGCCGGCCCCGGCCGTACGCCGTGACGGCATAGGGGACGAGCAGAGCGGCCCAGGCCGGCGCGAAGAGGCTGATCCCGGCGATGGCCAGCGCGGCCGGGTACGGGCGCTGCCGCCGGACCAGCAACATGGCCGCGGCGGTGGCCTGCGCGGCCAGGTAGGCCCAGGTGGGCGCCGCGATCAGCTTGGTGTCGACGTCCGGGTCGGCCAGTTCCAGACCACCGCCGACCGCCGTCGCCACGAGCGCGAGCAGCACGTCCACGGCGACCCGGAGCACCCGGCCTCGGCCTATGGCAGCACAGTAACCGGGCCTGCGGGAAACGGCCCGCCACGCGTGGTCAGACCCGACGAACCCCCCACCGCCGTACGACGAAAGGAGGGTGCGGTCACGACTTTCTCCGCTGACGACGCGCGGCGGACGCCCTGTGGGATCGACGGATGACCGAATCGGTACGGACGACTGACCGACCACCGGCACCGACCGACGTGTCCACTGTCGGACCGCGGATCGGCGCGCTGGACGCGCTACGCGGCTTCGCGCTCTGCGGCATCCTGATCATCAACATCTATCAGCAGGTCGTCTTCGGTGGCGAGGCGGCCGGCACGTCCACGCAGCTTCCCGAGGCGGTGCGACTGCTCTTCTACGAGCGGTTCTATCCGATCTTCTCGATCCTGTTCGGCATCGGTTTCGGCATCTTCCTCCGGCGCGCCGCGACCCGGACCAGCCGGCCCCGGATGGTGCTCACCCGGCGACTCGTGTTCCTCCTGCTGATCGGCGCCGCGCACTTCGTCGTCCACCCCGGGGAGGCGCTGACCGCGTACGCGCTGGCCGGTCTGGTGGTGCTGCTGCCGCTGAGTTACCTCGGTGGGCGCACGGCTCTCGTCGTCGCGGTCGTGTTGTTGCTCGTCGGCGCGCAACTCGTCGTCGGTTACGGGCCCATCCCGGGCCTACTCGCCCTCGGCTACGCGCTGGCGGCGCTGGGCGTGCCGGACGCGCTCGAGCGTCGCGTCGGTCGGGTGGCGATCGTGTTCGCCGTCTGCACCACGCTCACGGTGACCTGGATCGTGCTGACCATCAGCGAGGTGGAGTTGCCGTTCCTGAACGTCCTCGGGGGACCGGGTGGGGGTGTGAGCCTGCTGCCCCCGCTCGCCGGCATCGCCACCGGCCTCGCGTACTGCTGCGGCCTGCTGCTCCTGCTCCGGACGCCGGCCGGACCGGCGCTGTCCGCGGTGTTCTCGCCGCTGGGTCGGATGGCCCTGACGAACTACCTGAGCGCCACGGCGCTGTTCCTGCTCGCCGGCCCGGCGTTGGGCATCGACAGCACCGACGACCTTCCCCGGATCGTGGGCCTGACCATCGGCATCATCATCGTGCAGGCGGTGTGGAGCGTGCTGTGGCTCCGGTCGTTCCGGTACGGCCCGGTCGAGTGGGCGTGGCGGTGCCTGACGTGGTGGCGGCGCGCCCCGATCCGGCGGCGGAGCGCCGAGTCGTCGACCGCGGTCACCGCCGCGGACTGACACTCCCCGGCGTGGGCACACCGGCCCCGACCGGCGTGGTCAGCCGGGAATCGTGATCCGGCCGTCGATCGCGGCGGCGGCGATGTCGGTGCGGTACTGCGAGCCGGCCAACTCCACACCCTCCACCAGCGCATACGCGGCTTCCCGCGCGGCGGTCAGGTCGACGCCGGTGGCCGTACCGCAGAGCACACGGCCGCCGGCGGAGAGCAACGCGCCGTCGTCAGCCCGTCGGGCGGTGCCGGCGTGGATGATGCCCGGACCGTCCGCGCCGGTGATCACGTCGCCGGTGCGCGGCGCGGCGGGATAGCCCTGGGAGGCGAGCACCACAGTGACGGCGCTGCCGTCCCGCCACCGCAGCGGCGGATGCTCGGCCAACGTGCCGGTGGCCGCAGCGTGCAGCAGCCCGCCCAGCGGTGTCTCCAGCAACGCCAGCACCACCTGGGTCTCCGGGTCGCCGAAGCGGGCGTTGAACTCGATCACCCGGGGGCCGGCGGCGGTGATCGCGAGCCCGACGTAGAGCAACCCGGCGAACGGCGTGCCCCGCCGACGCATCTCCGCGAGCGTCGGGTGCACCACGTCCCGCAGCACGTCGTCGACCAGGCCGGGTGGAGCCCAGGGCAGCGGCGTGTACGCGCCCATACCGCCGGTGTTCGGCCCGGTGTCCCCGTCGCCGAGCCGCTTGAAGTCCTGTGCCGGCAGCAGCGGCAGCGCCGCCTCGCCGTCGGTGACCACGAAGAGGCTGACCTCCGGGCCGTCGAGGAACTCCTCGACCACCACCCGACCACACTCCCGTGCGTGCGCCAGCGCGGCGGACCGGTCGTCGGTCACCACCACGCCCTTGCCGGCGGCGAGCCCGTCGTCCTTCACCACGTACGGCGCGCCGAACTCGTCCAGCGCCCGCGCTGCGCTCTCCTCGTCCGTGCAGACGTACGCGCGGGCGGTCGGCACAGCGGCGGCGGTCATCACGTCCTTGGCGAACGCCTTGGAGCCCTCCAACTGCGCGGCCGCGCCGGACGGACCGAACACCGCGATGCCCTTCGCGCGTACGGCGTCGGCCACACCGGCGACCAACGGCGCCTCGGGCCCGATCACCACCAGGTCAGCCGCCGTCTCCACGGCCAGCGCCGCCACCGCGGACGGGTCGGAGGCGTTGACGGCCCGCACCTCGGCAACCCCGGCGATGCCCGGATTACCGGGCGCGGCGAGGAGCGCGTCGACAGCCGGATCCGCCACCAGACCAAGGGCGAGCGCGTGCTCCCGCCCACCCCCACCAACCAAGAGAACCCGCACGCCCGAGATCCTACTGTCCCCCGCCCCCACCCGCCCCCGCCCCGCCCCTGCCCCGCCCCTGCCCCGCCCCGCCTTGGTTGATCATGAAGTTATCGCCAGTTGTCGCGGCGTGTCGTGAGCACAACCTCATGATCAACGCTGCGGGGGGGTGGGTGGAGGTGGGCGGGGTGGGTGGGGTCTGTTAGCGGCGGCGGGTGGCGGTGGTTATCGCCTGGCGGACGGTCCACGGGATGTAGTCGGGGCGGAGGGTGTCCGACCAGGTGAAGCGGAGGACGGTCCAGCCGGCGTTCACCAGCTGGTTCTGCCGACGTCGGTCGGCGAAGACTGCCGCGGGAGCGCCGTGCGGGCCACGACCGTCGGCCTCAGCGATGACCCGCGGCCCGCGCCAACCGAGATCACCGACGCCAACGAGATACCCGTCATCGTCGCGGACCTCGAGCTGCAACACGTCGGGCGGCACACCGCCGTCGACACAGCGGAGGCGGGCACGCGTCTCCAGCGGCGACTGGGCACGGCCATCAACCTCGGCGAGATAGCCACGAGCCGCGACCGCACCGCGACGCCCACGGATGAGGCGCGGGACAGCCAACAGGTCGTCGACGTCCACGACCCGACGGTTCAGCGCGGAGTCCAGCACGCTCACCGCCGAGTAGCGGTCCGCCCACAGACACAGGTCGGCAAGGGTACGAACAGGCGCGCTGACGCTGATCCCGTCCAGCCGTACGACCTGCTCCGGCGGGATGACGAACTGGTGGACCAGCACCTCCGGCTGGGCGGGGCGGGCCGGCCTGGAGAGTGGACCGGGAACCGACAGGTGAATCCGATTCGTCACAGGCAGACCGGCCAGACCGTGCAGCTCGGCGGCGGTCGACAGCACGGCGGTCGCCCCCGGGCCGAACGACGCCACCACCGCCCTGATCTTCGCGCGACGGGGTACGCCGTCGTACCGGTCGGCATCCACCAGATAGCTGTTCCGCGCCACCGCCCGCCAACGGCCAGCGCGGCAGAGCCGCCGCACGTCGTACACGCTCAGACCGGCAGACCGCGCCTGGGCGAGTGTCACGATCCCGTCCCGCGCGGC
This sequence comes from Micromonospora sp. WMMD1120, assembly GCF_029626235.1. NCBI lineage: Bacteria > Bacillati > Actinomycetota > Actinomycetes > Micromonosporales > Micromonosporaceae > Micromonospora > Micromonospora sp. WMMD1120. The sequence continues at coordinate 2,106,292 of NZ_JARUBO010000005.1, read as the reverse complement.
CGCAACCCGCCGCACCACATCCAAGGCGTCCACCCAGCCACCCTGAAGCACCGAGGAACCACCCGAAACCCCCTGTGGATAACCACCGCCCCCTGTGGATAACCCAAACAGACCCCAACCCGGTTGATCATGAAGTTATGGCCAGGACACGCCGACGCGAGTGGTCATAACTTCATGATCAACGGGGGCGGGGCGGGGGCGGGGCGGGGGCGGGGCGGGGCGGGGGAGGGGGCAGGGGTGGGGTGGGGTTAGGGGAGGAGGGGGTGGAGGTGGACGTTTTCGTCTCGGCCGGGGCCTACGCCTACCACGCTGACCCTGGTGTTGCAGAGCTCCTCGACCCTGGCGATGTAGCGGCGGGCGTTCTCCGGGAGGTCTTCGGCGGTGCGGGCCTTGGTGATGTCCTCCCACCAGCCGTCGAGTTCCTCGTAGACCGGCTTGGCGTGGTGGAAGTCCGTCTGACTCATCGGCATGTCGTCGACCCGGACGCCGTTGATCTCGTAGCCGACGCAGATCGGCACCTTGGGCATGCCGGTCAGGACGTCCAGCTTGGTGATGACCAGGTCGGTGACGCCGTTGAGGCGGCAGGAGTACCGCGCCACGACCGCGTCGAACCACCCGCAGCGGCGCTCCCGCCCGGTGGTGGTGCCGTACTCCGCGCCGATCTTGCGCAGGTGGTCGCCGTTGGCGTCGAACAGCTCGGTCGGGAACGGCCCGGCGCCGACCCTCGTGGTGTACGCCTTGCTCACCGCGATCACCCGGTTGATCGCCGTCGGCGGGATGCCGGCGCCCACGCAGGCGCCACCGGCGGTCGGGTTGGACGAGGTCACGAAGGGGTACGTCCCGTGGTCCATGTCGAGCATGGTTGCCTGGGCGCCCTCCAGCAGCACCGTGTCGCCCCGGTCCAGGGCGTCCCAGAGCATCGCCCGGGTCTCCGCGATGTACGGCTTGAGCCGCTCCGCGTACGCCAGGTACTCCTCCACGGTGGCGTCGACGTCGATCGCCTTGCGGTTGTAGACCTTGAACAGGATCTGGTTCTTCTCGCGGAGCGCGAGCTCCAGCTTCTTGCGCAGGATGCCCGGGTCGAGCAGGTCCTGGAGGCGGATGCCGATCCGAGCGACCTTGTCGCCGTAGGCGGGGCCGATGCCCCGGCCGGTGGTGCCGATCCTCGACGAGCCGAGGTAGCGCTCGATGACCCGGTCCAGCGCCCGGTGGTGCGGCATGATCAGGTGCGCGTCGCCGGAGATCCGCAGCCGGGACACGTCGACGCCGCGCTCGGCCAGGCCGTCGATCTCGGCGAGCAGCACCTTCGGGTCGACCACCACACCGTTACCGATGATGATCATCGCGTTGGGTGAGAGCGCGCCGGAGGGCATCAGGTGCAGCGCGTACTTCTGGCCGTCCGGCGTGATCACCGTGTGGCCGGCGTTGTTGCCGCCGGAGTAGCGCACGACGTAGTCGACCCGCTCACCCAGCAGGTCGGTAACCTTGCCCTTGCCCTCGTCGCCCCACTGAGCGCCGATGAGCACGATCGCTGGCATCTTTTCCGCCTCCAGAAGGCTCGGGTGCCAGGTGGCGACCGCTCGGCGAGCCCGGGGTGTCAGGTTAACAAGTAGTGACGGCGTGGCCGGCAGGGGTCGCGTCGAGAGGCAGGAGGCTCTCCGTGTACGACGTGGTGCTGCTCACCCTCGGTTCGGAGCGGGACGCTCCCGGGGTCTGTGGCAGCGGAGGAGCCTGCTGCGGCGGCGCGGCCGCCGCCGACACCGGGACGACGGACCCGGCAGCCGCCGACACCGGGCAGTGCGCCACCGAGCGGCCCCGCGTGCCGGTGCTGGCCTGCGCCGACGCGCTGACCGCCCGGGGCGCGCGGGTGGAGATGGTCACCGCCCGCTCGGACGCGGAGATCGACGCGGTGCTGGCCCGGCTCGACGGCCCCGCCCGCCCGGACGGCCTCACCTGGCCGGACCTGGACAGCAAGCTCCGGCTGGTCGTCGCCACGGCCAGCGACGGGCAGTTGCGCGCCGTGCTGCGCCGGCTGGTCCGGCGGTACGCTCCGGCGCCGAGTCGTCGTCCGGCGGACCTGCCCGGTGACCGGACGCTGCCCGACCTGCCGCCGGTGGCCGTACTCCCGCTCGACCCGGCGCGCGGCGGCACCCACAGTGACCTTGCCGCGCAGCTCGGGCTGCCCCGGGACCCGGCGACGGTGGCCGCCGCGGTGCTGGACGGCACCCCGCGCCGGCTGGACCTGCTCCGCAACGACGGCGGCTCGGTGACCCTCGACGGCGCGCTGCTCGGCGCGGCCGACGACGCCGGCCGGCCGTTGCACTGGCGGGCCCGGGTGGAGGTGGACGACACGGTCCTCACCAACGGCGACGAACCGCTGCTGGCGTGCGCGGTGGGAAATGCCGGCGGGTACGCGACGCTGGACGACGTGACGCTGCTGACCGCGCCGGACCCGGCCGACGGTCAGATCGAGGTCGCGGTGGCCGTCCCGGTGGTCGTCCGCTCGTCGTGGGGGCGCAGGCGGGTACGCCTGGAGGTCCGACGGACCCGTGGACGCGCGGTGTCGGTGCTGCCCAGGGAGGGCAAGGTGCCGTACCTCGACGACGGTGTCGAGAGCGAGCTGACCCGGAAGCGCTCCTGGTGGGTCGAGCCGGCGGCCTGGGCGGTCTGGTCGATCTGACCCGGCCACCACCTGGCTGCGCCGACCGGTCGCTTCAGGCGAATGGGCCTATCCTCGCAGGAGGACTGGGGAGGGCCGTAATGGACGAGAACGCCGACCGGGCTCAGGTGCCCGGCCAGCAGCCGGTGCCGGAGCGGGACATCGAACCACTGTGGCCGCCGGATCAGGGCGAGCGGGGCGCGGGCGGTGCCGTCCCGCCCTGGGCTGCGGTAGCCGAGCAGCCGGGTGGACCCCCGTCGGTTCCGCCGCCGGTGACACCCCCGGTGGCCGCGCCGCCGATCGGACGACCGCCGGTCCCCGGACAACCCGGCGCCCCGGCCCTGCCGCCGCCCTCACCGTCGGACTACCCCTCGCTGACCGGGGCGGTCCCGGCACCCGGTGGTTGGGCAGCCAACGGGCCGTCCGGCGCCGCATCGCCCTGGGCACCGGCACAGCCGAGCTGGCCGCCGCCGACCGATCCGGCCGCCGCGCCTCCGCCGGCGGCGGGCACCCACCCGGCACCGCCGAACTCTGCGGCGGTGAACGGCCGTCCGGACACCGCCAGCGGGGCGGTGAACGGCGCAGGCGGGGCGGGAACGACCCAGGCCGGTGACCGGGGTACGGCAGCACCCGGCACGCCGAACACACCGGGTGGAGTGGACCTCGATCTGCCCTTCACCCTGGACCCGACCGCCGGCGCCGCGCCCACCGACCGCCCCGCCGCGCCCACCAGCACGACGGCCAGCGCCCCGCCCACCAACGCCGCACCCCCCAGCGCCCCGCCCACCAGCGCCGCACCGACCAGCACGACTGCCAGCGTCCCGCCCATCCGGTCGGCAGCCGCGGCGGCCCCGGCCGATGCCGCTGCCGCCGCCTCGACGGCAGGCGCGCCAGCGGTGGCCGAGCCCCCGGCGACCCGCCCGACCCCGCAGGCCGCCGGAGCCGGAGCTGGGGCCGGGGCCGGGGCCGGAGCCGGAGCCGGGGAGAACGCTTCGGCCGGAGCGCCGCCCCGGCCACCAGCGGACTCGCCCTGGGCGCATCCGCCGCAGCGCCCAACCGCGCCGACCGCCGTCAGCCCGGACCACGGCGCCGCTCCCCCGCCCCCGATCCCGCCACCACCGCCCCCGCCGCAGGCCACCGATCCCGCGCCGGCGCACCCGGCGCAGCCGTTCCCGCCGGCGATCCCCGGCCAGGCCGGTCCGGCGCAGATGCCGCCTCCGCCGGAGCTGGCGCAGTTCGGCGGTCCGCCGCCGATGGGCCACACACCGCAGCAGGCGGGCCCGCCGACGCCACCGCCCGGCCCGTTCCCGCCCTCGCCGGGCTGGTACCCGCCGCCCTGGCAGCAGGGCACGCCCGGACAGCCGTACCAGGAGGCCGACGGGCAAGCCCGGACGCCCGCCCCGGGTTACCCGGACGCGACCGGCTACCCGGACGCGAGCTGGACGCCGGATGCCAGCGCGGCGCCGACCGCCGAGGACTTCGCCCGCCGCCGGCAGGTCCGGCCCGCCGAGCCGGTGGCGACCATGGGCGTACGGGCAGTGGTCAACAAGATCGGGCTGCTCCGGCTGTCGCCGGGACGGCACGAGCAGGAGCTGAAGCGGGACATCGAGATGGTGCGCCGCAACTTCGGCGGGCTGCGCCAGGTGACGGTGGTCAACCCGAAGGGCGGCGCGGGCAAGACCGTGGCGATCCTGCTGCTCGCGATGACGTTCGGCCAGAAGCGCGGCGGCTACGTGCTGGCCTGGGACAACAACGAGACCCAGGGCACCCTCGGGATGCGCGCCCAACAGGACTTCCACTCCCGCACCGTCCGGGACATGCTGCGGGACCTCGGTCAGTTCCAGGGGGCGCACGGGCGGGTCGGCGACCTGTCGCAGTACGTCCGCTCACAGGGCGAGGGCATGTTCGACGTGTTGGCGTCGGACGAGTCGGCCACCGGTGGCGAGATGCTGACCGCTGCCGCGTTCGCGGAGATCCGCGAGGTGGTCAGCCGGTTCTACAAGCTGATCTTCGTGGACACCGGCAACAACGTCCGGGCGCAGAACTGGCAGGCCGCGATGGACGCCACCGACCAGTTGGTGGTGACCATGTCGGCCCGTAACGACTCGGCGGAGACCGCCGCCCGGATGCTCGACCACCTGGAGCAGAGCGGCCGGCAACGGCTGGTCCGGCAGGCCGTGACCGTGGTGTCGATGCCGCCGTCGCGCAAGGAAATCGATCTGCCGGCCATCCAGGAACACTTCGCGGCCCGCACCCGGGCGGTGCTGCTGGCCCCCTACGAGCGGCTCATCGACAGTGGCGAGCCGATCCGGTACGGCGGACTCTCCTCGGCCACCCGGGACGCCTGGCTGAAGATCGCCGCCGCGGTCGCCGAAGGGCTCTGACCGACCGACGGCCGGCCCGGTGTCGGGCCGGCCGTCGGACCGCTGTCAGTTGCTGGCCAGCGCGTCGGCCGCCTCCGGGTCGCAGTCGCGCAGGAACTGGGCGCACCGGGCCGCCTCGTCGGCCTCGCCGATCTCGTCGGCGGCGCGGGACAGCACGTACAGGCAGCGGAGGAAGCCCCGGTTCGGCTCGTGCCCCCACGGCACCGGACCGTGCCCCTTCCAGCCACTGCGGCGCAACTGGTCGAGGCCCCGGTGGTAGCCGGTGCGCGCGTACGCGTACGCGGTCACGACCTGGTCCCGCGCGAACGCCCGGGCCGCGAGCTCCGCCCAGGCCGCGCTGTACGTCGGGAAGCCGGCCGCCACGCTGGCGAACGCCTCGTCGGTGCCGGTCTCGTTCGCGGCAGCCAGGGCCGCGTCCGCCTCGTCGTTGCCCGGCAGGCGGGTGGCCGGTGGCTCTGGCAAGAGGTTCTGCATCGCCCCATTCAACCCGCTGCACGGCGCGACACGCGAGCGGGTCGGCCGACGCGTTCCGCTGAACGGCTGAGGAGTTGGTCACGCCTGCGGCCTATGCCGCCACCAGGTGTTTTCCGTTACAACTATTGGTCCGGAGCCTCCCCAGGAACCGGTAACGCAGGAGCCCGGTGGCCACGACCACCGGGCTCCTGTCGGTCCCCGGGCCGGCCCGAGGTTTGACCCGCCCCGGCGGACGGGCAGGATGGCCCGGTGCCGACCCCACCTCCCGCGGACGTCATCGAGCCGCACCTGCACGCCGGTGAGATCCAGACCCGGGCCGAGTTCGACCAGCAGTTGGCGACCGGCCGACTGACCGGATTGACGGTGCAGGGCCTGCGTCTCGACCTCGCGCCGGTTCCCGACCTGACGGACGTCGAGGTCGCCGGCACCCTCTTCGTCGGTTGCCGGTTCGCGTCCCGGGACGTGGGCGCCGACCTGGTTCGGCGCGGCGCGAACGTGGTGCCACCCTTCTCCGGGCTGCCGTACCCGACGCAGCCGACGCACCTCTACACCCCCGAGGAGCTGGCCGCCGGGTTCGCCGAGGGCGGGTTCGCCGGGATGTACGACACCCGCGTGTACGAGCACTACCGGGCGCACGGCGGCGCGTTGCCGGACGTCAAGGAGGCGCTCGGTCAACGGCTGCACGACCACGGCGTGGACAACGCGCTGGCCGACGCCACCCGGGACTGGCTGGCCGGGTACGGGCCGCAGTCGGTGGTGGGCATCATGGGCGGCCACGCGGTACGGCGCGGTAGTCCGGCGTACCGGATGGCTGCCGTGCTGGGGTGGGAGCTGGCGCGGGCCGACCGGTTGGTGGTGACCGGCGGCGGTCCGGGTGTGATGGAGGCGGCGAATCTCGGCGCCTACCTGGCGGACCGACCGGCGACGGACGTGACGGCCGCGATCGACCTGCTGGCCACCGCCCCCGACTTCACCGACCACGAGCGGTACACGGCCACGGCGCTGACGGTGCGGCAGCGGTACGCGGGGGTGCCCCGGCAACGTGGCGACGAGTCGGGCTGGGCGCGTGCCGGTGGTCTGGCGATCCCGACCTGGCTGTACGGGCACGAGCCGGCGAACCTCTTCGCGGGGCGGATCGCGAAGTACTTCTCGAACGCGATCCGGGAGGACACCATCCTGCGGCTCGCCCGGGGCGGCATCGTCTTCGCCCCGGGACGGGCGGGCACCGTGCAGGAGGTGTTCCAGGCGGCCACCAAGACGTACTACGGCACCGACGGGGCCAGCGGCGCGTACATCTTCCTGGACCGGGCGTACTGGACCCGGGAGCTGCCGGTGGAGGCGTTGCTGCGTCCGCTGCTGGCCGCGTCTCCCTTCGGTGACCTGTCGTCGACGATCCACCTCACCGACGACGTCCGTGCGGCGGTCCGCCTGCTGACGACGTGAACGGCGACGGCCGGCTCCCCGCGCGGGGAGCCGGCCGTCGGTGGACCGTTGTTACTTGGTCATCGTGGTGCCGGTGGAGCGCAGGTGCTCGCACGCCTCGACGACCCGGGCGGCCAGGCCGGCCTCGGCCGCCTTGCCCCAGGTACGCGGGTCGTACTGCTTCTTGTTGCCGACCTCGCCGTCGATCTTGAGCACGCCGTCGTAGTTGCGGAGCATGTGGTCCGCGACGGGCCGGGTGAAGGCGTACTGGGTGTCGGTGTCGATGTTCATCTTCACCACGCCGTAGTCGAGAGCCTCACGGATCTCGCTCAGCAGGGAGCCGGAGCCGCCGTGGAACACCAGGCTGAGCGGCTTGTCCTTGCCGTACTTGGCGCCGACCGCCTCCTGGATCTGGTTGAGGATCTCGGGGCGCAGCTTGACGTTGCCCGGCTTGTAGACGCCGTGCACGTTGCCGAAGGTCAGCGCCGCCATGTAGCGGCCCTTCTCGCCGAGGCCGAGCGCCTCGACCATGGCCAGGCCGTCCTCGACGGTGGTGTAGAGCTTGTCGTTGATGGCGTTCTCGACGCCGTCCTCCTCGCCGCCCACGACGCCGACCTCGATCTCCAGGACGATCTTGGCCTTGGCGGCCTCGTCGAGGAGCTGCGCGGCGATCTCCAGGTTCTCCGCCACCGGAACGGCCGAGCCGTCCCACATGTGCGACTGGTACAGCGGCTCCTCGCCCCGCTTCACCCGCTCCTGCGAGATGCCCATCAGCGGACGCACGAACTTGTCCAGCTTGTCCTTCGGGCAGTGGTCGGTGTGCAGGGCGATGTTGACCGAGTACTTCTTCGCCACCTCGTGGGCGTACGCGGCGAAGGCCACGGCGCCGGTGACCATGTCCTTGATCGACGGACCGGACAGGTATTCCGCGCCACCGGTGGAGACCTGGATGATGCCGTCGCTCTCCGCGTCGGCGAAACCCTTCAGCGCCGCGTTGAGCGTCTGCGACGAGGTCACGTTGATCGCGGGGTACGCGTACCGGCCGGCCTTGGCGCGGTCCAGCATCTCCGCGTAAGCCTCGGGGGAAGCGATGGGCATGGGATGCGCTCCTTAGTTACCACTCTCGGCCGTGCTGGCCGCTGCTCTTCATGTCTGCGCCGGACCGCGCTGTCCTCCGCCGGCAGTATCCCGTAGGTGAGGTGCGCCGGAACAACCGACCCGGGTGCCGGCCGTTCATCGGCGGTCCAGGCGGTCCGGCACGATGACGCTGATCAGCCAGGTGACCACTGTCATCACGATGGCGCCCCAGAACGCCGCCCAGAAACCGTCCACCTGGAACGGCAGGTCGAGACCGCGGGCGATCCGATCGGTGAGCAGGAACAGCAGCGCGTTGACGACGAGCGCGAACAGCCCCAGCGTCAACAGGTAGAACACGCAGCCGACGACCCGGATCACCGGCTTGAGCACCGCGTTGATCACACCGAAGATCAGCGCCACCACGATCAGGGTGAGAACGGTGTTGCCACCTGAGCGGGCGTGCACGTCGACGCCGGGCACGATCAGCGTGGTTATCCACAACGCGACGGCGGTGATCGCCAGTCTGATGAGGAAGCCCACGACACCATCCTGGCACCGCCCCGCGTGCACGAGGGCTGATTCCGGCTACTCGGCCTCCCGGCGCGGTGCCGGCCCAGCCCGTACGGTGGGTGAGGAGCCGTGCCCCGAGACACCAGGGAGGAATTGTGGGTCAGCCCGTTGAGGACTTCACCCCCGGCGACCACCTCGACCCGGACGAACGCGACCTCGAGGCCGAGCCGGCCGACGCCGTCGAGCAGGCCACGGTGGTCGCGCCGGCCGACGTCGACGGTGAGCCGCACCGCGGCCTGGAGGTCGACGACTGGGACGCGATGGAGCAGGCCCGGGTGGTCACCGGGGACGAGGACGACTACCGCTGAACCACCCGCGCGTCACCGCAGGCGGTTGACCTGTTCCGGGTGCCGCGTCACCCACTGGGCCATCCGGTCCTCGCGGAGCGCGGCGAGGAACGCCGGGGCACGCGCCGGGTCCAGCGGCAGCCGGGTGCGGTCGTCGACCGGCGGCCCGACCGGAAGGCTGAGCCCCACCGGGTCGACACTTTGCAGTTCCGGCAGCAACGCCATCAACCTGGCCAACGACAGGCCGCCATCGTCGACCCGCAGGCCGGTCCCGGCAGCCGACAACAGCGCGGCGAGCCTGGCCGGGTCGGTCACCACGTCCCGCGCGGTCACCCGCTGGATCAGCCCGACCACGTAGCGCTGGGCGTTCACGTCGCGCTCCAACGCACCTGCGGCCAGGTACCGCCGCTGCCGCAGCAGGTCGACGGAGGCGGCTCCGTCGAGCCGCTGACAGCCGGCCGGATAGGTCCGCCGGGTGTGCCAGGACCGGACCGCATCCGGCAGACAGACGTCGACCCCGTCGACCGCCTCGGTGAGCCGACGCAGCCCGGTGAACGTCAGCACCGCGCCGGCGTCGACGCGTACCCCGGTCAGGTCGGCGACCACCTGGCGGGTCAGGTCGTAGCCGGCCTCCAGGTCGGGCCGGGCCTCGCCCGTACCGGAATAGAACGCGGAGTTGAGCTTGTCGAAACCCCGGCCCGGGACCGACACCTCCAGGTCGCGCGGCAGCGAGATGAGGTACGGCCGGCTGCGGTCGGCCGGGATGTGCACCAACAGGACGGAGTCCGCCAGTCGGTGGGACGGATCGGCGCCGAAGCCGTCCACCCCGAGCAGCAGGACGTTCACCGCGCCCGCCGCCGGCCGACCCGACTCGCCGGCCAACTCGGCGGCCGGCGGCGGCCCGGCGTGATCCGGGGTGAACAGCGGGACCCCGACTCCGAGTACGCCGAGCACGGCCAGGGCCGCGCCGCCGGCCCGCCAGCGGTGGCGCCGGCGACGGCGACGTACCGCCAGCCGGTCGATGGCGGCCCGCAGCGGGCCGGTCGACGGTGTCAACGGCTCGTGCCGGGCGAACGCGGCACGCAGGTCGTCCTCGATCATGTTCACGCCTCCACGTACTCGGTCCGGAGCGTCGCCAGTGCCCGGGAGATGGACGAACGGACCGTCCCGACGGCGCAGCCGAGGATGTCGGCGATCTCGGCGTCCGGCAGGTCCTCGTAGTAGCGCAGCACCAGGACGGCGCGCTGCCGGCGCGGCAGCCGGGACAGCCAGGACCAGATCTGGTCCCGGTCCACCGCCGACTGCGCGTGGTCGCTGGACACCGGCACCGTCGCGTCGGGTTCGCCACGGAGCAGCACCCGACGCATCCAGGAGCCGCGCTTCCAGTCGACGTACTGATTCGTGAGCATGCGGCGCACGTACCGCTCGGGTGAGTCCGCCCGGGCGACCCGACGCCAGTTGAGCTGGACCCGGACCATGGTCTCCTGGACCAGATCCTGGGCCTGGTGCGGATCGCCGGTCAGCATCACCGCGTACCGCAGTAGCGGGGCCAGCCGCGCATCGGCGAACTCCTCGTACGTCACTGCACCTCCCGGGGCTCCCTGCCTCAGATGACGGGAGCGGGCTGGCGAAACATTGCGGCGATATTGATCAACCGTTCGGCCACAATGCGAGCTCGCCGGCCGGGACGGGCGGCGGGAACCTTAGCTGTTTCTTAAGATCCGCTGGCTTCACCTTCCGTCCCCCGACACGAGGGAACCCCATGCTCAAGCACTCCACCCGGCGCTGGCTGGCCGGACTGGGCGTCGCAGGCGCGTTCGTCGCCGCCTCCGCCACCCCTACCTTCGCCGCACCGGCGGCCCCCGCCCCACGGGCGGAGAATCTCGACCTGTACGCCAACAGCGTGATCGTCGCTCCCGGCGGCACCGAGAAGTGGGTCAACCTCTTCTCGCTCACCACCGAGCGGCAGCCCGGCGACTACTCGGTCAAGGTGGACCGGAGCAAGATCGACGATTTCGCCGACGTCGAGAACACCGGGGACGACTGCACCGAGGCCGGTGCGATCCTGACCTGCAAGGTCGAGGACCGGGACGACGACGGCACGTACCTGAATTTCGTCTCGCTCCTCGTTCGCGCGAAGGCCGACGCCAAGCCCGACCAGAGGGGCGAGCTGACTTTCACGGTGACGCCGAACGGCAAGTCCGGATCCGTGTCCTACAGCTCGACGGTCGAAGTCGGCGAGGGCGTCGACCTCACCACCAACGAGTCCCTGGAGCTCAAGGGCACGCCCGGCGCGACGCTGAAGGCCCCGCTCCGGGTGACGAACCGGGGCGAGGTCCCAGCGGAGGACGCGGTTCTCTACGTCGTCGGCGCGGACGGTCTTCAGCCGTCGAAGCGCTACGAGAACTGCGAGTACACCGAGGGCACGCCGCACGACTTCGCGTTCGTTTGCCGCTTCGACACCACCATCGGCACGAACAGCAGCTTCCGCCTCGACGACAGCTTCGGGTTCACCGTGCCCGCCGACACCTGGGCGCCGAACACCTTCGGCGGGTTCTCCACCTGGTTCACACCCGCCGACTGGGACGAGTACAGGTCCGAGGCCGAACTCCCGGCCAAGCTCGGGCCGACCGGCACCGAGGGTGAGTTGAAGCTCGAGCCGGTCGTCGACGCGCGGCGCTCCGGGCAGACCGACGTCAACCCGATAGACAACTCGACCTGGATCGACCTTCGGGTGACCGGCAACCAGCGGGCCGACGTGGTAGCGCGCGGCGCGACGGTGACCGGTGACGTCGGCACCACCGTCGCGCTCACGGTTGGCTACGTCAACAACGGGCCGGCGGCCGTCAACACGGGTGGCGGCGAGTCCCCCTGGATCGGCACCACTGTCACGCTGCCGAACGGCGTGACCGCCGTCCGCGCTCCGGAGAACTGCTTCGACTCCGAGGACGACGAGTGGGAGCCGGGCAAGCCCGGCGCGCGGGTCTACTACTGCTACGTGGACGGCTCGAGCAAGAAGGGCGACAAGGTCGACTACGCGTTCCAGGTGCGGATCGACAAGGCCGGCGAGCAGGCCGGCGAGGTCACGCTGCGAACCGGGCGCGAGGAGACCGAGATCAAGGACCTGAACCCGGCCAACGACACCGCGCAGATCCTGGTGAACAGCGGCGGGGATGGAGGCCAGGGCGGCGGCGGTGACGGTGGCGCCCTGCCGATCACCGGTCAGTCCACCGGCCTGATCGCCGGCCTCGGCGCGCTGCTGCTCGCCGCGGGCGTCGGCGGCTACCTGGTGGCCAGGCGTCGCCGAACCCGCTTCGTCGCCTGACCCACCCGCACCACCGGTGCCCCGTCGACCGTCCGGTCGGCGGGGCGCCGTCCTTTCACCCCCGCTGCGCCGGGGAGTGGTGGGGGCCGGTCCGGCGTGGTGCGGCACCTGGGCTTCGGTACCCTTTGTGGCCGTGGACACAGCTGAGACGACTCGCGCTCTCGTGGAGAGCGTCGCCCTGAACCCGCTCGACCCCAAGGAGTTGTTGCAGACCTTCGGGTTGATCGGCGTGTGGGTGATCCTCTTCGCCGAGACCGGTCTGCTGGTGGGCTTCTTCTTCCCCGGTGACTCGCTGCTGTTCCTCGCCGGGGTCGCCTCGTCGCCGGTGGCTGACGCGATCTTCGGCGACGGCACCCGCCTCTCGCTCGCCGGCCTGCTGATCGGCGGGCCGATCTGCGCGATCGTCGGCGCCCAGCTGGGGCACTGGCTCGGCGCGCGGTACGGCCGTCCGATGTTCGAGCGGCCGAACTCCCGGCTCTTCAAGAAGGAGTACGTGGAGAAGGCCGAGTACTACTTCCAGAAGTTCGGCCCGGCGAAGGCCGTGGTGTTGGCGCGCTTCATTCCGATCGTCCGGACGTTCCTCAACCCGGTCGCCGGCGCGCTCGGCATGCCGGCCCGCAAGTTCCTGCTCTGGAACATCGTCGGCGCGTTGCTCTGGGTGGACGGCATCCTGCTGATCGGCTACCTGCTGGCCGAGCAGATCTACCAGGCCATCGGCGACAAGATCGACCACTACATCCTGCCGGTGGTCGCCCTGATCATCGTGATCTCGGTGCTGCCGATCTTCTTCGAGTTCCTCCGCGACCGGCGGGCCCGCAAGCGCGGCGAGGCGGTGGCGGTGGTCGCGGCAGCCAGTGCCGCTGGCGCCGTGGAGGCGGCCCGCGAGGCGTTCGACCACGACCGGCACCAGCACGGCGGCCACGCGCGCCCGGAGCACGGGCAGGACCGCTGACAGCTACGACGACGGCCGGCCCCCTGGAACGGGGGTCGGCCGTCGGCATGTCGGACCCGGCCTCCGGTGGTGCGACCGGGGACGAGCACAGGTGTCACCCACCGATGGCGCCACCCCTGGTTCGCCATCGGACACCGCCCCGGCGCGGGACGGCGTGTACCGCCTACGTCAGCGAGCCTTCTTGGTGGCTCGCTTGCGCGGCGGGGTCAGCAGGTCGGCGATCGTCGCGATCGCACTCGGAACGAGGCTGTAGTACGCCCAGACACCGCGCTTCTCCCGCTGCAACAAGCCAGCCTCGGTGAGGATGCGCAGGTGGTGACTGACCGTCGGCTGGGAGAGGCCGAGCGGCGCGGTCAGGTCACAGACGCACGCCTCGCCCTCGGGGGCCGACTGGATCAGGCTGAGCAGCCGCAACCGAGCAGGATCAGCAAGGGCCTTGAGGACCCCGGCGAGGCGCTCGGCATCGGCACGTTCGATCGGCTCGCCGTTTAGCGGCGAGATCTGAGGCATAGTCATTTCGGCCAACGCAGTTCCCACGTATTCCATCCTTCCACCAGCAGCATCGATCCGCCTGCATATCAGCAGATCCGAATCGGCAGACTTTTACGCCACAAGGCCGAGGTCAGCCAACGTATAGGCCGCCCGGTACGGCAATCCGGCGGCTCGCACCGCGTCGCCGGCGCCTCGATCAACAATAACCACGACGCCCACGACTTCCGCTCCGGCCTCACGGAGCGCCTCGACAGCGGTCAGAACGCTTCCGCCGGTCGTCGACGTGTCCTCCACCGCCAGCACCCGCCGGCCGGCCACCTCCGGTCCCTCGATCCGCCGCTGCAGACCGTGGGCCTTGCCCTCCTTGCGCACCACGAAGGCGTCCAGGGCTCGGCCGTTCGGCGCGGCGGCGTGCAGCATCGCGAGCGCGACAGGGTCCGCGCCCAGGGTGAGGCCGCCGACAGCGTCGTACTCCCAGTCGGCGGTGAGGTCGAGCAGCACCCGGCCGACGAGTGGAGCGGCCTGGTGATGGAGCGTGACGCGGCGCAGATCCACGTACCAGTCCGCCTCACGCCCCGACGAGAGCACGACCCGTCCGTGGACCACGGCCAGGTCGGTAATGAATTTACGCAGGTCGTCGTGGTCCCCCATGGCGATAGAGGTTACTGCGCAAGTCTGGACGCCGCGTGCGGGGTCCACCCTGATCAGCCTCGGGAGGGACCGATGGTTGACTATGTTCGACTACGCTGCGCGACCGGCAGGACAGCGGCGCGCCAACGTTGTCATACCGAGCGGGGCGACCGGCGAGCCGTTCGGCGGTCAGTGTTCGTCGCGACCGATGCGACCGCGGGTGTCTCGCGCGACCGCCTGGAGCAGCCACCGTGGCGTGTGCCGCAGGCCGGCAACAGCCACCTTGTACTTCCACGCCGGAACGCTGACCATCTTGCCTTTGCGCAGGTCACGCAGGGCTTCATCGACCACATCCTCGGCCCGCAGCCACAGCCACTCCGGCGTCTTGGTCATGTTGATGCCGGCTCGCTGGTGGAATTCCGTGCGGGTGTAGCCGGGACAGAGAGCCATCACCCGAACACCGAGAGGTCGTACGGATTGCCCCACGGACTCGCTGAAGTTCGTGACCCAGGCCTTGCTGGCCGAGTAGGTCGAGCCGGGCATCACCGTTCCGAAACCGGCTACGGAAGAGACATTTATCACTGCCCCATTCCGCCGTTCGGTCATGGGTCGCAGCGCCGCCAGGGTCAGTCGCATGACCGCGTGCACGTTGAGACGCAGCAGGCGCGCCTCATCCTCGGCCGTGGAGCGGAGGAACGGTTTGTTCAGGCTGATCCCCGCATTGTTGACCAGCAGCCGCACCGGACTGCCGGCGGTGAGCCGTCGCTCGACGAGGGCACAGCCGTCGTCCGTGGACAGATCCGCCGGAATTGTCTCGACCTCGTTGCCGTACGCGGAACCCAGTTCGGCGGCCAGGTCGGACAGCCGCGTCGCGTCCCGGGCGACCAGCACCAGATGCCAACCGTCGGCGGCCAGCCGGCGGGTGAACGCGGCCCCGATTCCGGCGGTGGCCCCGGTGATCAGAGCGCGACGCTCGGCAGTCGCGGGGTCGAGCGGCACTGGCGATCCTTACCTGGGCGGGTACGGGGACATCGGCTGGTGCGGTGCGGACGTGAACGTGGGCGGTACGGGCGGCGCGGTCGAGTGGCGGCGACCGAACCAGATGTTCGCCGCGGGCAGGGCCAGCAGCGAAGCTACTACAAGGTAACCGAGCCCCTGCGCGACGGAAAGCCCGGCGTTGAGCGGGATCCACCAGGAGGGGTAGGCGTCGCCGACGAGGCCCAGCAACTCGGCGAGCGCCCGCTCGTCGGCGCCCAGCCGCAGGGGCGCGGCCCGTTCGCCGACGAGCACCGCGACACTGCAACAACCGGCGAGCAGGCCGAGCCCGCTCACCACCCAGGTGGCCACCCGGACGCCGTTGCGACCGGCCAGCAGTCCGAGGGCGAGGCCGGCGAGCACCGGCGCGGACAGCGCCGCCACCACCGCCGACAACAGCGCGGACGCGCGGAGCAGGGTCACCACGTCGTCGATCTCCTGCTGGCCCGCCGAGGTGTCGCGGGCCGCGGAGCGGAAGGCGTCGATCGTGCCGCGCAGCACCACCAGGTCGATGACGGTGTACGCGAGCGCGCCGACAGCCATCACCAGCAACACGACCGCGGCCGACAGCACCACGGCGGGCCGGCGGGGCGGTGCCGGTTGGGGGTACGACACGACGAATCCCTCCGGTAGGCGTCGGGTTGCAACCTACTCGGAGGGATCGTCGGCGTCGTGGTTATCGAGCTGTCAACTCGTCGACGGCGGGGTCGACCCGGGTCGGTCCGTGGGCGGCGTGTCGTCCGGCCGGCCCGCTGCCGGCGGCGGGGGGTAGCCCGGCTCGCCGCTCGACGGGTACCCCGGCTCACCGGACGCCTGCGGGTAGCCCGGCTGGCCGGGAGCCTGCCCCGGGTAGCTGGCTCCCGGGGTCGGCGGCTCCCAGACCGCCGCCTGCTTGCGGAAGAACGGGTTGGCCTTGGGCAGCGCCAGCAGGATCAGCGCCGTGACCAGCGCGATCAGGCTGACCACGCCGAGCAGCAGGCTGACCGGGGTGGCCCAGGAGGGCAGGGCCTCCTCCATCCGGCGCTGGATCTCCTCCGCGCTCGGCCCGTCGCCGCCGGTGTTCCCACCGGTGGCCAGGCCGCCGGCCGCGCTGCTGAGCAGGCCACCACCCGTGCAGCAGACCATGATTCCGCCGATGATCCAGGTGGTGATGCGGGCACCGTTACGGCCCTGGTTGTTGAAGAGGGCCAGCACCGCCAGCACGACCGCGAGCAGCACCAGCAGGATGGCGCTGCCGATGCCGACGGCGACGAAGACGTCCGCCACCTGGTCGGCGTTCTCGATGGTGCTGTTCGCGTACGCGTCACGCAGGGCGTCCCGGGTCTTACCGATGGTGCTGAGCGTGATGATCAGACTGATCACCTGGCACGCCAGGAACAGGAAGAGCAGATAGCTGGAAATCGACACAATGGATGGCCGCTGACGGGCCGGCGTGCTCTGGGAATCGACCACGATTCTCCTTCCCTAAGATCGCGCCCACACCGTATCGACAACCAGCCAGTTCGGCATGCCGTGGCAGGCCCGGCGCGCCCGGCGGGTCCTCAGGACGCGTCGGGCGTCACGCGGATCGCCACGTCGGCGGGGTCGAGCAGGTCGCCGCCGGCGATCCGCCAACCGTCCTCGCCGTACGCCTCGAACGAGAGCCGCGCGCCGCCGCCGGCCTCGTAGTCGTGATAGCGCATGGTGCCGGCCGGGGGCAGCTCGGTCTCCCCGGTGGCGGTGTAGCGTGCCTGCCCGCTCTCCACCCAGGTGTAGCGCCGCCCGCCGCTGTCGATGGTCGGGGCGCCGGGGGTGACTGTCGCTGTCGGTTCGGGGGTCCACAGCACCAACTCCAGCTCCGGGCCGTCCTCGACGGAGAGCCGGTACTGCGCGCCGGAGTCGTCGTCGAGCAGGTGCTGCACCCAGCTCCAGTCCCCCTCGACCAGTCGGATGGTGGCGCGCACCGCGTACTCCCGCTCGCGGATCCGCACGCGGTCAGCCGGGGCCAGGCGGCGCAGGCCCGCGCGCAGCACCTCCGTGGCGGGCGGCACGCCGCCCGGCCGGACCATCGCCCGCCGCCGGGCCCGCACGACGACGGTCAGGAGCACGACCAACGCGAGTACGGCAAGCACCGCCACCAGCGCGTCCACCGACCACCTCCCCAGGTTCGTCGGCGCGAACGGTAACAACCTCCGGCGCCTGCGGGACCCGTACCGTGACCGACAGCTCAGCCACCGACGCCGCCGGGGACGACTCAGGCAGCGGCGAGGCGCTGGCTGGCGTAGTTGCCGAGGGTTTCCCGGTCCATGACGCAGCCGACGAAGGTGGTCAGCTCGCCCGGGTCGTCGCGCAGCGACGTCCAGGCCGCCCGGGCCGCCTCCGGGTCGACGCGCTCCAGCAGGGTGGCCGCGTACGCCCGGCCGGCCGGGGTGCCGTCGGCCAGCACCCGGTCGAGGTGTCTGCGAACCTCGTCCGGGTGCTCGTCGAGCGCTGCGGAGATCCGCTCGTACGCCTGCGTCACGGGCAGTACCGAACCCGCGATGCCGACCCCGCCGAAGGCGAGGGTGTCAGCCGTCCGCACCTCGTCGACGGCGGTGGCGAGATCCCGCTCCCACTGCCTTCTTTCGAAACCAAACATGCCTCCACCTTTTCCCCGCCCACCCGGCCCCGACCCTGTTGATCATGAAGTTATTGCCACGACACGCCGGGTGGTTTCTAGGCTTCAGTGCAACTGATCTTGGTTGGGCTGGGGGTGCTGGTGGCGAGGCCGGGTGTGGTGACGTTTGGGCATCGGCAGGTGTTGGAGCATCTGTGGGGGGCAGGGCGGACGATTTCGCAGATCGCGGGTGTGCTCGGGGTGTCGGTGAGCACGGTCTCGCGGGAGGTGGGCCGGTATCACAGTGCCCGGCATGGGACGAAGAACCCGTTGGGGCGGTCGTTGCCGTCGGGGCGGGCTCGGGCGCCGTATCGGTGGGGGTATCAGGCGCAGTGGGCGCAGCGGCGTGCTGACGCGGCGCGGCGTCGGCCGAAGGCGACGAAGTTGGGGGCCGGGACGCGGCTGCGGCAGGTGGTGCGGGGCAGACTGGCGCGTAGGTGGTCTCCGACGCAGATCGCCGCGTGGCTGCGGGCCATGTTCGCTGACCGGCCGGAGTTGCAGGTGTCTCACGAGACGATCTACCAGGCGATCTACGTTCAGTCGCGGGGCAGCCTGCGGGAGGAGTTGACTCGGCAGGTCGCTCTGCGCTCGGGACGCGCCGACCGGCGTGCCCAGTCGCGGCTGGCGGCAGCGGATCGGGGCCGCCGCCCCTGGATCGGGGACCTGCACATCAGTAACCGGCCCGCCGAGGCCACCGACCGGGCCGTGCCGGGTCACTGGGAAGGTGATCTGGTCATCGGCAAGGGCGGCCGCTCGGCGATCGTGACACTGGTCGAACGCGCCACCCGCTACGTGATGCTCGGCGCGCTGCCGCACGGGCGTGACACCGAAGCCGTCATCGGCGTGCTCACCGACCTCACCGCCCGACTACCGACGCACCTACGCCGCTCACTGACCTGGGACCAAGGCAGCGAGATGGCCGCCCACGCGGTCTTCACCGTCGCCACCGGCTGCCCGGTCTACTTCTGCGACCCCCACAGCCCCTGGCAACGCGGCAGCAACGAGAACACCAACGGCCTGCTACGCCAGTACTTCCCCAAAGGCAGCTACGACTTCCGCAGCATCAACCAGAGCGGCCTCGACGAGATCGCCCACGAACTGAACACCCGCCCCCGCCAAACACTCGACTGGGCAACCCCAGCCGAACGCCTAGACCACCTCATCGCCGCCTAACGATTGCACTCACCCCTTGACCCCAAGCCGCGCGGCCGGGCCATAACTTCATGATCAACGCGTGCGGGTGTCGGTGCGGACCGGGTGGGGTGGGGTGGGGTTAGGCGGTTTGGACCGTTAGGGTGTCGGACTCGCGGTCTACCTTTACCGTTTCGCCGTCGCGGATGTTTCCGGCCAGCAGGGCCTTGGCCAACTGGTCGCCGATCGCGGTCTGCACCAGGCGGCGCAGCGGGCGGGCACCGTAGATCGGGTCGTAGCCGTGCTCGGCCAACCAGTCCCGGGCGGACTCGGTGACGTCCAGCGCCAGCCGGCGGTCCGCAAGACGGTTCCGCATCCGGTCGAGCTGGATGTCGACGATGGAGCGCAGGTCGTCACCCCGCAGCGAGGCGAAGACCACGATGTCGTCCAGCCGGTTGAGGAACTCCGGCTTGAAGTGCGACCGGACCACGGCCAGGACGCCCTCACGGCGCTGCTCGTCGGCGAGCGTCAGGTCACCGATCACCGACGAGCCGAGGTTGGACGTGAGGATCAGGATCGCGTTGCGGAAGTCGACGGTACGGCCCTGACCGTCGGTGAGCCGGCCGTCGTCCAGCACCTGGAGCAGCACGTCGAAGACGTCCGGGTGGGCCTTCTCCACCTCGTCCAGCAGCACCACCGAGTACGGCCGACGGCGCACCGCCTCGGTGAGCTGACCGCCCTCGTCGTAGCCGACGTAGCCGGGGGGCGCACCGACCAGCCGGGCGACCGAGTGCTTCTCGCCGTACTCGCTCATGTCGATGCGGACCATCGCCCGCTCGTCGTCGAAGAGGAATTCGGCGAGGGCCTTGGCCAGCTCGGTCTTGCCGACACCGGTCGGGCCGAGGAAGAGGAAGCTGCCGGTCGGGCGGTCCGGGTCGGCGATACCGGCTCGGGCCCGGCGTACCGCGTCGGCGACCGCACCGACCGCCTCGCCCTGGCCGACCACCCGGCCGCCCAGCGACTCCTCCATCCGCAGCAGCTTGGCCGTCTCACCCTCAAGGAGACGACCGGCGGGGATGCCGGTCCAGGAGGCGACCACCGCGGCGATGTCGTCGGCGCCGACCTCCTCCTTGAGCATCGCGCCGTCGGCCTGGAGCTGGGCCAGCTCCTCCTCGGCCTGCTGAAGCTCGACCTTGAGGGCGGGAATCCGGCCGTAGCGCAGCTCGGCGGCGCGCTCCAGCTCACCGTCCCGCTCGGCCCGCTCGGCCTCGCCACCGAGGCGTTCCAGCTCCTCCTTGGCGGTGGAGAGCTTGGTGATGTGGCTCTTCTCGGTCTGCCAGCGCTCGGAGAGCACTGTGAGCTGCTCGCGCTTGTCGGCCAACTCCTTACGGAGCCGCTCCAACCGCTCGACCGACGCGGCGTCCGGCTCCTTGGCCAGCGCCATCTCCTCGATCTCCAGCCGGCGGACCGCCCGCTCGATCTCGTCGACCTCGACCGGACGGGAGTCGATCTCCATTCGCAGCCGGGACGCGGACTCGTCGACCAGGTCGATCGCCTTGTCCGGCAGGAAGCGGTCGGTGATGTAGCGGTCCGACAGTGCCGCGGCGGCGACCAGCGCGGCGTCGGTGATCCGTACGCCGTGGTGCACCTCGTAGCGCTCCTTGAGCCCACGCAGGATGCCGATGGTGTCCTCGATCGTCGGCTCACCGACGAGCACCGGCTGGAACCGCCGCTCCAGCGCCGGGTCCTTCTCGATGTGCTCGCGGTACTCGTCGAGCGTGGTCGCGCCGACCATCCGCAGCTCGCCACGGGCCAGCATCGGCTTGAGCATGTTGCCGGCGTCCATCGAGCCCTCGCCCTTGCCCGCGCCGACCACCGTGTGCAGCTCGTCGAGGAAGGTGATGACCTGCCCGTTGGAGTTCTTGATCTCCTCCAGGACGGACTTCAGCCGCTCCTCGAACTGGCCCCGGTACTGCGCCCCGGCGACCATCGCGCCGAGGTCCAGCGAGATGAGCTTCTTGTCGCGCAGTGACTCGGGCACGTCGCCGGTGACGATCCGCTGGGCCAGGCCCTCGACGATCGCCGTCTTGCCGACGCCGGGCTCGCCGATCAGCACCGGGTTGTTCTTGGTACGCCGGGAGAGCACCTGGATGACGCGACGGATCTCCGAGTCCCGACCGATGACCGGGTCGATCTTGCCGTCCCGCGCGCTGGCGGTCAGGTCGATGCCGTACTTCTTCAGCGCCTGGTAGGTCTGCTCGGGGTCGGCGGTGGTGACCCGCCGGTCCCCACCGCGCACCGTCGGGAAGGCCGCGACCAGGGCCTCCTCGGTGGCGCCAACCGCCTTCAGCGCGCCGGAGACCGCGCCGCCCACCCGGGCCAGGCCGGCGAGCAGGTGCTCGGTGGAGGTGTACTCGTCGCCCAGCGGTCGCGCGATCTGCTCGGCGGCGCCGATGGCGTTGACGAACTCCCGGGCCAGTGTCGGCTCGGCGATGCTGGAGCCCCGCGCGGCGGGGAGGGCGTCGACGGCGCGCTGGGCGGCCTGGCGCAGCTCGGTCGGGTCGGCCCCGACGGCGCGCAGCAGACCGGTGGCGGTCGAGCCGTCGGTGTCCAGCAGTGACAGCAGCAGGTGCCAGGGCTCGACTGTGGCGTGGCCACGCTGGTTGGCCAGCGCGACGGCGCCGGTGATGGTCTCGCGGCTCTTGGTGGTGAGTCTCTCGGTGTTCATGGGCTCCCCCGGATCGGCGTTGTCCACTGGATTGGACACAACCAGAGTTGAGCGTATTCCGCTCAACTCTACCGCGTGACGCCCATCACTCCGAGCGCCGCCACCGCCAGTCGAACTCCCCGGCCGCCGGCGGCGGGCCGGGCAGCGGGTCCGCGTCCGACGCCGTCGACAGCCCGGCCAGCAACACCGCGAGCTGCCGGCGGCGCAGTTCCCGGGTGCGCTCCGGATCGGGTACGCGCACCGCGGCGCACGCCTCCAACAGCAACCCCAGATCCGGTACGACGGCATCGGGGCGCAGTCGCCCACTGGCCCGCGCCCGGTCGAACAGGGCGGTAGCCAGCTCCCCGGCGCGGCGCGCGTCCCGCCCCATCTCCTCGGTCGGGGTGAAGGTGCCGGCCAGGTGCACGGTGAGCGAGTGCACGTCGGCGTCGACCACCCGGGCCAGGAAGGTGGTGAAGGCGGTCCAGTCGTCCGGCTCGGCGAGGGCCTCCTCGGCCTCGGCGACGTACCGGCGCAGCCCGTCGTGGCAGAGCTGGCGCAGCAGGTCCTCCTTGCCCGCGTACCGCCGATAGAGCGCGCTGATGCCGACGCCCGCGCGGTCGGCGACGGCGGCGATCGGCGCCTTCGGGTCATCCAGGAAGACCGCGCGGGCGGCGTCGAGGATGACGCCGTCGTTGCGGGCGGCCTGGGCGCGGCGGCCGGCCAGCGGCGCGGCTGTCCTGTGGGAAGAACTCGGCATGGGTCCATCCTAACAGCGGAACGGACCATTCCGGTCTGCTATTGTCGCAACAGAGCGAAGCATTCCGTTCCAGCTTGAGGAGCCATCATGGCCGACGCCGCCATCAGTCCGTTCCGCGTCGAGATCCCGCAGACCGCCCTCGACGACCTGGCCGCACGGCTGGACCGCACCGGCTGGCCCGCCGAACTGCCCGGCGCCGGCGACGACTACGGGATCAGCGCCGACCGGGTCCGCACCCTCGCCAAGCACTGGCGCGACGGGTTCGACTGGCGGTCGGTCGAGGCCCGGCTGAACGCCCACCCACAGTTCGTCACCGAGATCGACGGCGGGCGCATCCACTTCCTGCACGTCCGGTCCTCCCGGTCGGACGCCACCGCACTGGTGCTCACCCACGGCTGGCCCGGGTCGGTGCTGGAATACCTCGACGTGATCGGTCCGCTCACCGAGCCGACCGACCCGGACGCGCCGGCCTTCCACCTGGTCATCCCGTCGCTGCCCGGCTTCGGCTTCTCCGGGCCGACCCGCAGCGCCGGCTGGAACCGGTTCCGCATCGCCCGCGCCTGGGCCGAGCTGATGAACCGACTGGGGTACGACAGCTACGGCGCTGTCGGCAACGACGCCGGTTCGATGATCTCGCCGGAGTTGGGGCGGATCGACGGCGAACACGTCCGGGGCGTCCACGTCACCCAACTCTTCTCGTTCCCCTCCGGCGACCCGGCCGAGTTCGCCGGGCTCTCCGAGGCGGACCAGGCGGCGCTCGCCCACCTCCAGTGGTTCTACGAAAACAAGTTCTCCTTCAACCAGGTGCACAGCCAGCAGCCGCAGACCCTGGCCTTCGGGCTGGCCGACTCGCCGGTGGGACTGCTCGCCTGGCACGCGCAACTCTTCGACGAGAGCCTGGACGCCGAGTTCGTCCTGGCGAACGTGGCGCTCTACTGGTTCACCGGCACCGCCGCGTCAGCGATCCGGCTCTACTGGGAGGACGCGCATGCCGAGCAGCCACCCACCGAGCCGACCACCGTACCGACCGCGCTGGCGATGCTCCCCGGCGACTTCCAGTCCATCCGGCGCTTCGCCGACCGGGACCACGCGAACATCGTCCGCTGGACCGCGTACGGAACGGACGCCGACGGCGCGGACGGGCGCGGCGCAGGCGGGCGCGGCGCGGACGGGCGCGGCGCAGGCGGCGCCGACGGCGGTCACTACGCCGCGCACCAGGCCACCGACGTGCTGGTGAGCGACATCCGCGCCTTCTTTGCCAGCCTCACCTGACCCGGCGCTTGATCGACTCGGCTTCCCGGAAGTCGGGCCTTTCCCCAAGCCGGGATGGCCCGACTTCCACGGAAACCGAGTCGATCAAGCCGGGCTGAACGGGGCGTGGCGGCCGAGCCGATCCGCTCGGCGGCGCTGATCCCCCGAGCCGAAAGGCTGATCGAGGACCACCAGGGCACGGACACCTACGTGGCCGACCCCCAGTCGTGGCGGTCGCTCCACATCTGCCGGTTGTTAACGAAGCGGTAGCCTTGGCGCGTGCGAGTACGTGTCGAGCAGACCGCCCTACCCGGGATCGGGGTACGTCACGATCTGGTGACGGAGTCCGGACGCCGCCTCGGTGTCGTCTCCCACCGCAACGGTCGCCGTGATCTCGTCTTCTACGATCCCGACGATCCGGATTCGTGCCAGGCGGACATCCCGCTGACCGACGACGAGGCCGAGGCGCTCGCCGACATCCTCGGGGCGTCGCTGATGCTCGGTCAGCTCTCCGGGCTCCGGGAACAGGCCGCCGGTCTGCTCACCGAGCAGATCGCCATCCCGGCCGGGTCCCGATACGTCAACCGGAGGCTGGCCGACACCAAGGCGCGTACCCGCACCAGCGCCTCCATCGTGGCGGTGCTGCGCGAAGGCGAAGTGATCGTCTCACCCCTCCCCTCCTTCCGCTTCGCAGCCGGCGACGTGGTGGTGGTCGTCGGGACCCGACGGGGTCTCGACGGCGTGTCCGCCATCCTCGCCGACAGTGACCCGGACGGCTGAGGCGGATGCACGATTTCACCACGCTGCTCATCGAGGTCGGTGCGCTCCTCCTGCTGCTCGGGCTGCTGAGTCGACTCAGCCGACGCTTCGGTCTCTCTCCCATTCCCCTCTACCTGCTCGCCGGGCTCGCGTTCGGGCACGGCGGGCTGCTGCCGCTGGACGCCAGCGAGGAGTTCTTCGCGGTCGGCGCCGAGATCGGTGTCATCCTGCTGCTGGTGATGCTGGGCCTGGAATACTCCGCCAACGAACTGGTCGGCAACCTCCGCTCGGCGGCACCGGCGGGGCTGATCGACGGCGTCCTCAACGCGCTGCCCGGCGCGGGGTTCGCCCTGCTGCTCGGCTGGGACTGGGTCGCCGCCCTGGTGCTCGGCGGCATCACCTGGGTCTCCTCGTCCGGAGTGATCGCCAAGGTCCTCGCCGACCTGGGCCGGCTCGGTAACCGGGAAACCCCGGTGATCCTGTCGGTGCTGGTCATCGAGGACCTGGCGATGGCCCTCTACCTGCCGCTGGTCACCGCAGTGCTGGCCGGCACCGGCCTGCTCGGCGGCGGCATCGCGCTCTCCGTCGCGGTGGCCACGGTGCTGATCGTGCTGGTCGTCGCCATCCGGTACGGCCACCTCATCTCGTCCGCCCTGTCGGCGAAGGACCCGGAGGCGCTGCTGCTCGGTGTACTCGGTCTGACCCTGCTGATCGCCGGCATCGCGGCGTCGCTCCAGGTGTCGGCGGCGGTCGGCGCGTTCCTGGTCGGCATCGCACTCTCCGGCCCGGTCGCGCACCACGCGACCGAACTGCTCTCCCCACTGCGGGACCTGTTCGCGGCCGTGTTCTTCGTGTTCTTCGGCCTGACCACCGACCCGTCGGACATCCCACCGGTGCTGTTGCCGGCGCTCGCGTTGGCGGTGGTCACCATGGGGACGAAGACCCTCACCGGCTATCTCGCGGCGCGGCGGGTCGGCATCGCGGAGCCTGGCCGGTGGCGGGCCGGCCTGGCGCTCGTACCCCGGGGTGAGTTCTCCATCGTCATCGCCGGGCTCGCGGTCGCCGCCGGCAGTGTCGAGCCGCGGTTGGCGGCGCTGGCCGCGACATACGTCCTGATCACGGTGGTGACCGGGCCGATTCTGGCGCGGCTGCCGGACTTCCCGTGGTTCAAGCGGTGGCTGCGCAGCCGCGCGGCCGCCCAGCGACCGGCGCCGATTCCGGTCCACGACTGAACCGCGTCGGCCCGACCAACGGTTGCTGAATTGCGCCGCACGGGGACTACCGCAGCACCCGGCGGCGGGTTACCGTTTCGCCCCAGCAGCCACGGTCCGCAGGGCAGCCAGTGCCAGCGCGGGCGCAAGCGGAAGGTTGGCCGGTGAGCGTGCAGGAGTCGACGTTCCACGGCTTCGCCAACCCCGTCGATCCGACTCCGGCGGAGTTGCGAGCTTGGGCGTACAAGCCGGATTCGGTGCCGTTGGCGTCGATGCCTCCCGACTGGGACCTGCTGGTCTCCGGCGACCGACTGGTGCTGACCCTGTTCGCGTTGGCGATGGACCCGACCTGCCCGGCCCGGCGCTTCGCGCTGCACTGTCTCTACATCTACGCGGCGGACGGCATCCGGACGAACTTCCGCGCCCACCCCAAGCGCCGATTCCGCAAGCTCGTGGAGCAGGCCGAGCGTGAGGGCGACGAGCTGATGAAGGTCTGGGCGCACAACGGCCGGGTGCTGTTGGCCCGACCGGACCTCTTCGTCTACCGGGACTGGTGCGAGGGCGGCCTGGTCCGCGAGAACCGCCGCCTCGGCTGACCGAAACCGCCCCCACTTCCTGCTCTCGTCATCGCCGATCTTGCACTTCCTGCACCGACATAACGTGCTAAGCGGGACATTTCGTCATCCCAAACTGCAAGATCGACGCGGGGAGCGCGCCGGGGAGCGCGCGGGGAGCGCGCGGGGAGCGCGCGGGGGAGCGCGCCGGGGAGCGCGCGGGGAGCGCGGCGGGACGGCGAACGGGCCGGGACCCCCCGTGGGTCCCGGCCCGCACGTCGGTCACCGGTCAGTCGCGCTCCCGGGTCGGGGTCTGATCGGTCCGCTCGGCGAACCGACCCTCCTTGATCCGGTCCCGGAAGGTTCCCTTGGTGACCTTGTCGAACTTGGCGCGAATGGTGTCGGCCAGGTTCTCCAACCGTTCCTCTGTCTGCTGGGCGACCTTCTTCGCCGGCTCCGCCATCGCTCCCCCTCGCCATGCCGGTAGGTCCGAATTAAGCCGGTTGAACCCTTATCGACAGGTTAACGGAAGCGGCCCGGCCCGCGCCGGAAAACCGGAGCACGGGCCGGGCCGAAGAACCGAGCAGCGGGTCAGCGGTCGGGGGTACGACGTGGTCGCCACACCACGAGCGCGGTGGAGGTGCGGTTGGTCGGCACCAGGTCGCGACCCGGGAAGCGGGCCAGCGACTCCAACTCGGCCACCCGGCGGTACGCGGCGTCAAGCTCCGCCTCCAGCCGTGCCACCCGCTGCTGCGCCTGCTCCAGCAACCGCTCCAGTCCGATGATCCGCTTGACGCCGGCCAGGTTGATCCCGTCGTCCTGACTGAGCCGCTGCACCTCGCGCAGCAGCACCACGTCCCGGACGCTGTACCGACGCCCACCACCCGCGGCCCGGCCGGGCTGCACCAGCCCCAGCCGGTCGTACTGTCGCAGGGTCTGTGGATGCATCCCCGCCATCCGGGCGGCAACAGAGATCATCAGCACCTTGGCCTCGTAGGCAGGGTCACCCGAACCAAGGAACTCGCCCGACATCCCGCTCACCTCCGCGTCATTCCACCGGACTAGCTGACCCGACGCACCCGCGCGTCGAGATGTTCCCGGGCCGCCGGCGGACTCTGCTCGGCGAACGCCTCCAGCGCCGCCCGCGCCTCGTCCGACAACCGGGCCGGCACCACCACGTCCAACGTGACCAGCAGGTCACCGACCTGACCCTCCCGGCGGGCCACACCCTTGCCCCGGGCCCGCAGCACGCGCCCGCTCGGCGTCCCCGGCGGGACCCGGAGGGTCACCGCGCCGTCGAGCGTGGGCACCCGCAGGTCCGTGCCGAGCACGGCCTCCGCGAAGGTGACCGGCACGGTCAGCGTCAGGTCGTCTCCGGTACGCCCGAACAGCTCGTCCGGTCGGACCTTGACGTGTACGAAGAGATCACCGGCCGGACCGCCGCGCTCGCCCGGCTCACCCCGTCCGGCCAGCCGGATGCGCTGGCCGTCGGCCACACCGGCGGGGAAGCGTACGTTCATGGTGCGGGTCTTGGTGACCCCGCCGCTGCCGTGGCACTCGGGGCACTTCTCCTCGACCACGGTGCCGACGCCCTGGCAGTTGCGGCACGGCTCGGAGAAGCTGAACGACCCCTGGTTACGGTTCGTCACGCCGGCGCCGTGGCAGACCGGGCAGGTGCGCGGCTGGGTGCCGGGCTTCGCCCCGTTGCCGTGGCAGGTGTCGCAGACCCCCGGTGCGCGCAGGGTGAGAGGCAGTGTCACCCCGCGTACCGCGTCGCCGAAGTCGAGCGCGACCTCGGTCTCCACGTCCCGGCCCCGGGCCGGGCCGCGTGGGGCGGCCGGCCCACCGGCCTGACCGCCGCTGAAGATGGAGCTGAACAGGTCCTGGAAGCCGGCGCCACCGAATCGGCGGTCACCGCCCCCGCCGCCGAACATGTCGGACACGTCGAACGGCATGCCGCCCGGCTGGCCGCCGCCCCGGGCGTTGCGCCGGAACGCGCCGGACCCGAACAGCGAGCGCATCTCGTCGTACTCGCGACGGCGGTTGCTGTCCGAGAGCACGTGGTGTGCCTCGGAGGCGGCCTTGAACCGCTCCTCGGCCTTCGAGTCACCCGGGTTGTGGTCCGGGTGTGACTCCCGGGCGATCTTCCGGTAGGCCTTCTTGATGTCGTCCGCGGAGGCGGCCTTGTCCACGCCGAGCACGGCGTAGAAGTCCTTCTCGATCCAGTCCTTCGAACTCACCGGTCCACCTCCTTCCGACCCTGGTGGCCAGGTCGTCCCGCCCACCGGGCGGTGGGCGGGACGACCCGGTCACTGCTTCGCACTATTCCGGATCCGCGACCGCGACCAGCGCGGGGCGCAGCAGCCGCTCACCGAGCTGGTAGCCGCGCCGCATGACCTGCACGCAGGTCGGCTCGCTGACCTCGGCCGAGGTCTGGTGCGCGACCGCCTCGTGCCGGGTCGGATCGAACGGATCGCCCTGCTCGCCGAAGGCGTTCAGGCCGAACTTGCCCAGCGCGCTGGTGAGCTGGTCCGCCACCGTTCCGAACGGCCCGACCAGGTCCCCGTGTTCCCGGGCCCGGTCCAGGTCGTCGAGGATCGGCAGCAGCGCCGCCAGCACCGAGCCGGTCGCCTGCTCCTGCACCAGGCTGCGGTCCCGGTCGACCCGCTTGCGGTAGTTGGCGTACTCCGCCGACACCCGCTGCACGTCCCTGGTCCGCTCGTCCAGCTCGGCGCGGAGCGCCTCCAGCTCGGCACCGAGTGAGGTGGCCGAGGCTGCGCCGTCCGCCGGCTGCGCCGGGGCGTCCACCACCGCCGGACCGGACGGCTCCGGCCCGTCGGTCGAGTTGACCTCGACCTCGATCTCGTCGACGACCACCTCGGCGTCCTCGACCAGCCCCTCGGCCGGCACGCCGGTCTCCGCGTCGGCGGCGGTGCCCTCCGGCTCCGAGGTGTCGAGGAGCTTGCGGTTGTTGCGGATGACGACCCGCTCCCCGTCACCGACGGTCGGCTCCGTGGGCGCGGAGCCACCCGGCGTCGACCCGGTTTCGCCCGGGTCGGCGGCTCGTGGCTTCTGCGTCATGCGGTTACCTCATCCCCTTCGCCGTGGACACGTGCCGGAGGCCGAAAGTCACTTCTTGCCGTCCTCGTCCACGATCTCGGCGTCGACCACGTCGTCGGCGCCGCCGGCCTGCGGACCGGTCGCGCCGGTCGCGCCGGTCGCGCCCGGGCCGGCCTCGCCACCGGGCTGCTGACCCTGCTCGGCCTGCTGCGCGTAGAGCAGCGAACCGGCCTGCTGGGAGACCTGCGCCAGCTTCTCGTGGGCGGACTTGATCTTGTCAATGTCCTGACCGCCGAGGGCGCCGCGCAGCTCGCCGAGCGCCTCGTTGAGCTGGTCCCGGTTCTCGCTCGGCAGCTTGTCGCCGCTCTCGGCGAGGAACTTCTCGGTCTGCCACTGGAGCGCCTCGGCCACGTTGCGGGTCTCCGCGTCGTCGCGGCGGCGCTTGTCCTCCTCCGCGTGCTCCTCGGCGTCCCGGCGCATCCGCTCGATGTCGTCCTTCGGCAGCGAGGAGCCGCCGGTGATCGTCATCTTCTGTTCCTTGCCGGTGCCCAGGTCCTTGGCGTGCACGTTCACGATGCCGTTGGCGTCGATGTCGAAGGCGACCTCGATCTGCGGCACACCGCGCGGGGCCGGCGGGAGGCCGGTCAGCTCGAACGTGCCGAGCTTCTTGTTGTAGGCCGCGATCTCCCGCTCGCCCTGGAAGACCTGGATCAGCACCGACGGCTGGTTGTCGTCGGCGGTGGTGAAGACCTCGGAGCGCTTGGTCGGGATGGTGGTGTTGCGCTCGATCAGCTTGGTGAAGATGCCGCCCTTGGTCTCGATGCCCAGGCTCAGCGGGGTCACGTCGAGCAGCAGGACGTCCTTGACCTCGCCCTTGAGCACGCCGGCCTGGAGGGCGGCGCCGACGGCGACGACCTCGTCCGGGTTGACGCCCTTGTTCGGGTCCCGGCCGGTGAGCTGCTTGACCAGGTCGGTCACGGCGGGCATCCGGGTCGAGCCGCCGACCAGGATGACGTGCTCGACGTCCGAGATCTTGATCCCGGCGTCCTTCACGGCCTGCTCGAACGGGCCCTTGCAGCGGTCCAGCAGGTCCTGGGTCATCCGCTGGAACTCGGCCCGGCTCAGCGTCACGTCGAGGTGCAGCGGGCCGGCCGCGCCAGCGGTGATGTACGGCAGGTTGATGTTGGTGGTGGTGGCGGCGGACAGCTCGATCTTGGCCTTCTCGGCGGCCTCACGGAGTCGCTGGAGGGCCATCTTGTCCTGGCTGAGGTCGATGCCGTGCTCGCCACGGAACGTCTTGACCAGGTGGTCGATGATCCGCTGGTCCCAGTCGTCGCCACCGAGGTTGTTGTCACCACTGGTCGACTTGACCTCGATCACACCCTCGGCCAACTCCAGCAGCGACACGTCGAAGGTGCCGCCACCGAGGTCGAAGACCAGGACGGTCTGCTCCTTGGAGCCCTTGTCCAGCCCGTACGCCAGGGCGGCAGCGGTCGGCTCGTTGACGATCCGCAGCACGTTGAAGCCCGCGATCTCGCCGGCCTCCTTGGTGGCCTGGCGCTGGCTGTCGTTGAAGTAGGCCGGGACGGTGATCACTGCGTCGGCGATCTGCTCGCCCAGGTACGCCTCGGCGTCCCGCTTGAGCTTCATCAGCGTGCGGGCCGAGATCTCCTGCGGCGTGTACTTCTTGCCGTCGATGTCGACGGACCAGTTCGTGCCGACCTCGCGCTTGACCGACCGGATCGTCCGGTCCGGGTTGGTCACTGCCTGACGCTTGGCGACCTCGCCGACGAGCACCTCGCCGTTGCGGGCGAACGCGACGATCGACGGAGTCGTCCGGGACCCCTCAGCGTTGGCGATGACGGTGGGTTCACCGCCCTCGAGAACGCTGACGCAGGAGTTCGTCGTGCCGAGGTCGATACCGACCGCACGTGCCATGTTCGCTTCCTCGCTTCGTAAGGTTGTGCAGGTGACGGGCGTCGCCCGTGGGCTGCCTGGCGAGCACCGCCCGCAGCGGGCCCCACCACAAGTTGAGTGAACTTGACTCAATAGTGCCACGGGTTGGCGAATCGTCAAGTCGGGTTGAGTCGACCCGACGCAACCCAGCCGTTATTACCGTCTGGTTGTCTTCTGTTGCATCGGTCGGGCACGCTTTAGCGGTGACGACGCACGGCGATTCCGCCACCCGTTCCGGCGCGCCCGCCGTCGCAGCCCGCACCAGCCCACCGGACGCCGTGCCGGAGCCCCCCGCCACCACCGGGGACGACAGTCTCCCCGGCGCGCTGACGGGCCTCCGGGAGGCGATCGGCGCGACCCGGTACCCGCTCGCGCTGCCGTCCGCCGATCCCGCCCGGCAGACCGCCACCGCGCTCACCGACCAGCTCGACGACTACCTGCTGCCCCGGCTCGCCCGGCTGGACGCCCCCCTGCTCGTGGTCGTCGGCGGCTCCACCGGCGCGGGCAAGTCGACGCTGGTCAACAGCCTGGTCAAGGCCCGGGTCAGCGCCGCCGGCGTGCTCCGGCCCACCACCCGGTCCCCGGTGCTGGTCTGCAACCCGGCCGACGCGACCTGGTTCCGGCAGGGCGACCTGCTGCCCGGGCTGACCCGCACCACCGAGCCGAGTGAGGACCCCCGGTCCCTGCACCTCGTCACCGCTCCGGCCCTGCCACCCGGGCTGGCCTTCCTCGACGCGCCCGACATCGACTCGGTCGTCGACGCCAACCGGGCTCTCGCCACCCAACTGCTGGCCGCCGCCGACCTGTGGCTCTTCGTCACCACCGCCGCCCGCTATGCCGACGCGGTGCCCTGGGAACTGCTGCGCAGCGCCCGCGCACGCGGCGCGGTGATCGCCATGGTGCTGGACCGGGTGCCCGCCGAGGCCACCGACGAGATCGCCGCGCACCTGACCGAGATGCTCGCCGAGCAGGCCCTCGACCAGGCGCCGCTGTTCGTGCTGCCGGAGACCTGGGTCGACGGTCAGGGGTTGCTGCCCGAGGGGGTGACCGCGCCGCTCGCCGACTGGTTCGCCCGGCTGGCCGCCGACGCGGACGCGCGGGCGGCGGTGGTCCGCCAGACGCTCGACGGGGCGCTGGCCGCGCTCCGACCCACTGTGGAGGCTCTGGCCGAGGCGGCCGACGAGCAGGTCGCCGCCGCCGACGGGCTGGACGAGCGGGTCCGGGCCGCGTACCGGGGCGCCGAACGCACAGTCGAGCAGGGGCTTCGGGACGGCCGGCTGCTGCGCGGGGAGGTGCTCGCCCGCTGGCAGGAGTTCGTCGGCACCGGTGAGCTGTTCCGCACCCTGGAGGCGCGGATCGGCCGCCTCCGGGACCGCCTGGTGGCCGCCGTCACCGGCCGGCCGGCGCCCGCCGCCGAGCTGCGCAACGCCATCGAGTCGCAGCTGGTGACCCTGCTGCGCGGGGTGGCCTCGGAGGCGGCCGAGTCGGCGTACACGGCGTGGAAGGCGAACCCGGCCGGCGCCGGGCTGCTCGACCCGAGCCTCGCCCACCCGGGCGACGACTTCCCCGACCGCGCCGAGCGCCTGGTCCGGGACTGGCAGCGCGGGGTGTTGGAGCTGGTCCGGATCGAGGGCAGCGACAAGCGGTTCGTCGCCCGCACCGCCGCGTACGCGGTCAACGCCACCGGGCTGGCCGTGATGATCGCCGTCTTCGCCTCCACCGCGTTCATCCCGACCGGGTTGGAGGTGGCCACCGGGGCCGGCACCACAGTCGCCGCGCAGGCGGTGCTCCAGGCGATCTTCGGTGACCAGGCGGTGCGTACCCTCGCCGCCAAGGCCCGTGCCGACCTGCTGGAGCGGGTGCGGACGCTGCTCGGCGCGGAGGCCGACCGCTTCTTGAGCCGCACCGCGGACGCCCGCCCCGCCGCGGACGCCGGCGACCGCCTGCGCCGGGCCGCCGACCAGGTCGAGCTGGCCCGGCACCACAGCGGCCTCGCCGCCGACGAGGAGGGCGCCCGGTGAGCAACATCGCCGGCCGGCTGCGCGAGGCGTTCCGGGGGGACCAGCGGGTCGACGCCGACGCGCTGATCGCGCGGCTGGACGCGGTACGCCGGTTCCTGACCGCCGTGGACGGCCTGCTGCCGGACGGCGACCTGGTGCCCGCGCACACGCTGGTCGAGCGAGCCGGCACCCGGCTCGCGCTGTCCCGGGACCACACTGTGGTCGCCCTGGCCGGGGCCACCGGCAGTGGCAAGTCCAGCCTGTTCAACGCGTTGGCCCAGTTGGAGCTGTCACCGGTCGGGGTCCGCCGGCCCACCACCGGCGTCACCCACGCCTGCGTGTGGGGGCCGCTGGAGGGGGCCAACCGGCTGCTCGACTGGATCGGCGTGCTGCCCCGGCACCGCTTCGTCCGGGAGAGCGCCCTGGACGGGGACGACGAGACGCCGCTGCACGGGCTGATCCTGCTCGACCTGCCCGACTTCGACTCCGTGCAGCGATCCCACCGGCTCGAGGTGGACCGCCTGCTCGGCCTGGTCGACCAGGTGGTCTGGGTCGTCGACCCGCAGAAGTACGCCGACCGGGTCATTCACGACAGCTACCTGCGCGAGTTCCACCGGCACCGGGACGTCACGCTCGTCGTGCTCAACCAGTCCGACCGGCTGCCCCCGGCCGAGGTGCCCCGGGTCCTGGACGACCTGCGTCGGCTCCTCGACTCGGACGGCCTGACCGGGGTGCCGCTGCTCGCCACCACCGCCCTCGACCCGGCCGGGATGGTCGGGCTGCGCGGCGCCCTGGAAGGTACCGTCGCCGAGCGGCAGGCCGCGCTGCGCCGGCTCGCCGGTGACGTCGACGCGGTGGTCGCCGGGCTGGACGAGCTGATGGGCTCGACCCGGCCGGCGGGTGGGCCGGACGACGCCGCCGTCGCCGGGTTGAACCGGGCGCTCGCCGGAGCCTCCGGGGTACCGGCCGTGGCGGACGCCGTGGAACAGGCGTACCGGCACCGGGCCGGCTCGGCCACGGGTTGGCCCGTGGTCAGGGGTTGGCGTCGGTTGCGCCCCGACCCGCTGCGCCGGCTGCACCTGCCCGGTCCGGCCGGCGACCCGGCCGATCCGGCGGAGAGTCTGGTCGCGGCCACCTCGGTGCCGGACCCGACGGCCGCCCAGCGCTCCGCTCTCGGCCTCGCCATCCGGGCGGTGGCCGATCGGGCCGCCACGGACCTGCCCGCCGCCTGGGCCGGCGCGGTGACCTCGGCCGCCCGGTCCCGCCTCACTGATCTGCCGGACGCGCTGGACCGCACGATCGCCGGCACCGACCTCGGCCTCGACCGGCGACCGCTCTGGTGGCGGGTCGTCGGCGGGGTGCAGTGGCTGGTCACCCTGGCCGCCGTGGTCGGGCTGGGCTGGTTGGTGCTCGGCTACGCGCTCCAGGCGCTCGGCCTGCCCGCGCTGGAGAACCCGATGGTGGGTCAGGTGCCGCTGCCCACCGTCCTGCTGCTCGGCGGCCTGCTGACCGGGCTGCTGGCGGCGGCACTCACCCGGCCGGTGGTGCGCTGGGCCGCGCGACGGGCCCGGTCCCGGGCCGAGCACCGGCTGACGGTCCGGGTCTCCCAGGTGGGTGAGGAGTACGTGCTGACGCCGGTGCGCGCCGTCCTCGGCTCGTACGCGCAGGCGCGCGACGCGTTGCGGGACGCCGCCCGCCGCTGACGCACCGCACGGCTCGCTACCGCTCTCCGTACGCCCGCGGCGGCGTAGGGTCGGAGCATGGCCACGCCTCAGACCCCCTACGACGCGGTGCTGCACGCCGCACGCGACGTGACCAAGCTGGAGTCCGCCCTCGACGCCGAGATGCTCGGCAGCGCGCTGCTGGGCAGTGTCTACGCGATCGCGGAGACCGACCGCGACACCGCCGTACGCGAGTTCGTCACCGGTTTCCTCGCCGCCACCGCCCGCCGCCGGGTCGCGTCGGCGACCACCATCCGACAGGTCTTCGCCGCGCTCGTCCCGACCGCCGACGGCACCGAGCGGGTGCGACCGGGCAGCCAGGCGCCCACCTGGACGGCCCAGTTGGGTCGGGTGCGCCTCACCGGCACGTGGGCGTACGGCGACGTGTACGGCGACCAGACCTCCTACCTCGCGACCTTCGCCTACGAGGACGCCGCCGGCGGCTCGGAGCACGCGCTGGTGGCCCTGGTGGACCACAACATCGGCATCACCAAGGACATCTTCGTCGGCGGGCCGGCCGAACGGATCCTGGACCAGGTCCGGCAGATGTGCGCGGACGACGAGCTGACCTGGTTCCGCGCCGAGGACCCGGCCCGGCTCCGCGGTGAGGTGGCCCGCCACCTGGCGGTCACCGACGACCTGAGCGAGCTGCCGGGCGAGGGCTCGCTCGCCACCGACCGCGCGCTGGTCGGCGCCCGACTGGCGCTGCTGCCCACGGCGAACACCCCGACCGGCCCGGCGGAGGTCGAGCCGCTGTCCGCCACCGAGCGCACCGACCTGGTCCGGCGTTTCCTCGCCGCGCCGGAGGCCGCCCGCTTCGGGCTGGACACCGTCGACGGCCCCGAGTTGGCCTCGCTGCACTTCTGCCTCAGCCTGCTGCTGGACCACTCGGCGAGCTTCCCGGACGCCGACCCGATGCGCTGGAGCCCCGCGGTGTCCGGGCTGTTCCTGCTGGACTGGGTGCACCGCCGGGCCGTGCTGGACATGGACGACGCGGCGATGCTGCCCCGGGTGCTACGGGCCTGGGCGCGGTACGCGTCGCGCCAGCGCGGCCTCCCCGAGGCGGCGGCGACCCGCGTCGACGAGGCGATCGAGGAGATGGTGCCGGAGTTCGCCCGCCTCTACTCGACGGGCGAGCGGCGCAGCCCGGCCACCGCCGCCGTTGCGCAGCTGATGGCCGACGGCGTCGACCCGGACGACCCGGCGGCGCTGGACGCCTGGATCGAGGCGAACCGGCACCGTCTCGCCGACGACGGCGCCTGACGGTCCACCGGGGTGGGTGACGCGTCACCCACCCCGGCGGGTCACCCACCCCGGCGGGTCACCCACCCCGGCGGGTCACCCACCCCGGCGCGCCGCCCACCCCGGCGGGTCGCCCACCCCGGCGCGCCGCCCACCCCGGCGGGTCGCCCACCCCGGCGTCCGCTAGCGCAGCGGGCCGAAGACCACGGCGGCGATCAGCGCGCCGAGCACGCCGCCGGCGACCACCTGCGGCACCGTGTGGTCGCGCAGACGCACCCGGGACCAACCGACGAACGCCACCAGGGGTACGGCGACGACCAGCCGGGCGCCGAAGGTCAGGATCAGGATGACGAGCGTGCCGGCGGCCACCGCCGAGTGGATGGACACCTTCCACCAGTGGCTGACCGACACGCAGACCACGAGGCCGACCAGCCCGGCCACCGCGAGCGCCAGCACCGGGCGGGGCGCGCCGAGCACGGCCAGCAGGGCGAGCCCTGCCGCTACCGAGCCGATGCCGACAAGCAGTGGCGCCCGGCGCTGCTCCCGGCGGCCCACGTGATGGTCGGTGAGGCGACCACGGCGTACGCCGCCGAGGATGTAGGCGAACGGGATGCCGGTGACGAAGAGCGTGCCGAGCAGGCCCCAGACGAGTCCCTGACCAGGGCGTCGCGCGCTGTGCCAGCTCACGGTGAGGATCAGCAGGGACACCAGCACCGCGGGCGCGGTCACCTCGGTGACCAGTCGGGCGATCCGCAGGCCCGGACCGCGGCGGGTGGGAGCCGGGCGGAGTTCCGGACCGCCGCCCACGTCACCCCCTCCGGAACGCGCCTACCTGCGAACACCGCCGGCGCCGGACGGGCCGCGCCTGAGCGTCACCGTACCGCCGGGGACACCGTGGGGTGTGTCGGTCCGGCCAGCGGCGTGCGGCTGGCCGTCAGCGTCGACTGCCGCGTGGGCGACGGTTCCACAGTCAGGTTCGGGATCGGATCGGTCCCGGTGGAGCCGGTCGGGCTCGGATCGGGGGGACCGGTCGGGCCCGGGTCCGACGAGGCGGTCGGGGCCGGGTCGGTCGGGTCGGGGTCCGACGAAGCGGTCGGTTCCGGGTCCGACGAGGCGGTCGGGTCGGGATCGGTCGGGTCCGGCTCCGGGGGTTCGGTCGGCTCGGGGTTGGTCGGTCCAGCGGTCGGGGCCGGTGGGGCGACGGATGGCGGCGCGATCGGTGGGGTGCCCCGGGTCGGCGCCGGCACCGGCGGCGGGGCGGTCATCCGCGGGGCCGGGGCCGGACCGACAACGGCCGGCCGTTGCTTGGCCGGCCTCGGCGCGGAGGGCAGCCAGCCGCTGCTCGGGCCGACGTCGGGGGTACCTGGCGGCGGGAACATCGGTTGGCTCGTCAACGGCTGCGGGATCAGGACCGGCCCGACTGAGGGGGCCGGAATGAAGGGGGTGCTGCTGTCCGGCAGGGCGGTGCTGCCCGGGGTGGCCGAGCCCGCGCTGATCGCGGCCAGGATGGGCAGCGAGGCGGTGCCGGCGAGCAGTGCCACGGTCAGCAGGTAGCCCCGGGTGGGGCCGACGGCGGCGGGAGCCCGGTGGACGCCGACCACCCGGCGGTAGCCGCCCGGCGAGGGCTGGCGTGCCGGGACCGTCACCTGGCTCGTACACCGCGCACCCCTTGTCATCGGTCCGTCGAGGGACATGGATGGACGCCACGGCGGGAAACCCGGCATAAGACCCGATCGGCGCGATCCTGCGGGAATCAGCCTGGCGTAGTCACCCTCCGTCAGCCAACCTCCACGGCGTGTCGACACGCGGTGCTGGCCGAACGGCGCCAAACCGCGCCGGGAGGCACCGGCGGTCCGACACGGCGTGATGGCGACAAACGGCGTCAAAGCGGTGACGGTCGGATTCCTGGGCAGCCGTACTGTGGGCGCGCTCACCTGCTCTGCGAATATGGAGCACGACGGCAACGCAGCCGTGACCTCCGCGCACCCTCGCGGCAGGCGCGGTTGAACGCCGGCGCTCCCGAACCGGGTTCGGCCAGAACCCGGCTTCACGCCGTGCGGCAACCCCCACCGGGGCTAGGCGCGGCCGCCAGGAACCGGTCCGGCACCAGCCGGACAGGCGCACGAGTTGCGTGGCCGGGTGACCCCCCGGTGCCGACGCAGACACGACAGGGAGAGACCGATGGCAAAGGGCGACCCCGGGGGCACCACCCGCAGCAGGCGGGCCGCACCCCGCTCCAAGAAGGGCGCGGCCGGCGACCCCGAACTGGTGCAGCTGCTCACCCCCGAAGGCGAGCGGATCGACAGCGTCACCGGGCCGGACGGCACCGAGTACCGCGCCGACTTCACCGACGAGGAATACCGCGGTCTCTACCGCGACCTGGTGCTGGTCCGGAAGTTGGACGCCGAGGCGACAGCGCTCCAGCGTCAGGGCGAGCTGGGCCTCTGGGCCAGCCTGCTCGGCCAGGAAGCCGCCCAGGTCGGCTCCGGACGGGCGCTGCGTCCGCAGGACATGGCCTTCCCGACCTACCGGGAGCACGGCGTCCTGTACTGCCGGGGAATCGACCCGATCATGCCCCTCGGCCTGTTCCGCGGCGTGGACCAGGGCGGCTGGGACCCGAACGAGTTCAAGTTCAACATGTACACGATCGTCATCGGCGCGCAGACCCTGCACGCGACCGGCTACGCCATGGGCATCACCATGGACGGCAAGACCGGCACCGACGACGGCGAGGCCGCGATCGCCTACTTCGGCGACGGGGCGACCAGCCAGGGCGACGTGAACGAGGCGTTCGTCTGGGCCAGCGTGTTCAACGCGCCGCTGGTCTTCTTCTGCCAGAACAACCAGTACGCCATCTCCGAGCCGCTGGAGCGGCAGACCCGCGTTCCGCTGTACCAGCGGGCCGCCGGCTTCGGGTTCCCCGGCGTACGGGTGGACGGCAACGACGTGCTCGCGTCGTACGCGGTGACCCGCACCGCGCTGGACAACGCGCGGCTCGGGCAGGGTCCGAGCCTGATCGAGGCGTACACCTACCGGATGGGCGCGCACACCACCTCCGACGACCCGACCCGCTACCGGATCGCCAGCGAGGTCGAGGCGTGGCAGGCCAAGGACCCGATCGCCCGGGTCAGGGCCTTCCTGGAGAAGCAGCAGATCGCCGACGCGGGCTTCTTCGCCGAGGTCGACGAGCAGGCCCGCCGCGAGTCGGTGCACCTGCGTGAACGGGTGCTCAACATGCCCAACCCGGAGCCGGTGACGATGTTCGACAACGTCTACCCCAACGGCTCTCCGCTGCTCGACGAGCAGCGCGCGCAGTTCAGCCGCTACCTGGAGTCGTTCGAGGGGAGCAACCACTGATGGCCACGGAGACGCTCACCCTCGGCAAGGCCCTCAACACCGGCCTGCGTCGCGCCCTGGAGAACGACAGCAAGGTCGTCATCATGGGCGAGGACGTCGGCAAGCTCGGTGGTGTGTTCCGCATCACCGACGGGCTCCAGAAGGACTTCGGCGACCAGCGGGTGATCGACACCCCGCTCGCCGAGTCCGGCATCATCGGCACCGCTGTCGGCCTAGCCATCCGTGGTTACCGGCCGGTCTGCGAGATCCAGTTCGACGGCTTCGTCTACCCGGCGTACGACCAGATCGTCTCGCAGGTGGCGAAGATGCACTACCGCTCGGGCGGCAAGCTCAACATCCCGATGGTGATCCGGATCCCGTTCGGTGGCGGCATCGGGGCTGTCGAACACCACTCCGAGTCGCCCGAGGCGTACTTCGCGCACACCGCCGGCCTCAAGGTGGTGACCTGCTCCAACCCGCAGGACGCGTACGTGATGATCCAGCAGGCCATCGCCTCGGACGACCCGATCGTCTTCCTGGAGCCCAAGCGGCGCTACTGGGAGAAGGGTCAGGTCGACCTGGACGCCCCGCTGTCCGAGGCGTACCCCCTGCACTCGGCCCGCGTGGTGCGGCCCGGCGCCGACGTCACGGTGCTGGCGTACGGGCCGATGGTGCGGACCTGCCTGGAGGCGGCGACCGCCGCCGCCGAGGACGGCCGGGAGCTGGAGGTCATCGACCTGCGCTCGCTGTCCCCGCTGGACCTGAGCGCGGCCTACGAGTCGGTGAAGCGCACCGGCCGGGCGGTCGTGGTGCACGAGGCGCCGTCGAACATCGGCCTCGGCGCCGAGCTGGCCGCGCGGATCACCGAGGAGTGCTTCTACTCCCTGGAGTCGCCGGTGCTGCGGGTGACCGGCTTCGACACCCCCTACCCGGCCGCCCGGGTGGAGGAGGAGTACCTGCCCGACCTCGACCGGGTGCTCGACGCCGTCGACCGCACCTTCGGCTGGTGAGCGACATGTCCCGGATCAAGACATTCAACCTGCCCGACCTGGGCGAGGGCCTGACCGAGGGCGAGATCCTGGCCTGGCTGGTCGAGGTCGGCGACACGATCGAGCTGAACCAGCCGATCGTCGAGGTGGAGACGGCCAAGGCGGCGGTGGAGATCCCGGCGAAGTGGGCCGGGCAGGTGCAGGCGATCTTCCACCCGCAGGGCACCACTGTCGAGGTCGGCGCTCCGATCATCGCGATCGACACCGACCCGGGCGCCGGCCCGCTGGAGTCGCCGTCGACCACCGCCACGCCGAGCGGTGACCTGCCGACCCCGTCGGCGGCCTCGCTGGCGGCGGTGGAGGTGGCACCGGCCGAGGGCATGGTGGAGCCGGGCCTGATCGGCGGAGCGGCACCGGGTGGCCGGACGGCGGTGCTGGTCGGCTACGGCCCGCGGACGACCGCCGCGAAGCGCCGCCCGCGCAAGGGGGCGGTTCCGGCGCAGGCCGTGGCGGCCCCGGTGGCGGTCCCGCCCACTCCGCAGCCGGTGGTCCCGCCCGTTCCGCAGCGGAACGGGCACGCGACGGCGGCCGGCGCGGTGCTGGCCAAGCCGCCCGTCCGCAAGCTCGCCAAGGACCTCGGGGTCGACCTCGGAACGGTGACCGGGTCGGGGCCGCTCGGTTCGATCACCCGGGAGGACGTCCAGCAGGCCGCCAGCGGTGCGGCGGTGGTGGCCGCCGAACCGATCGCGACGACGACAGCGCCCAGCTTCGGCGCCGACCGGGAGCAGCGCATCCCGGTCAAGGGGGTCCGCAAGCTCACCGCGGAGAACATGTCCCGCTCGGCGTTCACCGCCCCGCACGTGACGGAGTTCCTGACCGTCGACGTGACCCGGGCGATGAAGGCGCTGGACCGGCTCCGGGGCCGGCGGGAGTGGCGCGACGTACGGGTCTCGCCGCTGCTGCTGGTGGCGAAGGCGGTGCTGCTCGCGGTACGTCGTCACCCGATGGTCAACTCGACGTGGGCCGGCGACGAGATCGTCGTCAAGGAGTACGTCAACCTCGGTATCGCGGCGGCCACCGAGCGTGGGCTGATCGTGCCGAACATCAAGGACGCCGGCCGGCTGACGCTGCGGGAGCTGGCGGACGCGCTGACCGACCTGGTGCAGACGGCGAAGTCCGGCCGTACCTCACCGGCGGCCATGTCGGGCGGCACGCTGACCATCACCAACGTCGGCGTGTTCGGGGTGGACACCGGCACGCCGATCCTGCCG
The DNA here is from genome assembly GCF_029626235.1 of Micromonospora sp. WMMD1120. Classification (NCBI taxonomy): domain Bacteria; kingdom Bacillati; phylum Actinomycetota; class Actinomycetes; order Micromonosporales; family Micromonosporaceae; genus Micromonospora; species Micromonospora sp. WMMD1120. The sequence continues at coordinate 2,064,402 of NZ_JARUBO010000005.1, read as the reverse complement.
CCGGGCGAGTCGGCCATCCTGGCCTTCGGCGCGGTGCGGGAGATGCCCTGGGCGCACAAGGGCAAGGTCAAGGTTCGCCAGGTGACCACCCTGGGATTGAGCTTCGACCACCGGATCATCGACGGCGAGTTGGGTTCGAAGTTCCTCCGGGACATCGGCGACTTCCTCGCTGACCCGGAGGCGGCACTGCTCGCCTGGACCTGACCGTTCGAGACGCCAGCCACGGCCGGTGTGCCACGGGTTAACGCCCGGCACACCGGCCGTGTCCGTTGGACGACGAAATCGTCGGCCAGACAGCCTGTTGACCTATGATTGTTAGGCAGGTGTCCCAGCTCACCTAATAATCGATGGATTTTAGGTCGATGGTGCTGTTGAATAGAGGCATCAGGGGCGAACAACCGAATAGCTAGGGGGACCCACCAATGAGCATGATCGAGCGAATCCGCAACCACCGCGAGGCCACCCGCCGCGCCCGTGCCATCGAGCACGCGCTGCGCTCGGCGAACTCGCCGGCGGTCCGCGAGGAAATCCTCGTCATCGCCCAGCGTCACATGGGCTGACGCTCCACGACATCCCTCACCTCCTCCAGATCGATGGCCCACCCGGCCCACCGGGTGGGCCATCGGCGTTTCCGGACCACCCGCCACCGGGATTCCGCAGTGCCGCAGCGCCCGGTACGGTGGGCTTCGGTCGCCGCCCGCCGACCCGGCAGAGGCCGAGCCGACAGGAACTGCTCGACACCAGCCGGTCACGGGGAGTGACGGCCGATGCTCCTTGGACGTGCCGTGCCGCCACCCGATACCGTGCGGGGAGCCGGCACCGCGGTACGCCGGTGACGCCGGCAGCCACGCCGAGGAGTCCGATCGGCACGGCGAGCCGACCAGTGATGGAGGAGGCGCACCCATGACGTCCGAGGGCCCGCACCGCCCCGGCCAAGAGCCGGACGAGGTGTCACCGGGCGCCGGCGGACCGGCGCCGTACGGCGACCGCCCGGCGCAGCCGGACAACAGCCAGAACGCTGGCGGACCCGACCTGGGTTGGGCGCCCGCGCCCCCGGCACGGCCCAACCCGTCGGCGCCGGCGTGGGCCAGCCAGCCCGAGCAACCGCCGGCCCCCGCCTGGGGCGCCGCCGCTGCCCCGCAGCCCGGTGAGCCGGCGCAGCCCGCCTGGGCGGCCGGCGGCGGCCCGACCGAGCCACCGCAGCAGCAGCCGGCACCGTGGGCAGCGCAGCAGCAGGCCTGGCCACCCGCCGAGCCGAACGCGGCGGCCCCCGCCTGGGGCACCAACGCCGCCGAGCAGCCGGACTGGGCGCAGGCCCAGCCGGCGGCCCGAGGCGCCGCGCAGGTGGCCCCGGCCACCGCCGCCTGGCCCGCCCAGGACGATCCGGCCACCTCCGGCGGCTGGGGCGGGGCGGCACCGGCCAGTCCCCCCACCACCGAGTGGCGTGGGGCCGAGCCGCAGCAGCCCGAGTCGCCGCAGGCCGCCGGCTGGTCCGGTGGCCCGCAGCAGGAGCATTCCGCCGGCAACGGCGGCTGGCCCGCCCGCGACGACCAGCCGGTGTGGACGCCGGCGGAGCAGTCCCCGCCAGCGTGGGGCCAGCCCGCCGAGGCGACCGAGCAAGCCCCCGCCCCCGCCTGGGGGCAGGCCGCCCCGGCCAACCCGGCCCGTGGCGCTGCCCAGGTGCCGGCGCCCGCGACGCCGAACTGGCCCGGGCAGGACGACCCGGCCCGCTCCGGCGGATGGGCGGCCGCACCGCAGCAGCCCGCGCAGCCCGGCTGGAACGGCGACGGTGACCAGCGGCAGGACCAGCCCGCACAGCCGGCCGCCTGGGGCGGCGCCGAGGGGCGTCCGCAGCAGCCCGACTGGGTGCTCCCGGCGCAGGACCAACCGACCGACCGGCCCGAGCAGGCGGGCTGGACCCCCGCCGAGCAGAGCGGCCTCCCCGCCCGCGCCAGCGCCAGCGTGCCCGGCAACGACGGGGCGCCCGCCTGGGCCACCGGCTCCGACAACGTCGCGCCGAGCACTCCCGGCGTGCCGGAGGCCGAGCCGTGGGCGCCCGGTGAGGTGTGGGGCCGCGCCGAGGCGGAAGCCGCCCGCGCGGGGCGGGAGGCGGACCGCGCCGACGAGCCACCGGCCTACCAACCGGGGCCCGCGCCGGGCATCTCCCCGGCCAACGCCGTGCCGCTGCCGCCGCAGGAGCAGCGCGTTCCGGGCGCCAGCCTGGCCGCCGCCCCACCCGCCGACTACACGCCGCAGACCCCGGACGCCACGTCGTACGAGCCGGAGCCGGCCGGTTGGGGGCGCTCCGACGACGCCCCCGCGAGTGGCGCGGTGGTGCCCGCGCCGCGCACCTCTCCGGAGTCCGGAGCGGGCCGGGCCGTCGTCCCCACGCCGGAGGCCGACCCGGCAGCCGGCGCGGCCAAGGCCACGGCGAGCGCTTCGGTGCCGCTGGCCAGCCGGGTCATGCCCCCGACCGACCAGGCCATCCGACCGACCGGCACCGCCAGCCCGCAACCCCGGGTGTACGGCCGCCCGACCCGCCCGGAGCCGGAGGCCGAGCCGGAGCCGGAGGTGTTCCCGGGCAATCCGGCTGCCGGCCGTCAGGGCGTGCCGGACTGGCCGAACGAGCCGCAGCGCCAGATCGCCCCGGACTGGCAGAACGAAGCGCCGCGGCAGGTCGGCCCCGGCTGGGGTGGCGAGTCCGCAGGCGACAGTCACTTCGACGACCGGCAGCCCGCGCCGAACGCGTTCAACGAGCAGCCCGCGCCGCCGGCGTTCCCGCCCGGTGTGCCGTCCTTCGTCGACGCGCCGGCCAACAACCGGCCGGTGAACGGCACCCGGCCACACTCCGGTGCCGATACGCCGGGTGACCCCTTCGGCGGTCCGGGCGCACCCGCCAGCGGTGCCGCCAGCGTCAACGGCACGGCTGCCTTCGGTGCACCGAGCTTCGGCGGCCCGGGGGGCAACGGCCCCGGCTTCGGCGCCGGACCGGCGACCGAGCACGCCCCCAGCGGCTTCCCGCCGGCGCAGCATCCGGCCCCGTCCTGGGGCCAGGAGTCCGACAGCCAGTCCGACCAGGGCCGATTCGACGCGTTCAAGCCGGAGGCCGACGAGCCCAAGGTCGAGCCACCGGCGCCGAAGGTCCGCAACGGACGGGTGCTGGCGGCGGTGCTGATCGCCGCGGTGCTCATCCTTGCGGTGCCACTCGGTCTGCTGCTGCTGCTCGGCAAGGTCGGCGGGGACGACACGCCCTCCTTCGACCCGGCGGTCGGCACCTGCGTGAAGCAGTCGGGGCAGGGCGGCGCCTCGGCGGCGGACTGCGGCGAGGCGGGCGCGTTCACGATCGTGTCGAAGGTGAGCGCGAAGGACAAGTGCGCCGACCCGACGCAGCCCCACGTGGTGCTGCCGGGCGAGGGCAGCAACCGGGTCCTCTGCCTCAAGCCAGCAACGAAGTAGCACACCACGGCGGGGCCACGGTTGTTCGTGGCCCCGCCCCGCCCACGCCCCGCCCACGCCCCGCCCCGCCCCCCGCCGCGTCGATCTTGTAGTTTCGGACGTCGTTTTGCGCCAAATGTCTCTTAAGTCGCAGCAGGAAGTGCAAGATCGCGCAGGGCTCGGCGGCGGGCGGGACGGTACGGCGTGGCAGGCTGGCAGGCATGGGAACGACTGCACGAGTACGGGCTCCTGAGCTGCGCGGCCGAGGCTGGCTGAACACCGGTGGACGCGATCTCAAGCTCGCCGACCTCCGCGGCAAGATCGTCATCGCGGATTTTTGGACGTTCTGCTGCATCAACTGTCTGCACGTGCTCGACGAGCTGCGCCCGCTCGAGGAGAAGTACGGCGACGTGCTCGTCGTGATCGGTGTGCACTCGCCGAAGTTCGAACACGAGAAGGACCCGGACGCGCTCGCCGCCGCGGTCGAGCGGTACGGGGTGCACCACCCCGTCCTCGACGATCCCGAGCTGGACATGTGGCAGCAGTACGCGGCCCGGGCCTGGCCGACCCTGTCGGTGATCGACCCCGAGGGGTACGTGGTCGCCACCATGGCCGGCGAGGGGCACGCCGAGGGGCTGGCCCGGCTGATCGATGAGCTGATCGCCACGCACGAGGCCAAGGGCACCCTGCACCGGGGCGACGGCCCGTACGTCCCGCCGCCGGCGCCGGAGACCGTGTTGCGGTTCCCGGGTAAGGCGGCGCTGCTGCCGAACGGCAACCTGCTGGTCTCGGACTCGGCCCGGCACTCCCTGGTGGAGGTCGCCCCGGACGGCGAGACGCCGGTGCGCCGGATCGGCTCCGGTGAACGCGGCCGGGCCGACGGGCCGGCCACCGTGGCGACCTTCTCCGAGCCGCAGGGGGTGTGCCTGCTGCCCACACACGTCGCCGAGGTCGCCGGCTACGACCTGGTGGTGGCCGACACCGTCAACCACCTCCTGCGTGGCGTACGGCTCGAGTCCGGCGAGGTGGTGACTGTGGCCGGCAGCGGCCGGCAGTGGCGCGCCGAGGTCGACGACCACGCCCACGACGCGCTCGCCGTGGACCTCTCGTCCCCGTGGGACCTGGCCTGGTACGACGACAAACTGATCATCGCGATGGCCGGCATCCACCAGCTCTGGTGGTTCGACCCGATCAAGCGGACCGCCGGCATGTACGCGGGCACGACCGTGGAGGCGCTGCGCGACGGGCCGTTGGACGAGGCGTGGATGGCGCAGCCGTCCGGGCTGTCCGTGTCGACCGACGGCGCCCGGCTATGGGTCGCCGACAGCGAGACCAGCGCGATCCGCTACGTCGAGAACGGCGTGCTGGGCACCGCCGTCGGGCAGGGCCTGTTCGACTTCGGGCACGTGGATGGTCCGGCCGAGTCGGCGCTGCTCCAGCACCCGCTGGGGGTGTGCGCGCTGCCGGACGGCTCGGTGCTGATCGCGGACACGTACAACGGGGCGGTACGCCGCTTCGACAGGGAGAGCAACCAGGTCTCCACAGTCGCCGACGGCTTGGCGGAGCCGAGCGACCTGGTGCTCACCCCGTCCGGTGAGGTGCTGGTGGTGGAGTCCGCCGCGCACCGGTTGACCCGGCTCGCCCCGGGTGCCCTGTCGGCGGCGGGTGCCAGCACTGTCGACGGGCCCCGGCACCGCACCGAGCGCAGGCCGACCGACGTGGCTGCCGGTGAAGTGACCCTGGACATCGTGTTCACCCCGGCGCCGGGGCAGAAGCTGGACGAGACGTACGGGCCGTCGACCCGGCTTGTGGTCTCGGCGTCCCCGCCGGAGCTGCTGGTGGAGGGCGCCGGCACGGGCACCGAGCTGTCCCGGCGGCTGGTGCTCAACGGCGAGGTCACCGGCGGGGTTCTGCAGGTGACCGCCCAGGCGGCGACCTGCGACGCGGACGTCGAGCACGCGGCGTGTCACCTGACCCGGCAGGACTGGGGCGTACCGGTCCGGGTGGTCGACGGTGCGGTGACCCGGCTGCCGCTGGTGCTGCGCGGCCTGGACGCTTGACCTGGTGCGCAGGGACCTGGACGCCTGAGGCGCAGCGCGGAGGGGCCCCGCCGGGCCCCTCCGCGTCAGGCGAACGGGGCCAGCGGCACGCCGGCGTCGATGAGTGTGGCGCGGACGAGTTCGGCGGCGGAGACCGCGCCCGGCGTGTCGCCGTGTACGCAGATCGAGTCGACCGAGCAGGGGATGACGGTGCCGTCGACAGCCACCACGCTGCGTTGGGTGGCCATCCGGACCGCCCGCTCGGCCACCTGCTCGGGGTCGCTGATCACCGCGCCGGGGGTGCCCCTCGGCACCAGTGCCCCGGTGGGCAGGTAGGCGCGGTCGGCGAACGCCTCGGCGACGACCGGCAGACCCGCCCCCACGGAGAGCTGGGCGAGCGTCGAGCCGGGCAGGCAGAGGACGGGCAGCTCGGGATTGAAGCCGGTGACCGCGGCGACCACCGCCGCCGCCTGGGACTCGTCGGTGCTCGCCGCGTGGTAGAGCGCGCCGTGCGGCTTGAGATAGCGGACCCGGGTGCGGAACAGCCGGCAGAACGCGTCCAACGCCCCCAACTGGTAGGTCACCTCGTCGCGCAGCTCGGCGAAGTCGTACGCGATGTGCCGCCGGCCGAAGCCGGCCAGGTCCCGGTAGCCGACCTGCGCGCCCACCGCGACCCCGCGCCGGGCGGCGCCCTCGCAGACCCGCCGCATGGTGGACGGGTCGCCGCCGTGGAAGCCGCAGGCGACGTTCGCCGAGGTGACGAGGCTCAACAGTGCCTCGTCGTCGCCGAGTCGCCAGATCCCGAATCCCTCGCCCAGGTCAGCGTTGAGGTCCATGGAACCTGACGGTAGTCCCTGGCCGGGCCTGCGCGAGCGCTGTCACGTCGGTGACCACTCCGATGACCGGGTACCCGCCGGTGGTCGGATGGTCGGCGAGGAAGATCAGGGGTTGTCCGTCCGCCGGCACCTGCACCGCGCCGAGCACCAGGCCCTCGCTGGGCAGTTCGCCGGCCACCGCGCGGGGCAGGGCCGCGCCGTCGAGTCGCGCGCCGACCCGGTTGCTCACCGGGCTGATCGTGTACGCGGTACCGAACAGCAGATCGATCGCGGCCGGCGGGAACCAGTCGTCGCGCGGGCCGAGGCGCAGCGTCAGGCGCAGCTCCGGCGCGGGCGTGCGGCCGAGGGTCAGGTCCACCGGCGCGGGTGCGCCGATCGGGTCGCCCAGCGGTAGCCGGTCGCCGTCGCGCAGCGGAGGCGGGCCGAGGCCGGAGAGCGTGTCGGTGGACCGGCTGCCGAGCACCGGCGACACCTCGATGCCGCCCGCCACCGCCAGCCAACTCCGTACGCCCTGTCGGGCCGGGCCGATCCGCAGCACCGTTCCGGCCGGCACGCTGAGTGGGCGTCCGGTGTCGCCGGGGCGGGTACCCGCCAGCACCGGCACCTCGGCGCCGGTGACCGCCACGGTGGTGGCGCGGGTCAGTCGCAGCGTGCAACCGGTGAGGGTGATCTCCAGCCCGGCGGCGTGCTCGGGGTTGCCGACCAACCTGTTGGCCAACCGGAGGGCGGCCGGGTCGAGGGCACCGGACCGGGGTACGCCGAGGTGCGCCCAGCCGAGCCGGCCCAGGTCCTGCACCGTGGTGAGCGCCCCGGCGCGCAGCACCTCGATCGCCGCCGGCCCGGTCACGCCACGACCATCCGGACCGAGGTGCCGGGGCCCAGGCGGGCCGGCGGGTCCGCGTGCACGTCGAAGAGGACGAGTTCGGTGCGGCCGACCAGCAGCCAACCACCGGGGGACGCGCTCGGGTAGATGCCCGCGTACGGGCCGGCGAGCGCGACCGAACCGGCCGGCACCCGGGGGCGGGGGGTGGCCAGCCGGGGCAGCGCCAGCTCGGCGGGCAGCCCGGTCAGGTAGGGGAAGCCGGGAGCGAAGCCGCAGAACGCGACCCGGAACGGGGTGCTGGTCAGCCGGCGCAGCACCGCCGGCACGTCCACCTTCCAGTGGTCAGCGACCGAAACCAGATCCGGCCCGTCGAACACGACCGGAACCGCAAAATCCGCCGCCCATTCCGGAACCGAGCACCCTCCATCCGTCGATCTTGCACTTTTGGTCGGCGTTATGACTCGATCGCCCCGTTCCGTCGGGGCAGAAAGTGCAAGATCGGCGGGGCTGATGGCCGTCGCGGCTCCTCGTGCGGCGGTGCTGACCGTCGATGCCCAGAGCGACAGCAGGTCGGCGGTGGCGGCGGGGTCCGGCACGCCGTCGAGCAGGACGGTGCTGGCCGCCGGCACGATCTCCACGGTGGCCAGGTCCCCCTGTTCGCGGCGGTGCCACAGCTCGGCCCGCCACGCCTCGACCAGGTCCGCCTCGGACACGTCAGGCCCGGGCGGGTCGGCCTCGGCGACGGCGCTGGGAGTGGTGCAGTCGATCAGCAGGGCGTGCTCGCCGACGGGTCGGATCCGCATCCGCTCATCCTCGCCGATGTCGTGCCGCCGTGGTGTTCACGGTGCCGGTGCCAGGTGTCACCAACGCCACTACTTACAAGTAACCTACGGTGTCGTAACCTGAGCGGGTGACCACCTCCGCCCCGCTTCGCCTGAAGCCGGTCGACATCGGTAAGCCCCGGATGCGCGGCTGGCTGCACACGTACGCCTTCTTCGTCGCCCTGGTCTGCGGCATCGTGCTCTGCTCGATCGCCGCCAGCCGCCCGGGCTGGGCACCCCTGGTCAGTTGTCTCATCTACAGCCTGACGGTGTGCGGCCTCTTCGGCACCAGCGCGCTGTACCACCGTCGGGTGTGGTCGGAGCGCGGCTACCAGGTGATGCGCCGGATGGACCACTCGATGATCTTCGTGTTCATCGCCGGCACGTACACCCCGTTCTGCGTGCTGCTGCTGGCGCCCCGGCCGGCCACCGTGATGCTGGCAGTGGTCTGGGGTGGCGCGCTGGCCGGCGTGGCCGTCAAGCTGGTCTGGCCGCACGCGCCGCGCTGGGTGTCCGCGCCGCTCTACCTGGCGCTGGGCTGGGTGGCGGTGGCGATGCTCCCCGAGATCCTGCACGGCGGCGGGGTCGCGGCGCTGGTCCTGCTGATCACGGGTGGCGCGATCTACAGCGTCGGCGCGGTCTTCTACGCGCTGCGGCGGCCCAATCCCTGGCCGACCGTCTTCGGCCACCACGAGTTCTTCCACGCCTGCACGCTGGTGGCGGCGCTCTGCCACCACATCGCGATCTACTTCGCGCTGTTCGCCTGACCGGCCGGGAGGGCGGAGCCGGACGCGAGCCGGGGCCCCGCCACGCTGCGGGACCCCGGAGTGTGTGAGTGGGTATCAGACCGGGCGCCCCGGCCGACGCACCTCGCGGTACTCCCGCATGACCTGGTCGTCCTGGACGGGCACGACCCGGTCGGCCACCACGCGCTCCTCGCGGACCGGAGCGGCGACCACCGCACGGCGGCGGCTGCTCCAGAAGTAGAGGGTGCCGAGCAGACCGGCGACGCCGGCCAGCATCAGCACCCAGCCGACCACGGCCAGGTCCAACCAGCCCAGATCGGCCTCCACTGCGAACGCGAAGATCGCGCCCAGCGCGATCAGGAAGATGCTGCCACCAATGCCCATGTCTCGCTCCTCGGCTCTCACCTGGCGTACCTCGCGCCGCGGCCGTCGGTGGGGGTGCGGCATCCATCGACTTACCCCGGCACGGAGATCGCCAATCGGGCAAGCTGAGGGCATGACGGACGCGGACCCCGAAACACGCACACTGATCCTGCTGCGGCACGCGAAGGCCGAGCAGGGCAGCGACGCGACCGACGACGCCGAGCGTCCACTGAGCGCCCGCGGCACCGCCGACGCGGCGGCGGCCGGAGCCTGGCTGGCGCACCACGGCCTGCTGCCCGACGTGGTGCTCTGCTCGACCGCCAGACGCACCCGACAGACCTGGCACGGGGTGGCGATGGGGATGACCGGCTCGCCGCCGGAGGGCGGTCCGACCGGCCCCCGACCCGCTGTCCGTTACGAGCCGGGGGCGTACGACGCGCATCCCGAGGAGTTGCTGGCGCTGGTCCGCACCGTGGACCCGGACGCCCGCACAGCACTGCTGATCGCCCACAACCCGGGCATATCGCTGCTCTCCGCGCTCCTCGATCCGGCCGGCATCGGCGAGGACGGGTTGCGCACCGCCGAACTGGCGGTGCACCGCTGCCCGTCCAACTGGACGGAGGTGGCCCGGGCGGGCGCGCCGATGACGGCCCGGCACGCCGCACGCGACTGAGCCACCCGCCGATCGTCGGCGGGTGGCTCAGGGGCACGCGTCCCGGGTCCTACGGAATCAGGACGGTGGCGCGGTCGGTGGCGGTGGGTCCGGCGGCGGCGGCATCATCGCCGTCGGGTGCGAGAGCCGGTTCTCCTCCACGATGAGGGTCCGGGCCCGCTTACGCCGGTCCTGCCAGAACCAGAGTGTGGTCAGCAGTACGGCCAGCCCGGCCAGGATGAACACCCAGCCGACCGCCCGTACGTCGATCCACCAGACGTTGGCTCTCAGCGCGAAGGTCAGGATCGCGCCGATCGCGATGAGAAAGATGCCGCTTCCTACACCCATGTGCGCTGCACTCCCCCGTGCGGTGGCTCTGGGCGTGCCCTTTCGAGGTCACGTGACGGTTACCCGCGACGCTCCGGGCATACCCGGCCGGGCCCGGTCAATGCGGCGTCCACCGGTCGGCCGTCCACCCACCCGGGGAGACGGCGACGGCCGGCGGGGGCAGAGTCGCCCCGCCGGCCGTCGGTGCCGGGTGGTGCGACCCGGAACCGTCAGGCGTGCCGTGGCACTGTCAGAAGGCGTCCTCGGGGAGGTCCATGATGTCGAGGTCGGCGCCCTCGATGATCCGCCGGTCGGCGCCGATGCGGGGCAGCACCTCGCGGGCGAAGAAACGGGCAGCGGCCACCTTGCCGGTGTAGAACGCCCTGTCGCTGGCGGAGACGTCGCCGGCCAGCGCCTTCAGCGCCACGTCGGCCTGCCGCTGGAGCAGCCAGCCGACCACCAGGTCGCCGACCGCCAGCAGGAACCGCCGGCTGCTCAGCCCGACCTTGTAGAGCGCGCGGGCGTCGCCGGCCTGCGCCTCACCCAGCCAGCCGGTCAGCACGCCGAGGATGTTCTGGATCTCGCCCAGCGCCCTGCCGAGCGCCTGCCGCTCCTCCTTGAGCTGCCCGTTGCCGGCCTCGGACGTGATGAACTCCTGGATCTCACCGGAGACCGCCAGCAGCGCCTTGCCGTTGTCCCGGACGATCTTCCGGAAGATCAGGTCGAGGCTCTGGATGGCGGTGGTGCCCTCGTACAGGGTGTCGATCTTCGCGTCCCGGACGTACTGCTCCAGCGGGTAGTCCTGGAGGAAGCCGGAGCCGCCGAAGGTCTGCAGGGCCTCGTGTCCGAGCAGCTCGTACGCCCGCTCCGAGCCGACGCCCTTGACCAGCGGCAGCAGCAGGTCGTTGACCCGCTTGGCCAGCTTGGTGGCCTTCTCGTCACCGGCGGCCTCGGCGAGCGCGACCCTGTCCTGCCAGGTGGCGGTGTAGAGGACCAGGGCCCGCAGGCCCTCGGCGTACGACTTCTGCAACAGCAGCGAGCGGCGGACGTCCGGGTGGTGGGTGATGGTGACCCGGGGGGCGGTCTTGTCCGCCTGCTGGACCAGGTCGGCGCCCTGCACCCGGTTCTTCGCGTACTCCAGGGCGTTGAGGTAGCCGGTGGAGAGGGTGGCGATCGCCTTGGTGCCGACCATCATCCGGGCGTACTCGATGATCATGAACATCTGCCGGATGCCGTCGTGCCTGTCGCCCAGCAGCCAGCCCTTGGCCGGCACGCCGTGCTCGCCGAAGGTCACCTCGCAGGTGTTGGAGACCTTCAGGCCCATCTTGTGCTCGACGTTGGTGGCGTAGACGCCGTTGCGCTCGCCCAGCTCGCCGGTGGCCTCGTCGAAGTGGAACTTCGGCACCACGAAGAGGGACAGGCCCTTGGTGCCGGGGCCACCGACACCTTCCACGCCGACCGGGCGGGCCAGCACGTAGTGCACGATGTTGTCGCTCAGGTCGTGCTCACCGGAGGTGATGAAGCGCTTCACGCCCTCGATGTGCCAGCTGCCGTCGGGCTGCGGGACCGCCCGCGCGCGGCCCGCGCCCACGTCCGAGCCGGCATCCGGCTCGGTGAGCACCATCGTGGAGCCCCACTGCTTGTCGATGAAGAGCTTGGCCCACTTCTTCTGCCGCTCGGTGCCCTCGACGTGCAGGACGTGCGCGAAGGACGGGCCGGAGGCGTACATCCAGACCGGCGCGTTCGCGCCGAGGACCAGCTCGGCGAGCGCCCACCAGAGGGCGCGTGGGGCGTTGGTGCCGCCGAGCGCCGGCGGTAGGTCCAGCCGCCAGAACTCCGAGTCCATGAACGCCTGGTACGACTTCTTGAACGACTCCGGCAGCGGTGCGGTGTGGGTGGCCGGGTCGAAGACCGGCGGGTTGCGGTCGCTGTCCGTGTAGCTGGCGGCCAGGTCTTCGCGGGCCAGCCGCTCGACCTCGGCGAGGAAGCTGCGGGCGGTGTCGGTGTCGAGCTCCGAGTACGGCTCCTGGCCGAACGCCCGGTCCGCGCCGAAGACCTCGAAAAGGTTGAACTCGAGATCCCGGAGGTTGCTCTTGTAGTGGGTCATGCTCGCTGGCCCCCGCTTCCGGACAGGTGTTACCGATCAGTAACCCCGACTGTATTACTCACAAGTAGGCAGCGACAAGCGGATCACCCGAGTGACGGCGATTACACAGCTTCGGCACCGGCGTCCCGATCAGCCCTCGGCGGTGCCGACCTCCCAGCTCGGGACGGCCACCGCCGCGCCGCGACGATCACCGACGTACTCCATCAGGACCAGCGCGATGTCGTCGTCGAGCCGGCCGTGGACCCACTCGACCAGTGCGGTCTCCAGCGACGCCAGGCCGTCGGCGACAGTGCCGTGGCCGAGTAGTCGCCAGGCCCGGTCGGCGGTGGGGAAGAACTCGCCGTCCCGCCGCGCCTCCCCGAGGCCGTCGGTGAACAGCAGCAGGCGGTCCCCGGGCTCCAGGCGTTCGACCCGGGGACGGACCACCGGCATGAACCCGAGCGGAGGGGCGGGGGCCGGCGGGTCCAGCGCGATCACCGCACCCCGGCGCAACAGCAGCGGCGGCGGATGTCCACAGTTGACGATGGTGAGCGTGCCACCACGCTCCTCGACCAGCGCCGCGGTGACGAAGTCCTCGTCGCCGACATTGCGGGCCACCGCGCGGTCCAGATCGGCGACGACGGCCCGCAGGTCGGCGCGTTCGTACGCGACGTGCCGGTAGGAACCGAGCACGATGCTGGCCAGCCGGACCGCGTCCAGGCCCTTGCCGCGCACGTCACCGATGATCATGCGTACGCCGTAGGGGGTGTCGATCGCCTCGTACAGGTCACCGCCGATCTCGGCCGTCGCTGTCGACGAGATGTAGCGCCCGGCGACCGAGAGCGTGCCGACCTGGGGCCCGAGCGGACGCAGCACCGCCTGCTGGGCCACCGAGGCGAGCCTGGTCAACTCGACGATCTGCTCGGTCTGCCGCTGCCGGGCCCAGGCCACCCCCACCGCCAAACCGGTGGCGAGCGCGACCGAGACAACGTTGACCGAAGTGACAAGCCACATCTTCGGTTCGACCAGCGCGAAACCGACCCCGATCAGCGTCGCCACGACGCCGACACCGAGGACCACCGGCCAGGACGCCAGCGCGGCGGCCAGGAAGGGCGCGGCGGCCAGCAGCGCGATGTAGTGCGCCTTGCGGCCGTCCGCCGCCTCCACCCCCGAGACGATCGCGAGCAGAACAAGGGCCGCGCCGAGGCCGGCGCGGGATCCGGGGCTCAGCGGGCGACGGCCCGACTGGAGGAGTCGCGTGGGTACGAGAGACAGTTTGCCTGATGGACGTGAACGGGTGAATGAACCTGACCCGACGTTTGAGAAGGTTCTGTCCGGCCGGCCCACCCGGCCGGCCGCGTCGGTCCCGCCCGCCCCGGTCAGCCGAGCACCTCGTAGCGCACCGTGAGTGCCCCCACGTCGACCGAGGCGATGGTGGCGAAGGCCGCCCGGGACAGGTCCAGGCAACGACCGTCGATGAACGGGCCGCGGTCGTTGATCCGTACCGTCACCGACTTGCCGTTGGCCGGGTTGGTCACCCGGACCTTGGTGTTGAACGGCAGCGTCTTGTGCGCGGCGGTCAGCGCGTCCGGGTTGAACGACTCGCCGTTCGCCGTGAGCTGCCCGTCGGAGTAGAACGAGGCGCCGCACGAACCGCTCTCCAGGACCTTGGCCGCGGCCTTGGTCTTCTTGACCGTCGGGCTCGGCTTCGGTGACGCGGTGCGGGCCCTGGACCGGGAGGCCGCCTGCTGCGACCGGGTCGGCGACGGGCTGGCGGTCACGCTCGGCGAGGCGCTGGCGCTCGGAGCGGCCGTCGGCGAGCCGGGGGTGGGGCTGCTCGCGGCGGTGGTCGGGGCGAATTCGAGGGCCGCCTGCTCCGCCGGGTCGGAGCCGGAGGTCAGTTGCACGGCACCGACGGTGCCGCCGACGGCGAGGGCGACGCCGACCGCCGCGGTGGCCGCGATGCCCGCCGGGGAGGAGAAGATGCGGGTACGGGAGTGCTTGCCTGCCACCGGCCGGTCCTTTCGTCGTCTCAACAAACCGGGTCGGACCGTAACGAGAGAAGCACTTCCGAAGTCAACGTGATCATTGTGGTATGCCCGTATTTGCACTGGTACGTGTAGCCGATCATCCGATCCCGGGTGGGCCGGCCGGCCCGGGGTTCGCCCCGCCGACCACTCGTGCCGCAGGATGAGCGGATGTCCGCCGAGCTGAGCCGACGCCTGACCGCCCTGTTCCAGTGGGTCGACCCCGGACCCGGGGCTAGCCACCTGGTCAGTGACATCTCCGGCTGGTGGCGGGACGCGGCGGTGCTCGCCGAGTTGGGCCCGGCCCTGGTGGCGCCGTACCGGACGGCCCGACCCACGGTGGTGATCGCTCCGGCCGTCACCGGGCTGCTGCTCGGGCCGCTGGCCGCCACCGCCCTCGGGGTCGGTTTCGTGGCCGCGCACAAGCCCGGCGACGGGCGCCTGCCGACCGGGCCGCTGACCTGGGCGCAGAGCCCACCTGACTACCGGGGCCGACAGGTGGACCTCGCCGTCCGGGACCGGCACGTGGGCCCCGGCGACCGGGTGCTCGTTGTGGACGACTGGGTACGCACCGGCGCGCAGTTGCGGGCCATCTACGACATCTGCGCCAGGCGCGGCGCCGAGGTGCTGGGCAGCGCTGTGGTGGCCGTGGACTGCCCGGCCGAGACCGTGGCCGCCCTCCGGATCACCGGCCTGGTGAACGCGGCGGATCTACCGACTTGACCTCAAGCGAGCTTCAGCATCGACGATCGGTGCATGAGTGACGGAATCCTCGACGAGGCGTACGAGCGACTGCACCGCACCGGCCCCGAGTTCGAGGGCTGGTTGTCCAACCACGGGCCGATGGCGGTCGAGGCGTTGGTCCGCCACGGTCACCAGCAACGGGTGCACCGCTGGCTCGACGACTACCTGCGCCGACTCGACGAGGTGCCCCGAGGGCTGCGCCCGATCGACGACTGGCGGGAGGCGCTGGGCGACGCGAAGCGGGCCGGTGACTGGCTGGCGTACTTCGACCGGCAGCTGCGTGAACACGAGTGGCGTGCGGTGCTCGGCGCCTGGTGGCCCCGACTCCTGCCGGGCATCGCCGCCGGCGCCACCCACGGGGTGATCCGGGTCGGACACGCCGTGCGCGCGCTCGAGGCGGACGAGGCGAACCCGCGGCGGCTCGCCGAGCTGGGCCAGGCTCTCGGTTACTGGGCGTCCCGCTGGCTGCCCGTCCCCGGCGCCGACCGGCTCTTCTCCGACGATCCGAACCGGCCGGAGGCCGACGGGATCGAACTGGACGCCGCGCTGGCCGGGCTGCCCCGGATCGACGACCGGAGCGGGGGCGTCCGCGATCGGCTGCCACGGCTGCCGGCCGTACCCCGGTGGGAGGCCGCGCTCACGGCGCTGCGCCCCGCGCGCGGCCCGGCCGAGGCGGAGCGTGGGCTCACCACGCTGATCCACACGGCCGGCCTTGACTACCTGCGGTTCGGGCACGCCGAGCCGGTCATGTTGGTACACGCGGTGACCGCGCCGACCGCTGTGCTGCGTACCCTCCCGTCCCTGGACCGCGCGCTGTGGGCGCCGAGCCTCGCCGCGGCCTGGGCCGCGACGGCGGCCATGACAGCGGTGTACGCCCCGGCTGACGGCAGCACGCCTCCGGCGGTGGCCCCCGGCACCCCGGAGGAGGTCTTCGCCCGCGCGGCCCGGCACGGTGACGAACACGTGGTGAAACTGGCCGACGCGATCCTCGACGCGCACGCCCGCAGTGGCGACGACCGGTTGCTCACCGCTCCCGGCTACGCCGGGCAGCTGATCTGAGCGGGGTCGCGCGAATTGCGGCGGCGACCCGGAGCGTGCTGGCCTAGCCTCGGCAGGATGTGGCCTCGGATCGGTGAACTGCGCACCCTCGCTCTCGGCACTCCCGGCGAGTTGCGGGAGACCCTCAACACGCTGGTGCTCGCCGGCGTGAAGACCGCCACGGCCGGGCGGCTCGCCGAGTACGCCGAAGAGGGCGAGGAGTTGGAGCGCGTCGGGGAACGACTGGCGCTGATCGACGACGACAACGCGCTGGCCGGCGTCGTCGAGATCACCGAGGTCGAGGTGGTCCGTTTCGCCGACGTGCCCTGGGACTTCGCCCGCGCGGAGGGTGAGGGTGACCGCTCGATCGAGGAGTGGCGGGCGGGACACTCGGCCTACTGGGCGCGGCTCGGCACCCCCGTCGACGCCGACACCCCGATCGTCTGTCTTCGCCTGCGGTTGGTCTCCGGCCCGGACGGTGGTGTGGCGAGCGGCGACCTCGGCACCTGACTGGCCCGGTCCCGGCCCGCCGCGGCCGCCGCGTCTGCGACGGCCACGGCGCGGTCAGCCGCGCAGTTGGGGCATCAGTCGCGTCGCCACGTCCGTCAGGACGGCCTCGTCGCCGGCGTACCAACTGCTGGCGCGCGGCCAGTGCGTCACCACGTCGGTGAAGCCCAGCTCGGCGGCCCGGCCCACCTGGTCGGCGAAGAACTGCGCGCTGCTCAGCGAGAAGACCGGCGCCGCGTCCAACGACAGGTAACGGTCGAGGCTGACCCTGTCGCGACCGACCTCGTCCAGCGTCCGGTCCATCCGCGCCGACAGCGCCGACACGCCGGCCCACCAGCCCGCCAGGTCGTCGTGGTCACCGGTGCCGCTGGTCACCCACCCCTGCCCGAAGCGGGCCGCCAGCCGCATCGACCGCGGTCCGTTGGCGGCCACCACGAACGGCACCCGGGGCCGCTGCACGCAGCCGGGGGCGCTGCGGGCGTCCACAGCGGCGAACCAGTCACCCCGCCAGGTGGTGCCGTCCTCGCGCAGGATCAGGTCCAGCAGCTCGACGAACTCGGCGAACCGGTCGACCCGTCGCCGCGGCGGCAGCGTCTCGCCGCCGAGCACCGTCGCGTCGAAACCGATGCCGCCCGCTCCGAGCCCGAGCAGCAGTCGGCCGTCGGAGACGTCGTCCATCGTGGTGATCTGCCGGGCGAACGCGGCCGGGTGCCGGAAGTTCGGTGACGCCACGAGGGTGCCGAACCTGATCCGGGACGTCACGGTGGCGGCGGCGGTGAGCGTGGACATGGAGTCGAACCAGGGACCGTCGACGAGGTCCCGCCAACCCAGGTGGTCGTACGTCCAGGCGTGGTCGAAGCCCCACTCCTCGACCTGCCGCCAGCGACGCCGCGCCTCCGTCCAGCGCTGGTCCGGAAGGATCACGATGCCGAATCTCATGATCATCAGCCTATCCGCGCCAGACGGGTCAGGTCAGCAGGTGACCCACGTCACACCCCGTTCCGGTAGGTTGGTCGCGTTCGGTTCCGACCCCTCGGTGAGCGACACCTGGACAGGTGTGCCCGGAGGAGAGGAACAGACGAGATGACGAAGGTGACCGCACAGATGTCGGTGTCGGCGGACGGGTTCTACGCCGGCCCGCTGTTCGACGGCGACGGCGACTGGATCGACTCGGCGGAGAGCGCCGGGTTCTTCCGGGTCACCCGCTGGGTCACCAACGCGATGGCCTGGCGGGATCGACAGGGTTTCGCCGGTGGTGAGCGGGACGCCAACTCGGAGGTGGTCGCCGAGTCGTTCGCGGCCGCCGGGGCGTACGTGATGGGGCGCCGGATGTTCGACGGCGGTGAGGTGCCGTGGGGTGAGGTGCCGCCGTTCCGCGCACCGGTGTTCGTCGTCACCCACCGCCCCCGCCAGCCGCTGGTGCGCGATGGCGGCACCAGCTTCACCTTCGTCACGGATGGAGTGGCCAGCGCCGTCGAGCAGGCGCGCGCCGTGGCCGGTGACCGGAACGTCGCGGTGGCCGGGGGCGGCAGTCTGGTGCGGCAGGTGCTCAGGGCCGGTCTGCTCGACGAGTTGGAGCTGCACGTCGTACCCGTGGTGCTCGGCACCGGTTCGCGACTGCTCGACGCGGACCTCGACCTGGGCGACAAGGAGGCGATCGAGCTGACCCCCACCCGGGTCATCTCCGACCCGGAGGTGACCCACATCCGGTACGCGGTGCGCGGTCGCGCCCCGCTCCTCCTGGACGACCGGGGCAGCGGCGGCGGGCCGACGGCGACCACGAACTGACTCACCGCCTGTCGAACCGAGGAGGGAACACCATGTCGCAACTGCTACGGGTCCAGTGCTTCAACGTCTCGCGCGACGGGTTCGGCGCCGGAGAGGGGCAGAGCCTGGAACGGCCCTTCGGCCACGCGGACCCCGACCCGCTGTTCTCCTGGCGCTCGGCCACCGCCAGCTTCGTGTACCGCACCGAGCCGGGTGGCACCCGCGGCCTGGACGACTACTTCACCCGCGACGCCGAGCACAACATCGGTGCCGAGATCATGGGCCGCAACAAGTTCGGCCCCCAGCGCGGCCCCTGGGAGAACCACGAGTGGCGGGGGTGGTGGGGTGACAACCCGCCCTTCCACACGCCGGTCTTCGTGCTCACCCATTACGAACGGCCGTCGTTCACGGTGGCCGACACCACCTTCCACTTCCTCGATGCCAGCCCGACGGAGGCGCTGGCCCGGGCGAAGCAGGCAGCCGCCGGCCGGGACGTACGCCTCGGTGGTGGGGTGGCGACCATCCGCGAGTTCATCGAGGCCGACCTGGTCGACACGATGCACATCGCCGTGGCGCCCGTCGACCTCTGTCGGGGCGAGCGACTGTGGGACAGTCCCAGCGAACTGCTCGACCGCTTCCACCTCGAGTCGGTGCCCAGTCCCAGCGGTGTCACCCACCTCTTGTTCTGGAGGCGATGAGGACGTCCAGCCACCAGACCGGGGCGGCGCGGCTCAACCATCCCGGGTGAGGGTGGCGTTCTACCGGGTGAGGGGGTGGGATGACCGAGACGTTCCAGGAGTTCGTGGCGCACCGCACGCCGGCGCTGTCCCGAACGGCCTACCTGCTCACCGGCGACCACCAACTCGCCGAGGACCTGTTGCAGAGCGCCCTGGCCCGGACGTACCGGCACTGGCGGCGGATCAGCGACGGCAACCCCGAGGCGTACGTACGCCGGGCGATGTACCACCAGCAGGTCTCCTGGTGGCGGCGACGCCGACCGACCGAGCGGCTGGAGGCCGAGCCCACCGAGCGGTCCGGCGACGACCACTCGGACGCGACGGCGCTGCGGCTGAGCGTGGTGGCCGCGCTGCGCGGGCTCACCCCTCGCCAGCGCGCGGTGATCGTGCTGCGGTTCTACGAGGACCTGACCGAGGCGGAGGCCGCCGAGGTGCTGGGCTGCTCGGTCGGCACCGTGAAACGGCACGGCCACGAAGCCATCCGCCGGTTGCGCGCCACCGCGCTCGACCTGGTCGACCCTCCGGCGCAGAGGAGTACGCGGTGACCTTCCGACTCCGCGAGACGCTGCACGTCGCCGCCGCGGACGTGCCCACCTACCCGGTGTACGAACGCGCGCTCGCCACCGCCCGCCGCTCCCGCCGCCGGACTGTCCTCGCCACCGTCGTGGTGGCGGTGCTCGTCGCGCTGACCGGCGCGGTGCTGCCGTTGGCGCGTACACCCGTGCTGGACCCGGCGTCCGGCGCGGACGCCGCGCTGCCCGACCGGATCGGCCTGCCGCCGGTCGGGACGTTGCACGCCACCGACCGGCCTCGGCTCGGGCCGGCGTCGGTCCTCTTCAGCGGCCAGGCCGCACGGCTTCAGGGCGGCGACGAGGATGGCGTCGTCGGCGTCGTCGGCGCCGACTCCGACCGCTACCGGGTCTTCTCCGTGGGGTACGAGGCACCCGTCGGCGAGCAGGTGGTCCTCTCCCCGGACGGCCGCTTCGTGGCCCGGCCCGCCGGCACCACCGAGGCGCCCCGGGTGGACCTCGTCGATCTCGTCGCCGGCCGCACGAGGCAGGTGGCCAGCACTGTCGCCGGCAGTGTGGGGACCATCCCGTTGGCCTGGTCACCGGACGGAAGACGCCTGGTGGTCGACGACACGGTGCCCACGAACCCGGAGCGCAGCGACTACCGGCGGGTGCTGAGCGTCGTCACACTCGACGGCGAGCGCCGGACCCACCTGGCCGAGAGCGCCCAACAGCCGATCTTCGGTGGGTCGGTCGCCTTCGCACCCGGCGGCGACCGGGTCGCCTACCAGATCGGGCGGGCCGTGACGGTCGCCGACTCGGACGGCCGGACACTGTCCTCGTTCGAGCTGCCCGCCGAGAGCTGGCTGGCCGGCAAGGGCGCCTGGACGAGGGACGGCGCGTTGACGCTCGCCAGCCGGACGGTCGGCAGCACCGAGTGGCGCCTGCGGCGGGTCGACCCCGCCACCGGAGCGGACAGCACGCCGCTGCCCCTGCCCGGCGTCACCGGCGTGACCGCCATCCGGCTGTTCGGTTGGGGCCCGGACGGGTCGGCCATGGTGGTGGCGTACCGACCGGAACCCCTCAGCCCGGACCGGTTCGACCAGCCGTTGGAGATGGACCAGCGGACCGCCTACCCGAACGTACGCGGCGTCCGGGTGCTGGCGTTGACACCCGGGGCCGGCGCGCCGCGCACCCTGCTCACCGCTCCGGAGCAGGTCCTCGCCGTCGACATCGCGGACAACGTGATCACCTCTGGTCGTACCCGGGAGGCGAGCCCACCCGGCGGGGTCGGCGGCCGGTTCTGGTACTGGACCGTCCTGATCGGACTCCTGGTCGCCGGTGTCGCCACCTACCGCGGCCGGGACCGGATCGGCCGGTGGCTCCACGACCGGCGGGTCCGTCGAGGGTGGTGACACGGCGTCGGTGGGCCGTGTCAGGGCCATGACAGGGGGGTGACAGGCCGGCCGCCGATGGTTGTCGCATGACGACAGCGATTGCGGTCTCCGGACTGCGCAAGGCCTACCAGGACAAGGTCGTGCTCGATGGCATCGACCTGGAGGTCCCGGAGGGCACGATCTTCTCCCTCCTCGGCCCGAACGGGGCCGGTAAGACGACGACGGTGAACGTGCTGACCACGTTGGTCCGGGCCGACGCCGGGACGGTTCGGGTCGCCGGACACGACGTCGCGACCCAGGCCAAGGCGGTACGCGCGGCGATCGGGGTCACCGGCCAGTTCGCGGCGGTGGACGAGCTGCTGACCGGCCGGGAGAACCTGCAACTGATGGTGGACCTCGGCCAGGCGCCCGCCCCCGGCGGCAAGCGGATCGTCGCCGAGCTGCTGGAACGGTTCGACCTGGTGGAGTCGGCACAGAAGCCGGTGTCGACCTACTCCGGGGGGATGCGCCGCAAGCTGGATCTGGCGATGACGCTCGTCGGTGACCCGCGGATCATCTTCCTCGACGAGCCGACGACGGGCCTCGACCCGCGCAGCCGCCGCACCATGTGGTCGATCATCCGGGACCTGGTGGACGACGGGGTGACGATCTTCCTCACCACCCAGTACCTGGAGGAAGCCGACCAGCTCGCCGACCGGATCGCCGTGCTCGACCAGGGCCGCCTGGTCGCCCAGGGCACGCCCGACGACCTCAAGCGCCAGATCCCCGGTACGCACGTTCGACTCCGGTTCGCCACCGTCGCGGAGCTGGACACGGCGGCCCGGGTGCTCACCGACGCCACGCGGGACGACGAGGCGCTGGCCCTGCGGGTTCCCAGCGACGGCGGGACGGCCTCGCTGCGTGCCCTGCTGGACCGGCTCGACGAGTACGCGATCAACGCCGAGGGGTTCTCCGTGCAGACCCCGGACCTCGATGACGTCTTCCTCGCCCTGACGGGCAACCGCACCCAGGAGGTTTCCGCGAAATGAGCGCCAAGTCCCACTCGATCGTCATGCTGCGCCGCAACCTCACGCACATCACCCGCAACCCGACCTCGGTCTTCAACGCGGTCCTCATGCCGATCGTCATCATGTTGATGTTCGTGTACATGTTCGGTGACGCCTTCAGCGTCGGCGTCGACTACATCGACTACGCCACTCCCGGCCTGATGCTGTTGGCGGTCTGCTACGGGCTGGGGTCCACCGCGACGGCTGTCAACTCCGACATGACGAAGGGCATCATCAACCGGTTCAAGGTCATGCACGTCTCCCGTGGCGCGGTGCTGACCGGCCACGTCGTCGCCAGCGTGCTGACCAACCTGATCGCCATCGCGGCCCTGGTCGGGGTGGCGTTCCTGCTCGGGTTCAGCCCGGCGGCGAGCCTCGTCCACTGGCTCGGCGCGATCGGCGTGATCGTGCTGCTCGGCGTCGCCGCCGGATGGCTGACCGTCGCCCTGGGGCTGTTCGCGAAGTCGCCGGAGACCGCCGGGCTGGCCTCCGTACCGCTGGTCATGCTGCCGTTCTTCAGCAGCGCGATCGTCCCGGCGGACAAGATGGGGCCCGGCCTCCGGGAGTTCGCCGAGTACCAGCCCTTCACGCCGATCATCGAGACGCTGCGCGGACTGCTCAACGGCACGCCGTCGGCGGGCGACGTGATCCCCGCCCTCGCCTGGTGCGTCGCCATCGCGCTCGTCGGCTACCTGTGGGCGCGGTCCACCTTCACGAAGCGAGCGTGACCGCCACCAACTCGCTCCAGCTCGTCCGAGTGCCCTCGATCGCCGCCTCCGCGAAGCCCTCTTCGCCGAGGCGGCGTCGCGCTTCCCGCTCGATCCGGGCCACGTCCGGCTGGGCGAGATCCGGCCGGCCCCGTACGGCGGTGGCCGCCGCGAGCAGCCGCGCGGCCTCCTCGTACCGCTCCCGGCGCAGGGCGAGATCCGCGACTCCGACGAGCACCCGCGCGATCGAGGGCGCGTGCTTGGTCACCGCCGCCGCCGCGCACGCCGACGCGTGGTGCCGGCGCGCCTCGTCGAGATCGTCGCTGAGGAACCCGAGCAGGTCGTCGGTCACCACCCGGACGTGCGCCTCGTCGGCCTCCTCACGGAGCAGGGCCGTCGCGACACCGACCTGCCGGGTCGCCTCCTCGGCGTCGCCGCGCCAACGGGCCAGCTCCGCCCGCGACAACGCCAACATGACCAGCGCGCCCGGCCAGGTCACCCGTTCCGCGTGGCTGCGCGCCTCGGCCAGCGCGGCGGCGCTGGCCGCCTCGTCCCCGAGCAACCAGTACAGCTGCGCCTGTCGCGACCGCATCCGGATGACGTCCTCCACGGTGCCGACCTCGGTCACCGCCGTTATTGCCTCCTCGTAGTGCGCGCAGGCACCGGCGAAGTCACCACGGACGGCGATCAGCTCCGACAACTCGCTCAACGCGAAGGAGATCCCGAACCGCTCGCCGAGCACCCGGAACTCGGCGAGCGCCGACGTGAGGTACGCGTCCACCTCCGGGCCGTCCTGGCCGAGGATGCTCCGCATCTTGCCGAGTTGCAGTCGGGCCAGCGCGCGTACCCACGGGTCCTCGTCGTCGAGCAGCGGTTCCCAGGCGGACAGGATCTCCGCCGGAGCCCGAAGCATCAGTTCCAGCGGCACGACCAGCGCCACACCCGGATGGCTGCCGCGGCTTCGCCGACTGACCTCGTACGCCCTGTGGATCCACTCCGCGGCCTGGTGTTCGTCGCCCGGCCCGGAGTTCAGGGAGAGCACGACGAGCGCGTACACGACGGCCCGGACCTCGTCGCTGACCTCGCCGGGCACCTCGGTGGCGGCGGTCACCAGCTCCATGCCCTCGGTGCGGTGACCGCTCAGCCACCAGTACCAACCCGCGCCGGCGGCCAGCCGCATCGCCGCCGACGCCTCGCCGGCCGCGAGAGCGCCACGCATCGCCGACGCGATGTTGTCGTGTTCGGCGTGCAGAGTGGCGAGCCAGCGCACCTGATCGGCGCGGCGGAGGTGCGGCTCCGCGGTCTCGGTGAGCTCGGTGAAGTAGGCCAGGTGCGCGCGCCGCGCGAGATCCGCCTCTCCCGACTCGACGAGTCGGTGCGCCGCGTACTCCTTGATCGTGCCGAGCATCCGGTAGCGCGGCGCGTCGTCGCCCTCGGCGATCAGCAGCGACTTCTCGACCAGCGCGGTGAGGAGTTCGAGCATCTCCTCCCGGTCGACCGCGTCGTCGGCGCAGACCCGTTCGGCGGCCTCCAGGCCGACCCCGCCGGAGAAGACCGACAGCCGGCGCAGCACCGCGCGTTCCGCGTCGGACAGCAGCTCCCAACTCCAGTCGACCACCGCGCGCAGCGTCCGGTGCCGGGGTAGCGCGGTACGGCTGCCGCCGGTCAGCAGGCGGAAACGGTCGTCGAGCCGGCGGGCGAGCTGGTCGACGGACATGGTGCGCAACCGGGCCGCGGCCAGTTCGATGGCGAGTGGCATCCCGTCCAGCGCCCGGCAGACCCGGGCCATCGTCGACAGGGTCTCGGCGTCGACCGTCAGGTCCCTGCGTACCGCGCCCGCCCGGTCCCGCAGCAGCCGGACGGCGGGCGAGGCTTCGATCTCGGGCGGGTCGGCGTCGAGGGCCGGCAGGGCCAGCGGGGCGACCGGCCAGAGCACCTCACCGGTGATGCCCAACGGCTCTCGGCTGGTGGCCAGGATCCGCAGCCGCCGGCACTCGCCGAGGAGACGATGGGCGAGCGCCGCCGCCGATTCGATCACGTGCTCGCAGTTGTCCAGGATCAGGAGCGCCTCCCGCTCCCGGATCGCGGCGACGAGCCGATCGATCAGCTCCATGCTCGGCGCCTCACCGAGCAGGGCGTCGCGCAGGCCGAGGCCGGCGACCGTCGCCCGTACCACGTCCCCCTCCGCGCCGATGGCCGCCAACTCCACCAGCCAGGCGCCGTCCGGCAGGTCGTCGAGCATCCGGCGCGCGGTCTCGGTGGCCAACCGGGTCTTACCCGAGCCACCGGGGCCGATCAGGGTGGTCAGCCGGTGTTCGGTGACGAGCGCGCCGACCTCGGCGACCGCGTGCTCCTTGCCGACGAAGCTGCTCAACTCGGCACGCAGGTTGGTGTTCCGGCTCTCCTCCCGCCGGCTGAGTTCGCCCCGCAGCAGCGCGACGTGCAACGCCGACAGCTCCGGCGAGGGGTCGACGCCGAGCGCGTCGGCCAGGGCCTCGCTGGTCCGTTGGTAGACGAGCAGCGCGTCGTTGTCCCGGCCGGCCGCGGCGAGGGCACGCATCAACGCGATGGCGAGCCGTTCCCGTACCGGGTGCGCGGCCACCAGGTCGGTCAGCTCCGCGACCAGCTCCGGGCCGTCTCCAACGGCGATCTCCGCGTCGAAACGGTCCTCCAGGGCGGTCATCCGCAGCCGCTCCAGCCGGGTGGCGGCCGCGTCGAGCGCCGCGCTGTCGGCCAAGCCCACGTCCTGCAATGCCGCGCCGCGCCACAGGTCGAGGGCTTCGCGCAGCCGCCGGCGCCGCTGCCGGCCCTCGTCGTCGCGCGCCTGGCCGACGAGGCGTTCGAACCGTACGGCGTCGACGACGTCGGGTCCCACCAGCAGGCGGTAGCCGTCGGTCTGCCCCTCGATGACCCCGTCGGGCAGCACCTTCCGCAGCCGGGAGACCAGTCGGTGCAGGGCGTTCGCCGCGTCCGAGGGCGGGTTCTCACCCCAGATCCAGTCGACGAGCGTCGCCTTGCTGACCACCTGACCCGGGTGGAGCGCGAGAGCCGTCAACAAACCGCGCAGTCGCGCGCCGGGAATGTCGGTGACGGTGCCGTCGTCAGTACGAACCTCGAATGGACCAAGTAACCCGACCTGCACCTGGCAGATCTTGCCATGAACGCGAGACGCGTCCATGTCGCCGACGTACCGCCCCCCGCGCGTGGTGCCGCATGGATGGTGCTGCTGGACCGCGCGCCGCCGACGAATGGTGTGGAGATCCCTCCGCGTCGCCTCCGACCTGCTGGCCGGTGACCGTCGCGAGCGGTGACGACAGCTCAGCGCTTCTGCACGAACTTGACCTGGTGGCCGTCGGGGTCACGGACCCACGCGTAGTGGAGCCGCCCGTCCGGCGAGTCCATCGGCGCCACCACGCTCGTCGCACCCGCCGCCACAGCCCGGTCGTAGAACGCGTCGGTGTCCTCGCACCAGAGCACCAGCTCGGTCGACACGCCGCCGCCGGGGCTGACCCCGAGGCCCACGAGCGCGTTGGCGACCCGCGCCGACGTCAGGCCGATCCGGATGCCGGCAGCCTCCACCTCGACGTGTTCGACGGGACCCGTGGTCGGTGCCCGGAACGCCTCGGTCAGCCCGAGCCGGGTGTAGAAGGTGAGACACCCCTCCACGTCGGCGCAGAACAGGTTGATCTGGACCTGGGTGGCTCCGGGGCCGGTCATGGCGAGACCCTATCGGGGTCGATCGTGTTGGGTACCGACGGATGCGGCGTGAATTGGCACATCAGCGGCGAAGGCGCGGTGCCGTTCGGGGCAGAGTTCGGGTTCACCACCGGTGATGCCGGATTCGTCGGCTGGGTCAAGCATTGGGCCGCCGACAAGCCATGGTTCGACGCCGCGTAGTGCGTGCGTCAGTCGACCATTGACAAGAAGGCCCTGGCTCGGACTGTCGTCCTGGCCAGGGCCTTTCGTGTGGAGCGGGTGACGGGAATCGAACCCGCACTGTCAGCTTGGGAAGCTGATGTTCTGCCATTGAACTACACCCGCGGGCGGCACCACTGTACCCGAGTCGCCGCAGCCGTGCACCCAGCCACCCCCATCCGCCGGCCGGCCCAGCTCACCGGGAAGAAGTTTCCAGACGGCAACATATGGCCGTTCTCAAATGCTTCGATGGAATGTAACGTCTGCCACACGTTTCCAGCCACGGCGTGACACACCCCCTGCCACGCCGCCCAGAAAGAGGTGGGCCCATGGGACAACGTCCCAACCTGCTGACCCGGCGTGTCGCCGGCGTGGCGACCACGACCCTCGCGCTGCTGCTCAGCACCGCCGCGGTGGGGGTCGTTCCGGCCGCTTCGGCCTCCTCCGCGGCGCCGGGCGGCACCTGCGCCGAGCCGGCCGACAGCCACGCCGACGCCCGGGCGAAGCCCGGCGGCGCGGCCCGGCACGAGCCGAACGAGCTGACCGCCGCGCAGGTCCGCGAGCGGGAGGCCGACCTCGCCGCGGCGTTGCGGGAGCGCGCCAGCCACCGCGCCGGCCCCGGCGTGACGGCGCTGGCCACCGTCACCATTCCGGTGGTCGTGCACGTGATCCAGGAGAACAGCACCCGGGCCGGTGGCAACATCCCCGACTCGATGATCACCTCGCAGATCAGCGTGCTCAACCAGGCCTACGCCGGGTCGACCGGCGGCGCGGCCACCGCGTTCGCCTTCCGGCTCGACAAGATCAACCGCGTCACCAACACGTCCTGGTACCCGATCGTCCAAGGTTCGTCAGCAGAGCGGTCGATGAAGTCGTCGCTGCGGGTGGGCGGCAAGAACACGCTCAACATCTACCTCGGCGAGCTGAGCAACGACCTGCTGGGCTGGGCGACCTTCCCGCAGCGCAACCTCAGCAGCATGGACGGCGTGGTCGTGCTGAGCGAGTCTCTGCCGGGCGGCACCGCCACCAACTACAACCAGGGCGACACCGGCACACACGAGGTCGGCCACTGGCTGAACCTTTACCACACCTTCCAGGGTGGCTGCGGCGGCACGGGTGACGGGGTCAGCGACACCCCCGCCGAGGCGTCGCCGGCCTACCAGTGCCCGACCGGCCGGAACACCTGCTCGACGGCTGGCCTGGACCCGATCACCAACTTCATGGACTACACCTACGACTCGTGCATGTACCAGTTCACCCCGGGACAGGCGAGCCGCATGCTCACCGCGTGGAACGCCTACCGCGCGGCCTGACCGTTCGCGTACAGCCGGTGCCGGCTCCGTCGTGACGGAGCCGGCACCGGTTGCTTCTTCCAGGGCCGCGGTCAGGCGGCCGTGCACTGGACGTCGCGGCTGCGACGGGTCGGGCGCGTCTGCGGTACGGCTGCCGGCGCCGCCGCCGCGACCGGAGCGCGCGGATCGAGCCAGACCTGCACGGCCGGATGACCCACCGCGAAGCCCAGACCGTGCTGGTCGCGGCGGGTGAGCATCGCCACGTCGACGGTGAACTCGAACAGCCGCCAGTCGACCCGCGGCTCGGCGCGCGCGCTGCGGGCCAGCTGCGCCACCCGCACCGGATCGGTCACCGGTCGGGCGCGCCCCGCCACGTACGCCTCGTCGTCGCTCTCCTCCGGCGGGAACGAGTGCAGCGCGTAGCGGCCGTCGCGTTCGAGGTCACGGCGCTTCGGCGAGTCGATGATGAAACAGAAGAGACCGTCGTCGGTGATCACCGGGGACACCGGATGGACGCGGGGCCCGCCGTCGGCGCGGACCGTGGCCAGGTAGCCGAAGCCCGGCCCGTATTGCTGGAGGAGAACGCGGATCCCGTCGGCGAGGCGGGGCTCGTCGGCGGCGAATTCGGACCAGGAAGCCATGCCGGCATTCTATCGAACAAATGTACTAGCAGCGACCTCGACGCGCTGGTCACCGGCACCGAATCCGGCACCTACGGGGAACGCTATGGTTGTCCGATGCTGCTCTCCGACCGCGACCTGGTCTCCGAGATCAAGGCCGGCACGCTGGGCCTGGACCCGTTCGAGCCGACCCTGGTCCAGCCGTCCAGCATCGACGTCCGGCTCGACCGGCTGTTCCGGGTCTTCAACAACCACCTCTACACCCACATCGACCCCGCCATGCAGCAGGACGACCTGACGTCGGTGGTCGAGGTGCCGGACGGCGAGCCGTTCGTGCTGCACCCGGGCGAGTTCGTGCTCGCCTCGACGCTGGAGGTCATCTCGCTCGGTGACCAGCTCGCCGGTCGGCTGGAGGGCAAGAGCTCACTGGGCCGGCTCGGGCTGTTGACGCACTCCACCGCCGGCTTCATCGACCCGGGCTTCTCCGGTCACGTCACGCTGGAGCTCTCGAACGTGGCGAATTTACCGATCACCCTCTGGCCCGGCATGAAGATCGGGCAGCTCTGCATCTTCCGGCTCTCCTCGCCGGCCGAGCACCCGTACGGCTCGGTGGTTTACGGGTCGCGCTACCAGGGTCAGCGCGGGCCGACGCCGAGCCGCGCCTGGCAGCACTGGCGCACCTGGCCCACCCGCTGACGCGCCGGGACACACCGACGACGAGGGCCCGCCGCGACGGATCGCGACGGGCCCTTCCGCTCGGCCCGGGTCAGCCCGGGCGGCCGTAGCTGTGGATCGGGCCGTCGTCGACCTTCTTCATCTTGACCGGCTGGCCGGCCTGCGAGGCGTGCACCACCCAGCCGTCGCCGACGTACATGCCGACGTGGTGGATGTCGCTGTAGTAGAAGACCAGGTCACCGGGGCGCAGGTCGCCCCTGCTGACGTTCTTGGTGACGCGGCTCTGCGCGGCGGCGTTGTGCGGCAGCGACACGCCGGCCTTCGCCCAGGCCGCCAGCATCAAACCGGAGCAGTCGTACGAGTTCGGGCCCTCGGCGCCCCACACGTAGGGCTTGCCGATCTGCGCGCAGGCGAACTTGACAGCGACGCCCGCACCGCCGCCGGGGTAGCTGGCCGGGCAGGGCGCCGGACGCAGGGGGCCGCCGCCACCGTTGCCGTACACCTTGAGGCGCAGCTTCTGCAGTCTGTCGATCTCCTCGTTGATCTGCTTCTTCTTGGCCGCCAGCTGGGCCTCGGTGCGGGTGAGCTGGGCCACCATCTCGTCCAGCGGCGCCTTCTGCGCGGCCAACCGGTCACGCAGGTCGGCTACCTCGCGGACGTCCTTCTGCTGGTTGTGCGCGAACCGGTCGAGCATCTCGAGTTGGACGACCACGTCGCTGGGTGACCGGCTGCCCAGCATCGCGTTGACGGTCGAGACGTTCTCGCCCTTGTACGCGCGTACGGCCAGGGCGCTGACCTTATCCATCGCGGCGTCGACCTGACGCTCCAGCGGTGCGATCCGGGCGGCCAGCGCCTCGGTCTGCTTACGCTTCGCGGCCAGGTCGATCCGGGTGGCGTTGTGCCGTTCGATGATGGGTTCGAGCTTGTTCCAGTCGGCGTCGATCTGGCGCTCGATCTCGGCGACGGACGGGTCGGCGTGGGCCGCCGTGGCGCTGCCGGTCAGGACGACGGCGACGCCGGCCAGCGCGGCGAGAACTGTGGTGAAGCGGGACCAGCGTGGGCGCGGCACGATCGACGCCGGGTCGGCTGGCGCCGACCACCGGGACGACGGCCGCGGGGCATGGAGTGCCACCGGGGTTCCGTACTCCTTCTTCCTGACCGCCTACCGGGTTAGCTGACGGGTTCGGGCGGGAAGTCGGCGCCCTACCGCAGTGGCTGCGGATTCACCCCGAGGGAGGTGGGTCCCCGGTTCGCTCGGAAACGACTCGGCGGTGTCGGTCCGTTACCACCCGGGCTGGGCGGAGCTGCTGTCGAGCCGACGAATGACCAGAGTAGAGACGCCCGTTACCGATCCGCAACCCGCGCGGCCGTGACACTCCGTACTGAATCGCAGCCGCCACCAACGGTGCGTGAAGGTTTTTTCCCGAACAGTTCGCCAAATAGAAAGGTATTGACGTACGGACCCACGCGGCGCGATGGTGACCTGACCCTGTCCGAGAATCTAGGGGGTTCGATGCACCATCCACCAGTGTCGACCCGGTCCCGCGCGCTGCTCGCCGTCGCCGTGGTCGCCGCCGCCAGCGCGGTGCCGCTGTCCACCGGCCCGGCGGCCGCCGCCACGCCCACCGCCGACCGCCAACAGCAGTACGCCGCCGCGTCGGCCGAGTACGGCGTGCCGACCGTCGTGCTGCTCGGCGTCTCCTACCTGGAATCACGCTGGGACAGCAACGCCGGCACGCCGAGCACCAGCGGCGGCTACGGCCCCATGCACCTCACCGACGCCCGGCACGTGGTGAGCCTGCCCCCGCGCGGCCACCACGACACCGACACCGAGGACCCACGCGGCGACGACTCCCGTCCCGCCCGCGTCCCCGCGCCCCGCTCGACGACCGACCCCGCGCCGTCCACCGCCGCGTTGCAGACCGTGGACACCGCCGCCACGCTGACCGGCGTCTCGCCCGACGCGCTGCGTACCGATCCGGCCCTCAACATCAGGGGTGGCGCCGCGCTGCTGCGGGCGTACCAACGGGAGGTCGGTGGGCCGATCGGCACGGACACCGACCCGGCCGCCTGGTACGGCGCGGTGGCCCGCTACTCCGGCGCGGACAGCGCCGACGCCGCCGCGGCCTTCGCCGACGAGGTCTTCACCACCATCGGCGCGGGCGAGTCCCGGGTGACCGACGACGGCCAGCGGGTCACCCTGGCGGCTCGCGCGGTGCGGCCCGACCGGTCCTGGTTGGACCGGCTGGGCCTGCGCCGTCTGGCCCGCCCGGACGGGCTGGAGTGCCCACGCACCATCTCCTGCGAGTGGATACCGGCGCCCTACGAGGCATTCGGCGACGGCGACTACGGCAACCACGACCTGTCCGACCGGCCCGCCCGGCAGAAGATCGAGTACATAGTCATCCACGACACCGAGGCGAGTTGGGCGACGACCCTCCAACTCGTCCAGGACCCGACCTACGTGAGCTGGCACTACTCGCTGCGCTCGGTCGACGGGCACATCGCCCAGCACGTGCGGACCAAGGACGTCGGCTGGCACGCCGGCAACTGGTACGTCAACGCCAAGTCGATCGGTCTGGAGCACGAGGGCTTCGCGGCGCAGGGCACCTGGTACACCGAGGCGATGTACCGCACGTCGGCGGAGCTGGTCCGGCACCTCGCGCTGCGGTTGGGCATCCCGCTGGACCGCCAGCACATCATCGGGCACGACAACGTGCCCGGCACCGTCGCGTCGACGGTACGCGGGATGCACTGGGACCCGGGGCCGTACTGGGACTGGACGCACTACTTCGACCTGCTGCACGCGCCCCGGCTGGACACCGGCACCCCGGCCACCGGACTGGTGCGGATCGACCCGGACTTCGCCACCAACCAGCCGGCGTTCACCGGCTGCGTCACCGCCGGTGCGCCCTGCCCGCCGCGCGGGTCCTCGGCGGTGGTGCTGCGGAGCGCACCCGCGCCGGACGCGCCGCTGGTCAACGACGTCGCGCTCCGCCCCGACGGCACACCGAACACGATGGAGGTGTCGGATCACGGGGCCCGCGCCTCCGCCGGGCAGACGTACGCGCTCGCCGGGCGGCAGGGCGACTGGACGGCGATCTGGTACCTCGGGCAGCGGGCCTGGTTCCACAACCCCGCGTCCGCGCCGACGGCGAGCTGGACCGTCGGCGTCGTGGCCACGCCGAAACCCGGAAAGGCCACCATCCCGGTGTACGGGCGGGCGTACCCCGAGCAGGCGGCGTACCCGGACGGGGTGCCCTACCAGACGATCTCGCCGTTGCAGTACACGCTCGCCGCCGGGCAGCGGTACGCCGTCGGCGCGGTGCTGGGCGGCGAGTACTACCGGGCCAGCACCGTCGACGGCTCGTCACCCGGCGACTGGACGGTGATCCGCGGCGAGAACCGGTACGCGCAGATCCAGTTCGGTCACCGGATCATGTACGTCGACCTCGCCGACGTACGGTTGTTGCCGTCCCCGGTGGGCGCACCACGCTGAGCGGACGCGACGGCCCCCGGTCGGGTGACCGGGGGCCGTCGTGCCGCGTGCTGTGGGATCAACCGGGTCTGCGGAACCCGGCGACCGGCATGGTGTTGATGCTGGACACCTGCACCGGTTTGCCGGCGCGGGGCGCGTGCACCATCTGGTTGTTACCCAGGTACAGCCCGACGTGACTCAGGCCGGAGTAGAAGAAGACCAGGTCACCGGGGCGGGCGTCGGCGCGCGAGACGGCCTTGCCCTCGTTCCACTGGTCACCGGTGTGGTGGGTGAGGTAGATCCCGGCCGACTTGTAGGCGTACTGGGTCAGCCCCGAGCAGTCGAACGAGTTCGGGCCGGTCGCGCCCCACACGTACGGATCGCCGACCTGCTGGCAGGCGGTCCTGATCGCCTTCTGGGCGGCCACGGCGAGCACACCGTTGATGGTCGGGCAGCCGGCGGTCCTGACCGTGGTCTTGGGCATCGATGCCTCGAGCTTCTTGATCTCGGCGTCGATCTGCTTCTTCTTGGCCGCGAGGTCGTTCTGCTGCTTCGTCTGGGTCGCGATGAGCGCGTCCAGCTTCTGCTTCTCGACGTCGTACTTGGCCCGCACGGCAAGCACGCCCTCGACCTGCTTGCGCTCCTGCGAGGCCAGCCGGTCGAGGAGGGTGAGCTGCTCGGTGAGGGTGTCCGGCTTGGCACTGACCAGCAGCGCGCCGAGCTCGTACGACGGGCCGGAGATGTAGTAGCGCGAGGCGAGGTCGCCGACCCGGTTGAGCGCCAGCTCGCTCTGCAACGCCAGCGGCTCGATCTTCTTCTGCAGGTCGGCAGACTTCTGCCGGTTGACCTTCAGCTGCGCCCGGACCTTGTTGTACTGCTCGATGGTGGGCTCCAACTGCTCCCACTTCTTGTCGATCTGCGCCTCGATCTCGTCGACCGTGGGCTCGGCGTGCGCCGGTGCGGCCAGCAGACCGGCGCCGACCGCGGCAGCGGCGATCAGGACGAGCACACGGTGGGCGACGCGGCGCAGACCACCGGACCGAGCAGAAGTATTCAGGTCGTGACGATGAGGGGGCATGGTTGCCACCGGCACCGACTCCTTTGCAACCGACCGCCGGGCGCCTCGCGTGCGGAAGGGCCGAGGCAGACGACCCACAGCGGTCGGTGCATCACATTAGGGAAGCGCGCAGCGGTAATCAAGGCGAGCACCGGAACCATCACTGTCGTGCAACCGCTTGCACACCAAGGGTATTGGTTCGTCAACCAACGATTGCGGTCAATACATCATCGAGTGTGACGACACCGAGAGGCCGCCGGCCGTCGCTGACCAGCACCATGTGCCGCCGCTCGCGCCGCATCGCCAGCAGCAGATCGGCGAGCGTACGCTCCGGCGGCACCACCGCCAGCGGGCGGTAGACCCGGGCCGGCACCGGGGACCGACGGGCCTGACCGGCGTACCCGAGCACGTCCTTGACGTGCACGAAGCCCAACACCCGGCGGGTGGATCTCTGCACCACGGGGAAGCGGGATCGGCCGGTCCGGGTCGCCAACACCTCCAACGACGCCGGTGAGACGTCCTCGGCCACCGTCACCACCGTCGACCACTGTTGCAGCGCGTCGGCCGCCGTCCGCGCGTGCAGGGCCAGCGCCCCCGTGATCCGCGCGTGCTGCTCCTCGTCGAGCAACCCCTCGGTACGCGCCTGGGAGACCAGCCCGGCCAACTCGGTGGCGGTGAACACCGTCTTGACCGACTCCGACGCCTCGATCCGCCAGAGCGCCAGCACGCGACGGGCCGCCCATTTCATCGCGAGCAACAACGGTTTGGTGGCCACGCAGAAGGCCAGCATCGCCGGGCCGAGCCAGAGCGCGGAGACCTCCGGACCGGCAAGCGTGATGTTCTTCGGCACCATTTCGCCGACCACCGTGTGCAGAAACACCACAAGGCCCAGGGCCAGGACGAAGGCCACCGGATGCACCGCGCGTTCCGGCAGGCCGACCGCGTGGAAGGGTGGCTCCAGCAGATGGGCCAGCGCCGGCTCGGCGATCGCGCCGAGGCCCAACGAGCAGATCGTGATGCCGAGCTGCGCCCCGGCGATCATCAGCGGGATCTGGTTCATCGCGGACAGCGCCCACCGGGCCCGCTTCGACGCGACGGCCAGCGGCTCGATCACCGTCCGGCGGGACGCGATGAGCGCGAACTCACTGCCCACGAAGAACCCGTTGCCGAGCAGCAGGAGCACTGTCACCAGCAGCTCAGCCATCGTCGTCCGGATCCGCCGGGCGCAGCACCCGGACCTGCTCGATCCGGTGCCGCTCCACCTCCACCACTGTGAACTCCCAACCGTCCGCCTCGACCGTCTCGCCCGCCAGCGGGATGTGCCCGAGCCGGGCCATCAGGAAGCCGGCAAGCGTCTCGTACGGCCCCTCGGGGAGCCGGAAACCGGTCTGCTCGGTCATCTCGTCGGAGCGGAGCATCCCGTCGACGAGCACCGTGCGTTCCCCGCCGGGCACGGTCAGCTCCGCCGGCCCGGTGTCGTCGACGCTCGCCGGGTCGAACTCGTCGGCGATCTCGCCGACCAACTCCTCGACCAGGTCCTCGATCGACACCACGCCGTCGGTGCCGCCGTACTCGTCGACGACGATGGCCAGATCGGCGCCCGCCGCCCTCAGTGCGGCCAGGACGCCGTCCAGGTTCAGGCTCTCCGGCACGTACACCGGCTCGCGGGCCACCGAGCAGACCCGGGTGGACGACCGGCGGGCCACCGGCACGCCCAGCGCGTCCGGCACGCCGGCCACGCCGGTCACCAGGTCCAGCGTCTCCTCGTACACCGGGAATCGGGTCCGCCCGGTGCGCCGGGACTCTTCGAGCAGCTCGGCCACGGTGGCCGTGGCCCGCAGCGCGACCACGTCCACCCGGGGCGTCATCGCCTCGGCGGCCCGCTTGTCGCCGAAGCGGATGGTGCGGCGCAGCAGCATCGCGGTGTCGGTGGGCAACGCGCCGGCGCGGGCCGAGATGGCAGCCAGCAGGCCCAACTCCTCCGGCGACCGGGCGCTTGCCAACTCCTCCTGCGGCTGCACACCGAACGCCCGGACCAACCGGTTCGCCGAGTCGTTCAGCGCGCGGATCACCCAACCGAGCAGCCGGGAGAAGGTGTGCATCGGACCCGCCGTGGCCAGCGCCGCCGGCATGGGCCGGGCCAGCGCGGCGTTCTTCGGCACGAGTTCCCCGAAGAGCATGGAGATCAGGGTCGCCAGGGCGAGCGCGAGGAACGGGGTGAAGCGGTCGGTGTCGTCCCCGGCCACCGGGCGCAGCAGCGGGGCGAACACCCGGGCCAGCGCCGGCTCCGCCAGATAACCGGTGAGCAGCGCGGTGATGGTGATGCCGAGCTGCGCCCCGGAGAGTTGGAAGGAGAGTTCCCGCAGCGCCCTGCGTACCGTCAGAGCGGCCTGGTCGCCGGCGGCGGCCCGCCGGTCGATCTCCGCGCGATCGACGGTGACCAGGGCGAACTCGGCCGCGACGAAGAACGCGTTGCCCGCGGTCAGCGCGACGAAGCCGACCAGGGGCAACGCCGTCGTCCAGAGTAGGCCGTCGATGTCGCCTCACCTCGGCGAGATTCTTGCACGACGGCGGCGGCCGGCAGGGACCGCCGCCGTCGATGCGCAGAACCCGGGTGTACGCCTCAGCCGACGACCGGCGTGGACTCCTTGCTGCTCTGCGGCTGCTCCGGCTTGACCGAGCGGAGCAGCACGCTGGCCACGTCGACCACCTCGACCTGCTCGCCGGCACCCTTGCCGTTGACCCCGTCGTTGAGCATTGTCGAGCAGAACGGGCAACCGACCGCGACCGTCTTCGCCCCGGTGGCCATGGCCTCCTCGACGCGGTCCACGTTGATCCGCTTGCCGATCTTCTCCTCCATCCACATCCGGGCGCCGCCGGCGCCGCAGCAGAAGGAGCGCTCGCTGTTGCGGGGCATCTCGGTGAGGTCGCCGGCGATGGCGTCACCGAGCACCTCGCGGGGAGCGGCGAAGACCCGGTTGTGCCGACCCAGGTAGCAGGGATCGTGGTAGGTGACGCCGCCGTCGACCGGCTGCACCGGCGTGAGCTTGCCGGTGGAGACCAGGTGGGCGAGCAGTTGGGTGTGGTGGACCACCTCGAACTCGCCACCGAGTTGGCCGTACTCGTTGCCCAGGGTGTTGAAGCAGTGCGGGCAGGTCGCGACGATCTTCCGCTTGCTCTTCTCCCGGCCGTCGAACGCCTCGTTCAGCGTCTCCACGTTCTGCTGGGCGAGCATCTGGAAGACGAACTCGTTGCCGATCCGCCGCGCCGGGTCGCCCGAGCAGGTCTCGCCCTCGCCCAGGATCGCGAACGAGACGCCCGCCTCGTTGAGCAGCGTGGCGACCGCGCGGGTGGTCTTCTTGGCCCGGTCCTCGAACGCACCGGCGCAACCGACCCAGAACAGGTACTCGAAGTCGTCCACCTCACCGACCCGGGGCACCTCGAAGTCGAGGCCCTTGGTCCAGTCCTCGCGGGTGTTCTGCGGCGCGCCCCACGGGTTGCCCTTGTTCTCCAGGTTGCGCAGCATCACGCCGGCCTCGGAGGGGAAGCTGGACTCGATCAGCACCTGGTAGCGGCGCATGTCGACGATGTGGTCGACGTGCTCGATGTCCACCGGGCACTGCTCGACGCAGGCGCCGCAGGTGGTGCAGGACCAGAGCACGTCCGGGTCGATCACGCCGCCCTCCTCGGCGGCGCCGATCAACGGCTTGTCCGCCTCGGCCAGGGCCAGCACGTCCAGGTGCGCGAGCTGCGCCTGGGTGGCCTTCTCCTCGCCGGTCAGGTCCTTGCCGCCGCCGGCCAGCAGGTAGGGCGCCTTGGCGTACGCGTGGTCGCGCAGGCTCAGCACGAGCAGCTTGGGTGAGAGCGGCTTGCCGGTGTTCCAGGCGGGGCACTGGGACTGGCAGCGACCGCACTCGGTGCAGGTGCTGAAGTCCAGCAGACCCTTCCAGCTGAACTGCTCGACGTGGGCGACGCCGAACTGGTCCTTCTCCGGGTCGGCCTCCTCGAAGTCGAGCGGCTTGCCCTGGCTCGTCATCGGGCGCAGCGCGCCGAGGCCGGAGCCCGCCGGTTTGGCCGGCTCGCGCTTGAAGAAGATGTTGGGGAACGCCAGGAAGCGGTGCCAGGCGACACCCATCGTGACATTCAGCGAGATGACGATCAGCCAGGTCATCGAGATGATGATCTTGACGGCCGCGGCGACGCTAACCCCGTCCTCCCAGTCGGGCAGCACCGCGCCGACCGCGTGGCTGAACGGGGTCGCCCAGAACGGGAACTCGAAGTGGTCGGTGGCGACCTTGAAGCCCCGGATCACGAACCCGAAGACCAGGACCAGCAGCACGATCCACTCGACGAAGTAGCCCTGCCACATCGTCGACCCGGTGAACCGGGACCGCCCACCCGGACGGGTCGGTCGGTTGGCGAGCCGGATCGCCATCAGCACCAGAATCCCGACCAGACCCAGCACCCCGATGATCTCGGTGACCAGACCGAAGATCGTCCAGTGCCCGATGACCGGCAGGCCGCCCTCGGTGGTGACCACCTCGAAGTACGCCTCGAGCACCAGCAACGACAGCACGACGAAGCCGACCATCACGAACCAGTGGGCGGCGCCCACCACGCCCCACTTGAACATCCGGGTGTGGCCGGCCGTCTCGACGAGCATGGCCCTGGTGCGGGCGATCTTGTCGGTGAACCGCTCCGGCGCGGGCTGGCCGAGCCGTATGACTGCCACCATCTTCAGGACCGCACGAGCCGCGAGCCACACCGCCACGGCGGTGATGGCGGCCGCGAGGATCGTGGTGACGATCTGGACGCTGCCCATCGAGTTGGCCTCCCCCGGTCTGCTACCTGACGACCACGTTCTGCTCGGTCATGCAGTGCAGCCTACGCGAAGGCTACCCATCAGTAACGTGAGTCATCTCGCAGTAGGCCACCCTGCCTGCGGACACCATAGGGGGACCCGGCCGGTCCCGCTGGACAGGGGCTCGGCGGGGTGACGTGGGACCGCCGACGCGACGGCCGGCCGGCTCAGCGCCAGCGCGAGAGCAACGCCAGCGAGGCGACCATCGCGCCGAAGCCGACAGCGAGGTTCCAATAACCCCACGCGGCGACCGGGAACTCCTGCTCAGACAGGTAGTAGACGACCAGCCAGCCGATCCCGGCGACGATCAGAGCGACAGCGGTGATCGGCAGCCACACCGGGCTAGGCTTGCGCGAGGACGCCGTCGTCGTCGGACGGACGTCCGTCGGCGGGGTGTACACCTTCTTCTTACGGACCTGAGACTTGGGCACGACGCTCTCCAGAGGGGGTGACGACCTCGTCCGGCCTGACAACCGGGCGCGGGGGCGACGGTCCATGGCCAATAATGTTCGACAGCTAGCGTAGTCCCGATTGACCGTCCGGACCACGAATGGGGTCAAGCCGGTGCGCGGAGTGACCGAAAGAGGCGGGACTGTTCGCATCACCGGCACAGCCGGAGCGGGCTGACCCCCGACACGCGGAAGGAACGCTCGGTGGAGTACACATCCGGCGCAACCTCCTGGCAGAAGGTCCTCCGACGGGCCGCCGCCGGGCTGCTGCCCCGGCGACCACGCCAACGCCGCCCGGGCTGGTCGATCGGGGTGCCCCTGATCGCC
Organism: Micromonospora sp. WMMD1120; assembly: GCF_029626235.1. NCBI lineage: Bacteria > Bacillati > Actinomycetota > Actinomycetes > Micromonosporales > Micromonosporaceae > Micromonospora > Micromonospora sp. WMMD1120. Next base: position 2,025,121 of record NZ_JARUBO010000005.1, on the reverse strand, counting down.
GCCGCGGCCGGACTGCTCTTCACCACCTCCGCCACCACCGCCGACGGCACCGCCCTGCGCGAGGATCGGCGGCCCCAGCTCAACCAGCTCATCGAGGACCGGCGCGAGCAGGTCGCCGCCAGCGAACGCCGGGCCGCCACGCTGCGCGGCGAGGTCGAGCAACGGACCGACACGCTCGCCGGCTCGGACGCGCCCATCAAGGAGCAGCAGAATCGCGCCCAGGGCAGCCTCCAGGCCGCCGGCTTCACAGCGCTCACCGGTCCCGGGGTCACCGTCGAGCTGAACGACGCCCCACAGCTGGAGCAGACCCAGTCGGACGCCAGCAACGACGACCTGGTCGTGCACCAGCAGGACGTCCAGGCGGTGGTCAACGCGCTCTGGGCCGGCGGCGCCGAGGCCATGTCAATCATGAACGTCCGCGTGCTCACCACCAGCGCGGTACGCTGCGTCGGTAACACCCTGCTGCTGCACGGCCGGGTGTACTCCCCACCGTTCAAGATCGTAGCAATCGGCGACCCCGCTGCCCTCCAGCAGGCCCTCGCCAGCTCTGAGGGAGTCCGGTTGTTCAAGGACGCGGTCGACGACTACCAGCTCGGCTACAACGAGACAGCCTCCACGGTGCGCGTGCCCGCATTCGAGGACTCGACCGCCCTGCGCTCCGCGACGGTGCCCCGGTGAGCGGGCCGGACGACCGCCGCGACGGGCGACACCGGAACCAGACCGACGAGCCGACGGTGTTCCTGCACAAGCTCGACCAGCCCGAGACGCCGCCCGCCGGACGACCGCCCGCCGGCAACTGGCCCGCCCCCGTGCCGCAGCCGCCGCGTACCGGTCCCGCGCCTCGTGCCGAGCAGCCGCCGCGTACCGGCCAGAGGGCTTCTGGCGAGCGTCCGCACGAGGGCCAGCCGGCGCGCCCCGGTGTCGGCCGAAACGGGCCCACGCAGGCCGCCGACCGTCCGGGCGCCCTCGCACCGCCTGCCTGGCCGGGCGCGGCGGCTCAGCGGCCGGGTCCGCAGGGCGGTTCCGCCGTCTCCGCCGGTCCCGCCACGGGTGCGCCGGCCACCACCCCGCCGAACCCGCCTCGACCCGCCGCGCCGTCGCCGGCCGCCAGCGGTAACGGCCCGCTCCGACCCGCTGCCCCGATAGCCCGGCCCGGCGCCCCCGACACCACCGCCCGGCCGCCTGCCACCTCCGTTCCCTCAGTCCAATCGCCCGCGTCGAGCGCCGAGTCGACCCAACCGCTGCCCCCCAACGCCCCGCCGAGCCGGTCGGTGACCGCCGGTCCGCCGGGCCGTCCGGCACCGGCCGGTGCCCCGACCGCCCCGGTCGCCGACTCGCCGACCGCGTTCATCCCGAAGGTGGCCGCCCGACCGACCGGCTCCCCGGCGACCCCGGTCTCGCCGGCCGCACCGGACGGAACTGCGACCTCCGGGCCGGGTGGCTCCGCCGCGACCGGGCCGAGCCGCGTCCCGCCGAGCGGCACCGGCCGCCTGCCGGCCGCCGAATCGGACCCGTCCGCCACGGCGCTGATCCCCGCAGTGTCCGGCACGCCTGCCAGCAGGCCGCCAGCGATGGACTCGACGGCGTTGATGGGGGCCGTCCCCCGGACGGCGGTCCCGGAGGAGCCGACCGGCGACAGCGCCAACGAGCCTCCCCAACCCCGGCGCGGCGAGCGGGTGGTCCAGCTCCGTCCACACCAGACCGGCGAGGGCTACAAGAGCGTCTACTCCGAACTCACCCGCCCGTCGCTCGGCTCGCGGATCCGCACCGGCGTGCGCGTCACCGGCGAGGTCCTGATCACCTTCGGCTTGGTGGTGCTGCTCTTCGCCGGCTACGAGGTGTGGGGCAAGTCGGCCATCGTCGACGCCCACCAGAACGACCTCACCAACGAGTTGGCGCAGGCGTGGGGTCCCACCGGCGACCCGACTGTCGTCCCGTCGGCCGGGCCGAGCGCCAAGCCGTCCCCGCCGGTCCGCGGCAAGCCGCTCGCCGGCCTCTACATCCCCAAGCTCGAGAAGAACTGGGTGGTGGTCGAGGGCGTCACGCAGGAGGACATCCGCTTCGCGCCGGGCCACTACCCGGCCAGCGCGCTACCCGGCCAGGTCGGCAACTTCTCCGTCGCCGGTCACCGCAACCGGGCCACCTTCTGGCGGCTCGACGAACTCGACGACGGCGACCCGATCGTGGTCGAGAGCAAGACCGACTGGTACGTCTACCGGGTGTCGCAGTCCCGGATCGTCCGGCCGACACAGGTCGAGGTGGTGGCACCGGTCCCCGGCCAGCCGGACAAGAAACCGACGAAGCGGATGCTCACGCTGACCACGTGCAATCCGAAGTTCGACAACTACCAGCGCCTGATCATCCACGCCGAGTTGGACCGCACCCAACCCAAGTCGGCGGGCCGTCCGGCGGAGCTGGGAGGCTGACCCGATGTACGCCTTCATCTGGCGCAAGCTGCCGTTCGGCCTGGCCGGCAAGCTGACCGGCTCGGTGCTGCTCGTGGCGGCGACGGTGGCTCTGCTGTGGTATGTCGCCTTCCCCTGGGCCGAGCCCCTGCTGCCCTTCGACGACGTGCAGGTCGAGTCCGGCGTACCCGCCGAGACCGGCGGCGGCGGTGACCCGGTGACCGGGGAGACCCCGGCCGGCGACGAGCACGACATCCCGTACGACACGGACCAGAACAATCCGGTGCCGTCCTCGTCCTCCCCGAGCAGGTGACAATGCGCATCCTGGTGATCGACAACTACGACTCGTTCGTCTTCAACCTGGTGCAATACCTGGGCCAACTCGGTGTGGACTGCGAGGTCCGCCGCAACGACGAGATCGACGTCGCCGGGGTGGGCGCTGTCGGCGCGGACGGCGTCCTGCTCTCACCCGGTCCGGGCAGCCCCGACCGGGCCGGCATCTGCCTCGACGTCATCCGGGAGTACGCGGGCAAGCTGCCCATCTTTGGCGTGTGCCTCGGCCACCAGGCGATCGGTGAGGCGTTCGGCGCGACGGTGGCCCGCGCCCCCGAGCTGCTGCACGGCAAGACGTCCGAGGTGCGGCACCAGTCGGTCGGTGTGCTCGCCGGCCTGCCTGACCCGTTCACCGCCACCCGCTACCACTCGCTCGCCGTGCTGCCCGAGACGCTGCCGGACGAGCTGGAGGTCACCGGGTGGACCGGCTCCGGCGTGGTGATGGCCATGCGGCACCGGACGCTGCCCATCGAGGGCGTCCAGTTCCACCCGGAGTCGGTGCTGACCGAGGGTGGCCACCTGATGCTGGCGAACTGGCTGGCCGGTTGCGGTCACCCGGAGGCGCTGGAGCGGGCACCGGCGCTGGCCGCCGAGGTCGACGCCCGCCGTCTGGCCGCCTTCGCCACCGCCTGAGGGGTCAGCTCCGCAGCGCCCGCTCGACGGCCGGGTCGGCGGGTGAGCGCACCGCCGGCGGGCGGCCACGGAGCGCGTCCCACGCCGCCTTGCTGCTGGCGAAGTAGTCCCGAACCGCCTTGCCGGCGAGCAGGACGGGCCCGCAGCCGTCACAGCGGGCGGCCACCCCGTCCACGTCGAGGCCGAGGTGCCGGCACAGCGTCACCGCCCGGGGCAGGTGGTAGGACTGGGTGACGATCAGCGCCCGCCGGACGCCGTACACCTCCCGCGCCCGTAGGCAACTGTCGTAGGTGTCCAGGCCGAACGGGTCGGCCACCACCCGGCGCGGCTCGACACCGAGTTCGGCGAGGTGGCTCGTCATCACCGCCGGCTCGTCGCCCGATGCGCCACCCCCGTCGCCGGACACCAGGACGACGGTGGCCCGCCCGCTCCGCACCAGCTCGGCGGCGGTCTCCAGCCGACCGGTCAGCCGGTCCCCGGGCCGCTGTCGATCAGGCGCGACGGCCGTGCCGAGGACGATCACCACATCGGCGGCCGGCGCGTCGGCCTCGTCGTGCAGGTGACCGCGCGCGGTGAGTGTCGTCCACAGCCACGGGAGGCTGGCGAGCAGCAGCACCGCGACGCCCGCGACAGCGAACCACCGGCGACGTCGACGCCACCATCGCACCGCCCCGGCCGGGGGCGCTGCCGGATCGGTCATCCCGGTCGTTGCCTATTCCTCGCCGGGCCGGCCCGGCGGGGGCGGGAACGGCAGACCGCCCCCACCACCGGTGCCGGGCGGGGTCGGGGTGCCCGAGGGGGTGCCGCTCGGCGTCGCGGTGGGCGTCGGGTCGGTCTCCGGCTCCGGCTGACTCACCTTGATGGTGACCCTGGTGCCGCTGGGCTTCTTCTCCTTGCCGTTCGGGCTCTGGTCGGTGACCTTTCCCGCCTCGGCGGCGGGCACCTCCGGCCCGTCCTGCGTTACGACGGTGAAGCCGGCGTTCCGCAGGACGCGGGTGGCCTCGTCCTGGCTCAGCCCGACGACGTCCGGCACCTCACGGACCTTGCCGTTGGAGACGGTGAGCTTCACCTGAGTGCCCTCGGGGACGCGCTCCCCCTCCGCCGGATCGACGCTGAGGACCTCGTCCTCGCTCGCCTCGTCGTCCACCGTCTTGATCTCGTACTTCAGTTTCGCCTCGGTGAGCCGGGCGATGGCACTCTCCCGCTTGCTGCCCTTCAGCCCGGCGGGAACGGCCACCTCGGGCTTGCCGCCACAGACCTGGATGGTGACAGTGCGGTCCTTCTCCAGCCGGGTCGCCGGAGCCGGGTCCTGCCTGACGACAGTGTCCTTCGTGCAGTCACTGGTCAGAACGGCCTCACCCACCTGCGGGGCGAACCCGGCGGCCTGGATCTCGGTGATCGCTGCGGCCTGGCTCTTGCCGGTCAGGGTGGGCACGGCTTTCAGGTCCTTGTCCTGCTGCTGGCTCCAGAGCAGGGCCGCGACCAGCGCGATCACCGCCAACACGCCGACCGCGCTGAACGTCGCGATCAGCCAGGAGGACGCCTTGCGCTGCCGTGGGTCGCCGACCCGGGCGGGGATCTGCCCGGTCTGCGGCCCACGGGAAGGTGCCGGGTAACCGCCTCCGGCGCCGGCCGGGGCCATCGCCACCGTCTCCGCCTCGCGCAGCACCGGCGTGGCCAGCACAGGCCGGCCGGCGGCGGCGCGGAGCAGGTCGGCACGCATCTCGCCGGCGCTCTGGTAACGGTTGAGCGGGTTCTTCGACAGCGCCTTGAGCACGATCGCGTCGACGGCGGGGGTGACGTCCGGGTTGATGTCGCTCGGGGTCGGGGGCGTCTCCCGTACGTGCTGGTAGGCCACGCTCACCGGGCTGTCCCCGACGAACGGCGGGTGCCCGCAGACCAGCTCGAAGAGCACACAGCCGGCCGCGTACACGTCGGAGCGGGCGTCGACCGCCTCGCCGCGGGCCTGCTCCGGCGAGAGGTACTGCGCCGTGCCGATCACCGCGCTGGTCTGCGTCATGGTGGTCGCACCGCTGGCCAGCGCGCGGGCGATGCCGAAGTCCATCACCTTGACCTGGCCGGTCTGGGTGAGCATCACGTTGCCGGGCTTGATGTCCCGGTGGATGATGCCGTGCCGGTGACTGAACTCCAGGGCGGCGCACATGTCGGCGCAGATCTCCAGCGCACGGCGCGGCTGCAGCCGGCCCTCGGCGCCGAGCACCTCCTTGAGCGTCCGCCCGTTCACGAACTCCATCACGATGAACGGCAGTGTCTCGCCGGTCGGCGCGGTCTCCTCGCCGGTGTCGTAGACCGCCACGATCGCCGGATGGTTGAGCGAGGCGGCGTTCTGCGCCTCCCGGCGGAACCGCATCTGGAACGTCGCGTCCCGGGCGAGGTCGGTGCGGAGCATCTTGATCGCGACATCCCGACCGAGCCGGAGATCGCGACCGCGGTGCACCTCGGCCATGCCGCCGTAGCCGAGCAGCTCGCCGACCTGGTACCTGCCACCGAGCAGGCGGGCCTGCGCTGTCATCGCGTCTGTCGTCCTTCGCTCGTCGTCGTCCCGCCGTCGCCGGGCTGGAGTCGCATCTCCCGACGGTACGACGTCCAGGTGGAATCGTCGCGCCCGTCGGGTCGCAGCGCGCCGGACGTCACTGTGCGTGGTGCCAGACCGGCTGCCGCGCCGGCCTGCGACTGCTTTCGCAGGTTGTAGGAAATCACGCCGGAGCACACGAGGACCAGCACTGCCAACAGGATGGCGAGGAGCACCATTCCGGGCCGGGACCGCTGGGGCTCGGGGGCCGGCGCTCCCGGACCGGCCGGTCGGGCGTACGCCGGGGGGTGGTCCTGTCGGGGCGGCCCGGACGGCACCGCAGCGGCACCTCGCGGGTAACCACCCGGGGCGGCCGGCGGGCGCCCCGCCTGCACCACCGGAGCGACGGTGGTGGGGCGTGGCTGCTGAACCGGTGCGACAGCGGTCGGCCTCGGCCCGACCGCCGGTGGGTGGGCGGCGGGCGGACGCATCTGGCGCGGCTGCGGCACCTGGGCCCGACCGGGCGCGGCGGGTGAGGCAGGCGCCGCCGAGACCGGTCCGGCGTTGCCGGTGCGGGCCTGCTGGGAGAGCGCGGCCTTGAGCTGCCGGGCGGCACCCGCCAGCGCGGCGGCGCTCGGCCAGCGGGCGGCCGGGTCCTTCGCCAACGCCCGCTCCACGAGCGCGCGCACCTGCGGGGGGATGTCGGCGGGCAGCGGTCGGGGGGTCTCCCGGACGTGCCGCATCGCGATGTCCAGCGGGTTGTCACCCTCGAACGGCCGCCGACCGGCCAGGCACTGGTACGCCACCACGCCGAGGGCGTACACGTCGGATGCCGGAGTGGCCACCCCACCGGTGGCCTGCTCGGGCGAGATGTAGGAGGCGGTGCCGAGCACCGAGCCGGCGGCGGTGAGCTGACCGACCAGGTCGGAGCGGGCGATACCGAAGTCGGTGAGCACCAGCGTGCCGTTCGGTCGGACCAGCAGGTTGCCCGGCTTCACGTCGCGGTGCACGATGCCCTTCGCGTGCGCGGCGTGCAGCGCGTCGGCGGCCTGCGCGACGAGGGCCATCGTCCGGGCCGGGGTGAGTCGACCGACCCGACTGAGGGTGGACGACAGGGCGTCACCCTCGATGTACTCCATGACCAGGAAGGCGATCTGCTGGTCGTTGCCGAAGTCGTAGACGTCCACCACGCCCGGGTGGTTGATGGTGGCCATGGTGCGGGCCTCGCCGCGGAACCGCTCGCCGAAGTCCGGGTCGTCGAGCAACGCCGGGAGCAGGCTCTTCACCGCGACCGTCCGGCCGAGCACCTGGTCGGTGCCGCGCCAGACGTCGCCCATGCCGCCGCTGGCGATCCGCTCGTCGAGACGGTAGCGGTTGCCGAGCTGGACGCCGGGGCTGAGCATGTCAGCGACCCCCCGGATCGGCGATGGCGGCCCGCATGATCTGGCCGGCGATCCGGGCCGCCTCGGCGCTGCCGCCGGGACCGGCCTGCTCCAGCATGACGCAGACCGCGGAGACCGGGGTGCCGTTCTTGTCCAGCGCGAAGCCGATGAACCAGCCGTGGTCCGGCCGGTCCGGAGCGGACTGGGCGGTGCCGGTCTTGCCGCCGACCGTGTAGCCGCTGATCGCGGCCTTCCGGCCGGTGCCGTTCTGGACCACGCTGACCATCATGTCCCGCAGGTCGCCGGCGACCTGCGCGCTGACCGGCTGGCGCAGCTCCCGGGCCTTGGCGGTGTAGTAGCTGGTCGTCCGGTCCGGGGCGAGCAACTGCCGGACCAGGTACGGCCGCATCTGACTGCCGTTGTGGGCGATCGCGCCGGCGATCATCGCGCCCTCCAGCGGCGTCATCCGGACGTTGTTCTGGCCGATCGAGGACTGGGCCAGCGCGGCCGGATCGGTGCTGCCGTCCGGGTTCTGCATGTCGCCGGTCCGGCTGGCCGCCGTGGGCAGCCCGTCCTCGCCGAGTTGGCCGACGGTGAGGTCGTCCTGCTCGAAGCCGAACTGCCGGGCCTTCTCCTTGATGGTGTCGGCGCCGAGGCGTACGCCGAGCTGGGCGAAACCGGTGTTGCACGACTCGGTCACCGCGCTCAGCAGGGTGACCTGCGATTCCGGGCAGATCGACGCGGCGGCGTTGCGGATCGGGCTGCCCGAGGTGGGCGGGGTGTAGCTGGGGCCGGCCGGGATCTGGGTCGACTTGGTGACGCCGTTCTCCAGCGCCGCCGCCGCCACGACGATCTTGAAGGTGGAGCCGGGCGGCAGCGTCTCGGAGAGCGCCCGGTTCTTCAGCGGGCCCTCCGGGTCCTGCTCCAGCTTGCTGTACGCGGCCGCCGCCTCGGTGCCGTTGTGACTGGCCAGCGGGTTCGGGTCGAAGCTGGGCATGGACACCAACGCCTGCACCGCCCCGGTACGCGGGTCGATGGCGATCGCCGCGCCCCGCTTCGCGCCCACCTCGTTGTTGCGCAGCTGGTCGTACGCCACGTCCTGGGCACGCTTGGAGAGCGTGAGCAGCACGTTGCCGCCACCGGTGTCGTCGCCGGTGAACATGTCCTTCAACCGGTCGCCGATGAGCTGGTCGCTGGTGCCGGCCAGGAAGTCGTTCTCCACCCGCTCGATGCCCTGGTCCGCCAGGTTGACCGGCTTGTAGCCGAGCACGTGGGCGTACTTGGCGCCGCCGGGATAGGTGCGCAGGAACTTCAGGTTGCCGGTGGTCTCCTTGCTGGTGGCCAGGGCCGTGCCGCCGGCCTCGATGTTGCCGCGCTTGCGGTCGTACTCGGCGACCTGGACCCGACCGTTGTAGTCGCTCGTCCGATATTCGTCGGCCTTGTACGCCTGGATCCAGTTGAGGTTGGCGAAGAGCAGGCCGAACAGGACCATGACGACGACGCCGACCCGGCGCAGTGGTGCGTTCACGGCTTGATCACCTCCGTGGGGGCACCGTGCAACTGCTCAGGCTGGCCACCGCTGGGCCGGACCGCCTTGCCGCCGCCTCCGGTCACCGGCCGGCGGGCGCCGTCGGAGACCCGCAACAGCACCGCGATCAGCAACCAGTTGGCCATCAGCGACGACCCACCGGCGGAGAGGAACGGCGTGGTCTGACCGGTCAGCGGGATGAGCTTGCTGATCCCGCCGACGATCACGAAGACCTGAAGGCCCAGGGTGAAGGCCAGACCGCCGGCGAGCAGCTTGCCGAACGAGTCCCGCACCGCGAGCGCGGCGCGCAGCCCGCGCTCCACGATCAGCAGGTAGACGACGAGCAGCGCGGAGAGGCCGAAGAGGCCGATCTCCTCGCCGATACCGGCGAAGATGAAGTCGTTCTGCACCTCGGGCAGGATCTCCGGCTGACCACCGCCGGGACCCGCGCCGAAGAGGCCGCCAGTGCCCAGCGCGAGCAGGCCCTGCACGAGCTGGTAGCCCTTGTTGGTCGGGTCGGCGAACGGGTCGAGCCAGATCTCCGCCCGCAGGTAGAAGTTGGCGAACGGGCCGCCGACCGTCGAGCCGAGGACGTAGGCGAGGTACGCGCCGCCGAAGAAGAGCACCAGGCCGATCAGCAACCAGCTGACCCGTTCGGTGGCGATGTAGAGCGTCACCACGAACATGCCGAAGTAGAGCAGCGACGTGCCCAGGTCCTTCTCGAAGACCAGCACCAGGACGCTGATCAGCCAGACGCCGACCACCGGGCCGAGGTCGCGGCCACGCGGGAAGTCGATGCCGAGGAAGCGTCGGCTGGCCAGCGACAGCACCTCGCGCTTACGCACCAGGTAGTAGGCGAAGAAGACCAGCAGCGCCAACTTGGCGAACTCGCCTGGCTGGATGGAGAAACTGCCCACCCGGACCCACAGCTTCGCGCCGTTGATCTCGGAGATGCTCGACGGCAGCACCGCCGGGATCATCACCAGCACGATACCGGCCAACCCCAGGGTGTACGCGTACCGCGAGATCGAGCGGTGGTCGCGCATGATGGCGAGCAGGCCGGCGGCGAGGATCACCGCACCGAGCGTCCAGGCCAACTGACGCCCGCCCTGCCCCGCGAAGACGGCCAGGCTCTCCCGATCGGCCACCGGGGCCTCGCCCAGGTCGATGCGGCGCAGGAAGCCCACCCCGAGCCCGTTGAGCAGGGCCACCGCCGGCAGCAGGGCCGGGTCGGCGAACGGCGCGAGGAATCGGATCACCAGGTGCAGACCGAGGAAGACCGCGCCGAGCGCGGCGGCGGGCATCCAGAAGTCCGGGGTGACAGTGTCCAGCAGGTTCGCCTCGACGGTCGCCCCGTAGGCGGCCACCAACACCATCGCGAGCAGCAGCAGGGACAGCTCGGCGTTGCGGCGCGACCGCGCCAGGCGTACGCCGGACTGCTCGCCCGCGGTGGCGGGCGAGGATGCCGGTGTGGCCGCTACGGTCACGGGTGAGTCCTCAGGATCTCAGCCGACGCTCACTCGGGAGACCGGCAACCGGCCGGGTCGAGCGCCGGCGGGGCCGAGTCGGAGGGCGAGACGTCGGGTGTGGTGGTCGAGCCGTTGGCACCGACCGGGGTGGAGGCACCGACGGTCGGGCTGCCGCTGACGACCCCGTTGGGCGTCGGCGTCGCCGGGCCACTCGGGCTGCCGTTCGGGGTCGGAGTGGCGCCGACCGGCGGCGGCGTGGGCGTGCCGCCCACCGTGGCGTTCGGGTCGCTCGGGCAGAGCGGCTTCAGGTTGGGGTTGTTCGGCGTGTCGCTGGTCAGCTCCGCGAGCTGCCGCTCGGCGTCCGGCTCGCTCTTGGCCCGGATGCCGACCTTGACGGTGTCCTGCGCGGCGACGGTGAGGTCCTCCAGTCGGGTGCCGCTGCGACGGTGCACGCTGGAGAGGTCCATCCCGGCGATCTGACCCTGGACACCACGGAAGACGGCGATCTGGCCCTCGTCGGTGGCGCCCACGTAGTACTGCCGCTGGGTGTACGTCCAGCCGCCGAAGGCCGCACCACCGACGATGACCAGCAGGGCCAGCGCCATGGCGGCGGTCCGTACCGGACGGCGCTTCGGCCGCTCCGGGTCGTCGTCCGACGCCGTCGGCTCCTCGGGCGCGGCCGGACGCGGCGCGGAGAGCGCCGAGGCCCGGGCGGCCGGGGTCGAGTCGTCGGCGGAGGTCGCCATGCCCCGGTCGCGGGCGGCGGCGCCGCCGACGATCGGGCTCGCCTCGACGATGTCCTGGTCCGTCGCGTCGGCGATGATCACGGTGATGTTGTCCGGACCGCCGCCACGCAGCGCGAGCTGCACCAGCCGCTCGACGCACTGCTGCGGGTCGGCGTACTCCCGCATGGTGTCGCCGATGGTCTCGGCGCTGACCACGCCGGAGAGACCGTCGCTACAGATCAGGTACCGGTCACCGGGCAGGACCTGCCGCACCGAGTATTCCGGGTCGATGTCCCGACCGTCGAGCGCACGGGTGAGCAGCGACCGCTGCGGGTGGCTGCTCGCCTCCTCGGCGCTGATGCGGCCCTCGTCGACGAGCATCTGGACGTACGTGTCGTCCTTGGTGATCTGCGCGAACTCGCCGTTGCGCAGCAGATAGGCCCGGGAGTCGCCGATGTGGACCATGCCCAGCTTGCTGCCGGTGAAGAGGGTGGCCGTCAGCGTGGTCCCCATCCCCTCCAACTGAGGGTTGGCGTCCACCGTGTCACGGAGTTGTTGGTTGGCGGTGCCCACTGCCGAACGCAACGCGTCGACGAGGGCGTCCCCCGGGACGTCCTCGTCGAGCGGCGCCATGGCACCGATGACGATGTTGCTGGCGACGTCACCGGCGGCCATACCGCCCATGCCGTCGGCAACGGCGAGTAACCGCGGCCCGGCGTAGACGGAGTCTTGATTGCCGTCTCGGATCAGACCGCGGTCGCTGTGGGCCGCATAGCGCAGGGTCAGAGTCATGGCCGTAATTCGAGGGAAGTGCGGCCGATCCGGATCGGCACGCCGAGGGGGACGGGGGTTGGTCCGGTGACCTTAGCGCGATCGAGGTACGTGCCGTTAGTCGAGCCGAGATCCTCGACGTACCACTGCCCGTCGCGCGGCACGAGCCGGGCGTGTCGCGCGGAGGCGTAGTCGTCGGTGATGACCAGGGTGGAGTCCTCAGCCCGACCGATGGTGATCTGCGCTTCACCGAGAGTGATCCTGGTGCCGGCCAGCTGACCCGCTGTCACCACCAGTTGGTGCGCCGCCCTGCCCCGCTTCACCTTCGCCGGCTTGGCCGCCTGCCCCGTCGAGGCGCCCACCGCGCGCGGCGCGGCCACCAGGCGACCGGACCGGGCGCCCGCGAAGAGATCCCGGCGGATCACACCGACCACCGTGAACACGAAGATCCACAGGAGGATCAGGAACCCGAACCGGGCGACGGTGATGACCAGCTCCGGCAAGGCGGGTCAGCCGTCCACGCGGAAGGTCAGCGTCGTCGTGCCGAGCTGAACCATGTCACCGGGGTTGAGCGCGACGGCGGAGACCCGCTGCCCGTTCACCATGGTGCCGTTGGTCGAGCCCAGATCGGTCAGCACGACCTGCCCACCGTCGAAATCCAGCCGGGCGTGTCGTCGGGAGATGCCGACGTCGGGCAGGCGCAGGTTGGCCTGGTCGCCGCGACCGATCACCGTCGACCCCATCTGGAGGGGATAGGTGCGGCCGTCGCCGGACACCAGTCGCACGTTGCGACCGCCACCGTGCCCGGGGGGCGGACCGTAGCCGCCACCCTGGTCGTACGCGGGGTAGGCGGGCGGACCGGCGTCGTAGCCGGGCGCCGACACCGGGGCGACCTCGCCACCGGTGTAGACCTCGGCCGTGACACGGAACATGCCCGTGTCCAGGCCCTCGCCTCGCTCGATCTCGACGATCACGTCGCCGTAGACCGTCCACGCCTGCTCGCCGATGAACTCCGCCTGCGACTGGGCCAACTCCTGGGCCAGCGCGGCGGCGTACGGCGCCAGCCGACTGTGGTCGAACGGCGAGAGATCGATCACGTAGCGGTTGGGCACCAACGTGCGCCCACCGGCCAGGATCGCCTTGTGCGCCTCGGCCTCCCGCTGCATGGCGTTGAGGATCTCCACGGGGTGGACCACCCCTTTGAAGACCTTGGCGAAGGCCCCTTCGACCAGGCCTTCCAGACGCTTCTCGAAGCGTTGCAGCACGCTCACCGGCTCCTCCTCGGGTCCCGAGGACATGATGGTATCCGGCCGGCGCGCGCGCAGCTCACACGCCGCTCGGCCGCCTGCTCTCGACCCGTTCGGAAGGGCCGGCACTCTCGTGCTAATCTTTCGTCCACCACGAACGGTAACCGCTCGTGGCGAGCGTCGGGAACAGCGTAGTATTCCCGAGGCCCGCCGGAGACGGCGGGATCGGGGCGGCTACAGTGTTCCGGGTTGTGCCACGGGGATGTGGCGGAATGGCAGACGCGCACGGTTCAGGTCCGTGTGCCCGAAAGGGCGTGGGGGTTCAACTCCCCCCATCCCCACCACCGGTAAGGGCTCCGCGCAAGCGGGGCCCTTCCGTCATATTGGGGCGTGCCGGACGTCACGCTATGCTCCGATGGATTCTGCCTCCGATGGACCAGGAGTGGCGTGTGAGTGTCGCGTTGGTGACAGGGTCGGGCGGTCTGATCGGCTCCGAGGCGGTCCGGCACTTCGCCGGCCTCGGTCTGGACGTCGTCGGCATCGACAACGACATGCGCCGGTACTTCTTCGGCGAGGACGGCTCCACCTCGTGGAGCCTGGAACAGCTCGGCCGTGACCTGGGTAACGCGTACACCCACTTCGCGGTGGACATCCGGGACCGGGACGGCCTGGAGCAGGTGTTCAAGAAGTACGGCTCGGACATCGCCGTGGTGATCCACAGCGCCGCCCAGCCCAGCCACGACTGGGCCGCGAAGGAGCCGTACACGGACTTCGACGTGAACGCCGGCGGCACGCTCAACATGCTGGAGAACACCCGCCGGCACGCGATCGACGCGGCGTTCATCCACTGCTCGACGAACAAGGTCTACGGCGACCGGCCCAACAGCCTGCCGCTGCTCGAGCTGGAGACCCGGTACGAGCTGCCCGAGGACCACAGGTGGTACGAGGGCATCACCGAGGAGATGTCGATCGACCACTCGCTGCACTCGGTCTTCGGCGCCTCCAAGGTCGCGGCGGACGTCATGGTCCAGGAGTACGGCCGCTACTTCGACATGAAGACCGCCTGCTTCCGCGGTGGCACGCTGACCGGCCCGGCGCACTCGGCGGCCGAGTTGCACGGGTTCCTGGCCTACCTGATGCGCTGCGTGATGGAGGGCCGGACGTACAACCTGTTCGGCTACAAGGGCAAGATGGTCCGCGACGCGATCCACTCGCACGACGTGCTGACCGCGTTCGAGGCGTTCTTCCGGGCGCCGCGATCCGCCGAGGTCTACAACCTCGGCGGCGGCCGGCACTCGAACACCTCGCACATCGAGGCGTTCGCGATCGCCCAGGAGATCACCGGCCGCGAGGCACGGATCAACTACGTCGAGCAGAACCGCACCGGCGACCACCAGTGGTACGTCAGCAGCATGTCCCGGTTCGAGGCGCAGTACCCGGACTGGAAGATCACGTACGACGTGCCGATGATCCTGCGGGAGATCTACGAGGCCAACGTGGACAAGTGGGTGGCCAAGGCATGAGCACGCGAACCAAGCGCAACGTGCTCGGCGTCCTCGTCGACGCCACCGACTACGCCGCTGCCACCGACGCGGTGGTGACCGCGGCACACGAGCGGCGCCCCCTCGCGCTCACCGCGTTGGCGGTGCACGGCGTGATGACCGGCGTGCTGGACCCGGCGCACAACGCGCGCCTCAACTCCTTCGACGTGGTCACGCCGGACGGGCAGCCGGTGCGCTGGGCGCTCAACCTGCTGCACCGCGCGGGGCTCACCGACCGGGTCTACGGGCCGACGCTGACCCTGCACGTGCTCTCGCGTTTCGCCGACGAGGGCCTGCCGGTCTACCTGTACGGCTCGACCGAGGAGACCCTCGCCCGGCTGATCCCGGCCCTGGAGCGGATGTTCCCGGCGCTGAAGATCGCCGGAGTGGAGCCGTCGAAGTTCCGCGCGGTCCAGCCGGGCGAGGACGCCGAGATCGCCGACCGGATCCGGTCCAGCGGCGCCCGGCTCGTCCTGGTCGGGCTCGGCTGCCCGCGCCAGGAGGTCTTCACGTACGCCATGCGCCCGTTGCTCGACATGCCGATGATGGCGGTCGGCGCCGCGTTCGACTACCACGCGGGACTGCTGCGTCAGCCGCCGCCGTGGATGCAGCGCGCCGGCCTGGAGTGGTTCTGGCGTCTCGGTCTGGAGCCGAAGCGGCTCTGGCGTCGCTACGTCATCCTCAACCCGGCCTACCTGGCCCGGCTCGCCGCGCAGAAGGTCGGACTGTGGAAGGCCCGACCGCCGGCCCCGGCCACCGAGCGGCCGGCGACCTTCGCGGTCTGACCCGATCCACACGACACGAGGCCCCACCCGGCGTGCCCGGGGTGGGGCCTCGTGCGTGGCAGGACCGGTCAGACGGTCAGGGTCCAGGTGTTGATGTAGCCGACGTCGGCCGAGTAGGTGTCGCGCACCTGCAGCCGCCAGGTGCCGTCGGCGGCCTCACCGGACACGTTCACCGTGTACGTGGCGTTCACGTTGTCGGCGCTGTCCGAGGTGCTGCTGTTCTTCAGCCGGTACGAGCTGCCGTCCGGGGCGAGCAGGTCGATGACCAGGTCACCTCGGTAGGTGTGCACGATGTTCACCGCCACCGTGGACGCCGAGGAGGCGTTGCGGCCACAGCCGGAGATGGTGATCGAACTGGTCACCGCCGAGCCGGCGTCCGGGATCGACACGTCGGTGCCGTTGGTGCCG
Source organism: Micromonospora sp. WMMD1120 (assembly GCF_029626235.1). NCBI lineage: Bacteria > Bacillati > Actinomycetota > Actinomycetes > Micromonosporales > Micromonosporaceae > Micromonospora > Micromonospora sp. WMMD1120. The sequence continues at coordinate 2,009,361 of NZ_JARUBO010000005.1, read as the reverse complement.
GTGCAGCCGGTGGGCGGCGGCGGGGTGGTGCCGCCGCTGCCGACGTAGAGCAGCAGGTTCGGTGAGCCCGAGCCGACGTTGCTGATCACGTTGGGCGTGGCGTTGGACACCAACTGGTTGCGCACCTGCGTCGGGGTCCAGCTCGGGTTGGCGCTGGCCACCAGGGCCGCCGCCCCGACCACGTGCGGCGTGGCCATCGACGTGCCGCTGATCGTGTTCGTCGCGGTGTTGCTCGTGTACCAGGCCGAGGTGATCGACGAGCCGGGCGCGAAGAGGTCCAGGCAGGTGCCGATGTTGGAGAACGACGAGCGGGCGTCCGAACTGGTCGTCGAGCCCACCGTGATCGCCTCGGTGACCCGGGCCGGTGAGGTGTTGCACGCGTTCGCGCCGGTATCGTTGCCGGCCGCCAGGCCGTACGTCACACCCGAGGCGACCGAGTTGCGGACCGCGTTGTCCAGCGAGGTGTTCGCCCCGCCGCCGAGGCTCATGTTGGCCACCGCGGGCTTGATGGCGTTCTGGGTGACCCAGTCGACACCGGCGATGACGCCGGCGGTGGTGCCGCTGCCGGAGCAGTTCAGCACGCGTACGCCGACGAGCTGGACGGCCTTCGCCACCCCGTACGCGGAGCCACCGACGGTGCCGGCGACGTGCGTGCCGTGCCCGTTGCAGTCGTCGGCCGACCCGCCGTCCACCGCGTCGTAGCCCGAGGTGGCCCGGCCGCCGAAGTCGCTGTGCGAGAACCGGATGCCGGTGTCGATGATGTAGGCGTGCACGTTGCTCGCCGTGTTCGGGTAGGTGTAGGAGCTGTCCAGCGGCAGGTTGCGCTGGTCGATCCGGTCCAGACCCCAGGAGGGCGGGTTGGTCTGCGTCCCGGAGATCGACACGGTGTGGTTCTGCTCGACGTACGCCACCGCCGGGTCGGCCGCGATCCGCGCCGCCGCGCTCGCGTTGACGGTGACCTCGAAGCCGCGCAGCGCCGCGCCGTAGGTGCGGGCGACCGCGCCGCCGTGGCGGCCGGAGAGCCGCTTGGCGGTGTCGGCGACCTTGTCCCGGGCCACCGCGCCGTCCTTCAGCACGACGATGTAGCTGTCCGGTACGGCGGTGGCACCGCCGGCAGCCCGAACCACACCCACGGGTTCGGCGGCCAGGGCCGGGGTGCCGACGGCGAGCACCGTCGCCGTGGCCACCCCGATCAGTACGGACCTTCGTGGAAGACCCATCTCCTACCTCCCTCTGACCGGCGGCGGAACGTGACACCGGCCCTGAAAATCAATCGACGTGCGCCGATCAAGCTGAGGGTAGAGCAGCCCTCAGCCGATGAAACATGTCGAAACGGCCATACTTTTGGGTGATGACCCCCTACGGGCCCGGGGTCCGGGGCGAACGGGGGACGGGCCCGGATTCGCCGCACCGCGATTCGGGAAAGACTCTCGAACATGGAGAGTCAGCTCACCATCCTGCTCCCGGTCGCCGCCGTCTGGTTGGCCGCCGGCGTCGTTGCCGACGGCCTCCCCCGCCTCCAGAACACCAGCGTGCTGCGCCGGCGTACCGGATGGTTGTTGGTGCTGACCCTCACCGGCGTCGGGCTCACCGCGGCCGTGCTGGGCGGTGGGCTGCTGAGCGCGGGCACCGCGCCGGTCGACCAGGCCGCCGCCGGGCTCACCGTGGCCTTCGGGCCGGCGCTGGTGGCGGCGATCTCCTCGGTACGGCGGATCCGCCGGCTCTGGGCCGGCGCGGGCGCGTTCGCCAGCGCCCCCGCGACCCCCGCGCCGCACGGGCTCCGTGCCGCCGCCGCCCACCCGCTGATCGGGCTGCCACTACAGGTGACCGCGCTTGCCACGGTCCCGGCCGTCATCGCGGCGGCCGGCGCCGACCTCGGCGCCGACCCCGGCGTCACCGGGCCGGCGATCACCATCGGCGCGCTCGCGGTGGCCGTCATCGGGGTCCGCCACGCGCTCCGGCACAGCCGCCTCGCCGAGCGGGCGCAACCCGCCGCGGCGCCGTCAGCGCGGGCGGCTGGCGGCGCCCTGCACGTATAGCAACTCCAGGATCGCCCTGGTCGCCTCGAACCAGCGGTCCAGCCAGTCCTGCGACGGCAGGCTGCCCTTCGGCGGCAACTCCATCAGCAGCCCTCGCAACAACGGGTGGTCCGCGAACGACTCGGCGGGCTCCATCGGCCACCCGGACGGCGGGAACGACGGCTCGATGAGCGGGTTCGGGTCCAGCGAGGGCAGCGAGAGCGGCGGGTCGGTCGCCTCGGAGACGCCCTCCCGCCCACTCGACTCCTCGTCGCTCGACACCACCTCGGTCAGCACGGTGTCCCGACGGGCGCCGCGGTACTTGCCACCGAACCGCTCCGGCTTGGCCGGGCCGTTGGTGAGGTTTTCTGAGCCGATCGTCGTCATCCGTCTCGCCTACTCGCTCGGTTGCGGGTCCATGCGGCGGGTCGTCGACCAGCGCCGTACCGACCGGTTCAACGACGACGGGTGCGCTCTGGCGACGGGATTCCCGACGGAACATCGGCGGGCCGCCGTCCGCCACGCACCCTCGTACACGGACGAGTCCCCGTCCGGTGGAACCGGACGGGGACTCGTTCGTTGGGTTGGTCAGGCCGCGCCGAACGCGCCGCCCCGGGTTCCGGCGACGAAGGCGTGCCAGTCACCCGGCGCGAAGACCAGGGCCGGGCCGGCCTTGTCCTTCGAGTCCCGCACTCCGACCGCCCCCGTCACGTACGCCACCTCCACGCAGTTGTCGCAGTTCGGTCCGCTCTTCGAGCTCTTGAACCAGGCTGCCTGCGTCAGGTCCACGGGGAACCCCTTGGTCGCCATTTCCACAACGGCTCCTCTGCCAGTTTTGCGATGTGTGCGACGGACTCCTCGGGACGTATGGCCGCAGCGCGGATGTGATCGAAGATGAAGCTGTACTTCTGTAGCTCGTCGCTCTTCTCCAGGAAGAGCCCACCCGTGGCGTTCTCCGCGTACACAACATCCGGATCACCGGGCTCAGGGAAGCTGAGGATCGTGAACGTGCCATCCATGCCGGCATGCGCACCCACCTCGAAGGGCAGGATCTGCAGCGTCACGTTCGGCAACTCGGCCACCTCGACCAACCGCCTGAGTTGGCCGCGCATCACCTCGTCCCCGCCCACCGGCCGACTCACCACCGCCTCATCGAGCACCACCCACAGATCGACCGGATCGTCCTGGGTCAATAACGACTGACGACCCAAACGGACACGCACCCTCTGGTGCACCTGATCGGCGGTGAAATCCGGCCGGGCGGCGCGGATCATGGCACCGGCGTACTCCTCGGTCTCCAGAAGGCCCGGAACGACCTGCTGTTCGTACGCCCGGATGGAGCTCGCCGCCGCCTCCAGCCCGACGTACGCGCCGACGAGCACCGTGCTGTACGGATGCCACCAGCCCTTCTGGCGGGCCTCCCGGGCAATCTGGACGAGCTCGTCGCTCTCGGCACCGACCACGCCGTAGATCCGCAGCATGTCCCGGACGTCGCGAGGCGTGGCCGTGGTGTGCCCGGTCTCGATGCGGGAGACCTTCGACGCCGAACACTCCAACTGTTCGGCGACCACCTCGATGGTGATCCCGGCGGACTCCCGCTGCCGACGCAGCTCGGCGCCGAGCCGCCGCCGTCTGATGGTGGGGCTGCGCCGCTCACTCATGGCGCAACCCGTCCGTCGCTGGTCCTCGCCGCTGGCTGCTCGACCCCACTCGGGCTACCTCCGGTCACGCGCCACTGGGCGGCACCCGCCGGGGGCGCGACCGTCGGCCGGCGAGCGTTCGCGACGAAGGGAGTGGTGCCGGTCCTCGGCCGGCCGCGACGGGCGAAACCGGATCTCAGTGTGCCGTCCGTAACCGGACGGCATCAATAGCCCTTTCGCGCAACACGCTCACGTATTGGCAAAACTCGACGTGCAACTTGCATGAAGCACGTCGCTGATGCACTCTGTCCGTATGGCACGGATCACTCAGCGTCCCGGTCTGATCTCTCGGAGTGGTGACCCCACCGAGCCGAGGACGCCAGGCGCGACACGGTTCCGGCCGACGACAACGAGACGTGCTCCGGGATAAAGACCCCACCGCTGCAAGCCGCAGGCTGCGGCGGCGGGCGCGGTCCCGGAAGCAACCGGGTGGTGGTCGGGTGGCGGCACGCCACCAGCGGAGTACGGCCCGACCACCGCCATCCCGCACCACCGGTCCACGAGGCACGACCCCGTCACCGGCCGAGACGTCCCCCGTTCAGGCACCTCCGGCGCAACCGCCGGCCGATCCTCCCCAGGAGCCCATGTGCTTCCCCGCACCGGTGACGTACTGCACGTGACTCGCGCGGCGAGTGTCCAGTTCCTCAGGCCGTTCAAGTTCCGGGTGATCCGGGTGCTCGACTGGCCCACCTACGACGGCTGGCTCTGGCTCGACGGCTACGAGTTGAACGCCGCGGGCGACGCGGTCACCCGACGGTCGATCTTCGTCCAGCGGGAGGGCCTGCAACGGTTGCAGGCCGCCCCCGAGCCCCGCCCGCACACCGTGCGGGCCCGCCGACCGGTCGCCCGCACCCCACTCCGGGTGGGTTGACCGGCCCCAATCCGCCGCCGGTGGGCGTGCCGTCGCCATAGAATCGGTACGCCCACCCCGGCACGTTCCACCCGCTCGTCCAGGACCCTGACCCTGGGATGGTCATGGTCAATCAGCCCGCCCTGCGGCGGCACCACCGCTCCCGTATCGCCTACGCCTTCGGACTCCTCGCCCTCCTCGGGGCGATGGCGGCACTCCTGGTCCTCGTCCGCGACCCGGCGATGTCGTCCACCCGGCTGACAGTGCCGGTGCCCGCACCGGAGATCACCGTCATCGACTCCTATCCGCCGACGGGCGACGACTCGTCGTCCTGGATCGGCGCGGACGACCCCGCTGACCACGCCGGAGCCGCCGGACCGACCGGCCCGGTCGCCGGCCTCGGGGCGGGTGGCGAGTCCAGCGGCCAGCCGGAGATCACCGAAGCTGGTCCGACCGGACACAGCGCCACCGACGTCCGGCGCTCCCTGTTCTGGTCGGGGATCTTCGGCCTCGCCATCTCGCTGGCCGGTCTCGGCCTGGTCGGCACCCGCCGTCGGATGTGGTGACAGCGATCAGGGCGTGCTCGTCACGGTGGGGCTCGGGGTCCTCGGGCTCGCCTCGGTCGACGGCAGGGCCGCCGAGATGATCAACAACACCTCGTCGTCGGTCGCCACCGGTGTGCCGGCCCCCGGCTCGGTGCCGACCACGGTCCCCGGTGGCAGCTCCGACGTCCGGTAGACCACCCGGTGCGTCAGGCCGAGCCGGTCCAGCAAGCCCTCCGCGGTGGCTTGCGGCAGACCGACAAGCGGTGGCACCGGCACGTCGAGCGGCGCGGCGCTGGTCGCCGGGCTGCTCGGCGTCTCGCTGGTCGGCGCCGCCGAACTCGGGGACGCGCTGGTCGGTGTCGCACTGCTGGGCGACGCCGACGGAACCGAGGGAGTGCTCCCCGGGTCGTCCGTGTCGTCGTCCCGTCCGGCCAGCGCGAACCAGAGCGCGCCACCGAGCAGACCGGCGAGCAACAGCGCGAGTACGCCCCAGAGGATCGGCAACCACCACCGGCGGCCCTGCTCCTCGACGTACCACTCACCAGCGGGGTCGGTCGGAGCAGGCGACCGCACCTCGGCCCGTCCGGACCACGCGGGCGGTATCTGGGCCGTCCGGTCCGCCGGTGCGGCCGGGCGGGTGCCGGCCCGACGATCGATCGGCACGGTCTGGTCCGCTTCGGCCGGGGCGGCGCGGTCGATCGGCGCCGTCGCGTCCGGACCGGCGGCAGGCCGGACCGCCGGCGACCCGGGCCCGGTTCCCGGCGACTCGGGCCGGGCCGGCGGCTCGGGCCCGGTTCCCGGCGACTCGGGCCGGGCCGCGGCGGGTGGCAGGGGGCGGGTCCGGTCGTCGTCGTGCTCGTCGGCGGAAGGTTCCTGGCGGTCGTCGCTCATGGCACGTCCCTTCCCGGACCCGACGGGCGTCACGGCCCTCGACCGCGAGGTTAGTCGCCCACACCGCCATCGGCCGGGATCAGCGTGCCGGGCGGCGGGCCGCCAGCACGGCGAGGCGGATGTACGACCGGATCAGACTGTGGGTTTCACGGTCGGCTGCTCGGCGGAGCCCGCGCCACACCAGATGCTCACCTGGTCGTTCCACCGGGCCGGACCGTCCTCCGCCGGCTCCTGTCGGCTGACCTTCCCGCTGCGTCCGGTGACGTAGCGCGGGTACAGGCCCTCCTCAACCAGCTCGTCCGCGGCGTCGGCGCAGTCCGCGCCGATCAGGTCCGGCACCTCGGCGGCGGGCGCCGGCCCGGCGACCTGGAGCTGCACCGTCGTACCCCGGGTGATCTCGGCGCCCACGGCCGGCGTGCTGCTCTGCACTGTACGACCGGAACCGCCGCCGAACACCAACCGCCAACCGAGCCGCCGCTCGCGCAGCATGTCCCGGGCCTGCTCGAAGTCGGTGCCGACCACCGGCGGAACGGTCAGACCCGTCCCCTTCGTGGCGGTGGCGGAGGTACGGACCGCCGTCGGCGTGGCGCGGCCGGTACTCGGCCGGGACGCCGTCGCCCGTTCGCTGGGTGGGGCGGTCGTGGTCGCTACCGCCAGCGGATTCTCGTCAGGCGCGTCGTCCTCGCCGGCCAGCAGCCAGCCGCCGGTCGCGCCGATCGCGGCCAGCAGCACCGCCGCCAACCCACCACCGAGCACGATGCTGGCCCGACCCGGACCGGCACCGTCCCGACCGCCAACGGCCTCCTGCCGGCCCGTGTTCGTGTCAGTCATAACGCCCACCGCCTCATCACCGGCGACCGTACCGCCCGCCGCCCAATCCGCCGCACCGGCCGTCCACACCGGCGGGTCGTCGCCACTCGCCGCGCCGACCACGGGACGTTACGCTGCCCGGCATGGCCAGACAGGGCTGGGGAGTGTCGATCGCGACCGCGATCGGGATCGCTGCCGGCGCGGGTGCCGCGCAGCTGGGCTTCGGGTACGGGCTGGGCGTCATCACCTGGACGCCCACCGAGGCCGGAGCGACCGACACGGCCTGGGCGGACGGCCTCGCCTGGGCCACCTGGCTCGCCGCCAGCTCGACGGTCCTCGGCGCGGTCTGCGCGCAGCGACTCCAGCAACGCAGTGCCCCGGCGACAACCGACGCCGCCCATCCGGGCGGCCCGGCTGCGCGCCGCGCCCACCCCTCGACCGGCGACGGCGGTCTGCTGCGGCGAATCGCTCTCGCCCTCGGCGCCGGAATCGGCGGGCTGGTCACGGTGCTGCTGATCGCCGTACCCGCACGGGTGGCCACCGGCGCTGACACCGGCGCCCCGCAACGGACGGCAGCCGTACAGGCTACGGCGGGCATCCTGCTCGGCGTCCTCGTCGCGCTCTGGGCGCTCCGGTCACGGGCCGCCGCAACGAACGTGACGGCGACGGCCGCCTGGCTGTGGCTGCTCGCGGTGGTCTCGGTGATCGACGGGGTACGCGTCGGACGCGGCCTGACCGGCGCCCAGCTCGGCACCTGGCAGCTCGACCCGGACCACTCCCGGTACTGGATCGGGGGCCAGCTCTACTGGCCCGGCGCGCTGCTGGCGCTGGTGCCCGCGCTGCTGATCGGCCTGCTGGCCGCTCGCCGGGCCGCCCGGTCCGACGGGCACCGCGTCGGCGCGGCGGCCTCGGGCGGGGCCGGTCCGGCGCTCGTCGCGCTCGCCTACCTGACCACCCTGCCGCACTGGTCGACGCTGGGTCCCGCGCAACTGTCCACCCAACTGATCGCCCCGTACGCGATGATCGCCGGCATCGGCGGCTCGGTGCTGGCCGCCGTCCTCGCCGAGCGAGCCGGGCGGCACCGCGGCGGTGCGGCGGCCGCGCGGAGTGGGATCGAGCCAGCGGCGGTCGTCCCGGGGCCGACCGCTGTGCCGCACCCGACGACGGACCCGGACCCTGCTGTCGCGGCTGCCGTCGACCCTGCCGATGACGCCGACCCGGCGCGGCCGGCAGCCGCCTCGTCAACGAACGGCCCGCCGGCCGGCGCTCCCTCGGTCGGCGCTCCCTCGGTCGGCAGCTCGTCGGTCGGCAGCTCCTCGGCCGGCAGCTCCTCGGCCGGTGGCTCCTCGGCCAGTGACTCCTCGGCCGGTGTTCCCGCGGTCGGCGCTCCGACGGCCGGCGGTCCACCCTCCGGCGGTACCTCGGTCAGCGCACGCGGCCGGCGCGGCAGGTCCGATGCCACACCGCCGGAGGCCACCGACACGCCCCGGGTACCCGCCCCCCGCACGGACCCCGACCACCCGTCCCCAACCCCGTCAGCGGAGGCCGCTACCCCAGCCCCCCGCCGCAGCCGCGCCAACCGCCGCACCGCCCCAAACTGACCCCACCCCCACCCCCACCCCCACCCGGCCTCCCCTGGCCTCCCCCTGGCCTCCCCCCTCTCCCCTCTCCCCGGTTGATCATGAAGTTATGGCCAGTTCGCGCGGCGAGTCGTGGCCATAACTTCATGATCAACCGGGGAGAGGAGGGTGAGGGGAGAGGAGGGAGGGTGGGAGGGGGAGGGCGGGGGGCTTGGCGAGGGGTTAGGGGACTGGCCAGGTGTGGACTGGTTCGTTTGTGCGTTGTAGCTCGGCGTAGCGCTGGACCATGTGGTGCAGCGCGGCCTGGCGGTCCATGCCGTGGTGGTGTTCGGCGGCCCAGACCGTCTCGGTCTGCCAGACCGCGCCGTTGCGGCCGGTACGGCAGCGCTGCTCGATGATGCCGAGCAGCCGGTCCCGCTGCGCCGCGGCGACACCGAACCCGTCCAGGCCGGCCGCGGCGGTGGGCAGCAGTTGATCCATCACCAGCTTGGTGACCGGTACGTCGCCGAGTCCGGGCCAGTGCAGCACGGCGTTGAGGCCACGTCGGGCGGCGGCGTGGAAGTTCTCCTCGGCGGAGCTGAAGGTGAGCTGGCTCCAGATGGGACGGTCGGCTTCGGCCAGGCCGCGTACCAGCCCGAAATAGAGGGCGGCGTTGGCCAGCATGTCCACCACGGTGGGGCCGGCGGGCAGCACCCGGTTCTCCACACGCAGGTGGGGGCGGCTGTTCATGATGTCGTAGACCGGGCGGTTCCACCGGTAGACGGTGCCGTTGTGCAGCCGCAACTCGCCGAGCTTCGGCACACCGCCGGCGTGCAGCACCTCCACCGGGTCCTCGTCCTCGCAGATCGGGAGCAGCGGCGGAAAATACCGGACGTTCTCCTCGAACAGGTCGAAGATCGAGGTGATCCACCGCTCACCGAACCACACCCGTGGCCGTACCCCCTGGGCCTTGAGTTCGTCGGGACGGGTGTCGGTGGCCTGCTGGAACAGGGCGATCCGCGTCTCGGCCCAGAGTTGGCGGCCGTACAGGAAGGGGCTGTTCGCGCCGACCGCCACCTGTACGCCGGCGACGGCCTGGGAGGCGTTCCAGTAGTCGGCGAAGCTGTCCGGGGCCACCTGGAGGTGGAACTGGAGGCTGGTGCAGGCGGCCTCGGGCGCGATCGAGTCGGTGTGCGCGCGCAACTGCTCGACGCCGCGGATGTCCAGCTCGATGTCCTCACCACGGGCGCCGACGATCTGGTCGTTGAGCACCCGGTAGCGCTCGTTGGTGGAGAGGTTGTCCTCGACCAGGTGCCCCTCGGTGAGGGTGGGCAGGATGCCGACCAGAACGATCTTCGCGTCGGACCGGGCCGCGCGCTCGTCGGCGCGGGTGAGGCTGCTGCGCAGGTCGTGCTCGTAGTCGGCGAAGCCGGCACCCTCGATCAGCCGGGGCTCGGCGTTGAGTTCCAGGTTGAACTGCCCCAGCTCGGTCTGGAAGAGCGGGTCGGCGATGTCGGCGAGGATCTCCTCGTTGCGCATCGCCGGCTGGGCAGCCGAGTCGACCAGGTTGAGTTCGATCTCCAGACCGGTCATCGGCCGATCGGCGTCGAAACCGAAGTCGTCGAGCATCAGGGCGAAGACGTCCAGGCACCGCCGCACCTTCTGGCGATAGCGGGCCCGATCGTCCCGGGTGAAGGCGCCTTCTGCGACGTCCCTGCCCATTGTGTCCTCCCGACGGCCGGCGCGGTCGGGATCCTGCCGTCCCGGAAAGCGCATTGTGCAGCATCAACGGTAAGAGCGCCCACCGGACCGGGGCCAGAGGGCACAGCGGGGATCCGACATCGGCCGAAGCGGCGGCGCTCGTGGTGCCACTTGTACCCAGCGGCCGGCCTGGTGGACTCGACGAGGCTGCGAACAAGTCGTGACAATTACCACGAGGTCCGCCTGGAAAAGACGCAGGGCCCGCGCCGGGTTCGGCGCGGGCCCTGGGTACGCGACGGTCAGGCCTGGCGGAGGGCCTCGCCCTCGATCTCGATCTTGATCTTGCGGCTGACCAGCACGCCGCCGGTCTCCAGCGCGACGTTCCAGGTCAGGCCGAACTCCTCGCGGTCGATCTCGGTGCTCGCGGAGAAGCCGAAGATGTCCTGGCCGAACGGGCTGCGCCCGACGCCCTCGAACTCGACCTCCAGCTCGACGGGCCGGGTGACGTCGCGGATGGTCAGGTCACCGGTCAGCACGAACTCGCTGCCACTGTGGGACTTGACCCCGGTGCTGCGAAACTCGAGCGTCGGGAACTTCTCCGCGTCCAGGAACTCGGGGCTGCGCAGGTGCGCGTCCCGGTCGGCCTGGGTGGTGTCGATGCTGGCGGCCTGGATGGTGGCGACGACCGAGGACTGCAGCGGGTCCTCGGCGACGGTGATCGTGGCGGTCGCCTCGTTGAACTCACCGCGAACCTTGCTGACCATCATGTGCCGGGCGACGAAGCCAACCCGCTTGTGCGCCGCGTCGAGCACGTAGGTGCCGGCCGCCGGGATGGTAAGGCCGTCCCAGTCGCGGGTAACCGCATCGGTGCTGCTGGTCATGCTGCTGTCCTCCAGGAAGGTTGATTAGTGGCCCAACGACTGCTGAAGCAAATATAACTTCAACAACATTCCCCGTGTCAAGTACTGGTAGGATGAACGAGTGACCAACGTCTTCGACGATCCCCGGATCACCGCCGTCGGCCTGCTCTTCGAGGCCCACGCCGGGCTGTCGGCCCGGTTCACCGCCCAACTCGAGGAGCACGGCCTCTCCGCGGTCGAGTTCGAGGTCATCACCCGACTGGCCCGCTCGCCGGGCAACCAACTACGCATGACCGACCTCGCCGCCCAGACCTCCCTGTCGACGAGCGGAGTGACGAGGGTGGTGGACCGGATGGAACGCGACGGCCTGCTCACCCGGCGGGCCTGTCCGAACGACAGGCGCAGCTCCTACGCGGTCGTCACCGCGGCCGGGATGCAGCGCCTGAACGAGACGCTGCCCGGTCACCTCCAGATCATCGAGCAGTGGTTCACCGGCCAGCTCAGCCCCGACGCGCTGGCGGCGCTCCTGGACGGGCTGCGCCGGGTCCGCGACGCCGCGCACCCGTGCGCCACCGCCGGCAGCGACGACGTCAGTCCGGAGCAGTTGGCCGCCACCACCGATGGCGCCACCCGGGCCTGAGAGCCGGATGTCGACGGACGGCGGCACCGGCAGAAAGACCGGCAGAACTGGGCCGGCCAAGCCGGAGAATTCGACCTAAGCCGACTTTCCGCCACTGGCGCGGTGGCAGGCTTCGAGCACCGGGGATCACCGGGGGGTGACGGCGCGGGCGATCAGCGAGGGGTAGCACCAAGGGGGCTCTTCGCCCGCGCCACTCTCCCGGCCCGAGCGGTTCCCGTCCCGTCGGCGTGCTCGCCTACTGGACCGCCGGCCCGCCCCGAGCGGCGATCAACGCGTAGAGCAACCCGGACTCCTGCGGCAACAGCCGGATGCCGTTCGCCTGGCAGACCCGTTCCAGCCGATCGAGCACCGCCAGATCCGCGGTGCTCGCTGCCAGTCCCACCAGCGCCTCCACCGCGTCGCGGCGCTCCTGACCCGCGTCGTCGGCCGCGGCGGCGAACCACTCGGCGGCCAACTCCCGATCACCCCGGTGCAGCGCCAGGTTGCCCTCGATCAACGCGCAGAGCCCCGCCTCGGGTCCTCCCCAGGTCAGGCTCGCGTCGTCCGACCGGGGTCGCGGCACCGCCCTACCCATGGGTACGGCAGCCGCCGAACCTGCCCGCAACTCGGCCAGCACCTCGGTCGCCTCGGCCACCCGCCCGTCCTGGGCGAGCGCCAAACCGACGGTGCCGAGCACCCGACGGCGGCGCCCGGGATCACCCAGCTCCGTCAACGCGGCGATCGCGCCGCGCCCCTGGTCGATGGCGTCCGCGTACCGGCCCTCCAGGCGGGCGACCTCGGCCCGGTTGGCCCAGCCCAACACCCGCAGTCGCTGTTCCCCGCTCTCGGCGGCGAGTCGGTCCACGGCGGCCAGTCGGCGGCGGGCCGCGGCCAGGTCACCTGATCGGATCTCGTGCCAGGCGAGGCTGTTCTGGGCCACCGCGAGATCCCGCGTACGACCGTTACGGGCGGCCAACCGCAGCACCGCCTCGGCCTGCTCGCGCGCCTCGTCCTGCCGCCCCACGGAGACGAGCAACGTGTCGAGCACGTTGCGCGCCTCCAACTCCCCGGTGATGTCGCCGAGCTGCCGGAAGATGTCCAACGCCGATCGCGCCGTCGACAACTCCTCGGCGCCGGCACCGTGCTCGGCCGCCAACCGGGCCACCCCGAGACTCGCCCAGGCACGCAGGAGGGGATCGGCGTCGGCGGTACGCGGGTCGGCCAACAGCCGCCGGAGCCACTGCCGCCCGACGACGTCGCGCCCGCGCAACCGCCACCAACGCGTGAGGCACGCCGCCAGCCGGAGCGCGGTCAGCGGGTCGTCGCCGACCGCGTGTGCCAGCGACGAGCTGATGTCACTGGTCATCTCGTCCAGCCGGTGCACCGCGTCGGGCAACCGTGGACCGACCAGGTCGGTGGCGGTCCGTGCCACCAGACGCGCGATCACCTCGGCGTGCCGACGCCGGATGCCGGGCAGCTCGCCGGCGCCGGCCGCCTGCTCGACGGCGTAGTCCCGTACCGCGTCGAGCAGCCGGAACCGGAACGCTCCGGCCCCGCGTACGCTCAGCAGCCCCAGCTCGACGAACCGGTCCAGCAGCGGGACCGGATCGATCGCCACGGTGCCGTCCGGGTCGCCCTCGTCGGCGAGCATCTCCTCGGCCAACTCCACGGACCAGCGGTTGCCGAACACGGCGAGTTGGCGCAGCGCGGCCCGCTCGTTCGGCGCCAGCAGCCGGTAGCTGAAGGCGACAGCGTCCCGGAGGGTGACCGCCACCGTCCCGTCCGCGCGGTGATTCTCCGGTACGTCCCAGCCGGGATGCGCCGACATCTCCTTCGTGGCGAGGTCGAGCACCCGGTCGCCGTACCTGTCGAGCAACTCGGTGAGGTCGAGGAGCCGACCCCGGGCGGCCATCAGCTCGATGGCCAGCGGCAGTCCACCCAACCGGCGCACCAGCGCGGCGAGCGCGGGCAGTTCGTCCGGGGTGGGCGGCTCGCGGCGCACCTGCGCGAGCCGGGCGGTGAACAACTCGACCGCCGGCGACGCCTCGTGCGCGGACGGCCCGTCGTGTTCGGCGTCCGGTGGTGGCACGTCGAGTGGCGTGACGGGCCAGACCCGCTCGCCCGAAAGCCCGACCGGGTGTCGCCCGGTCGCCAGCACCCGCAGCGCGGGCACCGCGCCGATCAGTTGGTGCAGGGTCGCGGCCACCGGACCCGGGGCACGCTCCACAGCGTCCATCACCAACAGCGCCGGCCGGCCGGCGAGCCGGGCGACGAGTTCCGGCAGCCGAGCCCCACCGAGGACGGACATCGAGGCGACGAGGACGTCCGGCCCGTCCGAGCCCTCACCGATCAGCACGCCGGCCACGCCGGCCGGGTAGGCGGAGGCGACCAGGTGCGCCACCGACGTCGCCAGGGCGGTCTTGCCGACTCCGGCCAGGCCGACAAGGCTCACCAGTCGGGGTCCGCGCTCCGCTGCCAGCATCCCGGTCAGCTCGGTGAGGTCACGCTCCCGGCCGATGAGCGCGACCGGCGGCGGCAGGGCCACCGGTGGACTGACCGGTACCGCCTCGGTGGTCTGGCTGCCACTTACCGCGAACGCCGTCGAGCCGGTCTCCGGCGAGCTGGACTCGGTGCCGGCGCCGCGGGCCGCGACGAGGAACGCCGCCCGGCTGACGCCGGTCAGCGCCAGCGCCCCGGCGAGCAGCTCGACGGTGGTGCGTTGTGGCCGGTTCGATCGGCCGCGCTCCAGGTCCCGTACGGTCCGTACGCCCACGCCGGCCCGAAAGGCCAGCTCGGCCTGGGTCAGGCCGGCGGCCCGTCGATGCCCGCGGAGCAGCTCCGGCAGTGTGGTACGACCAGCCGGGCTCCGCGACCGGTCGTGATCCGGAGTCATGGGCACGAAGAGTACGGATGGCCCCCGACCATCGGCAGTCGAACGTCGGGCTACTGACGTCCGCTCGCCGATATCCGACAGCCGTACGGTCAGCCCACCCGGTACGGCCGGTGGAGTGGCCGCGCTGAACCGGTCAGAGACCGAGATCGCGAGCGATGATCATCCGCTGCACCTCGCTGGTGCCCTCGCCGATCTCCAGGATCTTGGAGTCCCGCCAGAAGCGGGCCACCGGGTACTCGTTCATGAAGCCGTAGCCGCCGTGGATCTGGGTGGCCTCCCGGGCGTTGTCGACGGCGATCGTGCTGGCGTGCAGCTTGGCGATGGCCGCCTGCCGCTTGAACGGCTCACCGGCGAGCATCCGCGCGGCGGCGTCGTAGTAGGCCAACCGGGCGGTGTGCGCCTTCAACTCCATGTCCGCGATCTTGAACTGGATGGCCTGGTTCGCGCCGATCGGCTGCCCGAAGGCGTGCCGCTCCTTCGCGTACGTGATCGACTCGTCGACGCAGCCCTGCGCGAGCCCGACCGCCAACGCGGCGATGGCGATCCGGCCCTCGTCCAGGATGCGCAGGAACTGGGCGAAGCCCCGACCCCGTGCGCCCAGCAGGTTCGCGGCCGGCACCCGACAGTCGTCGAAGGTGAGCTCGTGGGTGTCCGAGGCGGTCCAGCCCACCTTGGAGTAGCCCGGCGCGACGGTGAACCCGGGAGTGCCGGTCGGCACGATGATCGTCGACAGCTCCTTGGAGCCGTCCGGGTTCGTGCCGGTGACCGCGGTGACGGTGACCATCGCCGTGATGTCGGTCCCCGAGTTCGTGATGAACGCCTTCGAGCCGTTGATCACCCACTCGTCGCCGTCCAGTACCGCCCGCGTCTGGGTGCCGGCGGCGTCCGAGCCGGTGCCGGGCTCGGTTAGCCCGAAGCCGGCGAGCGCCTCACCGCTGAGCAGCCGGGGCAACCAGGTCGCCTTCTGCTCCGCGGTGCCGAAGCGGTAGATCGGCATCGCGCCCAGCGAGACCGCCGCCTCCAGCGTGATGGCCACGCTGGAATCGACCCGGGCCAGCTCCTCCAGCGCCAGGCAGAGCGCGAAGTAGTCGCCGCCCATGCCGCCGTGCTCCTCGTCGAAGGGCAGGCCGAAAAGGCCCATCTTGCCCATCTGCCGGATCACCTCGTACGGGAAGGTGTGCTTCTCGTAGTGCTCGGCGATGACCGGGGCGACGACCTCGCGCGCGAATTCCCGCACACTCTCCCGCAGCGCCGCTTGTTCGTCGGTGAGCCGAAAGTCCATCTCATCCTCCTGTAAGGACGGTCCGCCCCGGGCGCTCGTGACGCCGGGACGGGGTCGCTGTGGGGCGGTGGTCGACTGTCAGACCGGGGTGACGCCGTGCCTGCGGCGGGAGAAGTGCCGGTCCTTCGTCCGCGCGGCCGCGAACCGCCGGACCAGTTCGGCGCGCAGGTCGTGCGGCTCGACGATGGCGTCCACGACCAGTTCGCTGGCGAGCCGGACGACGTCGATGTCCTGCTCGTACTCGGCGCGCTTGGCGGCGACGAAGGCGGCCCGCTCGTCCTCGTCCGGAATAGCGGCGATCTTGTTGGCGTAGACGGCGTTCACAGCGGCCTCGGCCCCCATCACCGCGATCTTCGCGGTCGGCAGCGCAATGGTGGCGTCCGGCTCGAACCCGGGGCCGGCCATCGCGTAGAGGCCCGCGCCGTACGCCTTGCGGACCACCACGCAGATCTTCGGCACCGTCGCCTCGGAGATCGCGGTGATCATCTTGGCGCCGTGCCGGATGATGCCCTGCTTCTCCACGGCGCTGCCCACCATGAACCCGGGCACGTCGCTGAGGAACAGCAGGGGCACGTTGAACGCGTCGCAGAGCTGCACGAAGCGGGTGGCCTTGTCGGCCGAGTCGACGAAGAGCACGCCGCCCTTGAACATCGAGTTGTTGCCGACCACGCCGACGACCTGCCCGTCCAGGCGGCCGAAGCCGATGGTCAGCTCCTTGGCCCAGAGGGCCTGGATCTCGAAGAAGGAACCCTCGTCGAGCAGGCCCCTGGCGTACCGCCGCATGTCGAACGCCTGCCGCTCGCTGGCCGGCACCAGCGCGGCCAGGTCGGCCTTCGCGGGCGCGGGGACGGCCGGCGCGGCCGGCGGCGTCTGGGTCCAGTTCGCCGGGAGGTACGACAGGTAGGTCTTCACCACGTCGAGCGCGTCGGCCTCGGTCTTGCAGAGGAAGTGCCCGACGCCGGACTCGGCGGTGTGCACCCTGGCCCCGCCCATCGCCTCCAGGGTGGTCTTCTCGCCGGTCACCATCTCGACCATGCGATCGGAGCCGAGATACATGCTCGCGTTGCCGTCGACGAGCGCCACCACGTCGCAGAACGCCGGAATGTACGCCCCACCGGCGGCGCTCGGGCCGAACAGCGCGCAGACCTGCGGGATCGAGCCGGAGGCGCGGACCTGGTTCCAGAAGATCTTGCCGGCGCCGCGGCGGCCGGGGAAGAGGTCGACCTGGTCGGTGATCCGGGCGCCGGCCGAGTCGACCAGGTAGACCATCGGCACGCCGGCGCCGTACGCCCGCTCGATGATCCGGATGATCTTCTCGACGGTGCGGGCGCCCCAGCTGCCGGCCTTGACCGTGGAGTCGTTGGCCATCAGGCAGACCTGCCGGCCGTCGATGGTGGCCGTGCCGGTGACCACGCCGTCGGCGGGCAACCCGTCGGCGAGCGCGTTGGCGTAGAGGCCGTCCTCGACGAACGAACCCTCGTCGACCAGGAGCGCGACCCGCTCCCGGGCGAAGAGCTTGCCCTTGGCCGCGTTGGCGGCGTGGTACTTGTCCGCGCCGCCGGACCGGGCCCGCTTGCGCAGCTGTTCCAGCGCCTCACCGTCGAGCGTCACGCCGACCCCCTACTGCCGCCACCCCGGCCGGCAGCCGCGCTGGGCACGCCGACCGACCTAAACGATCGTTAGGCTAACGTACCCGGGAAAGCCGCGACGGCCAACCGCCGCGCGCGGCGCGCGGACGGCGTGGCGGGACGGCTCAGGCGTTCGGCTTCCTGCCGATCCACTTCTCGTAGAGCGTGTCGTACGTGCCGTCCTGCTTCGCCCTGGTCAACTCCTCGTTGATCGTCCTGAGCAGCTCCGGGTTGCCGCCCTTCTTCACCGAGATGCCGTACTGCTCGCCGGTGTTGAACTCGGCCGCCACCTCGAAGCCGCCCGGGTTCTCCTTGATGTACTCGGCCCAGACCGGCAGGTCGTTGATGGCGGCCTCGATCTGCCCGGTGGCGAGCGCCTGCTGCTCGGCGGCGAGGTCCTCGAACTCGACGAGTTGGAGGCCCTTCTCCTTCTCGAACCCGCGGGCGTAGTCACGGCCCGTGGTCGCCGCCTGCACGCCCACCTTGCGGCCCCGCAGGTCGTCCAGCGACCGGTACGGCTTGCCGACCTTGACCAGCATCGCCTGGGTGGCATCGAAGTAGGGGACGGAGAAGTCCATCACCTTCTGCCGCTCCTCGGTGATCGTCATGCCCGCGGCGGCGGCGTCGCACTTGCCGGTGTTCAGGTCCTGACCGGACTTGATGCCCTCGAACGGCGTGTCGACGATCGCCTGCTTGACGCCCAACTTCTTGGCGACCAACTCCATCACGTCGACGTCGAACCCGACCACCTCGCCCCTGGCGTCCTTCGACTGGAACGGCGCGTACGGCAGGTGGGTGCAGACGGTGAGGGTGCCCGCCTTGATCAGTTTGACCCCGCTGCCCTGCACCTCGCCCTGATCCTTTTTGGCGCATCCGGCGCCGAGGGCGAGCGCGCCGACGCCAAGAAGAAGACCGACGATTCGAACCGGCATGTTGACAATCACATTCATACCCCTTCGTTTCCCCGAGGTATCGGGAGGACAGGGTGGCGGCAGTGGGACCGTACCTGATTCCGAGGATTGCGGACCAGATCCAAAAGCACTGACCGGCGGGTCCGCCCCGACAGTGGGATCGACACCACAAGATCGTTGGTCCCGAGGACTGAGAATCGTTGACAGCATTGGGTTTCCGCTGCTATCCGCGGAAACTGACGACCTGGCGACGGGCCGGTGCCGCACCAGCGACCAACCGGGGCAAATTCGACACTACCGATATCGACGCTTCGCCCTGTTCGGCGGTGGTAAATCACCACTATCGATGCATAGACAATTTCAAAACTTCGTAGTTACGATGCGTTGGAGTCAACGGGGACTATCAATCCTGCCTACGGTGTCGCCGCAACGGCATATTGTTTCAGCTCGGGAGAGGTGCCTCCGTGGTGTCCTCAGAAAAACCTTGACCATCGCGCGGACAGAGCGCCCCAGCCCCACCCAGCTCGGCGCTCTTCTCAACGGACCAGTCCGGCCACGTCCTATCCACCAGACGGTCGTCGACCTCATCGACGAGACGATCCGCCGGCACCCCGACGACACGGCGGTCATCCACCCCACCGGCACACTCACCTACCGGGACGTGGACCGGCTGGCCGACGCCGTCACAGCCGACCTGCTCGCCGTCGGCGCGCGGCAGGGTGATTTCGTCGCGCTCCTGCTCGACGACCGGGTCGGGCTCCTCGTCGCGATGCTCGGCACCATGCGGTCAGGCGCCGCGTTCGTGCCGTTCGACAAGACCTGGCCGACCCTCCGCCAGGTGCGGATGCTCGACGGGCTCCGCCCGGTGGCCGCCGTCGGGTCGACGCCACCGGACGGCGCGCCCGACCTGCCGGTGATCGACGTGCGGACGACGCCGACCACGCTCCGCCGCCGGGTGCCCACCACCGGTCGGGCCCGGCCGGACGACCCCATCTACGCGTTCTTCACCAGCGGCTCCACCGGGCTGCCCAAGTGCGCTGTCAACCTGCACCACGGCCTGGTCAACCGCTTCCTGTCGATGACCGAACGGTTCGCCGCCGACGGCGCCGTGGTCCTGCAGAACTCGGCGCACACCTTCGACTCGTCGATCTGGCAGCTGCTCTGGCCGCTGACCCGCGGCGGCACCGTGGTCATCCCGGACCGCACCGGGATCCTCGACTTCGACGCGACGCTGGCCCAGATCCACCGGCACGGCGTCACCATGACCGACTTCGTTCCCAGCATCTTCGACCTGCTCGTCGAACGCCTGGAGCACCGCCCACAGGACCGGCACCTGCTGGCGTCGATGCGTCAGGTCTTCATCGGCGGTGAGGCCGCCAAACCGCACACGGTGCAGGCCTTCCGGCGGATGTTCGCCGACATCCGCGTGACGAACACCTACGGCCCGACGGAGGCGTCGATCGGCTCGGTCTTCCACGCCGTGACCGACGACGACCGCCAGGTCATCCCACTCGGTCTGCCGCTGCCCAACACGTCGGTGCTCCTCCTCGACCAGCACGGTCTCCCGACCCCCCGGGGCGAGATCGGCGAGATCCATCTCGCCGGCGTCTGCCTCGGCGCCGGCTACCACGGCGACGTCCAGCGGACCCGGCAGGTCTTCGTCCCGAACCCGTACGACGAGGTCGCCGGCGACCTGCTCTACCGCACCGGGGACTTCGGCTGGGTACGCGAGGACGGCCTGCTCATGTTCAGCGGCCGCCGCGACGCGCAGGTCCAGATCGCCGGCATGCGCGTCGACCTGGGCGAGGTCGAGTGCGCGATCACCACGCTGCCCGGCGTACACCAGGTGAAGGTGATCGTCGACGACGCCGGCGCGTCGTCGACGATGGTCTGCTTCTACTCGGCCGACCGCCTGGTGACCGAGGACGCGCTGCGCGGGCACGTCCGGGCCGCGCTCCCCGCCGCGCTGGTGCCCGGCAGGTTCGTCCGCCTCGCCACCCTGCCGCTGCTCTCCAACGGCAAGGTCGACCAGGAACGCCTGCGCCGCCGGCTGGCCGGCACCGCGCCGAAGACCGCCGAGCCCGAGGCCGGCTACCCGGCGGACAGCGTCGAGGCGCGGATCGCCGAGATCTGGGCACGGGTGCTGGGCTTCAGCGCCAACGACGACGACTTCTACTGCCTGGGTGGCACCTCGCTCGGGGCGGCCCGACTCGCTGTCGAGTTCGAGCGCGCGTTCGGAATCCGACTGGACGTCCGCGACCTGATCCGTTCGGCGACCATCGCGGCGCAGGCCGAGCTGGTCCGGCGGGGCAGCCCGCTGCCCCCGCCCGCGGTGGCGCCCCACGAACTCGCCGACGACCTGCGCCTCGGCGAGCTGGGCCGGATGCGGGTCCGGCGGCCGGGCGACAGGGGATCGATACTGCTGGTCGGCGCGACCGGCTTCATCGGTTCGCACGTGCTGGCCGCGCTCTCGGCACACGGTGACCGGCCGATCGTCTGCCTGGTCCGCGCCACCGACGACGAGGCGGCCCGGCACCGGGTCGCGTCCGGGCTGGCGGCCGCCGGCTACCGACCGGCCGAACTGACCGGATGGTCGGCGCTCGCCGGTGACCTGGAGAAGCCCCACCTCGGGCTGGTGTCCGCGGACTGGCGGCGGCTCTGCCGACAGGTCGGCACCCTCGTCGACGCCGGCGGTCGGGTCGACACCCTGCGCGACTACGCCGACCTCCGCACCACCAACGTGCACGGCCTGCGCACCCTCATCCACCTCGCCGGCACCCACGTCCGCAAGCGGATCATCTCGCTGTCGACGACAACGGTGCGGCACGCCCCCGGCGCGCCCCTCGCCGAGTCGTTCCTGCCGCGCTGGTCCGCGCTGCCGCCCGACGGCTACAGCCAGTCCAAATGGGTCGGTGAGCAACTGCTGCGGACAGCCACCGAGCAGGGTGTGCCGTGCGCCGTCGTCCGGCTGGGAGAGGTCGCCGCCCACGCACGCACCGGGCACGCCAACCCGCGGTCCTCGGTGACCATGATGCTGCGGCTCTGCCTGCGGCTCGGCGTACGGCCACCGACCGGCCTGCACGTGGACTGGACCCCTGTCGACCTGGTCGCACGGGTGGTCGCCGCGCTCACCGACCCGGTGCCACCGGGCACCGTGCTGAACGTGGTGGCGCCGGGGTCGGTGCCGGTGTCCGATCTGCTGTCCCGGCTCCGCACCGATGCGGGCGCGCTGCCGGAAGTCCCGTACGACCGGTTCCTCGACCGGGCCGCCGACCTGGTCGGCGATGACGAGACAGCCCGCTGTCTCGCTGTTCTTCGGCCCCGCAGCGCCGCGGCGACCGACGCACTGACCGGGGTGTGCCACGACGCCCTGGTCGGCACCGACACGGTCCGCGCCGCCCGGCTGGCCCGGGACCTCGGCCTCGACTGGGCAACCCGTCGGGACGCGGAGATCGACACGATGATCGACCGTCTCACGAGGGCCCACCGGTCGGTGAACCGTCCGCACCTGTCCACCGCGACAGTCCAGTGAACCGCGACCTACCGGCCCAGGAGACGCCATGAAGGTGAACCTCTACTACGCCCCCTTCCCCTCGCAGATCTTCCAGGGGGAGAGCGAGCCGATCAACACCGAGCGGCCACTCAACCCGAAGAGCGCGCTGACCACCATCGCCGCCGGGCTGCGGGCGTACGCCCCGCACTTTGGCTACTCCTGCGACATCGAGATCATCGACCTCCAGCTCGGTGGGCAACGGGTCAAGTACAAGTCGCTGCCGTACGGCCCTCGGATCATGGACTGTTTCCGGTACGGCACCCCGTTCGAGGAGGCCGACGAGAAGATCCGCTCGGCCGAGGTGCACGGGATCACCTGCAACTTCACCAACAGCGCGAACATCGTCAGCGACCTCGCCCAGCACATCAAGCGGGTCAACCCGAAGGCCCTCGTCGTGGTGGGCGGGGTCGACTGCACCGCCCGTCCGCAGTACTACCTCGCCCGGGGCGCGGACGTGGTGGTGCGCGGCGAGGGCGAGCTGACCTTCGCCCGGATCATCGACGCGCTGAACCGTAAGCAGGACCTCGGCACCGTGCCGAACATCTCGCTCCGGGGCCGGCTCATCCCCACGAAGGTGGACACCGGCGAGACCATTCCGATGGACTCGATCGAGCCGATGGCCCTGGACCTGATCCCCGACCTCTCCGTCTACACGGACACCGCCGAGGGGCCGCCGCCGGAGGGCGTGCAGGGCAGCTTCATCTGCTGGGAGACGTCCCGCGGCTGCGCGTGGCGGTGCTCGTTCTGCACCGCCCCGTCCCGGGGCGGCTACCGCTACATGAGCCTGCCGACGATGGAGAAACACCTCAAGACGTTCCAGGAGTACGGCATCAAGACGATCGTGTGGCAGGAGGACAACCCGCTGTCCCGGATCCAACAGAACGGCACCGGCCGCTACCTGTACGACTCCGGGCGCGAGGACGTGCTCGCGATGTTCCACATGTTCCGGGACTACGGCTTCGCCTGGGAGTTCGCCAACGGCATCGAGTTCGGCAAGTTCATGCAGAACGGCAGCTTCGACCACGAACTCGCCGACGCCCTGCTCGGCAGCAAGATGGTCGACGGCCGCTGGGTCGGTTGCTACCGCGTGCAGATCCCGCTGGACAACATGAACGTCAAGAAGCGCCGGTTCCCGAAGCTGCTCGGCTTCGACGAGCAGGTCGACGTGCTGGCCACGATGCTCACCGACCACGGCGTCGGCCACCAGACGTACGACCTGTTCATCGGCTATCCCGAGCACGACCGCGAGGGCATCGACATGTTCACCGACTACTGCCTGCGGTTGAAGGAGGAGCTGACGTCCGTCGGGCAGGGGAGGTACCAGCCGTACTTCAACGTGTTCAACCTGTCGCTGCTCCCGGGCGCCCGGGACTGGACCACGCTGCACTCCCTGCTCCAGTTCGACATCGACGAGAACCCGGAGGTGATCGGGATCTTCCTGTCGGCGATCAACACCGATCACTTCACCTACTGGGACATCTACCAGAAGCGTCTTGAGATGACGACCATGCTCAACGATCGCGAGATGCACCGTCTCTACGACGGCATCTACGCGGGCTGACCAGGAGGTACCGGCCATGCGCGTCACCCTGTTGTACGCCCCGTACCCCGGGCAGTCGTTCCGCGACGAGGACACGACCATCAGCCCGGTGCGTGTCCGCAACCCCAAGAGCGCCCTCGTCACGCTGGCCGCGGGCGCCCGCGCCTACCTGCGCGAGTGGGGCGTCGACGCGGAGTTCAAGATCGTCGACACCCAGGTCGACGCCGGTGAACCGGAGCACTACGCCTCGTTCCAGTACGGGCCGCGCACCATCGACTGCCACCGCTACGGCGGCCCGTTCGAGGCGTACGCCGACGAGGCCCGTGCCGCCGACATCATCGGAATCTCCAACAACTTCACCAACTCGGCGCGGGTGGTGACCGAGTTCGCCACGTTCCTCAAGCAGGTGAACCCGAACGCGCTCGTCGTCGGCGGCGGCATGGACGTCACCGCGCGACCGGAGTGGTACCTGGCCAACGGTTTCGACGTGGTGATCCAGCTCGAGGGTGAGCTGACCTTCGCCAAGCTGATCCAGGCGAGGGCGACCGGTCAGCCCATCGAGAGCATGGTGATGACCCGGCGCGTCGGCGACGGCCTCGTCATCATGGGTGGCGCCCAGCTGAACCTGGCCGAGTTGCCACCGATGGCGCTCGACCTGATCGACGACCTGTCGGTCTACGACGACACCGGCGAGGGCCAGCCGCCGATGACGGTACGCCCCCCGTTCACCTGCTTCGAGACCTCGCGTGGCTGCTACCGGACGTGCTCGTTCTGCGCGACCCCGATGCGCGGGCACTACCGCTACATGAAGCCGGAGGTCGTACGCCGGCACTTCGAGTACCTGAAGTCGATGGGGATCTCGAACATCCTGTTCCAGGAGGACAACACGCTCTCCCGGATCCAGCGCTCCGGGCGGGGAACGCTGCTGCACGACAGCGGGCGGGAGGACACGCTGGCGATCTTCCGGATGGCCCGCGAGATGGGCTTCTCCTGGGAGTTCGCCAACGGGCTCGAGTTCGGCAAGTTCCTCGACCTGGGCGAGGTGGACAGGGAGTTGATGGAGACCCTGTTCTGGAACGACACCAGCGGGGACCGCTGGGTCGGCTGCTACCGGGTGCAGATCCCGCTGGAATACCTCGGCGACGAGCCCACCAAGAAGTTCAACAAGCTGCGGCCGTTCCAGGAGCAGCTACAGATCGTCACCTCGATGCTGGACCTCGGCGTCCGGTATCTGACCTTCAACATGCTGATCGGGCATGACGACGACGACCAGGCGATGATCGACATGTACCTCGACCGCTGCCTGCAACTCAAGGCCCGGCTCCACGAGGCCAGCACCGAGGCGACCAGCTACTTCAATGTCTTCAACCGGACCCTGCTCCCGGGGACCGCGGACTTCCGCAAGAAGGCGGATCGACTATCGTTCAACATCGAGGAGACGCCGGAAGTGATCAGCGTCTACCTCTCGCCGATGCCGTCGAACCACCTCTCCTACTACGAGCTGTTCGAGCAACGCCTCCGGCTCACCGAGGCGCTGAACGGCTCCCTCATCGACCAGTACGACGGCATCTACCGGCCGCATGCGCAGAAGGAGTCCGTCCCCGTTGTCTGAACTGGTGACTGATGTCACTGGGTGAAGCCGTCGGGCGTTACGCCGCACTCTGGCGTACGCCCGGCGTCCCCCGGGTGATGCTGCCCGCCATGCTCGCCCGGCTGCCGGTGGCCATCGAACCGCTGGCGATCTTCCTGCACATCAGCGCCGAGACCGGCTCCTACACGGCCGGCGCGACGGCCCTCGGCGTCTTCTCGGCGGCGCTGGCCGTCGCCTGGCCCCTGCACGGCCGACTGATCGACCGGCGCGGGTTGCGGGTCGTGTTGCTGACCCTGGCGGCGCTGCACACGGCGGCGCTGGCCCTGTTCGTTGTCGCGGGCAGCGGCCCGTCCTGGCTACTGGTGGCCTCGGTCGCGCCCGTCGCGCTGACCATGGCCCCGGTGGGCTCGACCGTCCGCGCGGCCTGGGCGCTGATCCTGCCGCCCGGCCCGGCGCTCAACACCGCCAACGCACTGGAGGCGGTGCTGGTCGAGGTCTTCTTCGTGATCGGCCCGGCCCTGACCGGCCTGTTGACAGGTGTCTTCAGCGCACTCACCACGACACTGCTGGCCGGCGGGATGCTCGTGGTCGGCTCCCTCCTGTACGGCACCGCGCCGGCCGTGGCGACGATGCGTCGGGAAACCGACGGCGCCGAGCCGGGCGCGGCCGGGGGCGGCGCCGGCCACCCCCGGGGTGAACGGAGACCGTGGCGCATCCCCGGGGTCGTGGCGATCCTGGTGGCCGCCGGTGGGGCCGCCGCGGCGTTCGCCGTCCTCGAGGTGACAGTGCCCGCGACCGTGTCGGCGCACGGCGACGCCGCAGCGACCGGCGTGGCGCTGCTCTCGCTGCCCCCGGCGGCCAGCGTCCTCGGTGGACTGGTGTACGGCGCTCGGCAGCACAGTCGACTGCCGGTCAACCGCTACCTCGTGCTGCTGGCGGTGGCGTTCGCGTGCATGGTGCCGCTGGTCTTCGCCACGTCGGTGCCGGTGCTCGCGGGCTGCCTGTTCCTCGCCGGTCTGCCGCTGGCGGCGCTCAGCTCCGAGGAGTTCGGCCTGCTCGGCAGCCTGGTGCCGAAGACGGTGATCAACGAGTCGTTCGCCCTCGCGGCGACGATGATGGCGGTGGGCAGCGCGGCCGGGACGCTCGCGGCGGGGGCGGTGCTGGGCTGGCTCGGCCCCACCGAGGCGCGCCTGCTGTCCCCGACGGCCGCCCTGATCGCGTTCGCGGCCGTCTTGTCGATGCGGTCTACGCTGAGCGCCGTCGATTCATTGGTCACTGCCGACAGCGGAGCGTGACGGGACAGCGAGGTCGAACAACGCCCGGGGTGGACGGAAACAGCGGGGGGGCACGTGTCCGGAAACGGCGCGCACGACTACTACGGCCTGCGCAGATCCATGGTGACGGCGCAGGAGGCACTGGACCGACGGTGGGCGGACGACGCGGACGTGGTCGTCGTGACCGACCCACCCCGGGAGCACTGGGCGAATCTGCAGGCCGCCGGCTTCCGGATCAAGCCGCGGTGGGTGACCTGGGGGAGGCGCACCCCGGCCCACGCGGAGGACTTCCTCGCCGGGCTCTCCAAGGCGGAACGGCGCAACTTCCGGGACGTACGGCGGTACGTCGACCGGAAGGCGATCACCATCGAGGTGCACGCCAGGCTCACCCCGGAGTTGTTCGCCGAGTTCCTGACCGTCTACGACGCGCAGCTCGCCACCATGCCGCACGGCCTGCCGGCGGCGCACTCCGTCGTCGCCACCGAGGCCGGGCTCGCCGACTACTTCTTCGTCTCCGCGCGCACCGGGGACGAGTTGACCGCCGGTGTGGTCTGCCGGGTCGCCGCGTCCGACCCGGCGATGCGGGTGGCCTTCTCGGCCGCCCGGCCACAGGTCCGCCACGCGATGATCAGCCGGGCGCTCTACCTGGCGGCGTTCGAGGAGGCCCGCCGGCGTGCCTTCACCTGGGTCTCGCTCGGCACCGACCCCACCCTGTACGGGCACATCGTCCAGGCCGGCCTGTTCACCTTCAAGAGCCGACTCGGCTTCGTGCCGGTGCCGCTGCACCACCTCGACCCCGACGACGACGGCTGCGACGAGGCGGAACTGGTGCTCAGCACCGAACGGCTCGGCGAGCCGGCCCTGAGCCTCTGCTACGCCCGGCCGCCGGACCGGCTCGCCACCTGGGCGGACCCGCTGCCGATGCGGCTGGACGTGCTCCGCCCGGCCCACGGTCTCGACCTGCGCCCGTACCATGCCCCGTTCGTCACCGAGACCGTCGTGCAGCCACCGGCCGCCGGGGTGGCCGCTGGTGAGGTCGTCGTGATCGTCGACCCGTTCTCGACCGGCGCGATGCTGGCGCCCGCCTTCAACAGGCAGGGCCGGCGCTGCGTCGCGGTCCTCACCGGCACCATCAACGAGCGGTACGCCGCCGGTCTGCGCCGCGACGACTTCCTGACCGTGTTGACAGTGCGCGGTGAGTCCCCGCAGGCACTCGACGCCACCGCCGAACTGCTCGCCCCGATGCGCCCGGTCGAGGTGATCGCCGGCAGCGAGTGGGGCGTCAACGTGGCCGACGACCTCGCGCACCTGTTGGGTCTGCCCGGCAACGTCCACTCGGCCGACCGACCCCGGCGGGAGAAGCCCGCGATGATGGAGGCGGTCGCCCGCGCGGGGTTGCGGGTGCCGCTCGGCGCGCGGGTGGGCAGCGTCGAGGACCTGGACGACTTCCTGACGGCCAGCCGGGTGCTGCCGGTGGTGGTCAAGCCCGCGGCCAGCGCCGGCTCGGAGGGCGTCTACTTCTGCGCGGACGAGGCCCAGGCCCGATCCGCGACGGCGAAGCTGCTCGGGGCCACCAACGCGATGGGCCAGCCCAACGACTCGCTGCTGGTGCAGGAGCAACTCGTCGGCCAGCAGTACTTCGTCAACAGCGTGAGCCTCGACGGCCGGCACCACATCCACGAGATCTGGCGCGACGACCGCTTCTTCATCGAGGGCCGTCCGGTGTACGACAGGCAACTCCTGCTGGACGGGACCGGTGAGACCGAGGGCGTCCTTCGGCCGTTCGTGGAGGGGGTGCTGGACGCGCTCGGCGTGCGTACCGGCCCGGCGCACACCGAACTGCTCGTGGACGACCGGGGACCGGTCCTGATCGAGTCCGGCGCGCGCCTGGAGGGCGGTGTCACCCCGGCCGGGCCGGAGCGGGCGACCGGGGTGAGCCAGTTGTCGCTGACCGTCGAGCGGTACACCGACCCGGAACGCTTCGCCCGGCGGATCGGCGCCGGCTACCAACGGCAGCGGGCCCTGATGGTCGTCTGCCTGGTGGCGCCGTACGACGGCACTGTCGCCGAGGGCGCTGCCCAGCGACTGGCCGAGATCCCGTCGATCTTCTGCGGTACGGCGTTGGATCTGGTGCCGGGCACCCCCGTGCACCGGACCGTCGACCTGTTCACCTCACCCGGTCACCTCTACCTGATCGCCGACGACCCGGCCCGCCTGGAGGAGGACTACCAGCGGATTCGCGCTCTCGAACACAACGGCCTGTACGAGTCCCGATAAGGGGTAGATCCCCGTTGGGTGGGCGATATCCTGAGCGCTGATCTCCCGAATGAGGATTTGATGGATGAGTTCACCTATCGCGACGGTTCCCTCTGGTGCGAAGGAGTGTCGCTGACAGCGGTGGCCGAGCGCTACGGCACACCCACATACGTCTACTCCGCGAGCACCCTGATTGATCATTATCGCCGATTCGCCAAGGCCTTCGACCCGGTCAGCCCATTGGTCTGCTTCTCCGCGAAAGCGCTGGGCAACGTTCATCTGCTCCGGCTGCTCGGGCGGGAGGGCGCCGGGATCGACGCGGTCAGCGGGGGCGAGCTGCA
This sequence comes from Micromonospora sp. WMMD1120, assembly GCF_029626235.1. Taxonomy (NCBI): domain Bacteria; kingdom Bacillati; phylum Actinomycetota; class Actinomycetes; order Micromonosporales; family Micromonosporaceae; genus Micromonospora; species Micromonospora sp. WMMD1120. The sequence goes on along the minus strand of NZ_JARUBO010000005.1, from coordinate 1,980,539 downwards.
CCGCGCGATGGTGGCGGGGATCGACAGCGAGCGGACGGTGCTGGCCGGGGTGGGCAAGTCCGAGAGCGAGCTTCGGGAGGCGGTCCGTCGCAACATCCGCTGCATCAACGTCGAGTCCGAGGCGGAGGTCGAGCTGCTGTCCCGGATCGCCCGCGAGGAGGGAGCGCGTCCTCGGCTGGCGATCCGGGTCAACCCCGATGTCGCCCCTGACCAGCGCACTCCGGCCCGCACCACGACCGGCACCCGGGGCGGCAAGTTCGGTGTCGACATCGAGCGGGCCGGGGCGTTGTTCGAGCGGGCCGCCGCCGACGACGCGCTGCGGATCGAGGGTTTCCACATCCACCTGGGTAGCCCGATCTTCGACCCGCAGGTCTACGCCACCGCGCTGGACCGACTGCTCGACCTCGTCAGCCGGCTGGAGGCGGCCGGGCACCGCATCACGACGCTCAACCTGGGCGGCGGTTTCCCCGCCGAATACATCGACCGCACCGCGCCGAGCTGGGACGATTTCGCCGAGGTGATCGTGCACCGGCTCACCGGCTTCACCCGGCAGGGTGGTCAGGTCATTTTCGAGCCGGGCCGCACCATCGCCGCCAATGCCGGAATTCTGCTCAGCACTGTCCGCTATCTCAAGCAGGCCGGTGACCACCAACTCGCCGTGATCGACGCCGGCATGACGCACATCGCCCGCGCGGCGATGTACGACAGCTACCACTTCATGTGGCCGGTGCGACCGCCGGTCGAGTCGGTTCCCGCCTCCCGTGACGTGTCGGGCCTGACGGGGCTCACGACGTACGACGTGGTGGGCCCGATCTGCGAGTCGAGTGACTACCTGGCCCGGGGCCGGTCATTGCCGACGCTGAATGCCGGTGACCACTTCGCGATCTTCACGGCCGGCGCGTACGGCATGACGATGACGAGCAACTACAACAGCCAGTTGCGCCCCGCCGAGGTGCTCGTGCACGGCGACCAGGTCTCGCTGATCCGACGGCGGGAGACGTACGACGACCTGGTGGCGCTGGAACTGCTCGACGACGGCAGCGACCGGGACGGCTGATGGACGGCGACGTGTCGGTCACGGCCCTGCGCTCGATCCGCGAGATCGGCGAACGGGTGTGGAACGACCTCGCCGAGGGTGAGGGGTTCTACAGCGGTTACCCGTGGCTGGCCTGGGCCGAGACCGACCCGTCGTTCGTCACCACCTACCTGGTTGCCCGGGACGCCTCGGGCGCCATCGTCGCGGCGGTGGCCACCTACCTGTGGAACGGCGCGAGCGTGCCGTCGATGAACCTGGCGTACAGCCCGGGTCACATCGCCGAGGAGAACCTGCAACGGTCGCTGTCGGCCGAGGAGCACGCCGCGTTCCTGCCCGCGCTGCTGGTGGGTTCGCGGGCCGGCTACCACGGTGCCGTCGCCATCTCCAAGGACCTGCCGGCCGACCGGCGGGACGCCGTGCTGACCGCCCTCTTCGTCGAGGTGGAGGCACTCGCCGCACGACTCGGGGCGGCCTGTGTCGCACTGCTCTACACGCCAGTGGCACACGTGGCCGCGTACTCGAAGGCGTGGCATCGCGCGGTCGGCCCGGCCGGCCGCGGTCCGGTGGCGGCGATGCTCTCGGCCGAGGCGGTGTTGCCCGCGCCGGGCGGTGACCGGACCGTCGAGGCGGCGGACCGGCGGGAGTGGCGGCGCGAACGGCGGCGCTACGACGACGCCGTGGACCGGGTGGAGACCGTTCGGCTCGCCGAGTGCGTGGACGTGATCGCTCCACTGCTCGGCGCCACCCAGCGCAAGTACGGTGGGCCGGACAGCGACGCCGACATGCGCCGCTACTTCGCCTCCCAGGTGCCGGCGTTGGACGCGTACAGCCTGGTGCTCCTGGAGTTCGCCGGCGACGAGGCGGTCGGGTTCAGCCTCAACTACCTGTGGCCGGACGGGGTGTACGTCCGCGCGGCCGGCTTCGGGCAGCGGGCGGCGGCGTACTCCTACTTCAACCTGACCATGTACCGTCCCCGCGATCTCGCGGCGGAGCGGGGCCTGCCGGGGGTGCATCTCGGCGCCGGCACCTACGGTGCGAAGCGCGCCCGCGGCGCCGAGCCACGCTGGACGGCGGGCCTGGTTCGGCCTCCGGCGGACGTCTCCGACGAGCTGACCCGGGCCTTCGCCATCGATGGTTCGGACTACCGGCAGGCGGTCCGGATCTGGGGCGGGCCCGCCCCCACCATCCCCTCGCAGCAGGAAGGCGACGATGCGCTATCGGAGGTTCGGCCGGCTGGGCTGGCAGGTAAGTGAGGTCTCGTACGGCATGTGGGGCGTCGGCGGCGGCCTGCACGGCTGGACCGGCGTCGAGGACGACGAGAAGGTCGCCGCGCTCCAGCGGGCCGTCGACCTGGGTTGCAACTTCTTCGACACCGCCTGGGTGTACGGGCGCGGGCACAGCGAGCGGGTGCTCGGCGACCTGGTGCGGGCGAACCCCGACACCCGGCTGTACGTGGCCACGAAGGTGCCGCCGAAGGACATGCGGTGGCCGTCGACCCGCGAGTCGACGCTCGACGACGTCTTCCCTCCCGAACACATCGAGGAGTACGTCCACAAGAGCCTCGCCAATCTCGGGCTGGAGTCGATCGACCTGCTGCAACTGCACGTCTGGGAGGACTCCTGGGCGGACGACAGCCGCTGGCAGGACACCCTCACGAAGTTGCGGGACAGCGGCCTGATCGGCGGGATCGGCATCTCGGTCAACCGCTGGGAGGCGTGGAACGGCGTACGGGCGATCGAGACCGGGCTGATCGACGCCGTCCAGGTCATCTACAACATCTTCGACCAGGACCCGGAGGACGAGCTGTTCCCGGCGGCGACGGCGCAGGACGTCGCGGTCATCGCCCGGGTGCCGTTCGACGAGGGCACGCTGACCGGCACGTTGACTGTCGACACGACGTGGCCGGAGGGAGACTGGCGCAACTCGTACTTCGTGCCGGAGAACCTGGCCGAGAGCGTCGCGAAGGCGGAGGCGCTGCGCGCGGACCTGCCGCCCGGGATGTCGATGCCGGAGGCGGCGTTGCGCTTCATCCTGGCCGACAGTCGGGTCTGCACCACGATCCCGGGGATGCGGCGGATCGCGCACGTCGAGAGCAACATCGCGGTGAGCGACGGGAGGTCACTGGAGCCGGAGGTGCTGGCGACCCTGCGTCGGCACCGCTGGTCGCGTCAGCCGACCTGGTGGTCCCAGTAGCGGCGGTGGCTCGGCGCTCGTCCGGAGGGCGGACGACCAGGAGTCGGCGCCACAGACATTGATATTTACTAATGTCTGTGGCTAGGCTCCTGGCACCCCCTTCCGGATTGGAGTCAGCGATGACCTCACGACTCAGTCGGCTTGCGGTCGCCCTGGTGGCGACGGCGGGTGCCACCCTCGGCGTCACGGTCGCCAACCCCGCGCCCGCCAGCGCCGCCATGACGATCTGCTACAACACCAGCCAGGCAGGCAGCTACGCCGGCACCGCCAACCAGGCCGCATCGATCTGGAACAACGCCACAGTCAACCTGACCCTCTCCGCCAACTGCGGCTCCAACCTGCGGATCTACCAGATCACCGGCGGCGGCTCCTACGCCGTACGGACCAGCCTCGGCAACGGCCGGGTCTACATCGACACCCAGCAGGCAGCGCAGTACAGCCCACTGCGGATCATGACCCACGAGATCGGGCACATCCTCGGTCTGCCGGACAACTACAACGGCAACTGCGCGATCCTGATGTCCGGCGGCAGCGCCGGCACCAGCTGCACCAACCCGTACCCGAGCAGCACCGAGGCGAACCGGGTCAGCAGCCTCTTCGCCGGCACCCGGATCGCCACCGAACGCAGCACCGACAGCGCCGGAGCGGACATCTTCCGGGACAGCTGGCCGAGCATGCTCACCCCGGTGAGCTGACCGACCAGGCACGTCGGACAGGGGCCGGCCCACGCGGGTCGGCCCCTGTCCCGTGTACGCGCGGTCAGCCCGGCAGTGGCGTCAGCCGGGTACGCGGGCCGGCGCGCAGCACGCCGGACGGCAACCTCTTGCCGAGCAACTCCTCGGCCAACTCCGCCACCTCGATCAGGGCGGCCAGGTCGATGCCGGTGTCGATGCCCATGTCGTGCAGCATGTGCACTGCCTCCTCGGTCGCCAGGTTGCCGCTCGCCCCCGGCGCGTACGGGCAGCCGCCCAAGCCACCGACGCTGGCGTCGAACTCGGTCACCCCCAGCTCCAACGCCGTCAACAGGTTGGCCAGCGCGGTACCCCTGGTGTTGTGGAAGTGCAGCAGCACCGGCACGTGCGCGTTGCGGTCGCGTACCGCGGTGAGCAGCTCGCGGACCCGGCGCGGAGTGCCCATGCCGGTGGTGTCGCCGAAGGCCACCCGGTCCGCCCCGTCGCGGACGACCCGGTCGACGATGCCGGCCACCCGGTGCGGGTCGACGTCCCCCTCGTACGGGCAGCCGAAGCTGGTCGCGATGATCACCTCTACCCGCGCGGACGCCCCGTGCAGCAGGTCGATCAGCTCGGCGATGTCGTCGAGCGACTCGTCGGTGGACCGGTTGACATTGCGCCGGTTGTGCGTGTCGCTGGCCGAGACCACCACCTCGATGTCGGTGAAACCGGCGGCGAGGGCCCGCTGGGCGCCCCGGCTGTTCGGCACCAGCGCGGAGTAGCGCACCCCGTCGGCCTTGACCGCCCGCCGCCACACCTCGTCGGCGTCGGCCATCTGGGGGATCGCCTTCGGGTGCACGAACGACACCGCCTCGATCCGGCGGACGCCGGTGGCGGAGAGCGCGTCGAGCAGCCGCACCTTCGCGTCGGTCGGGATCGGGTCCTCGTTCTGCAACCCGTCCCGGGGCCCCACCTCGCGGATGGAGACGGAATCTGGCAGTTGACTCATCGGTCACCTCGCTGTGACGTCGGATCGGGACAGCTGTGGAATCCCTTTGCTCTGCCGCCCTATGCGCGACAGTTACTGTCCGTCGTCGGGGTAACCACTGTCGCATAGAGGGCAGCAGAGCAAAGGGCGCGCGAACCAGTCTTGCCCGGCCAGGCCGCCGGGCACGACGGCCGGGGACGCGGGGTCAGCGCATACGGGAGACGATGCCGGTGTCGTAGGCGCCGGAGCGGAACTCCTCGTTCTCCAGCAGCTCGGCGAAGAAGGGCACGTTGTTCTTCGGCCCCTCGATCTGGAAGCCGGCGACCGCCGCCTTCGCCCGTTCCAGCACCTCGTCCCGGGTCGCGCCGGTGACGATCAGCTTGGCCAGCAGGCTGTCGTAGAACGGGGTCACGGTGTTGCCAGCGGTGTAGCCCGAGTCCACCCGGACACCCTCACCGGTCGGCTCCACCCAGGTCCTGATCACACCGGGGCCGGGCAGGAAGCGCTTCGGGTCCTCCGCGTTGATCCGCATCTCGAGGGCGTGACCACGCGGGGTCAACGCGTCCGGGTCGAACGTCGGCGCCAGCCCGGACGCCACCCGCAACTGCTCCTCGACCAGGTCGACGCCGTAGACGTACTCGGTCACCGGGTGCTCCACCTGGAGCCGGGTGTTCATCTCCAGGAAGAAAAAATCTTCGGAGCCGGAGCCGGAGCCGGAGCCGTCACCCTCGGAGCCCCGCTGACGCGGGACCAACAGGCACTCCACGGTGCCAGCGTTGCGGTAGCCGACCGCCTCGCCAGCGCGTACCGCGGCCGCCAGGAACCGCTCCCGCAGTTCCGCCGAGACCGCTGGCGACGGGGACTCCTCGACCAGCTTCTGGTTACGCCGCTGCACCGAGCACTCGCGCTCGCCGAGCGCCACCACCCGGCCGTCGGCCAGCCCGAGGATCTGCACCTCCACGTGGCGCACCCGGGGGAAGTACCGCTCGATCAGCACCGAACCGTCACCGAACATCCGCTCGGCGAACGCGCGCACCTTGTCGTACTCAATGCGCAGCGCGGCCTCGTCGGCGGCCACGCCCATGCCCATGCCGCCACCGCCGGCAGCGGCCTTGACCATCACCGGGTAACCGATCTCGGCGGCGGCGGTCACCGCCGCGTCCAGGTCGGCCGCCGGGTCGGTGGTGCCGGGCGCGACCGGGACGCCGGCCGCCGCCATCAGGTTCCGAGCATTGATCTTGTCGCCCATCGCGCTGATCGCGTCCGCGCCGGGTCCGACCCAGATCAGGCCGCTCGCCTCGACGGTACGGGCGAACTCGGCGTTCTCCGACAGGAAGCCGTACCCGGGGTGGATGGCCTGCGCGCCTGTCGCCTTCGCGGCGGCGAGGATCGCCTCGGCGTTGCGGTAGCTCTGTGCCGGGTTGGGTGGGCCGATGAGCACCGCCTCGTCCGCCTCGGTGACGAACGGCAGGTCGGCGTCGGCCTCCGAGTGGACGGCGATCGTACGGATGCCCAGCCGCTTGGCGGTCCGGATGATCCGGCGGGCGATCTCGCCCCGGTTGGCGACCAGCAGTGACTCGATCATGTTTTCTCCCAGCGTCCGGATGGTGGGACGATGTCAGGGAATCATGACCGGCACGCTCCTGCCGAGCCGGGCTCCGCGAAGCCGCCCGGCGAACGGCGTCGGCTCAGGCGAGCAGCGCGGCCAGCGTCGCGCCGCGCAGCAGTTCCGCCCGCCGTCGCCGGTCCACCTCGCCACCGAGGAACGGCGTCGAGTTCATCAGGCCGAACGCGGCGTGCGCGAGCACCCGCGCCTCCCCGTCCGGCATGCCCGGGTGCAGCGCGGTGAGCACCGTCACCCACTCCTCGACATAGAGGCGTTGCAGGCGGCGGATCCGCCGCCTCGGCTCGTCGGGCAGGCGATCCAACTCGTGCAGGTGCAGCGCGATCACCGCGGGGTTGGCGAGCGCGAACTCGACGTGGAAGTCGATGAGCGACTCCAGCACGCCGCGCGGGTCGTCCGGATGCCCGGCGGCGCGTTCCCGCCCGCCGGCCAGCAGCCCCTCGCTGACCGGGATCAGCGCGGCGGCCAGCATGGCCTCCTTGCCGGCGAAGTGGTGGTAGAGCGCCGGGCCGGTGACCCCGGCGGCCGCGCCGATGTCGTCCATCGACACACCGTGGTAGCCACGGGCGGCGAACAGGCCGACCGCGATCTCCAGGATCTCGTCCTTGCGGGACCTGCGCCGGCCCGCACCCGCCGCACCCCGTGCCTGCTGCTCGACCGTCACCGGGCAAGCCTAGACCGCGTGCCGGCTGCCCGGGGCCGGCGGTGACCGCCGTTCCGCAGTGTGGCCGCTTGACCCTCGACCCGGTCGAACCCGCACGGTCACCGCATGACTGCCACCGCTCTCGGCCGGGACTTCCGGCTGCTCTGGTCCGCCGCCGTCTCGTCGCGGTTCGGCGACGCGCTGCGTACCCCGGCACTGGCCCTGCTGGCCGCGACGGTGACCCGCGATCCCCGGGCCATCGCGGCGATCACCGTGGCCGGCCAGTTGCCGCCGCTGCTCTTCGGCCTGCTCGGCGGCGTGTACGCGGACCGGTGGGACCGCCGGCGGACGATGGCGCTGGTCGACGGGGTACGGGCCGCGGCGGTGGCGGCGCTGGCCGTGGCGGTCGCCCTGCACCGGGTCGACGTCGCCGTGCTGCTGGTGGCGGCGTTCCTGCTCGCCGCGTCGGGCACCCTCTTCGACGCCGCCTCGTTCGCGCTACTGCCCGCGCTGGTGCCGCCGGACGCGCTGCCCCGGGCGAACGGGCGGCTCCAGGCGGGGTCCGCGATCGCCGGCGGGTTCCTCGGGGCGCCCGCCGCCGGCGTGCTGTTCGCCGTCGCCCCGGCCCTACCGTTCGCCCTGGACGCCGTCACCTTCGCCGCCGCCGCCCTGCTCGTGCTGGCTCTCACCCCGGCGCCCGTCGCGGACGCGACCGCCCGGCCCGGCGCGGGGCGCCGGTCGGTGTGGAGCGAGATCGTCGAGGGGATGCGCTGGCTGCGCGGGCACCGGACGCTGTGGCAGGTCACGCTGCTGACCGCCGCGAGCAACCTGGCGATCAGCGGAATCCTGGCGGTGCAGGTGCTCTACGCGCTGGACGTGCTGCGGGTGCCGCCGGCCGGGTACGGCCTGTTCGCCGCCGCCGCCATCGTCGGGGGCGTGGCGGGCGCCCTCGGGTCGGGTCGAATCGCCGCCCGCCTCGGCACGATGCCGGCGCTGCGCGCGGTGCTCGCCGTGGAGACCGTGGCGCTGGTCGGTTTCGCGCTGGCCCGGCACCCGGTGCCGGGCGGGCTCGCGCTCGCCGTCTTCGCCGCCGGGACCGTCGTCTGGAACAGCCTGTGGGCGTCGTACGGGCAGCGGCACGTGCCGCACGATCTGCTCGGTCGGGTCGGTGCGGCGCAGCGGATGGTGGGGCTGCTCACCGCGCCGCTCGGGGCCGCGCTCGCCGGGCTGGCCGCGGCGAGCTACGGCACGGGCCCGGTCATGGCGGCGGCGGCGGGAACAGTCGCCCTGGTCACCGCAGCCGGGTGGCGGGCACTACGGCCGGCTGCCGACAGTCTGGCCTAGCCGGGCCTTCGTTCCCGGTGGGACAGCCCGGACAGGCGTAGCGCGATCCTCCGCCGGACCGGCGGCACGGCACCGAAGAGCCGGAGCAGGGCGTCCCGCGCGGGCCGCCGGACCGGCGGCGTGGCGGCCAGCCGGGTCAGCCCGGCGGCGAAGCTCAACACGTCCTCGGCCATCGGCCGCTGCCGCGCGGCATAGTCGTCGAGCAGCGTGTCCGGGCCGCCGTCGAGCACGTCCGCCAGGGCCGTGCCCACCGCCACCGCGTCGCAGATGCCGAGGTTCATGCCCTGTCCGCCGGCCGGGCTGTGCACGTGCGCGGCGTCACCGGCCAGCAGCACCCGCCCGGCGCGGAAGGTATCGGCGATCCGGTGGTGCACCCGGAACCGCGAACCCCACAGCACCTCGGTGACCCGATCCGGTCGTCGTGCCGGGCCGCGCTCGTCGAGCAGCGCCTGGAGGTAGGCCCGGTCCGGGTCGGCGGGCGCGGTCGCCACGGCGGCGACCAGCCGCACCACCCCGCCGGGGAGCGGCGCCCACACCAGCGGTCCCGGGCGGGCGAGGAAGAGCGCCGCCTCGTTGCGGGGCAGGTCGCTGCGCACCCGCACGTCGGCGAGGACGAACGACTCCTCGTCGTCGTCCGGGCCGGTGAAGCCGATGCCGGCCGCCTGGCGGACGGTGCTGTGCAGGCCGTCCGCGCCGACCACGAAGCGGGCGCGCAGCGCCAACCCGTCCACCCGCGCCACCACGTGGTCGCCGGCGGTGTCCAGCCCGGTCAACCGGCACGGGCGTCGCACCTGGACACCGAGGTCTGCCAGCTTCCCGGTCAGCACCGTCTCGGTGACCGCCTGGGAGACCAGCAGCGCGTACGGGAAGCGGGAGGGCAGTTCGTGGAACGGCACCGACAGCAGCACCCGGTCCCTGTCCCGCACCGTGAAACGCGGCGTCCGCACCGCCTGCGCGATCAGCGGCGCGGCGGCGTCGATCCGGTCCAGCACCTCCAGGGTGTACGCGTGCACGACGGCGGCGCGGGAGGTCGTCGGCGGCCCGGCCAACCGGTCCACCACCGTCACGTCGACTCCGCGCCGGGCGAGCGTCAGCGCGGTGGCCAGACCGGTGGGGCCGGCCCCCACCACCAGGACGTCGGTGCTCGTGGGCAGCATGACAACCTCCGCCAGTCGATGCCAACGATTGTTGGCAAACGGTTGTTGGCAACGCTAGGACGCTCCCCGATTGCGTGTCAACAGGCGTTGGCCTACGGTTGTTGGCATGACCTCACCGGCGTCGCCGACCCAGTCCCGTCGCTCGGACGCCACCCGGGCGGCGATCCTGCGCGCGGCCCGGGAAAGGTTCGCCGCGGACGGTTACGAGCGCGCCACCATCCGGGCCATCGCCGCCGACGCCCAGATCGACCCGTCGATGGTCATGCGCTACTACGGCAGCAAGGAAGGGCTCTTCGCGGCGGCGGCCGAGTTCGACCTGCGGCTGCCCGACCTGAGCGCGGTCCCGCCACACGACCTCGGTGCGGTGCTGGTCCGGCACTTCCTCGCCCGCTGGGAGGGCGACGAGACGCTGGTGGCGCTGCTGCGGGCCGCCAGCACCAACCCCGGCGCCGCCGAACGCATGCGCGGCATCTTCGCCGACCAGCTCACCGCCGCCGTCGCCGTGTTCGGCACCGACGCGGAGACGACCGCCCGACGAGCCGGCCTGGTGGCAAGTCAGATCCTCGGCCTCGCCTTCACCAGGTACATCGTCCGCCTACCACCCATGGTGGACACGACGCCCGAGGAGCTGGTCCGCTGGATCGCACCGACGCTTCAGCGCTACCTGACCGGAACGCCGTCGAATTGACCCAACCTTTTGCCGCCTCCCGTGCGTCTGCCAGGTGACGCGCACCGCGACGGCCGGAAGGGGGGCGGATGGCAGCGACGGGGAACGACGGCCGGGACGGCTACCTCGCCTTCGTGGAGAGCCACCAGCACCGGCTGCTCCGCGCGGCCTACCTGATCTGCGGCAACCGGCACCAGGCCGAGGACCTTCTCCAGGACGCGCTGCTCAAGTTGGCACTGCGCTGGTCCTCGGTCCGTGGCGGTGATCCGGCCGCGTACGTGCGGTCCATCCTCTACCGGGACGCCGTGTCGTGGTGGCGGCGACGGCGGCGGGAGTGGCTCAGCGCCGCGCCGCCGGAGCAGGTGGCCCACGACCGGGACGGCGCTTTGCGGCTGACCATGCACCACGCTCTGGGGCTGCTGCCTCCCCGGCAGCGGGCCGTGCTGGTCCTGCGCTACTACGAGGACCTGACCGAGACCGCCACCGCCGAGGCGCTCGGGGTGACCGTCGGCACCGTGAAGAGCCAGTGTCACGCGGCGCTGCGCCGGCTCCGTGAGGTCGCGCCGGAGCTCGCTCGGGACACCCGGCCGGGTCAGGGTCCGGCCGACGTGAACAACGGCCTGGAGGTGAACCCGTGAACGAGCAGGAGCTACGCCACCTGTTGACGAGCAGCGTCGAGGACGTGCTGCCCAGCCAGCCGGCCACCGCCGGGTGGGAGCGGGCCGGCCGTACCCGGCGCAACCGGCGGGCGGCCGGAGCGGTCGCCCTGGCCGTGGCACTGGCCGGCGGTGGCACGGTGGCCGCCCTGCGACCGCCCGACCAGCCCGTGCTGGTGCCCCCGATCGCCTCGACGGTGACGCCGAGCGCCGGCCCCAGGGCCACCGGGCCGGTGCAGCGGCCGCCCGCCGAGCTGACCTTCCGGCCCGATCCGCTGGCCCGGCTCGGCGATCCGGTGACCGTGCCGCTCTCCGAACGACCGGTCCAGCGGGCCCTGGCGCTGTTCCAGCCGTTGGACGAGGAGGGGCGCGCGGACGGCCCGGTGCGGGTGCTCGGCGACGACGGGGTGGTACGCGGTCTGGACGTGGTGACGCTCGCGCCCACCCGGGACGCGGGCGGCAACGAGGCGGCGGCCCTGAAGCCGGGGGTGCTGTCACCGGACGGCAGGTCGGCGGCTTTCCCGCAGACCGGTGAGCTGATCATGGTCGACCTCACCACCGCCGCCGTACGCCGGACCCCCCTCGACGGCTACCTGGAGTTGGCGGTCTGGGCGGGCGACCGGGTGCTCGTCGGCGGCGACAGCCGGACGTACGCGGTAGACCGGATCAGCGGGGCCGCCAGCCCGATCGACGTGTCGGCCTGGGACGTGGTCGCCCCGGACCCGTCCGCCGGCAGTGCGGCGGGGCTCGTCGAGTCGGTCGGCGAGTGGGGTGGCCCGAAGCTGCGCAGCCGGGACGCCGGCGGTGGCACGATCCGTTCCGAGCAGCGGGTCAGCGGCTCGGCGCTGCCCCTGCCCTACCAGGTGAACGAGTTCTACGGCCGGGGCTGGCTGCACGGCCAACGCCTGGCCCAGGCGGCCTGGATCACCAGCGGCCAGATCGACGGCGCCGAGGGGGTGGCGGTGCTGGACGCGCGCACGGGCGCCGTGACCCACCTGCTCAACCTGGGCCGGGAGCGCGCCAAGGGCTGCTGTCCGGTGCTGGGTTGGGACGGCTGGGGCGCGGTGCTGCTCCGGCTGGAACCGGCCGCCCTGGCGCGGTGGAACCCGGATACCGGCGAGATCACCGGCATCCTCCGCGACCTGCGCGGGGTGATCGCGCTCGCCGGCTGAACACCCGTCCCCGCGCGACGTACTGTCGCGCGGGGACGGTCCCGTCGCAGGCGGCGAGGCCGCCGGGCCGGTTCAGGCGGCGAGGCCGCCGGGCTGGTCGCCCTTGACCACTGGCGCCCGGACCAGGTTGCCCCACTCGGTCCACGAGCCGTCGTAGTTGCGCACCTGCGGGTAACCCAGCAGGTGCCGCAGCACGAACCAGGTGTGGCTGGAGCGCTCACCGATCCGGCAGTAGGCGATCACGTCGTCGTCGGGGCTGAGCCCGAGCTGGTCGGCGTAGATCGCCTTCAGCTCGTCGGCGGACTTGAACGTGCCGTCCTCGTTGGCGGCGGACTTCCACGGCTTGCTCAGCGCCCCCGGGATGTGCCCGCCGCGCAGCGCGCCCTCCTGCGGGTAGTCCGGCATGTGCAGCATCTCGCCGGTGTACTCACCCGGCGACCGGACGTCGACGAGCGGCCGGCCGGCGGCGACGTGCGCCATGACCTGCTCGCGGTACGCCCGCAGCGGCGCGTCGTCGCGCACCGGCACCGGGTAGTCGGCGCGCGGGCGGGCCGGCTTGTCCCGGGTCAGCTCGCGCCCCTCGGCGACCCACTTCTGCCGACCGCCGTCGAGCAGCCGCACGTCGGCGTGGCCGAAGAGCGAGAACACCCAGAGGGCGTACGCCGCCCACCAGTTGAAGTTGTCGCCGTAGAAGACGACTGTGTCGTCCCGGCCGATGCCCTTGGCGGCACACAGCTCGGCGAAGCTCTTGGCGTCCAGGTAGTCCCGGGTCACCTGGTCGTTCAGCTCCAGGTGCCAGTCGACCTTGACGGCGCCGGGAATGTGCCCGGATTCGTAGAGCAGCACGTCCTCGTCGGACTCGACGACGACGAGACCCTCGTCGCCCAGGTGCTCGGCCAGCCACTCGGTGGTGACGAGCCGCTGCGGGTCCGCGTACGACTGGAGGCGGGGATCACTATCGTTCGGCACAGACATGAGCCCAAAGGTACGCCGGATCGCCGTCCACGACCGCTGTAACGCCGGGTCACGATCGCCCGGCCGGGCAGCAGCCCTGGGGCGTGTGTCAGGGTCCTCGGTCGAGCCGAGGCGGAGTCCGGGCGGCGGTCCGGCCAGGGGCTTTGACACACGCCCCAGCTGCTCGGCGGTTGGTTGCCGACGAAGAAGGCACTCCACAATGGAGCTGTCGGGGGCCTGCTCAGGCGCGGCGGTGGACGATCCGACCGGCTATCACCGTCACCAGACAGGTGCCGTCGTCGCCGTGCACCGCGAGGTCGGCCCGACCGTCCGGACGCAGCGTCGGCACCACGGCGGTGGGCAGCACCAGCAGGTCGCTCCGCTCGGCGGCGGCCCGCAGCGCCGGGTCGGCCAAGTGTTCCGCCAGGACCGCCGTCACCCCGGTATGCAGCAGCGCGTGCACCCGTTCGCGCGGCGTCGGTGCGGGCGGCAGCGGACCGTCGTGCAGCAGACCCGGCCCCAGCGTCCCGGGCCAACCGCGAACCCGGGCACCGGTGTACGCCGCACTCAGCTCGGCCAGCGGGCCGACGGCCGCGACCCGGTCGCCGTCGACCAGCACGGCGTGCTCCGGCACCGGTTCGCCGTCCCGGACGCGGCACAGCAGGGCCGCGCTGTGCAGGGTGAGCACGCTCAGTCGACGAGCGGGCCGAGGTGCGGGCGCTTCGCGGTCACCGTGTCGCCGGACGACCGACCGGTCAACCGCCGCTTCACCCACGGGGCGAGGTGCTGACCGGCCCAGCGCAGGTCGGCGGCGCGGGCGGCCAGCCACGGCGAGGGTGCCGGGTGCGGCGGGACCATCAGCCACTCCTCGTCGCAACCAACCCCCAGGGCGTTCAACACCTGGCCGGCGACCCGCCGGTGCCCGGCCGGGGAGAGGTGCAACCGGTCGGTGCTCCAGAGCATCGGGTTGAGGAAGGTGTCGTCGGCGTACAGGTCGACCATGATCGCGCCGTGCCGCTCGGCGGTCTCACCGACCGCCTGGTTGAGCAGCTGCACCCGGGGGGCGACGAGGCGTTGGCCGGGCAGTCGGGCCATCACGTCCGCGAACCGGAAGAGGAGCACGTCAGCGCCGCCCGAGCGCAGTTGCCGGACCACCTCGTCGAAGCGGGCGACCAGCGTGTGCGGGTCGAAGGTGCGGCGCAGCACGTCGTTGCCGCCGGCCGCGAAGCTGATCAGGTCGGGCTTCATCGCCACCGCCGCCGGCACCTGCTCGGCGACCACGTTTGGGAAGAGCCGACCCCGGATCGCCAGGTTCGCGTACCGGAAGTCGGGACCGGCCTCGGCGGCGAGCCTGGTCGCCACCAGGTCGGCCCAGCCCCGGAAGGTGCCGTCCGGGTACGCGTCGTCCATGCCCTCGGTGAAGCTGTCTCCGACCGCGACGAAACTGCCCCAGCGCACCCGCGCCCCCTCACGCCATCGTTGCCTGCGGCGACCAGTCTGTCACCGAGGGCTGGCCGGGTCACCGCCCGAAACGTGTGGGGCGTGCCACGCGGAGACCCGTCGTACCGGACGAATTGCCTCGCTTCCAGCGCCTGGCTGGCCCTACTGTTCGCTTCATGCTGCTACGCATGTCGACACTGTTGCTGCGGACCCTTCGCGAGGACCCGGCCGACGCGGAGGTGCCGAGCCATCGGCTGCTGCTGCGCGCCGGTTACATCCGTCGCGCCGCACCGGGTGGCTACACGTGGCTGCCGCTGGGCAAGCTGGTGCTGGACCGGATCACCGAGGTGGTGCGTGGCGAGCTGACCGCGATCGGCGACCAGGAGGTGCACTTCCCGGCGCTGCTGCCGGCCGAGCCCTACCGCACCAGCGGCCGGTGGACGGAGTACGGCGACGACATCTTCACCCTCGCCGACCGGCGCGGCGCCGAGCACCTGTTGGCGCCGACCCACGAGGAGATGGCGGCGCTACTGGTCAAGGACGTGTTCACCTCGTACCGGGACTTTCCGGTGACGCTGTTCCAGGTGCAGACGAAGTTCCGCGACGAGGCCCGGCCCCGTGCCGGCCTGCTGCGGGGCCGGGAGTTCCTGATGAAGGACGCGTACTCCTTCGACCTGGACGAGGCGGGGTTGGGGGACGCGTACGCCCGGCACCGGGCGGCGTACCGGCGGATCTTCGACCGGTTGGGTCTGGACCACACGGTGGTGCGGGCGATGTCCGGCGCGATGGGCGGCTCCGCGTCGGAGGAGTTCCTGGCCGCGACACCCGTCGGTGAGGACACGTTCGTCGGCTGCACGGCCTGCGACTACGCGGCGAACACCGAGGCCGTGGTCACCCGGGCGCCCGCTGCCGGCGACCCGGACGCGCAGCGCCCCGCCGAGGCGCACGACACCCCCGAGACCCCGACGATCGCCAGCCAGGTCGAGCTGGCCAACACCCGCCGACTGGGTGGCCGGAGCACGTGGACGGCCGCCGACACGTTGAAGAACGTCGTGCTGGCGGTCCGCCAACCGGGTGCCGAGGGGGCCGAGCCCGTGGTCATCGGGCTGCCCGGCGACCGCGAGGTCGACCTCAAGCGGGTCGGTGCCGCGCTGGAGCCCGCGCAGGTGGCCGTCTTCGAGGACTGGGCCGAGCATCCGGAGCTGGTACGCGGCTACATCGGGCCCCAGCTGCTCGACAAGCTGGGCATCCGCTACCTGGTCGATCCCCGGGTGGTGACCGGTTCCGCGTGGCTGACCGGTGCGAACGAGCCGGGCCGGCACGCCACCGACGTGGTCTGCGGGCGGGACTTCACGCCCGACGGCACGATCGAGGCGGCCGAGGTGCGCGCCGGTGACCCCTGCCCCGAGTGTGGCGACGGCGAGCTGACCATCCGGCGCGGCATCGAGATCGGGCACATCTTCCAGCTCGGTCGCCGCTACACGGACGCGTTCACCGTCGACGTGCTCGGCCCGGCCGGCAAGCCGGTGCGGCCCACGATGGGCTGCTACGGCATCGGGATCTCCCGGGCGGTCGCCGCCATCGCCGAGCAGCACCACGACGACCGGGGACTCATCTGGCCGGCGGCGGTCGCGCCGTGTGACGTACACCTCGTGGTGGCGGGCAAGGGCCCGCAGCTCGACGCGGCGCTGGAGCTCGGCGGACGCCTCGCCGCCGCCGGCCTGCGGGTGCTCGTCGACGACCGCGCGCACGTCTCGGCCGGGGTCAAGTTCACCGACGCCGAGCTGATCGGCATCCCCCGGGCCGTCGTGGTCGGTCGCCGGCTCACCGACGGGTACGTCGAGCTGCGCGAGCGGGCCGGCGACGCGCGCGGCGAACTGGCGTTGGACGGTCTGGTGGAACGACTCGTCCACGACGTGCGCCAGGAACGTGCCAACCTGGTGTAGCCGTCGGGTCACGGGGGTAGTCCAGTCCGATCGGGTGGAACGGGAGGCTCTGATGACCGGTTACCGGGTCAGTGACGTGATGACCAAGCAGGTGGTGTACCTGCCGGCGGAGACCACCCTGGACGAGGCGGCCAGGGTGATGAAGGAGGCGGACATCGGCGACGTGGTGGTCACCGACGGCTCGAGCCTCGCCGGCATGCTGACCGACCGGGACATCGTGGTGCGGGCCGTGGCGGAGAACAGCTCCCCCGCGGCCACCACCATCGGGTCGATCGTCACCCGGGAGGTCGTCATGATCGAGCAGCACTGCACCGCCGGTGAGGCGGCGGCGCTGATGCGGGACCGGGGCATCCGGCGGGTGCTGGTCTGTGACAGCGACCGCAAGCTGGTCGGCATCGTCTCGCTCGGTGACCTGGCCATGCAGCTCGACCCCACCAGCGCGCTCAGTGAGATCAGCGAGCAGTCGCCCACTGTGTGACCGGCCCTCCGGCGCGGCGGCGGTAGCCTCGACGCATGGCTGACATGCCGGCCCGACTGGCCGAGATCGTCGACGAGTTCGCCGCCGCGCCCCGCGACCTGGTGCTCGAGATGCTGCTGGAGTATGCGGACGTCATCCCGGCGCTGCCGGAGGGCAGCGTCGAGCGCGAGGGCATGGAGCAGGTGCCCGAGTGCCAGACGGCGTTCTTCCTGCGCGCCCGGGTGGCCGCCGACGGCACCGTGCAGACCCTCTTCGACTGCCCGCCGGAGGCGCCCACCACCCGGGCGTTCGCGGGCATCCTCGCCGAAGGGCTGGCGGGCGCGAGCGCCGAGCAGGTGCTGGCGGTCCCCGACGACCTCTACCAACGGATGGGGCTCGCGCAGGCGATCAGCCCGCTGCGGGTACGCGGCGGCACGGCGATCCTGGCCCGACTCAAGCGCCAGATCCGGGAACAACTCGGCTGAGCACGCAGTTGCCACCGGTCGTGGAGATCGAGATCTACGCCGACGTCATCTGCCCGTGGTGCTACATCGGCAAGCGCCGCCTGGATGCGGCGCTGGCCGCGTACCAGGGCGAGGTGACGGTCCGTTACCGGCCGTTCCAGCTCGACCCGTCGCCGGTGCCCGAACCCCGCCCGC
Organism: Micromonospora sp. WMMD1120; assembly: GCF_029626235.1. Taxonomy (NCBI): domain Bacteria; kingdom Bacillati; phylum Actinomycetota; class Actinomycetes; order Micromonosporales; family Micromonosporaceae; genus Micromonospora; species Micromonospora sp. WMMD1120. The sequence continues at coordinate 1,962,932 of NZ_JARUBO010000005.1, read as the reverse complement.
TGGTGGAGGCGCTGGCCGCCAAGTTCGGCGGTCCGGCGCGCGCCCAGCAGATGGTCGCCCACGTGACCCAGGTCGCGGCGGCGGACGGGCTGCGGCTGAACTACGACAGGGCGGTCGCCGCCAACACCTTCGACGCGCACCGGCTGGTCGCGTACGCCACCGGGCAGGGGCGGGCGGCGGAGATGGTGGACGCGCTGTACCAGGCGCACTTCCACGACGGCGTCGACGTCGGCTCGCGCGAGGCCCTGGCCACCCTGGCCGGCGAGGTCGGTCTGGACGTGGCCGACGCCCGACGGTTCCTCGACTCCGAGGAGCGCGTCGCCGACGTCTCCGCGCAACTGGCCGCCGCCCGGGACCTGGGCATCACCAGCGTGCCGACCTTCGTCCTGGCTGGGAAGTACGCGGTCTCCGGCGCGCAGGAGACGCAGACGTTGCTCGCCGCGTTCAGCGAGGTCGAGCAGCGCGAGGCCGCCGCGCGCTGACCCGGCGTCGGCATCGATGATCACGATGTTTCACGTGCAACAACATCGATGTCGTTCGCTGGTCAGGCGGGCCTGGCCAGCCCTTCCACCACCCGTGCGCCGGGCAACGCGCCCAGCGCCGGACCGGGTAGCGCGATCTTGCTGTGCCGCACACCGGACCCGACGATCACGTGCGGCGTGGCGATGACCCGCGCGTCCACCAGGATCGGCCACTGCGCCGGCAGCCCGATCGGGGTGATGCCGCCGTACTCCATGGCGGTCATCTCAACCGCGTCGGCCATCGGGGCGAAGCTCGCCTTGCGGACGTCCAGCGCCCGGCGGGCCACCCCGTTCACGTCGGCCCGGGTGGTGGACAGCACGACGCAGGCCGCGTAACGGACCACTCCGTCGCGTTTGCCCGCCACCACGACACAGTTCGCCGAGACGTCCAGCCCCACCTCGTACGCCGCGCAGAACGCGGCGGTGTCGGCGAGGTCGGCGTCGATCGGCGCGACCAGCACGTCGTCGACGTCCACCGGAGCGTCGGCGGGCCACTGCGCGACGGCCTCCGCCACCGGCGGCGCGAGCAGGTCCAGGCGGGCGCGGGCCGGTTCGGTCTTGAGCGTTCCCATCACGGGTGCGATCCTCGCATCCGCCACGCCGGACCGCCCGGCGGCTCCCGGGCGACCCGGCGACCCCACCGGCCCGGGGCGGACCGATCCGGTGCTCAACTGCCGGCGAGGAACGCGTTGTCACGCAGGAAGGAGCGGTCGCGGGCGGCCGCCAACTCCTCCTCGCGCTGGGCCTTGGCCCGTTGCAGCTCCAGGTCCTCGAACGCGTGCCGGACACCCAGCCGGATCACGCCGTAGAGGAAGACGAAGCCGAAGACGTAGAGGATCACAGTGGTGACGACAGCGAACATGGCGTCACGGTAAGACGAACGTGAACGGCTCTTGCGCTCATTTCCGGCCGGTTCCCCCGTACGTGTCCGTGAGGTAGTCGGCCCAGGTACGCACACCCCGGGGCAGCGCATCGGTGCACAGGCCGCCAGCGCGCAACTCGCTGCCGAGCCGGCCGGGAACCCGCACCGGCAGCAGAGGTCGGCGCGATCCGCGGGCCTCGCGCCACGCCCGGGCGGCCTCGTCGAGCCGCAGCACCTCCGGCCCGCCGAACTCCTCGATGCCGCGAAGCGGACCGGCGAACAGCCGCGCCACCAACCGCTCCGCCACCTCGCCCGGGTCGACCGGCTGGCCGAGGATCGCCCCGTCCGCGATCACCGGGCCCAGTCGGGAGCTGATCGTCAGCAGCTTCTCCAGGAACTGGGGGAACTGGGTCGCCCGTAGCACCGACCACGGCACCGGACCGGCGGTGATCGCCTGCTCGGCGGCGAGCTTCTGCTTGTAGTACGCGAACGGCACCCGATCCACCCCGACGATCGAGGTGTAGACGATGTGTCCCACCCCTGCCGCTCCGGCGGCCACCACCAGGTGGCGGGTGCCCAGCACGTCCACCTGGTGGGTCTGCCGCCCCCGGGGCGCGGACGCCAGGTGCAGCACCGCGTCCACCCCGGCCACCGCCTCGGCCAACCCGGCGCCGGTGGCCAGGTCGGCCACCACCCACTCCACGTCGGCGCCGCTCCTCGTTCGCCGGCTGGTGGCCCGGACGGTGGCCCCGTCGTCGAGCAGCCGCGCCAGCACCGGGCGGCCCAGGTTGCCGCTCGCACCGGTGACCAGAACCTTCATGTCGTCCTCCCACTCCCCGAACGCAGCAGATCCACCACCGTCAGCAGCGCGAAGAACGCGATCACGATCTCGTTCACGATCCACGCGTGACCCTCGGCCCACTCCCGCATCCGCGTCAACACCCGCGCCGCCCTCGGCCCGAGCAGCAGCAACGCCAGCAGGGGCAGCGCGAGCAGGAGAACGGTGAGCAGAACGAACGGCGTCAGGTGCCACCATGGCAGATCATGGCGAGCCACGCTGGCCCCCACGGCCGCCATCGTCAGGTCATCGGTGGGCGTCACCACGAAGAGCAGCGCGCCCAGCCGCAGCGCCGAACGCGGACCGGCGTGCTCGATGCTCCCCAACCATTTCGGTGGACCCGACCGGTCCCGCCGCGCCCAGACCAGCACCGCGAGGACGACGAGCAGGGCGAGCACCACCAGGTCGATGACGGGCCCGCGATCGACCCTCCCGGCGACGGCGCCAGCGTCGGCCACCAACCCGCCCACCAACCGGGTCAGCAGCCACCCCACTGTCACCCCCGCGGTGACCACCAGCCCGGCGCCCGCGAGGAAACCCAGCGACGCGGCCCGGGGGCGGTCCGCCGAGGCGAGGAAGACCGCCACCACCAGCTGCGTACCGGCCACCATGACCACGGCCAGCGGCAGGACGGTCAGGAGGTTCATCGCCCGTCATCTTCCCGGCCCGTGCGGGTCGGACGCGGGCGAATCAGCGGATCAACCGAGCGGCCGTCGGCCCCCGCCCGCCACCACCACCCGGCCGGCAAGGACCGCCCCGAGCAGTGCCAGTCCCGCGGCCACCACGAGCGTCACCGCGTAGCTGGCCGGACCCGGCGCGCTCCCGGCGGCCAGGACGGCCCCGGTCAGCGCGAGCACCGTCGCCGCGAAGAGCGAGTCGCCGAGTTGCAGCGAGGAGCTGTTGCGGCCCTGCTCGCCGGGTGCTGACAACTCCAGTGTGAGCACCGAGAGCGACGGGTAGAGCAGCCCCATGCCCAGGCCGGCGACCGCCCAGCCGACCACGGCGACGGCCACCGGCAGTTCGGGCCGGACGGCCAACGCCACGGTGGCGGTGCCCACCGTGATGCAGCTCAACCCGACGCGCGGCAGCGTGGCCCGGGAGACCGGCACCGGCAGCCGGCCCTGCAACCAGGAGCCCACCGACCACGCCAGCGCGCCGACGGTGAGGACCAGCCCGGCCGCCGTCGGCGAGAGACCCCGCTCCCGGGAGAGCAGCAACGGAATGACCACCTCGGCGCCGACGAACGCCGCCGACGCCAGACCGCGCAAGCCGACCACGGTGGGCAGTCCCCGGGCCGCCCGGAGGAACCCGGCCGGGAGCAGGCGCGGAGCGCACACCAGGAGACCGACCACGGCGACCGCGATCAGCGCCAGGGCCGTGCCGCCGCGCTGCTGACCCCCGATGTGCAGCAGCGCGGCGCTCACGGCGGCCCCGCACGCCCAGCCGATGCGCGCCACCGCGCCGGCCGGCAGGCTGGTCGCCGCGCTGCCGCCCAGCGACCGCAGACCCGGGTGGATCAGAAGGACCGCCGGCACCGCCACCGCCGGCACCGCCAGGAAGACCCACCGCCACCCGAGGTGTTCCACGATCAGGCCGGCCACAGCCGGCCCGACCAGCGACGGTACGACCCACGCCGCCGCGAACGCGGCGAAGATCCGCCGGTGCAACTCCTGGGGGTACGCCTGCCCGACGATGACGTAGAGCGCCACCGAGAGCAGCCCGGAGCCGAAGCCCTGCACGACCCGCCCGACGACGAGCGCGCTCATCGCGTTGGCGGTGCCCGCGATCAGCAACCCGACGACGAACCAGGCGACCCCGTGCCACATCGGTGCGCGCGGGCCCCGGGCGTCGGACCAGATGCCGGAGACCACCATCGCCAGCACACCGGTGGCGAACGGCCCGCCGAAGGCGATCCCGTACAGCGCCAACCCGTCCAGGCTGCGGGCGACGGTCGGCATCGCCGTACCGACCGCCAACGCCTCGAACGCGAGGAGCGAGATCAACGCGACGCTGCCCACCGTCATCGCCCGCAGCCGGGGTGCGAACAACCCCGACGCGGACGGTACGGGCGTGACGACTGTGCTCGACATCAGCCGAGCATGCGACCTCAACCCGGATTCAGGTCAACCGCGGGCTCCGGTCAGGCGTTCTCCAGTGCCTCCCCGACCCCGCGGACCAGCCCGGAAAAATGCTGGTCGGCCAGCAGATGGCCGGCGGTGATGACCAGGGCGATCGGCCACTCGATGACCTGGAGCGCGGCGAGCACCCCGAGACCGGCGTAGTAGGCGACCTTGTCCGGCGGCGGCACCGCCACCTCGCCCAGCATCGGCAGATCGACCCGTCGGCTGTACATCCGGACGTTCTCGTGCGACCCGTTGAGGTGTCGCGTCAACGTGCTCATGCCGGCCTCCCCGTATCCGGTGACGGTGGTCGGATTCCACGGTGCACCCCGTCCATGCACTCGCCGCGCCGGAAACTTCCGCCCCTCGGGGGGCATAACGGATGGCAGGTCGGGAAGCCAGGCCGCCGGACGTCGGTGCGGTGGGAGGGCAAATGGCGATGACGGCGGCAGGTCGCGCTGCCGGCCGCATTCTGCCGTCCCTGGGCGTACCGCACCTGATCGGGGAGGCGACGCGGACCGTCGGCTCGGCCGCGACGCGGCTGGCCCGTACGGCCGGGTTGACCCGGCGTCGGGTCTGGTCCCGCCCGGGCCGGCACCACATCGAGGTGCACGGCGTGTGCGAGACGGGCGGCAACAAGCTGGCAGTCCAGGTGGAGGACGCGCTGGAGCGGATGCCCGGGGTCGCCTGGGCCCGGGTGAACGCGCCGTCCAGCCGGGTGGTGGTCGCCGTCGAGGCCCCCGAGCCGACCCTGAGCGACCTGATCAACACGATCAGCCGGGTCGAGCGGACCTGTGACCACGAGCCCGACCCGGAGATCCCACCGCCGCACCCACCCGAGGAGGGTCCCCGGACCCCGCGCACCCTGGGCGCGCTCGCCTCGGACGCGCTGGGGCTGACCATCTGGGCCGCCACCCGGGTGCTGCCGTTCGCTCCGCTACCCGGTGAGGTGGCCGGTCTGCTCGCCGCGGCGGACCTGCAGCCCAAGGTGCACGAGTTCATCGGCAAACGGCTGCGGTCCGATCCGCGCGCCGACATCCTCTTCCCGCTGGCCGAGGCGGTGGTGCAGGGTCTGACCGGCCGCTGGACCGGGATCGTCCTGGACGGCGCGCAGCGGCTGGTGCTGTGGGGTGAGGCGCGGGCGCAGCTCTCCGCCTGGGTGCGGGCCGAGCCACGGCTGACCGGCGACCCGGAACGCGCTGTCGCGCGCTGGCCGGTGATCGAACGTCCCCGGCCGATGCCGGACGGCCCGGTCGAGCGGTACATCAACAGCGTGCTCGCGGCGGGTGTGGCCGCCGGAGCGGCGGCGACACCGTTCACCGGACCGAAGCGGGCCACCGCGCTGGGCCTGTCGGTGCTGCCCAAGGCGCCCGGGAGCGGCCGCGAGGGGTACGCCGCCCAGCTCGGCCGCATGCTGGCCAGGCGGGGCGTGATCGCGATGGACCGCAGCGTGCTGCGGGAGCTGGACCGGATCGACACGATCGTGCTCGACGCCGCGGTGCTCGGCTCGGACCGGGGCGTACTGGCCGATCTGGCGCCGGCCCCCGACGCGGACGTCGACCAGATCGCCGAGCGGGCGTTCGCGCTGTTCGACGCCGACGATCCGGGCGCCTCCCGGGCAGCGGACGGATGGCGCATCGGACCCCTGGGCCAACTGCCGTCGAGCAACCTGGACGACATCCCGGACGCCGACCGGCTCCGCTCCGCCGGCGGCCAACTGCTGGGCCTCGCCCACGGCGACCGGCTCGCCGCGCTGTTGCGGGTCGAGCCGGAGCCCGCGCCCGGCGTCGACGGCCTCCCGACCGCCGCCCGCGAGGCCGGCCTTCGGCTGGTGGTGGCCGGCGGTGACGAGCAGCGGTACGGCTTCGCCGACGCGGTGCTGCCCGGCGGCGACCGGTTGGTCGATTCGGTACGCGCGTTGCAACGCGAGGGCGCGGTGGTGATGGTGGTCTCCGCGGACCGCAGGGCGCTGGGCGTGTCCGACTGTGGTCTCGGGTTCGCCGGTCCGGAGCAGCCGCCGCCGTGGGGCGCGCACCTGCTGGTCGGTGCGGACCTTCGGGTGGTGGCCCTGATAATCGAGGCGACCGGGGTGGCCCGTCGGACGGCCCAGCAGAGCATCAGGCTGTCCATGGCCGGCACCGGCCTCGGAGCGCTCGCCGCGCTCACCGCCCCACCGACCCAACTGCCGCAACGGGCGGCCGTGGCGGTCAACGGCGCCGCCGGGCTGGCCTTCGCGAACGGGGTCTGGCAGGCCCGCCGGTTGCACGACCAGTCGGACACGCCGGCGCCCGTGACGACCGCCTGGCACCTGATGCCGGTCGGTACCGTCCTGGACCAGCTGCGCTCCACGCCGGACGGACTGACGGGCGACGAGGTACGACGCCGGCAGGAGGCCCACCGCAGCGACGGCGGCGGCACACCCGGCAGCGGCGGGCTGCTCCGCGCGTTCGTGGACGAGCTCTCCAACCCGCTCACCCCGGTGCTGGCCGCCGGCGCGGTGCTCTCCGCGTCGTTCGGCTCGCTCGTCGACGCGGCGCTGGTGGGCAGCGTCGTCGGTGGCTCCGCCCTGGTCGGCGCGGTGCACGAACGCAACACGGAGCGGTCGCTGGCGGAGCTGCTGTCCCGCTCGGCGGTGACCGCACGGGTCCGTCGGGACGGTGCCGAGCAGGTGGTGGCCGCCGAGGATCTGGTGCTCGGCGACGTCATCTCCCTCGAACCGGGTGACTCGGTGCCCGCCGACTGCCGCGTCCTCGACACGGTGGGTCTCGAGGCGGACGAGTCGTCGCTCACCGGCGAGTCGCTGCCGGTCGCCAAGTCCAACCGGCCGGTGGTCGCCGCCGCCATCGCCGAGCGGCACTCGATGCTGTACGAGGGCACCACCGTCGCGGCCGGGCACGGCACCGCCGTCGTGGTGGCCACCGGCAGCGACACGGAGTCCGGGCGCAGCCTGGCGTTGGTCCGCCAGGCACCGCCGGCCAGCGGGGTGGAAGCCCGGCTCGGCTCGCTGACCAGGACCGCCATTCCGTTGGCCGCCGGCTCGGCGGTGGCGGTGGCCGGCGCGGGGTTGCTTCGGGGCGTACCCCTTGCCGAAACGGCGGCGACCGCCGCGAACCTGGCCGTCGCGTCGGTGCCGGAAGGGCTGCCGTTCCTGGTCAGTGCCGCGCAGCTGGCCGCCGCCCGGCGGCTGGCCGAGCACGGCGCGTTGGTCCGCAACCCGCGCACGATCGAGGCGTTGGGCCGGGTGGACGTGCTCTGCTTCGACAAGACCGGCACCCTCACCGAGGGGCAGTTGCTGCTTGCCGGCGTCGGTGACGGCATCGGCGAGCGGTACGCCCCGGTGGACCGGCTGGACGACCGGCTGCGGTTGACGCTGGCTGCGGCGCTTCGTGCCACTCCCGCCGCCGCGAACCCCGAGGAGTTGGCCCTGCAGACCGACCGGGCGGTCCGGCGGGGCGCCGGGGAGGCCGGGGTCGTGGAGGAGACCGGCGCCGCCGGCTGGCGGGCGGCCGGAGGGCTGCCGTTCGAGCCGTCCCGGGGATACCACGCGAGCATCGGCGAGACCGACGGCCACCTGTTGTTGAGCGTCAAGGGGGCACCGGAGACGGTGTTGCCGCGCTGTTCGTCCCGGCGCGCCGACGGCCGGCAGGAACCGTTGGACGACGCCGGCCGCGCCGAGCTGGAGCGGGTGCTCGCCGACCGGGCCGGGGCGGGAAACCGCATCCTGGCCGTGGCCGAGTGCCCGGTGGCCGACCCGACGGTGACCGACGAGGACGTCCGGGGCCTGACCTTCGTGGGTTTCCTGGCCCTCGCGGACGGGGTCCGGGAGAGCGCCGCCCCGGCGGTACGCCGGATCCGGCAGGCCGGTGTGCACACCATCATGATCACCGGCGATCATCCGGCCACCGCCGAGGCCATCGCCGCCACCATCAGCGAGCACGACGACCAGCGGGTGGTCACCGCCGCTGAACTCGACAAACTCGACGACGACGCGCTCGCCGACCAATTGACGAACACCGACGTCGTGGCCCGCTGCACGCCGGCCCACAAGGTGCGGATCATCCAGGCGTTGCAGAAGCACGGCCGCACCGTGGCGATGACCGGCGACGGGGCCAACGACGCCCCGGCGATCCGGCTGGCCGACGTCGGCATCGCCCTCGGTCAACGCGGCACCCCGGCCGCCCGCGCCGCCGCCGACCTGGTGGTCACCGACGACCGCCTGGAGACGATCATCGCCACCCTGGTCGAGGGACGGGCGATGTGGTCGTCGGTGCGGCACGCGCTCAGCATCCTGGTCGGCGGCAACCTCGGCGAGATCGCGTTCAGCGTGCTCACCGCCGCCGCGACCGGCCGCTCCGCGCTCACCGGCCGACAACTGCTGCTGGTCAACCTGCTCACCGACCTGGCGCCCGCGCTCGCGATCGCGGTCCGACCACCCGCCTCGGACCGTACCGACCACCTGCTCCGGGAGGGACCCGACGCGGCGCTCGGGGAAACCCTCACCCGGGAGATCGGCCTGCGCGCGGCGGCCACCACGCTCGGCGCGACGACGGGCTGGACGCTGGCCCGCTACACCGGCCGCCGACAGCGGGCCGGCACCGTCGCACTGGTCTCCCTGGTCGGCACCCAACTCGGGCAGACCATCCTGGCTGGCGGCACCAGCCCGACGGTGTTGGCGTCCACGGCGGCGTCGCTGGGGGTGCTCGCCGTCGTGGTGCAGACGCCGGGGGTGAGCCAGTTCTTCGGCTGCACCCCGCTCGGGCCCGTCGGCTGGACCATCGGGGCCGGCTCGGCGCTCGGCGCCACCTTCGCCAACGGCGTGCTCACCAGGCTGATGGAACGCCTCCCGGAGGCCCGGCCCGACACTGCCCAGCCCGACACCGCCCAGCCCGACAGCGACGAACCCGCGTCCGAGGCGGACTGACGTCCGGCGCTCCGCTTGACCGGCCCCGGCCGGGGTACCGCACCCGGAGGAGGTGGACACGATGGCGGAGCAACCGCAGGTGACCTTCATCGGCACCGCGACGACGGTGCTGCGGATCGGCGGCTGCACGCTGCTGACCGACCCGAACTTCCTGCACCGGGGCCAGCGGGCGTACCTCGGCAAGGGTCTGTGGTCGCGCCGACGCACGGACCCGGCGCTGCGGCTCGCCCAGCTCCCCGAGCTGGATGCGGTGGTGCTCTCGCACCTGCACGGCGACCACTTCGACCGGGTGGCCCGCCGGGAACTGGACCGCGCCCTGCCGGTCGTCACCACCCCT